>NZ_JADYUI010000005.1 GCF_021531695.1 Roseburia hominis | reverse complement strand
AATACCTCTTTCCTTTATGAGATTTATTATATCTTATTAGCCACTCCTGTTACAACTTTAGTATAGCACTTCACTTTTTTATTTCCCCTTACATCATAGGCATCCTCGAAATAATACTGAAGCATGCTTAATGTCAGGGTTTTTCCAAACCGGCGGGGGCGGGTAAATAAGCTTACCTTTGCTCCTTTGTCCATTAATTCTTTTACCAACAAGGTTTTATCTATATAATAAAATTCCCTGGAGTATATTTCCTCAAAATTTTCTATTCCAATCGGTAATGGATGATACATTGCATACTCCTCCCATCTTATCAAAATTCGTCACATTAGTAGTATATGGAATATCCGGCAAAAAATCAACAATAACAAATTTGGGCAAATACAGTAAAAAACAGCACCTTTCGATGCTGTTTTTTATTTGAATCCTTTGAATTGTAAGTAACATAATATAACGATATAAAACCTGCCGACTTGGATTAGTCAATTAAATGCCCATCATTTTCATCCATGTTGTAATATCTTGAGCCGTCAAACAAGGTTCCTTTTGCAAGAAATCCGTTTGCCTGGAAGTATACCTTGCGTCCAAACTGGTCAAAACTCCACTGGCTTGTTGTTAAGGCTTTTCCGCAAACTGCATCATATAGAGTTTTTCATAAATACCGCCCTGTTCTAATAATTGTTCATGCGTTCCCTCTTCTTCAATTCCGTTTTCTGTGAGAACTAATATTTTTTCGGCATTTTTTATGGTAGAAAGTCGGTGTGCAATGACAAAAGTTGTTCTGTTTTTTGCCAAAGTTTCCAAAGACTCCTGAACGACTTTTTCGCTTTCGTTATCCAGTGCAGAGGTTGCTTCATCAAAAATCAAAATTGGTGGATTCTTTAAAAAGACTCTTGCAATGGAAAGGCGTTGCTTCTGACCGCCGGATAATTTGATTCCACGCTGTCCGATATCTGTTTCATATCCATTTGGTAACGACATGATAAAGTCATGTGCATTGGCATTTTTTGCCGCCTCAATGACCTCTTCTTTTGTAGCGTCCGGTTTCCCATAGCGGATATTGTCAAAGACGGTTCCTACAAACAGATAAACATCCTGCTGTACGATACCAATCTGATTTCTCAGGCTTTTTAATGTAACGGAACGGATATCCTTTCCGTCGATTTTAATGGAGCCGTCTGTAACATCATAAAAACGTGGAATTAAGGAACATAACGTACTTTTCCCGGCACCGGAGGAACCAACAAGCGCCATGTACGAACCTGCTTTTACGTTCAGATTGATATTACTAAGAACCGGTTCGGTACTGTCTTCATAACAAAAAGAAACATTCTCAAAGGTGATATCACCTTTTACATTTTTCAATTCTACGGCATCATCTGCGTCTTTAATATCCGGTTCAATTGCAAGGATTTCCATAAAACGCTCAAAGCCGGTATAGCCATTTTGAAACATTTCCGTAAAATCAATCAATACACGCACCGGATCGGTAAAGACACTGATATATAAAAGGAATGTGACAAGATCGTTAATGGTCACAAGATTTTTCGTAAGACAGACGGCTCCGACTAACAAGACAACAACCTGTATCATGGTTGTAAATGTTTCAAGACCGGCATGATAACCGCCCATATAAAAATAGCTGTCCTTTTTGGCATCTAAAAATCCGTCATTTCCGATTTTAAATTTTTTGCGCTCCATGTCTTCGTTGCTAAAAGATTTTACGACACGGATTCCGGCGAGATTATCTTCAATCTGGCTGTTGATATCTGCGATTTTTTCACGATTTCTACGAAAGGCGCGTTCCATTTTTTTGTTGAAATAAACAGCATAGACAATCATGACAGGAATCAGTGCAAAGGCGGCAATGGCAAGAATCGGATTAATGCACATTAAAATAATAAATGCGCCCAAAATTTTGATTATGGAAATTACAAGGTTTTCCGGACCATGGTGCATCAATTCACTGATATCGAATAAATCGGATGTAATGCGGGACATTAACTGCCCGACTTTTTGATTATCATAAAAGGAAAAGGATAATTTCTGGTAATGGGAAAAAATTTCGGCACGCATGTCATATTCAATCTGTGCGCCCATTACATGCCCATTATTTGTAATATAAAATTTGGCATAGCACTGAATTAGAAGTAATACGAATAAAACAACTGCAAGCCCTGCAATCTTTTTTAATGCAATGTTCGGTTCCAGATAAACAATGGTAGATGTAATATAACGGATAATAAGCGGCAGGCTTAATGCGATTGCCGCTGCTAAAATTGCAAAAAACATATCCGCGTAAAATACTTTGCGATATGGTTTATAATACGAAATCATTTTTTTTAAGTTTTCTTTCATGATGTCCTCCTGTTAGTTGTTTTTATAGCCGCATTTTGGGCAGGTATTTCCCACCTGGTAAACGCATCCGCAGCGTAGGCAGCAGATGGTTTCATGCTTTTCTTTTGCAAGATATTCAATCTTTCTGGATTCCGGTTTTTCTTTTAAATAGGTAATAAATTCATCAAAGCATTCTGTAAAATCCATTGCCTCATGATTATTTACGACATAATGCAATTTTGTTTTTGCTCCATTTTTTTGTGTTACATAAAGTCCCTTATTTAAGAGACCGGTTTTTATTTCTATTTTTGTGATTGCAGCAACCGGAATGGTTCCGGCATCAAAACGGCTTCCAAAAAAGATATGATCCGGGGATAATAAAATGCCCTCCCGTCCGTCTTTGTTTTTTGAGGTGTCGAATAAGACAATGGGTAATTCATAGTTTTCTTTGTCTGCGGCAAAAATGGTCATTGCCGTGTCAAAACGTTCCTTTTCAGTGGCATCTGCTTCGCCAAGCAGGATTTTTCTTGCCGGATAATAGAAAATCCGTTCATTTTCTCCTATTTTTTCCTTTAGCATGCTTTGAAATTTCAAAGCTAACTGTTCGCATTCATCTGCTTTTATCTTACGTAAACGTTTATCCAACATTTCGAGTGCATTTGTCTTTAGTTCAGGTAAAAACATTCCATTTGCAATGGCATCATAAGCCTTGGCGCCCTCATCAAATGTCATTGATGCACCGGGAAGCAATTCGTCAATGGCTTTTTTATCGATTTCTTTTATTCTTTCTATGATTTTATCCTGATAGGGTTTTAATAGGTCTTTTGAGAACTCTTCTTTCTCTAAACGATTCAGCAAATCTGTGTAGTCGGAACGTTCTATTTTTCTTGCACGATTAACAATATTTGCGATTTCCTGGCGCTCTGCTTTATCAAATGCTTCGTCAAATTCTTTTGTGTAAGAAGAAGTATCGATTTCCTTATATTCTTTTAAGCGTTCCTGTAATGACCGGTATTTTTTGCGGTCGATATTAGAAGAAAGTTGTTTTAGTAAACCGTCAACTTCTTTTTGGGCACGTTTTATTTTGGCAGACAGTAAAGGTTTTAATAAGATATCTTTTTGTTCCGGTGTCAGATTGGCAGTATTTACTTCATCGACCATATGGGATAAATAAGCATAATTTTTGTCCTGACATTGGTCTGTTTTTTTCTTTAAAATTTCAAATTGTTTCCGCTTTACTTCGTCTTCGATTTGTGAAAAATAAGCTCGTTTTTCCTCTTCTGAAAGCGTTTTATCGTTCTTTATCTGGGATTTTAGGTCCCTGATTTGCATATCAGACAGGCGGGGAAGCACATTAAGTTTTGCCTGATAACGTTCACGTTGCTTTTCGGCATCTGTTTCCTTTGGGGCAAACTCTTTTGAATTAAAGTCTTCTGCTTTCTCTGTTTTTTGGCTATTTGAAAAAGAAGGGTTTTCTTTTTGGATTTTTTGTAGTCGTTTTTGCAAAAGAGGTTTTTTATTTTGCTCAAACCATGCAACAGATTTCGGTGGATAAAATCCTTCGTCTATCTTTTCTGCAAGGCGTATCACTTCGGAATCGGAAAGAGACTCCATTTTCTCAGCAATTTCCTCCAAGTTTTCTTTTTCTTTCGGGGAAAGTGTTGAAACATGCTTCTGGGTTATTTGTGTGGCTTCAGCAGAGGTTTTGTTCGCGGATTTTAAAGGCGATGAAGATAAAACAGGAGATTTTTGGCGCATATCTTTTATATCATCTATATCTTCTGCATTTTCTGCATCTTCCATATCATACATATCTTCTTTATCACGAGTTTGTTCTGCATTTTGCTTCTTCGCATTCACAAATTGGTTAAAATTATAATTGGAAATGTGTTCTCCACGATTACCAAGCAGTTCCAGATAGTCTTCATAGGCTTTGGCATCTGCATCAAAATCAAGGAAATAAACATCTCCTTCGGCTAACAGTTTTTCCGGATATGGAGTATAAAAACAGTTGCAATGCGTGCAGGTATAAGCGCGAGCCAGGTAAACACCGCCATCTTCTGTCTCAATGGAAGGCTCTTTCTCCGGCGGATATACGACCATGTGTAGTTTTTCATTACATATGGGACAATGATAACCAACCATATAAAAATTATTTCCAATTCGTTCTGACATACGCTTTTGGATAGTAACATCTTCTTTATGAAAAGAAAAAATTCTTTTCTTCCAGCACATTTTATGCCATAATCCTATGGCTTCTTCGTTTTCTTCGTCTTCCCGTAATTCAGTTTCCGGTTTAAATTCAATTGCATATTGAACCACATCTTCATAGGTCAGCCGAATTCCATCTTTATAAAAACGATAATTTACATTGTTAAAATCCGGTTTGATATGAAGTTCTTTTAAGATATCGGTAAAAAGAGTGTCAAGACTTGCATAGTCTTTTTCCACGCGGATGCCTTCTATGGAATTCCATTTTCCAAATGCATAGAGTACCATATTAATTACATTGGGAAGTATTGCATTATCACCGATTTCTACGATTTTATCTTCTTTTATGGGAAGATCAATGATGTTGGTAACAGCTTTACGGTTTTCAAAATTAAAGAATAAAGACCGCACTTCTCCCTGCAAGATTAAATAATTATCAATCACAGCAAAAAGGTCGGTCCATTTTACATTTATTTTCATTGTCTGAATCAAACGCGTAAATACTTCATGTAATTGCGCATTTGCCCGTAACAGAATCATGCTATTTCCTCCAATCTTCCATACAATCTATTGCTCTGCGAGGAATCGAAAGAGCGAAACTTATAATTATCCATAATTATTCGAATTTATTATAACACAAAAAATACTCTTTTGCTGTGCTTTTTCGTATAACACAAGCAAAAGAGCATTTTTCATATTAATTATAATTTAGGAAGCTTCTTCAAACTGAGAATTGTATAAATCAGCATAAAATCCATTTTTTGCAAGTAACTCTTCGTGATTTCCCTGCTCGATAATATCTCCGTCTTTCATAACGAGAATCAAATCCGCATTTTTTATGGTAGAAAGCCGGTGTGCAATGATAAAGCTGGTTCGGCCTTCCATCAAGTTATCCATTGCTTTCTGGATTCTGATTTCTGTTCTGGTATCTACGGATGAGGTTGCTTCATCCAGAATCATGACCGGACTGTCTGCCAAAATTGCTCTTGCAATGGTAAGAAGCTGTTTTTGTCCCTGAGATACATTACTTGCATCCTCATTTAATTCCATCTGATAGCCACCCGGCAATGTCTGGATAAAATGATGGGCATGTGCAGCTTTTGCAGCTTCAATCACTTCTTCATCGGTTGCATCAAGACGTCCGTAACGGATATTTTCCATAATAGTTCCTTTGAACAACCAGGTATCCTGTAGAACCATACCAAAAGCATCTCTTAAATCATGACGGTTAAAATCTTTAATATTATGTCCGTCTAATGTGATTTCGCCCTTATTTACATCATAAAAACGCATTAAGAGCTTCACCATCGTTGTTTTTCCGGCACCGGTTGGTCCTACAATGGCAATTTTCTGACCAGGTTTTACATCGGTTGAAAAATCATGGATAATCGTCTGGTCTTCTTTGTAACCGAACTGAACATGTTTAAAGCTTACGGCTCCTTCGATTTTATCTAACTGTACCGGATGTTCTGCAACAAGTTCCTCTTCTTCTTCGTTTAAAAATTCAAAGACACGTTCGGAAGCTGCTGTCATGGACTGTACCATGTTTGTAACCTGTGCAATCTGGGTAATCGGCTGTGTGAAATTTTTCACATACTGGATAAATGCCTGAATATCACCGATGGTAATGGTTCCTTTGATGGCAAGGAGTCCACCGGATAATGCTACTGCCGCATAACCTAAGTTTCCGACAAACATCATAATCGGCTGCATCATACCGGATAAAAACTGTGATTTCCACGCAGAATCATAAAGTACTTTATTCGTATCATTGAAGTCTTTTAAGGTTTCTTCTTCTTTATTGTATACTTTGATTACTGTATGACCGGAATAAACTTCTTCCACCTGTCCGTTGATATGACCTAAATATTCCTGTTGCTGCTTAAAGTACTTCTGGGATTTCTTTACGACAAAAGAAATCAGTCCCATAGAAACCGGAAGAATGATAACGGTAATTAAGGTCATAAGCGGGGAAATGCTAAGCATCATGACAAGTACACCGATCATTGTGGAAACGGATGTAATAATCTGCGTAATACTCTGGTTTAATCCCTGGCCCAACGTATCAACATCATTGGTAATGCGTGATAAAACTTCTCCGTATGTGCGGCTTTCAAAGTATTTCATTGGCATACGGTTGATTTTTTCGGAGATTTCTTTTCTCAGGCGATAGCAGACCTTTTGTGTGATTCCGGTCATAATCCAGCCCTGTAAGAAATTAAAAATACATCCGATGGCATACATTGCCAGTACAAATAAGAGAATCTGTCCGATTTTTTCAAAATCAATTCCACCGGTACCTGAAATTTTATTTGTAAGTCCTTCTGCCAGAGTAGTGGTTGCCTGCCCTAATACTTTTGGTCCTGCCACATTAAATATGGTTCCGACTATTGCGAAAATTGCAACAAATAGAATTCCGATTTTGTATTTTCCGATATAAGCAAGCAACTTTTTGATGGAATTCTTAAAATCTTTTGGTTTCTCTCCCGGACCCATTCCGTGCCCGTGTCCCATTGGTCCACGACGTGGTTTTGTATTTGTTTCACTCATTATGCTTCCTCCTTTCTGCTTTCATCTAATCCAAGTTCCTTTGCGGAAAGCTGTGAGCTTGCGATTTGTTTGTAAACATCACAAGTCTTTAATAATTCTTCGTGTGTACCCTTTCCTACAATCTGACCATCATCTAATACTAAAATCTGATCGGCATGGAGAATGGTACTAATTCGCTGTGCTACGATAATGACTGTGCTGTCTTTTACTTTATCAGCCAATGCTTTTCGCAATGCTGCATCTGTTTTCAAATCAAGAGCAGAGAAACTGTCATCAAATACAAAAATTTTCGGATTCTTTGCAATTGCTCTTGCAATAGATAAACGTTGTTTCTGACCACCGGAAACATTGGTACCGCCCTGTGAAATGGCACTTTGATATTTATCGTGTTTTGCCTCGATGAATTCAGTTGCCTGTGCAATTTCTGCTGCTTCTTTTATTTCTTCGTCGGTTGCATCTTTTCTGCCAAATCTCAGATTACTTGCGATTGTACCGGAAAACAGTACGCCCTTTTGAGGAACAAATCCGATTTCTTCACGTAATTCTTTCATTGTGATGTCTCGGATATCTTTTCCGTCAAGCGTGATGGAACCTGCGGATACATCATACAGACGCGGAATCAGGTTGACTAAGGTTGATTTACCACAACCGGTACTTCCGATAATTGCTGTTGTTTTTCCAGGTTCTGCTACAAAATCAATATCTTCCAAGACATCTTCTTCCGCTCCCGGATAACGGAAATTCACATGAGAAAATACTAATTTTCCGTTATGAGTATCCAAAGCTTTTGGATTTTCTTTATCTTCAATGGAGGAATGTGTTTTTAATACTTCATCAATACGATTTGCTGCAACACCTGCTCTTGGTAACATAATGGACATCATGGTAAGCATAAGGAATGACATTACAATTAACATTGCATAGGTAATAAATGCTGTCATCGCACCGACCTGAAGTACACCATCATCAATTTTATGTGCACCAACCCAGACAATGAGAACTGTAAGTCCATACATGATCATCATCATGCAAGGCATCATAAGTGTCATGACACGGTTGGTAAATAGCATTGTTTTTGTCAGTTTCTGGTTAGCATCATCAAAACGTTCTTCTTCCGTTTTTTCTCTGCCGAACGCACGAATAACGGAAATACCGGTAAGGATTTCTCTTGCTACGAGGTTTACGGCATCCACTAATTTTTGCATCAGCTTAAATTTCGGCATGGCAACTGCCATAAGGACTGCGACAAGACCGATAATCAGTAATACGGCAAATGCAATCACCCAGCCCATTCCGGCTTTGGTCTGATATACCTTAAGAATACCGCCGACGCCAAGAACCGGAGCATACATTACCATACGAAGCAGCATGACGGTAACCATCTGTATCTGCTGAACATCATTTGTTGTTCTGGTGATAAGAGATGCAGTAGAGAACTGATCCATCTCTGCATTGGAAAATCCAACGACTTTTTTGAATAAGGAACTGCGCAGATCCCGACCAACACCGGCACCTACTCTGGAAGCAAAAAAGCCGACCAAAACGGTTGTAACACCCATGATAAGTGCGAGACCGACCATTTTAGCACCTTCCATCCAAAGGTAATTTGTCTGAATATGTTCGAGGTCTACACCGGCATCTTTATCGCATTGGGTGGCATATGCAAGCCCTACCGATTTTAGCATGGTATCACCAACGGTTTCCATGGATGTTTCCATCTCATCGCGGATAGCAGTGATGCTGTCTTGCGGCATCATGCCATTTGAAAGCAATGCCTGAAATAAAACTCGCATATCAACGCAGGTGACGGTTGTCGTATTGCCATCATCATCTTCTTTTTCTCTTTCGAAAGTAGTAAGCGGAATCCCCATCTGCTGACCGATTTGTTCTACGGTGATATCTTTTAGTGTGCTTACATCTGTTCCCATCTGCTCTGCCATTGTTTCTTTAAAGGTATCTTCGTCTACGGCTAACATTTGATAGGCCAATGCCAATGGTAAGGCAAGGGTGTCGTCCGCTTTTTCTAATTCGTCTTTGGTAAGAGCTTTTCTTTCATATGTTTCGTTATTTTTTTCGTAGGAATCTTCCCACAGATTCTTTTCTTCTGTTGTCATAAATAATTCTGCGAGAGAATACTCATTGCTCGTTACGGATTCCGGAAGGACATGTTCAATTCCCTTATTTTGAATTCCAACGTCAATGATATCAGATGTGTATTGTGGCAGCGATAAATCGCACCATGCCTGCACAAACAGTAATAAAAGAATCATTATTACTGATTTCCAATAAGGAATCAAATTTTTAAATATTTTACTCATATTAATGCCTCACTTATTTGATTTCTATTTTTTGGGGTTTCTCATTTCTTTTTTCGTGTTCCATTCGTTCAATTTCTGCAGTTGCGTTGCTGTACATTTGTTGCATACAGTGAATCAAATGCTCTTTATCTTCTTTACTTAAATCATGAACCATTTGATTCAGAAAATTGCTCATTTGTACATGTGCCTGCTTCAAAATATCGTTACCTTTCGGAGTCAGTTTTACAAAAGTATTTCGTCTGTCGTTTTTGTCGTTTTCCCGTAGTAAGTATTCGTGCTCCTCTAAAGAACGAATGGTTCTTGATACTGCCGGTGTTGATACATGCAGTATCTTTGCAATCATAGAAATACTGACATGTCCTTCCTGTTGTTGACTACGCAGATGTTCAATACTCATCAATGTAAAATACTCATTCCTTGACAGATTTTCCGGTAACAACACATACATATGAATCTTTCGAAATAATTGAAAGGTTTCAAAGATTTTTCTCGTTAATTCATCCATATGCCACCTCCCTATCCGGCAAACCGAAATTATGTATTCATTACCAAGTACTTTATGTCAGGAGGAATGTTTCCTAAAGCAAAAAATACTTAACAATGTTATCTAATAACATTGTTAAGTATTCTAGCATTACAAATTTGCTTCGTCAATAGGATTTTTTAAGTTTTATAAATTGTTAAGAATTGGGATAGGAAAAATTTATAAAACTTATTCGTAACGTAAGGCATCGATTGGGTTCATCTTTGCAGCGCGGTTTGCCGGATAATATCCGAAGAAAATGCCAAATCCCATAGAAAACAGGAGACAGAAAATAATATTTTCCATTGTCAGCTTTCCTGGGAAACCAATGGCATTGGTAATTGCTCCACCAAGCAGTACACCGAGTCCTAAGCCCATAATACCACCGATTAAGCAGATTACGATTGCTTCTGTAATAAATTGCATACGGATGCTTCCATTGGTAGCACCAAGTGCTTTTCTCGTTCCAATTTCTCTGGTTCGTTCTGTTATTGATACAATCATAATATTCATGACACCAATGCCTCCGACAAGAAGAGATATTGCACCGATTCCGCCCATTACCATTTTAACCATACCAATTTCTTGGTTTGCCATTTTGGCCTGCTCCTGCATGGTATAACGATCAATCATAAAGTTATCATTGTTACTGTAAAATGTTTCATTCATATAATCGGTGATACGATTTGCCAGATCAAGAGAATCCACACCATCTTTTCCATTGATATCGAACGATGATACATAAACTGCGTTACTTACGACTCTATGTACTACTTTCAAAGGAACGTATAAAGTAGTAACCTCATCATAAGAGGAACCGGTCATTTGCTGATTGGTATATGACTGATACACGCCGACGATGGTATAGGTATAATACTGATTGTTCACCTGAACATCAATTTCCTGCCCTACGGCAGCATCTACATCGCCCTTATACATATTATTTACAAATTTATCGGAAACCATTGCAACATTTGCACCATTCTGCTGTTCGGACGGAAGAATCACTCTTCCAGCCAGAATCTCCTCGTCATCCCATATCATGGAAGAAGAATTTGCACCAAGTACACTAACCTTTGCATAGTCTTTTCCTTCTTTTACAATGCCATCGCCTAAAGCTGTCGTTAATGAAATATCCTTAATTTCATCTCTAAATTCCTGATTGACTTTACGAATCATTTCCTGAGTAATTAAATCGGAATCCTTTTGTGTTACGGTAGAGTCGTCCCAGTTTCTTTGTGTTACATAAAATTCCACTCGATTGGCACCGATACTATTCATCTGATTTTCAATATATCCAGACATTCCGTTACCTGCCATAATGATGGCAATGATGGCTGCGATACCAATTAAAATACCAAGCATGGTAAGAAAGGAACGCATCTTATTTGCTTTAATTCCTGCTAATGCCGCACCTATATTCTCAAACAGCATATGCTTCACCTTTCCTTTCTCCAATAATTTCTCCATCTTTTAGCGTAACAATACGCTGAGTCTCTTCTGCCAGTTCATTTGAGTGGGTGATTAGTACAATAGTAATTCCATTTTCCCGGTTTAATTTATGGAATAAGTCCATAATCATACGTCCTGTCTTAGAATCCAAAGCACCGGTCGGTTCATCGGCAAGAATAATTGCCGGATGATTGCCTAAAGCTCTTGCAATTGCCACACGTTGTTTCTGACCACCGGATAACTCATCCGGAGTATGATTCATACGCTCTTCCATACCAACCAATTTAAGAAGCTCTTTTGCACGTTTTGTTCGTTCTCTTTTTGGAACTCCTGCATACATCATGGGTAACTCGACATTTTTTAATGCACTGGTTCTTGCCACCAGATTGTAGGTCTGAAATACAAATCCAATTTTTTGATTTCGGATTTTGGAGACTTCCTTGTCGTTGGCTTTACAGATGTCTACGCCCTCCAGAAAATAGCTCCCCTCCGTAGGACGATCTAAAATACCGATGACATTCATCAAGGTAGATTTACCGGAACCGGATGCACCAACGATGGACACAAATTCGCCTCTTCTTACTTGCAAATCGATTCCATGTAAAATCTCGAGTTCGTTTGGTTTCCCGATGTAGAATTTTTTTATAATGTGATTTAAATCAATAATTACATCATTTTCCATACACTCACCTCTGATTAACCATAGATTACATCATCACTATCTGTGCCATCTGTTGCCATGTTGTCCGGTATAATTACCTGCATACCCTCTTTTAAATCTTTTCCTTTTATTTCTACATCATAATCTGTTTCCAGACCGGTTGTTACATCAATGTCTTTTGTTTCGCCGGTGGTTTCATCAACCAATACGGTGATAAATTTGCGGTCACCGTCTGTCTGAATGCAACTGCCCGGAACAGATAATACATTTTTGGCTTCTGCAATCAAAATGGATGTTTTGGCATTCATACCAAGTCTTAAACGTTCGTTTTGTTCTTTGAAGGTTGCTTCAATTTCATAATCGGTTGTTATGGTAGTTTTACCGTTGCCATCAATTGTGCTTTTTGGTACAGGAGAGATGAAAGATAAAGTACCCTGCATTTCCAAATCACCGGTGGTATCTGTTTTTATAATTGTAGTCATTCCTTCCGTAATATCACTGATCGTATATTGGTCTACCGTGGCATTTACTAAAAGATTATTTTCATCCTGAATAACTGCAATCTCTCCGCCTTTATAAATCTTTCCGGCTTCCACCTGTAAAGAAGTAATGGTTCCGTCAATTGGGGCAACGATCGTGCAGTCGTCAATCTGCTTTTGTAATTCATCAATGGTATCAGCTGTTTCACCGGTATTTGCAGCCTGTGCGTCTAATTTTGCAGAACCCAAAGCAGCACTCTGCTGTGCTACGGTTCTATCGTCTGTTATTGCAGTATCCTGCTGTTTTTGAACGGCATCTTTATATGCTGCCTCCGTAGTTACGACTTTTGCCTGCGCAGTTGATAGGGTTGCACTTGTGGTATTTTCTTTGTCTACTGCAAGTGCCCATGCATCATGTTCTGCCTGACAGATAGAACCATCTGCAGTTGCAGGATCTGTATTGGAGGCTCCGGCTGCCTGTAAAGCTGTCCTATATGCATTTTCTGCATTGGTACGCTCTGTCTGTGCTTGTTGGTAAGCAATATTGGCACCATCGCGTTCTGCAATTGCAGTCTGATAACCATTGTAGGTATCGGTTACTGCCTGTGCGTTTCGGGAAGCATTGGTGTTTTTATCTGCTACCGCATTGTTATAACTGGTCTGTGCATCAGTAACACCCTGCTTTGATTTCTGCTCTGTCAGATTTGCAGTTTCTTTTGCATTTGCTAATTTCTTTTGAAGATTGCTGTTATCAAAGGTACAAATCACATCACCGGCTTTTACAACATCGCCGACTTTTACATTTACCTGTGTGATTTCTAAATTAGCCAGTTCGGATTCTACGGTCTGTTTATTCACGCTACCGATGGTTCCGTTGACACTGACTTCTTTCTTTAAATCCTTTTTCTCAACATTGGCTGTATTATAGGCTGGTTCTGCCATTGTTGCCTGTGCCTGCTTTACTGTGCTGCAATAATAGATTCCGCATATCAGTACGATAAGAACAATTACAATCACCACCACTTTTTTCTTGGTCGGTTTTAGAATGTTCTTTAGTTTTCCACTGCCTTCTTTCATTTTATAACCCTCTCTTTTTCCTCATATATTTGTTGTTTTAACAATACATTGCATGTTATGTATTTTCCATAAAATATCATAAACGAATTTTCTTAAGCGTTCTTTGTTAAGTTCTTAACATTTTCTTAAGCTTTTGGATAGAATAAATTTAGATTGTTTATGTATTGTTTATCAACTAACTTCCATTATAAGGAAAAAGCATGATTTCGCAATAGAATACTACCTTACATTTTTGTCATATACGTTAGCTCTTTGTTCTCGTACAAATCAGTTCGTGTGGCAGCCACTGTAATAATACACGGGTAATCTGTGCCATATCAATAGGTTTTGCAACAAATCCATTCATAGAAGCTTCAGCGAATAACTTTTGCGACTCCGTCATTGCATCTGCTGTCAGAGCAATGATTGGAAGAGCTTTATAATAAGATCCGTCCAGAGCACGGATATTTTTCGTTGTTTCTATCCCATCCATGTCCGGCATGATATGATCCATAAAAATTAAGTCGTATTTCTTTTCCTGTACCATGGAGAGCGCCATTTTTCCGCTTTCTGCCATGTCAATCTGCATTTGAAATGGTGCCAGCAGACCGGCGGCAACCATACGATTGATCGCATTATCATCTACAATCAAAATTTTCGCTTCCGGTGCAATAAAGTTTTTCAAATTTTTTTCACCGGATGGGTGTTCTTCTGTTTCTTCTGCCACCAGTTTTTGCTCGATTGTAAAAAAGAATTCTGTACCAACTCCATACTCACTCTTTACTTCCAGCTTTCCTCCCATCATTTCGACTAACTGGCTGGATATTGCGAGACCAAGACCGGTACCTTCTTTTCCTTTATTCTTTTTTAGATCTACCTGTGAAAAAGCGCCAAACAGTTTTTTTAAGTCTTCCTGTCGAATTCCTTGTCCGGTATCTTCTACCGAGATATGCAATTTGATCGCATCTGTTGACTTTGCTACTTCTTTTATGCATAGTCTGATATGACCATTATCGGTAAACTTTACGGCATTATTCATTAGATTTATAATAATCTGCCGAATACGAAGTCCATCGCCATAAAGTTTTTTTGGTATTTTTTCATCTATATCATAGAAAAGTTCTATTGGTTTTTCACCAATACGATTTTTTATGATGGCACGAATATCACGAAGGAGCTGTTCCATGTTATATACATTGTCCACTAACTCCATTTTTCCGGCTTCGATTTTGGAAAGATCTAAAATGTCATTGATGATTGCGATCAAAGCATGACCGGAACTTTTGATATTTTCCAGGTATTCTCTCTGTTCTTCCGTTAAATCGGTACGAAGAAGAATGTCTGTCATTCCAATAATTGCATTCATCGGAGTACGAATTTCATGTGACATGTGGGAAAGAAATGTGGATTTTGCTGCGTTCGCATCTTCTGCTTTTTTCTTTTCGTCCTTTACCTGTTGCACCAGAAGAATATCCGGATTTTCCAGGGTCAGATAAAAGGAAAGATTGATTAACATGATGCCCATTCCACTGATTAAAGAAAAATGAACAATATATTGTATCATCATTACTATAATTTCAATCGTTAGAGAAAGGGTTACTGCCATCCTTTTCTTTTTGTGAATCTGCTTCCAATACTTAATCATTGCCAGAATGGTAAGAACGAGGAAAACAGCCATACACCCATATGCCGTGTATACTGCCGGACCATGGGAATAGTTCCCCGTTTCTGTCTGTATATAATCAATCGGAAGAAATGCAATAGCAATCAGTACTGCTACTAACAGCAACTTAGTAAATTTGGGAATTTCGATCTGTTTATTTGTTTCATCTTTAATTAGCAGTAGAATATAGTCATAGGTAAGATAAGATACCAGTACAATGTCTCCAATAAACAGGCGATGCAGCAAATCATTTAGCAGACCAGGTATAGTCTGCAAATGATTTACCGTATAGATTGTTGTTGCGTCCAGTATAAGATTCAGCATGGAATAAATTAGTAATTTAGAAAAACATTTGTGAATTTTTGTATGCTCTCTAGGGGCAGAAAAATACATGGCTGCCAGAAAAGCAAGCACCAGAAAGCAGGCGATTTCCATTCGTATCATAAAGCCGTCCCCCAATCATTGATTTTATGCCGAATTTCATTTTACTTCTCTTTAAATTATACAAAAATCATATAGTTATTTCATTTTTATCTGGTACAAATAAGTTCTGTCCGGTACAAGCGCTGATCACTGGTCATTATTTCACACACTAATGTGTAAACACCACTGGTATCCGTTGTCCAGTAGATTGCATTATTATCTTCTACCCAATCCTGAATGACCTGGCTTTCTTTTGTCTGCTCATTGATAACCGTCCATCGATAATATAAATGATTGGAATAGAGACCGTTCCATGGAATCTGTGCTTCGGTAAGCAGTGTCTGATTTCCTACATCTGCAACGGCAATGGTCGGCTGGTCGGTATACAGGATGTTGCAATCCCAGGATGGAAAACTGGTGCAGAAATGGTTGACATAATCCTGATACTTTGTGATTTGAGAAACATCAGTATCCATATATTTAAATGCGTAATAAGCTTCTCTTTTATTTCCGGCATCATCATGCAATCCGATATGAAGGTTGGTAAGATCAGCCTGATAACTGCAATCGTACCAGTTATTAAAAATAACGGCATCCACCATATCATTGCGTGCTGCTGCAAAATAGGTATAAATCAGTTCTGCTGCCTGTGCATATTGTTCTTCCATGGAATTGTCTTTTACATTAAAACCCTGTTCCGATAATATGATACGGTGATTATCTCCATAAACATTTTTTACATAATCTGTCATATAAGCCAGATTTGCTGCACAGACGTAAGGAGAATCCGCTGAGTAGCAAACGTAATCTACGGTCTCCGGTTCCCATAATTTATAATCCCATGTCGGAGCATAGGCATGAAATGCAATATTCCAATGATCTGTCTGAACCATCTGTGAGAATAGCTCCAAGAATGTTTTTCCACCAATTCCGGTTCCGTCCGATGTTGTATTCCATCGGTTTGTCAATGAAATATAGGCTTTGGCATATGGTGTATTTTCACAGAGTTTGTCATAAAATAAATTAAATGTTTCAGCACTGACACAGGCATTATAAGTAGCATCATGTGTTCCGGTATAATTATAAACATCCGGTACATCTACTTCATTTCCGATAATCCAGTTCTGCACAAAATGCTCTTTATCTCCGAAAGCTCTTGTCAGATAATCAAATACTGCAGAGATGGTTTCTTTTGCAACAGGATCCTGTATATTTAATGCATAAAACATATGCAGACCATCATTCGGTTGTAATGCACCCGGGCATAAAAGGTAATCATACTTTGGATCTTCCGGTTTTGACATAAGTAATACAAAGGTAATCGCAACCGGGCGGTCTGTTACCTGCGGGCTCATGGTCTGATACTGACGAACCCGGTACAAATACGGAATGAGATATGATTTGTTAAAACGATACGTAACGCCATTGTAATTATAATTGATTACTTCTTCTGTCTGCGAATCGGGAGCCAATAACTTTGCAATATCAAAATTCAATAAGACGTGATTCACTTCCAGATCAAGTGGAGCTTCATCTGCATTCTGAATATATGCCTGATCGCCGACAATGCGCATGCCGGGAACAATATACTCGGTTCCCTGAATCCCCTTTTTATTGGTAGAAGTTGGCGTTAAAATGGAATATTCATCGGCAGCGTCATAGCTGTCTGATATTAAGTCCCCATCAATATCATTTACAACACAATCATCTGCTTTGACAGAAAACGGAAATAACAGTGTTGCAAAACAAATCCCCAAAAATAATATTGTCTTTTTTGCTATTTTCCCATATCTCATGAATGCCTCCCTCTGTTTTAGCTATTGTTCGTTGAAATCGCAGAGAGAATCTCCGCTTTCGGAACAAAAGGTGTATTGTTTACGTTCTCCATTATATAAGATGGAGAAATCTCCCTCCATATTTAAAAAAGAATGCATGTGTGCAATGTCAAATAATAAATCGACAATGTCATCAATGAAAGCCTTTGCATCCTCGGTATTTTTACAAGTTTCTTCCGTAATGGTTTCTTTTGCAAAAAGGCGAAAGGAAAAATCGTCTAAATTACTTTCGTCATCAAATTCTGCACGATTTAAATAGGAATTATTGTGATTATTTACTAATTCTTTTACATAAGAAGCTGCTGACATGATTCGTGACTGTGAAATGTCTTCTGCCTCCAAATAAATATTATAAGTAATTTCTAATGTCTGTTCTGCCATGATTATGCGATATCCCACGTTTTTGGGTGATATCTTTCTCCTTTATTATTTGTAGTTTTATAAAATTTATGGTTTATTCTTTCTGTCGAATATCGGTAATTTTTTTTCGAGTTTCCTGTTCTTCCTGTTTATTTTGGGATAACACATGGACTGCGGTCTGTATCGCTTCCTCACTCAGAAATTGTTTTGTCAGAAAGGAAACGTCTTCCCTGATCCATTCGTTTTTTCGAACATGCTCTACGGTATCATTTAATTGATGAAAAAAATGCATTAATTCGTGAAATTCCGACAATTCATCCAAAATACAGCTTTGCTGTTGTTGCAATTCCAGTTCACAGGTTGCGATAACCTGCATGCATAGCTTTAATTCTCCGGTAATGTCTGATGCTTCCATCAATACATCGGGTCTGTTCTTTAAACAGGACAGGAAATATGATTTTGCTCCGCTTATATCTTTTTTTTGAAAATAGCGGGCAAGAGTTTCTTTCATCTCTCTTGTTTCTGCCTTTTCCCCAATCATACCTACGCGGCATTCGTAAACAGAAAGCTTATTAACACGTATCCAGACTAACAAAAGAATCTCGGAAATAAAACCAAAAACTCTTTTATGGTAATCATCATAGGAATCAATTGCGACTCGTTTTTCGACTTCAAAAAAAATGGTAAAGAGCCACTTGGCATAAGAATCAAATACTTCCTTTTTGGAAATCATAATATTGCCAAAATAAGTTTCTTCCCCGTGAATGAGACGCTCAAAGGTCGGATAATAATCCGGATAAAGCTCTTTTATTACCATACCGGTTACATCAAGATTTTCAATGTGATGTGTCTTTTTATAACCGTCATAATAAGGCATCCGTAGTTTGACACGCTTTGTTGTGATGACGTCAACTTTTTGCAAAATCTGTAAAAGCTCCGGTTTTGTAAAAATCTTTCCATGTTCATTGATTAAATAACGGCGGTAATGGCATACACCTACATAATCTAAATCATGTACATTCCTCCAAATCCAGTAAATACCGGTAAGTTCGCTGTAGTAGCAATTTTTCTCTGAAATATTATCTCCGGTATTATCACACAAATACCCAAGGTCATCCTTTGTGGCACGTCCCACCTGAAGCGGTACATACATGGGATCTTTGGGTATTTCAAAATTTTTATGTGTTAGTGTGTAGATTCGAATTGACATTGTACTGCCCCATCCATTTTATGTATAAATTACCATAATTATTGTAGCATGTAACTGCATTTTTCGCAAGTTGGCATACTATAAAAATGCCGGAAAAAGGAAGGGCATCATCAGCCATACCCATGTCTGACAATGCCCTTCCTGCTTATATCGTTTTTGTTGTATTTCTTATTATGCTTTTTCTTTCTTAAATACTGATTTTGCTAAAAACAGAACCAGAGCGGCAATTGCTGCAATGATACCAATCGGATAAGCGATTGTTGTACCAAGGTTTAAGCATTCCGGTGCATAGAAGAAATAGGTAATGGATACTGCTGTCATAAAAGTTGCCGGAATTGCGGTAACCCAGAAGACTTTCTTGTTCTTGTACAGATACATGGATGCTGTCCAAAGAGCAATCATAGCTAATGTCTGGTTTGACCAGCTAAAGTATCTCCAGACTACCTGATAATCCAACTGACTGATTAATGCACCTGCCAGTAATAATGGTACACAGATGTATAAACGTTTTTTGAAAGATTTCTGTTCAATACCGAACCAGTCTGCAATAACAAGTCTTGCAGAACGGAAAGAGGTATCACCGGATGTAATCGGGCAGGCAATAACACCAATCATTGCAAGTACGATACCTACACCACCCATGGTCTTTGTACATACATCATATACGGTTCCTGCCTGACCTGCATCAGTAAGCATCTGGGTAAGACCTGTGGTAAGACCACCTGTTCTCTCATATACAGCACAGCCGGCTGCGGCCCAGATTAAAGCGATAACGCCTTCACTTACCATTGCACCATAGAATACGCTGTGTGCCTGTTTTTCAGATTTACAGCAACGAGCCATCAGAGGTGACTGGGTTGCATGGAATCCGGAAATGGCACCGCAGGCAACGCTTACGAACATTACCGGCCAGATTGGCGTTCCGTTTGGATGCAAATTCTGTAAAGTGATTTCAGGAATGGTATAACCGTGTGTGAAGATACCAATTCCTACACCAATAGCCATGATAATTAAGCAGATACCGAAAACCGGATAAATCTTACCGATAATTTTATCAATTGGCACGAAAGTTGCGATAAAATAGTAAATTAAAACAACTACTAACCAGAAAGTAGCATTGGTTAAGAAACCGGAACCTCCGTTCTTTCCGATTAACATGGCAATCAGTGATGCAGGTCCTACTGCGAATACAGTACCTACCATTACAAGTAAGATAACACTGAATACACGCATAACCTGTTTCATGAAATTGCCAAGATAAGTACCGGTCAATTCGGATACAGATGTTCCATCGTGACGCATACTCATGAAACCAACACTGAAATCATGAACAGCTCCTGCCAAAATAGTACCAAGTGTAATCCAAAGGAATACTGCCGGTCCCCACTGTGCACCTGCCAAAGCACCATAGATTGGTCCAAGACCTGCGATATTTAAAAGCTGAACCAGAAACAGTTTCCATTTCGGCATTACTACGAAATCAACTCCATCGTTGATTCGTACTGCCGGTGTTTCGCGGTCGTCTGGTCCGTAAATTTTTTCGATTACCTTACCATATGTAAAGTAACCAATGATTAGAACTGCAAGACATACAAAAAAACTTACCATAACAAACGCCTCCCTTACGTCTTTTCTTTTATGTATATGCATATTATACAACTTTTTGTCGATGAGTTGCAAGTTTTTGTATGTCTTGCACATTTTAACGTATGAACGGTCGGTTTTGTGGGATAATCTGTCTTGACATATCTGCCAAATTTGGAGCGATGTTTATAAAATTTTAAGTTACTTTAACCAGAATTATTCACAGCCACCACACAGACAAGCCACAGACCAGCTACGCCAGCGTATCTGTCGCTGCTTCGCAGCTTTTGTCTGAGGCTGTGTGGTGGGTGAATTCTATTCACCCGCCAAGTGAAATCATAAATTCGGCTTACAAGCAAGCTTGACGCACGAATTACAGATTTCACTTGGCTGCTGTGAATAATTCGGGTTTAAAATTCGAGAAGTTGCTTTAAATGTTTCATCTGGCTTCGACTGACCGGAAGTAATTCATCCGGACAGTGTTTCAGGCGGATTAAATATCCATTTCCGATGCCCGGAATCAATTCGTCTAAATAATTCAGATTGACCAGATAACTTTTATGAATCCGGAAAAAGTTCTTTTTTTCCAGACGTTCACAGAGTGCCGTCATGGTATAGTTTTCCGTATAGACTTCATTTATCGTGTGGATCAGTGAATTTCTCTGATTATATTCGACATAAATAATATCATTAAAATCAAGCAGCCTTATCTTATCACCTGCGTTTACTGCAAGTTTATTCAATTCTTCATGCTTTTCTTCCTGTGTTTCACTTTGTGTTTCTTCATTTTGGAAATATCCCTGTTCCTTTAAACGATTTAGGGTTTTTTTGATTCGCTCCATATCAAAAGGTTTTAAGATATAGTCAACTGCGCCAAGTTCAAATGCCTGTACAGCATGTTGTTCATATGCAGTGACAAAAATAATGGCAGCTTTTTTCTGGTGTTCACGGAGGGCAGAGGCTAATACCATGCCATTGACATCACCAAGATTAATGTCTAAAAAGATGGCTTGAAATGTATGCACTCGTGCCAGTTCATCTGCACTTTTTGCACTGTCTGCTTCATAGTATTCTGCTTCCGGTAAAATGGTTTCAAGCAGATACTTAAGTTCACTTCTTGCCGGTTTTTCATCATCTACGATTGCTATTTTCATTTTCTTCTCCTCTTGTTGTTACTTTGAAAAAATTCATAGTAACTTCTGTACCTTGTTCTCCTGTTTTTATCTTTAGTCCATGTTCTGCTCCGTAAATACTTTTCATTCTGGCATCTACATTTTGCAGACCATATTTTCCATTTTTCTTATGCCGGTAAAAAGCTGTGAGTGATTCGGAACTCATTCCAAGACCATTGTCTTTTACAATGATAGAATAATATTCCCCTTTGTTTTCTCCTAAAATGGTGACTTTTCCTGTTTCCCGTTTCATAGCACCATGCTTTACTGCATTCTCTACGATTGGCTGCAAAATGAGTGTCGGAACCTGAATAGCTACTGAAGTATCGACTTTGATCTCTACTGTGAGCTTGTTTTCAAAGCGTGCTAATTCCAGTTGCAGATAAGCTTTTACATGTTCTAATTCTTTTTCTAATGGAATCATATAGGCATCGGTCGCTTCTAAAGTATTTCGGAAATAAACACTTAGTGCTAAAAGCAGTTCCCTTGCACGTTCCGGTTTCTCTCTGCAGAAAAAAGAAATTGTATTTAGGGAATTAAACAGAAAATGGGGATTAATCTGTGACTGCAATGCCTGGTATTCTGCCCTTTGCCTTAATTTTTTCTGCTTTTCCACCTGTGCCAGTTCGTAGTTTGTGGAAAAGAATTTGGCAAGCCCCGTGATAAAATCCATTTCTGCCTGAATGGATACAATCTGCTTTGGAAAATAAATTGCAAGATAGGCCCATGCATTTTCACCCTGGGTCAGTGGCACCATAAAAATCGTATAACGTTTTAAATACTTATAATTTTTATCTTTCTTATCCGTAATCCGGTAAAAACCATAAGGCATTTCTTTTTTCTTTAATTCATCGAATACGGTCTTTGGCATGGCAAGGTTAGTATCATTTAACACTTCGGTGCCGTCTGTCGTTAAAAAAAGGACACCGTTACAATTAGAGTATTTTTGAATAATTGTTGCCATTTTACTATAATCTTCTCTTGTTTTGGAGGATTTCTGAATATAGGGGATGCATTCATCTGCGATGGTCAGTGCAAGCCTGATTTTTTTGGCGGCCAATAAATCCTGATTGGTAAATACATCCTCAAAGATACTGAAAAATAAAATCATTCCAAGAGAATTTACGACAATCATCGGAATTGCGATGATTTGAACCAGACTAACAGCGGCAGAAAATGGCTTGGCAATAAGAAGAATGAAAATCATCTGGAAACATTCTGCAACTGCCGTAATGAAAAATAAAGATAATTTGTTTTGTTTTCTGCCATGTTTTTTGAAAATCACCCAGACAATGGAACCGAAAACTCCCTCAAATAAAGTAGAAACCGTACATGCGAGGGAAGTAAAACCGAATGGATCATATAAAAAACGGTGCAAAGCTCCGATGAAAGCGGCTCCTATGCCTACGACCGGTCCGCCAAGCAGGCCTGCGGCGAGGACACCTAACACTCTGGTATTTTGGATTGCACCACCTATTTTTACTCCGGTACAGGTGGAAAAAATGCAGAATCCACCAAAAATTAATGCAAGAATTAACTGGTCTGCAATTTTGGAAGAACTTTCTTCTGATAACAGTCGTTTCACAAAGGTAAGTTTTGTCAATAATGTGGCAATAAGAACCAAAAGGCTGATATTTATTATTAAACTGGAATATAGGCTATTCACGGTTTCTCCCTCATCTCTTCTATTTCTTTTATATACTTTTGGTGTTATAATTAAACCCGAATTATTCACAGCCACCACACAGACAAGCCACAGACCAGCTACGCCAGCGTATCTGTCGCTGCTTTGCAGCTTTTGTCTGAGGCTGTGATAATTCGGGTTAATATATATTTTAGCATTTTTGATAAAAAAGGACAATAGATGCAGAAATAAAGGAGTTTCTCATGCTTTTTAAAAATAATTTTGAAGATATACGATTTCAGAATGATTATCCAATTAACTTAACTTCTACCTATTTACCGGAGACGTTTCCGGAGCATTGGCACAATTATGCAGAACTAATCATTTCGAAACAGGAAGGAATCCGATACAGTATCAATAACACGGTTTTTACCTTAAATGAACATGACATTTTACTGATTCATCCCGGCGAATTACATTCTTTAATTTACAATCCGCCAAAGGATCCGTCATATCTTTTGATTCAGTTTGATTATTCTCTTCTGCTTGCGATGACAGAATTTAAAAAGCATATTTACTGGTTTCAGAAGTTTCATTATTTCCAGAATGGAGAGAATCCAAAACTGACAGAGGAAATTATAAAATGTGCGGAAGAAATGTTTGCGATTGACAAAGCAGATCCGTCTTTTAAAGATGCAAGGATATGCTGTAAGCTTTATGAGATGTTTATAGCAATTGGGGAATATGTAACGTCAGACCAGTTCATCCATTTTGTAGATACGACTGCGCCTGCTATTATTCCTTCCGGTACGAAAAAGAGCACACATCAATCAGAAATTACACAAAAAATGATTGATGTATGCTCGTATTTATCGCAAAACTGTACAGAGGATATCTCTCTTGACGATGCAGCAGAATATGCCGGATTCAGTCGTTATCACTTTTCTCGTTTATTTAAAGAGTTTACCGGTCTTTCTTATGTGGAATTTATTACGGAAGAACGGTTACGCCGTGCCTGCGAGTTGTTAGCAAGTAATACACTTTCTATTACGGAAGTTGCGTTGATGTCCGGATTTTCAAGTATTTCGACTTTTAATCGTTGTTTTCTAAAATATCGAAAGGATACACCAAGTTCTTTCCGGGCGAAATTCCAGGATTCTCCGGAGAATTTCCTGACAGGAGATTCCGGTAAACAAAGCAATCATTAACAACAGAATCAGGCTCTTGCATGAACGGTAGTATGTTCTACAACGCCTTTGTTTTTCCACTTACCCTGCAGATAGCGAAGTGCGCTGATGATTCCGGTAACAAGCCAGGTAAGTGCGGTTGCAAGCCAGACACCCCAGACACCGATTCCGGCTACCATGGTAAGTGGTTTTGCAAAACAAATCCGGCCAAGCATTTCGATGATACCATTCATAAAAGCGTAAGTGGCATCTCCGACTCCATTTAACAATCCTCTTGTAATATAAATCATGCCAAGTGGGAAGTAAAACCAGCTTGTGATCTTTAATGCCTGTGTTCCAAGTGTAATGACTTCTGTCTCAGCACTGCTTACGAAGAGTTGTACAATCTGATGACCAAAAAGCTGTGCAACCGGAACCATAATTAAAGTAAATGCACCCATAATAAGATAGCTCTTCCGATATCCGGCTTTTACACGATTGATTTCTCCGGCGCCCATATTCTGCCCTGCATAGGTTGAAACTGCCGTACCAAGCGAACCATATGGCTGCTGAACAAGCTGTTCGATACGGCTTGTGACAGTAAATGCAGCAACGACGGTAGAACCAAAAGTATTGACAACGCTCTGTAATACGATGCAGGAAATGGCAATCATTGCATTTTGCAAAGCAACCGGCAATCCAAGTTTAGAACACTTCTTCATAATGGAAGCATCCATTTTAAAGAAACTTTTCGGCATCTGGAAATATGGATTCTTTTTAATTGCCCAGATGGTACAACCAATTCCGGCAATTGCCTCTGACAGTACTGTTGCAAAAGCTGCACCAAAAACACCTAAATGGAATGTGATAATAAATATTAAATCAAGTGCAATATTTAAAAAGCTTGAAATAATTAAAAAAATCAGTGGTGTTTTGGCATCTCCAAGTGCTCTTAATATAGAGGAAACACCATTATAAATGGCGACAGTAAAGATACCACAGCAAATTACCCTCATATACAATACCGCGTCGTTTAAAATATTATCCGGTGTTTTTAGTGCCTGTAAAAACGGTCTTGCAAAAAAGAAACCGGCGATAAACATTAGGATGGCACTAAATAAAAGCAGATACATGGCATTGGCAATTGTGTGCTTTACATAATCGGTATCTTTTGCCCCAAAATACTGGGAAACAACGATACCAATACCCGCGGATAAACCAATACACAAGGAAACAATAAGAAAATTCACAGAACCGGTAGCACCAACAGCTGCCAGCCCGTCTGCACCCACAAATTTTCCAACAATAATAGAATCTACAATATTATAAAGCTGTTGGAAAATATTACCAACCAGCATCGGCATCGTAAACGAAAGCAAGAGTCTGGTCGGGTTACCTTTCGTCATGTCATTTACATAGTTCTTCATACCTTCACCTCATTCATATCTTAATGATAAGAAATACTCGCAAGGAGTTTTTCATCATTTGCATGATAGCAAAATGAAAATAGTTCGACTACTCAAAATATGCAATCTTTCTTCTCATTTTTTGCTATTTTTGAATGCTTTACATGAAATCATGCAGGTATGATTTCTGTTACATATAGAATATTCCCTTTTACCTGAAATTTGATTTCGAAGCCGGCGAACAAAAAGCCATAGATACGTGTTTCATCATTCTGGTAAGAAGGTCTTGGATCTTGTGACAGTACGGAAATTAATGCGTTTCGCTTTTCCGGCGGCAGAATTTTTAACAATTTCTCATCGCAGGAAACACTAAGGGCATAGTCTTTTACTCTTGTTGCGAAGCCACCTGTTGCATCCGGTAATGCTTCTATATGTGGAAGGTATGGTTTGATATCGTAAATAGGGGTCTGATCCATCAAATCTGCTCCGGAAACATGTAATATCATTCCGTTGTCTGCGTTTTTTTCGATCTTTTCTAATTTAACCAAAGAAAGTCCGAGCGGATTTGGACGGAACGGAGAACGCGTAGCAAACACCCCGACTCTTTTGTTTCCTCCGAGGCGGGGTGGGCGTACGGTTGGAGACCACTCTTTTTTTGCATTTGCAGAGAATCCCCACAATAACCAGATATGGGAAAATTCTTCTAATCCGCGCAGTGCTTCAGGGTTTTGATATTCTTTATAAAAAATAATTTTGGCACTTAGTTCAGAAATTAAATTTCCCTGTCTTGGAATTCCGAATTTTGTGGGGAAGTCCGTTCGAATTTCTGCAATGGGTTTTATTGTTAATGTATTTTCCTGATGCATGTCATACCTCTGTAAACTATATTGTAGAAAGAAAATTAATCAATCGAAAATCTTCCGACAATATTTGATAGTTGTCCGGCATATTCGGTATTGCCTTTTACCAGATTGTCTTCATCTGTCATTTTCTCAACGATTTCAACGGTTTTTTCTGCAACAAGCGATACACCATTTGCAGCTTCATTTGTCATTTTTCCGATATCTTCCATAGAAACAGCAATGTGATCAATAGCCTGGTCTAACTGTTCCACAGATTCTGCAATTTCACGCATACCGGACTCAAAATTTGTTGCATCATTTGCATATTGTGCACTTACATTTAAAAACTCTCCATAATCTTCCATTACCGTGTTTTCTAAGAAATCCATAGAAGTATTGAGGCAGATTGCAAGATTATTTACAGCTTCATTTACCTCATTAATTATCGTTTCGATATTTTGTACGGAATCTCTTGTCTGTATTGCAAGATTTCCAATTTCTTCTGCAACGACCGCGAATCCTTTTCCGGCTTCTCCGGCTCTGGCAGCTTCAATGGATGCATTTAGTGCCAGTAGATTGGTTTGTGAGGAAATTTCCATAATATTTTGTGTAAGTGTATTAATTTGTTCTACTGATTTTGCTTTTTCTGTAGCGACCATTTTTTGCTTGGCAATTTCTTCGTATATCTTTTTTGTGTTCTCATTTGCATCTTGTACTTTGGCACTGAGATTGTTTGCACGAATTAGAATTTCTTTTGATTCGGCTTCTCCTTTTTGAGATAAATCCATAATTACTTTTGCGTGGCTGGTAATCATTCCTACATTCTCATTGACACGTTCTGTGGAAGATGCTGCTTCTTCCATCGTAGCAGCAAGCTCCTGTGTCGTTGCGGAATTATCACCACACATTTCTCCGACTGCTTTTGAACTTGTTCCCAGAAATTTTGAATTATTCAGAACCGAAGTGCCGGTATCCTCTAACAGTTTTACCATGGCACGAAGTTTTTCATTCATTACATTAACGGCGCGTGCCATATCACCGGTTTCATCTTTCATTTTTACAAGGTTATCCATTTGTGCATCTTTTTTCAAGTCTAAATCTCCCTGTTTTTGGATGATTCGTGTCATTGTCTTAATTGGTCGTACCATTTTGCTGCTTAAAAGCATACCAACGACAATTGACAGAAGAATGCTGACAAGCTCTGCAATTAGCGAAATTTTGATAATACTTGTTGTGTTTGCAATTAATTCGGCATTTGGAACAGTGATGACAAGTTTCATGCCATTTTGTAATACACAATAGAAACCGCTCATTTTCTCTCCGTTGTAGGTGTATCCGATTTCTTTGTACTGGTTGTCATTATTGGTGAGTGCTTCATCCAATTGTGAACTGGCATCTTTAAGAGCTGTTCCATATTCTAAGGATTTGTGATGCATAATCTGATTATCGGCATTTACAAGAAAAGCATAGCCGGTGTCATATGCCGTAATGGCATCAATTTGAGTCTGTAGCTTGCTAAAATCAATATCCATGCCAACAATACCGACGGATTCCCCATCAATAAAAATCGGTACAACATAGGAAATCATGTAGACATTAATATTTGAGTTCAGATAAGGATCCATCCAGGTCGGTTTTCCGTTATTAACCGGAGTATAATACCAGCCTACATGCTCTAAGTCGCTTGGATCGTAGCTGGAAAAGTCCGTTGGTGTTAATTGCTCAAAGGGTTCATCTTCGGTATTTTTTGTTGCGAAAATACCGGAAGTCGGTTCTGTAAATTCCGGATTATAGCGAATGTAATAGGTCAGTGTACCCTCGGTTTCATTGGCAAATTGCAAGGCAATCGGTTCTAATGCTTTTGTTATTTCTGTTACATACGCATCATCTTTTTTAAAACGTGAAAAATCTTCTATAGATGCGGTTGTAATATTTGCCAGTGTATCTACAGACTGCTCGATTTTTGACAAAGTTAAATCCAGATCCTGTGCATTTGATTTGCAGGTCTGCTCCATAATTTTTTCTGCATCTTCATTGGAAACATCCAATGATTTTGATGAACTCAGTGTTCCGCATAGCATGACCGATATAACAGAACACAAAACAATCAGTATGGTTACTTTACTTTTAATTGATTTCATATGCCCTCTCCTTTGTACATTTAAATTTTTTGACAATCATGCTAATTTACGCATATTGTCAAAAACCCAAATGAATAATAATTTGTTTCACAAACTTCTGTTTATATTGTACAATATATATAAAGAACAAGCAATAAATTTTTACATTATAGAAAATTTTGCCCAGGATATTATAATAATAAAGACTCAAAAAGTAGATCGCCACTTCTTGAGTCTTTGAATGACTATTGATTTAATATAGAGGTATAAGTAATCTCGTTGTTTTGATAAAAATCTGATAGAATCAAATCGGGTTCGTTATAATATAAAACGTGGTCAGAGCCATATATGGAATAAATTCCATTTTGCTTTATCGCATTGAGTTGATCTTTTTCGAAGGTATCCCTGGTGAAAATCGGAAGTATTTGCAAAAGAATTTCGAAGCAGCCCTTTTCTTTTGAATAGGCTAAAAGATTGTTGGTAGAACTTTTGCATAAACCATCTGTTTCGTCAATATAGGGTGTTCGGATTTCACCATTTTTTAATTCATAACGATCGTTTTTATCTTTATCACTTAATTTGTAATTATATAAAAACACAATGCTTTGTGCGTTTTTGTACTGCATGGATGCTGCGGTATAAACGGTTTGACCGACACGGTCAAAAATTGTATACGTATAGGACGTATTGCTGTTATCCAGATTACGTGTAAATCCGTCATAGCTTGTAATAGAACCTGCGGTGTAACCGTTTTTCTGCATGAGGTCTGCCACATAATCTATAATAACGGCATTTTTCATAAAAGAAAAGTCAATGAAATTCGAGAAACCGGTTTCATCTGCATAGGAAAGATAATCTGCTGAAACAAATAATATAATTTTATTATTATCGAGAAGCTTGAGATCAATTTCTTCGGGATTATTGGCATACATTGCAATTTCCGAAAAATAGGAAGCAATCTCTTCATTCTGATAGGGATCAAAATTAATTGTCTCAGAATCATCTTTGCAATGAAACAGGTTGGTATACTGTTCATAGACAGGACCAAAATAAAGAAGTCGGCTCTTAGCTTTATTTACCTGTTCCAATGCGTGGTATAAAGTTTCATCTACTACGAGTTCTTCATTTGGATGTTTATTAATATAACAAATGTTGTTTACATCTTCAAATTCTTCTATATTATGAAAAATCTTATAGCATTTTACCATTGCATCTGTGTACAAAGTCTGGATCTTTTTATATTCTTCTGAGGCAGACAACTCACCTTGTCCAAGGTTATAAGAAAATGAAAAATCACTACTGTAATTTGTCTCAGCAGAGGAACTTGTTTCAATTGTTTTCCAGCCGGATTCTGTTTTAAGAGAAGATGCAATTGCATAAACAATTGCACCTATTCCAAGTACAGCAAAAAAAATAGCAAGAATCAATCTTCGCTTTGAAAATTTTTCAGAAATTTCAATTCGCTTTACCGGTTTCGGTTTTCGCTGTTCTCTTGTTTCGCGATTCAATTAAATCACCGCCAATACAAGTAATAATACAAATATTACAATAATAACCAGACGAACAATTAAACCAATCACTCCACCTTTTTTCAATGATTTATAGTTGCGATAATATCTGTGATGCTTGAAAATTTGTGCAATGATTAATCCAATAATTGGAAGGAAAAATGCGGCAACAGCATACCATGCATTTCCTGTATCATGTAGAGGAGCTTTTAAGAACTCTTCTTCTGCTTTGGACAAAGTTTGCTCTTTTGTAACCGTTGTATTCTGCGTAGCAGTTCCGTCTGAAATCTGAATCGATTTTATAGGTTCTCCTTTTTCACGAATCTTTTTATATTCTTCAATTTCTTTTTTATTTCCATATACATAATGTTCATGCCCGATGCAGACAAGTTCAGGTTTATCCGTACTATAATCGTGCATGGAAGGATCATAAGTGTATAAGATTTTATTTTTTTCCAGTTTCGGATCTGGAATCGGAATCGCTGAAATTAAGGAATGTGTATAAGGGTGCAACGGGAAATTAAATAATTCTTCTGCCTGGGCAACCTCAACAATAGTTCCTTTATAAATAACTCCGATACGATCTGAAATGAAACGGACAATGGAAAGATCGTGCGCAATAAATAAGTAGGTAACATCTTTTTCTTTCTGGAATTTTTTAAGAAGATTCAAAACCTGTGCCCGGATTGATACATCAAGTGCTGAAATCGGTTCATCTGCAACGACTAATTCCGGTTCCATGACCATGGCTCTTGCAAGACCGATTCTCTGACGTTGTCCACCGGAAAACTCGTGTGGGTATCTGGTCAGGTGTTCCTCTAAAAGACCAACTTCGTGAATGATATTTTCTACTTTTCGAACACGGTCTGCTTCATTTTCATATAAATGAAAGTTATATAAACCTTCGGATACAATTTGCTCTACGGTTGCACGTTCATTTAAAGATGCTGCCGGATCCTGGAATACCATCTGAATGTTACGAATAACTTCCCGATCTAATGAATGAGGAATCTTACCGGAGATGCGAACCCCCTTATATAAAATCTCACCGGCAGCGCATGGATTTACACGAATTACCGCTCTTCCGATTGTTGTTTTTCCAGAACCGGATTCTCCTACAAGAGAAAAAGTTTCTCCCTTATAAATATCAAAGGAGGCATTTTTTACTGCACGAACGGCATTTTCTCCTTTTCCAAAAGTAATATCAACATTTTTTAATGATAGTAAAATTTCTTTGCCATTCTCATCGACCGGACCATGTTCCGGCAGATGGGAAGCTGTTTTTTCTTGTTTGTTGTTTTGATTTAGTTTAGCCACTTTCTAAATCTCCTATATATTAAATGCTTTTATTAGTTTCTCATGAATGTTTTCGATACTTTCCGGTTTTTCAACCTTCGGAGCACGTGGATCCAAAAGCCATGTTTTGGCAAAATGGGTTTCACTTACCTGAAACATTGGTGGCTCTTTTATAGTATCAATTTTCATGCAGTATGGATTTCTTGGCGCAAAAGCGTCTCCAACAATGCGGTTATACAAAGATGGTGGAGTACCGGTAATTGTATAAAGTTCGGTGTTTTTTTGTGCTAACTGTGGTAAAGATGATAACAAAGCCCACGTATACGGATGTCTTGGATCATAGAAAATATCTTCCACATTTCCGAGCTCTACAATTTGACCGGCATATAATACTGCAACTCTGTCAGCAATATTTGCAACTACACCAAGGTCATGTGTGATAAATACGATTGTATAATGAAACTCTTTTTGTAAATCCTTTAAAAGTTGTAAAATCTGTGCCTGAATGGTAACATCCAATGCAGTGGTTGGCTCGTCACAGATTAAAATTCTTGGCTGGCAGGATAATGCGATTGCAATTACAATTCTTTGTCTCATACCACCGGAATACTGGAACGGATAATCGTCAAAGCGTGCTTCAGCGTTCGGAATACCTACTTTATTCATGAGTTCAATTGCTCTTTTTCTTGCTTCTACTTCTGTACAGTTCTGATGTTTCATGATAACGGAAGTAATCTGTTTTCCGATTGTGATAATCGGATTTAAGGAAGTCATTGGATCCTGAAATACAGTCGCGATACGTTTTCCGCGAATCTGACACCAGTCTTTATCATACTGAATTTTTGCAAGATTTAAGATACAAGTTCCATGTAATTTCTCTGGTGTTTCATCTAAGTAACGTACACGAAATGCTACCTTATCAAATAAGGTATTGCGAACATTTTCATTGGAGATGTTTTCGCCTTTTTCCATTGCATCCTTAAAAACTGCGAGAAGCTTCTTTATAAGCTGTATACGTTTTGGCAGTCCATAACGTCCGACGGAAAGATAGATTTCTTTTGCCAGAATTTCATTTCTTTTCTTTGTTTCTGCTGTGATTTCTCCGGAACTTTCTTTTTGCCAGAGAGTCTTTAATTCTTCCATTCGATTATTATATTCTGTAAGATATGCTCTGTCGTTGGAAAGCGTGTCTTTTGCTTTTTTCTCCATGCGTTCTTTTTGCTTTTCCAGAGATTTGATTTCTTTTTCAAAAGAGGAAATTTCTTCAGACAGTTTTTTGATTTTTGCTTTGTCGGTTTTACGATCTAAGGTCTGTTTTAAGTTGTACGCTTCTGCCTTACGAATAGAAAGTTCTTTTATCTTCTGTTGGTACTGTGCAGTTTCTTCTTTTGAAATTCCAGCTTTTTCCCGTTTTTCTTCTTCTAATGCCAGAATCTTCCTGTAGGTTGCAGCTGCAGATTCTGATTTGGAGTATTCGTTTAATTTTTGTAATACAGAAGGAATAATTTTCTGAGCCAATGCGTCTTTTTTTACGACGGTATCAGAAAGTTCCTCATCATTGTAAATAATTTGTCCGTTTTTGATGTATCCATTGCTGTCTAACATCCCGGAAAAGGTTTTGGTAAAAACAGATTTTCCGGAACCGGATTCTCCTACAATGGCAATTGACTCGTTTTCATATATGTCAAGTGAAATATTTCTTATTGCTGTCAGATTTCTTCCGCGGACGTGAAATCCGACTTCTAAATCTTTTATTGATAATATTGCCTTTTTATCTTCCATATGTCCTCCTATACATGTGTCCTTGGATCTGAAGCGTCCCCAAGATTCTGTCCGACTACATACAATACAATTGTAATAATCGAAACAACGATAACCGGACTCCAGAATTCAAATCCCCATCCCGGTGTCAGCATGGAGTTCTGTGATTCATAAATCAATCTTCCAAGTGACATATCGGAAATACCAAGTCCAATATAGGATAAGAATGATTCATAAGAGATATAAGAAGGAATTTCTGTTGCGGCAAGTGTAACAATGACAGATGTCATAAATGGCAGAATATTTCTCGTTGCAATCCGGAATATGGAAGTTCCGAGACACTTTGAAGCAAGGTTGTATTCTCTGTCACGGATGATAATAACCTGTGTACGGATGAAATACGCGATGGAAAGCCATCCGGTTACAGTCATGGCAAATACCATTGTCCAGAAGCTTGCCGAAAAAAGCATGACCATAACAGCAATAAACAAAATATATGGTACATTTGCAACGATGTTATAAATTTCTGTCATGATAATATCCAGCCGTTTTGAGAAGCCCCAGATTGTACCAATCAACACGCCTGCGGTAAGGTTAATTAATGCACAGACTGTAGCAAGTGAGATTGAAATTCTCGCACCATACCAAACGGCATCAAACGTTGACTGCCCTGCTGCACCGGAACCAAACAGCCAATGCAGGCTGAAACCAAATTGTTCCATTGCTTTCGATGGAGATAAATGTTTCGATGCTGAATTAAGCAGGTTGCCATATTTATCATATTCCACAAAAGCAGGATATAAATATGCAAACAGGATAATAGCTGCCAGCAATACAAGCATAAAAATATTTATTTTTTTCTTAAAAAACACACGGAATACAGAATGCCAGTAAGAGTATTTCGGTGCGGTAATTTTCTCGGAAGCAAGTTCATCCTGCTCTACCATAGAAAATAATTCTTCATCCGAAAATCCGGCAAGGGCATCTGCCGTTTCTTTTTCAAATTTAAAAATTTCCTCATTATTCATATTCTCTACCTGTCCTTCGTTGAAAATGAAATTCTTGGATCCACAAGTGACATTAAAATATCACCCAGGATAATTGAAATGATTGACAATACCGCATAGAACAAGGTTACACCAATAATAACTCCGTTATCATATTTGCTGATTGCCTCAGTGAGCAGATTACCTGCACCTGGGACGGAGTAAACACGTTCGGTTATGATTGCACCAATCAATGCACCAAGTACGCTTGCCGGGATTCCGTGTACAATCGGAATCAAAGCATTTTTGGAAATATGCTTGAAGAAGATTTCATTTTCTGTAAGTCCACTTGCTCTTGCAAATTTTACATAATCGGCATTCATCTGATCAATCATATAACGTCTTAACCATTTCATTAAATCCGCAACCTGTGGCAGTGCTAATGATATAATAGGAAGCACAAACATTAACTTGCTGCCGGACTCCATATCAAAAGTAATTGGAAGTCCCATCTTTGCACCAATCGCTTTAAATAAAAAGATATAAGCTAAGGAAGGTACAGCAAGAATAAACACAATATAAATGGTTCCAATTTTATCTACCAGTTTATCCTTCTTTCTTGCCATACCAATACCAAGTGGTACTGCAATTAAATAAGAAAGGATAACTGCGATAATACCAATAACAAAAGAATATCCCATTTTTGATAAACCGCCTTTTACTGTATCGATATTGGTATAATCGTCGGTAAAGCGATCTTCATAAGCCATACTGGATTCAAGGGAACCGGAAAGGTAAGTTGCTGTATGTAAATCATCGGCACTTTTTTCCGTCAAGCCGGTTGGATAGGTAATCTCAGAGGAGACATACGAACCCTGTGTTCTTGTCATTGATGTAAATACATCTATACCTGTTGTTACGGAGTAAGATGTTCCCAGACTAATTGTTACAAGATTCTGGTGAATAAATGGAAACTTGGAATCACAATACAAAAGGTATTTATGCTGTGTACCATTTCCAATAATTGCAGGAGAAAATTTCTCTCCGCCGTAGACAGGATCATAAAGTGTAAAAGAAATTCCGCGTTTTCCTATGTCTCCCTCTACGCTATGTATGTTATCAACGGTGATAAGGTTGTGAAGGTAACTTCCCAAACGATTGATTAATGGAAGATCCTTATACGCAAATAATTGTTGTTGTCCGCCGTTGGCAAATTTCTTGCCACTTAGCATGACAGCATCCAGCCTTACAACTTTATAACCTTTTGCCTTATATTCGTTTTTAAATTTTTTGACATACTGTTTTACCAGTTCTGAATCATTATCTGCCGTTTTTCCAAAGGAAACGGCCTCTGCTCTTGTATCTTCGTCAAGTTCTCCGTTATCTGTCAGTTCCTGCAAATAATCTGCATAAGTAACGTAATCCAGATAACCAAAATCTTCCCATTTTTCATATTTATATGCTACTTTCTGATTGTTGCTCTGATGGGAGTAATTTGGATCCTGCGCAAAAATCAGGTTACGGTCAAGCAATGTATAGACCATAACCATAACACAGGCAACCACAATAATAACTGATACAATACCATGTAAAATACGTTTTAATAAATATTTACCCATATAATCGCTCACTTAAGATAGCTATGGAGAAACGGAATTTCCGTTTCCCATAGCCTTATTTTTATATTGCCTGTATCTTAGAAAATACCAAGATTCTTTGTCATGTAGCCAGAATAATCCGGAAGATAAGTATCCAGATATGTGGCAGGATCCCCATAGTCAGGACCCCATCCGGATACATCATAAGTATCATAGTTACCCTGATAACCATAATCTGCATAGTATCCGGTATAGTACCATTCATCTGCATCTTTACAATCAACGAGATTTATAATGACTTTTCCACCGAGTGCAGCTTCAATGGACTGTTTGTAGGTATGATGCATATTGTTAAATACTTCAACATTAGAAGGATTCGGGAAATCAATGTAAATTGGATGTTCTTCATCAATGGTAACACCCTCTTCAGCAAGTTCAGAAATTGCGGTATCTAATTCTTTGACTGCTTCTTCCGGATTGTACCATCCGTCGAATCCGTCGCTTCCACCTTCACCATTGTTGGCAGTTGGATCATATACTTTTGCTGGGAAACCATCTGCATCAATCTGTGCCTGTACAATCGCACCATATTGTGTTCCTGCAGCAAAATCCGTTGCTGTTCCGTTGATATCAATTGTTACATCTTCCGGAAGGGTTACAAAGTTACCCGGTGTATAGCTGTTTCTAAGTGCGTTCAGTTTTAAATCTTCGCCCTTCTTATGTGCCAGCATAGAAGGTCTGTCTGTTGCAAAGGTAATTGCTCTGCGGAAATGAACATTCTGCATTGCTGTTGTGGTTCTCTTATTTTCTTCGTCTGTTTTTTCGGAAACTGCCGCAGTGCTGTCATTCATATTTGCGAAGGCATTTCGGTTCAGATTGTAGAAAGATGCATAGGTAGTGGCATCGGAACTGGAAATATATGCATATTTATCAAAGTTTCCGTCCTGTTTTGCCATTTCAAGCATGGTGGTAGTAAGACCCGCTCCATCTACTACACCTGTGATCAGATTATTATAAGATTTCTGGTCATCAGACTGATCCTCATACACCCATGTGATGGTATGAATATTGATATTATCTTTATTCCAGTAGGTATCATTGGCTTTAAATACAATGGTATTTTTGGAAGTATAGTTTGTAATAAGATATGGTCCACAGTATGCAATGGAATCCGGAGATTTACCATAGTTATAATCAGAAGCAGAGGAATTGAACTCTGTTCCGAATTTACCACCCTGTGAAGTATAGTAAGTTCTGCTTAAAGGAGCAAATAATCCGTAACCAAGCATGGAGGTAAAATAAGAACATGGTTCTGTTAAAGTGTATTCCAGTGTGTAGTCATCTACTGCTTTTATGCCGACTTTGGAGAAATCAGTGATTTCGCCGGAGATATATTCGGTAACACCGTCAATGACACCGTCTACCAAATACTCTAATCCACCCTGGCAATCCAAAGCATGCTGCATACCTGCAACAAAGTCATCTGCTACGACATCTGCAACTTTTCTACCCTGGGAATCTACCCATTCTACACCTTGACGAATCTTAAAGGTATAGGTAAGTCCGTCATCCGATACAGAATAGCTTTCAGCCAGTGCCGGCTGCTGTTCGCCTTCGATATCATATTCCATCAGTCCGTCATAAGTATTGACAAGAGGTTCGGTATCTGCTGCCTGGGAAGTAGAAAGAACATCCCAGGTGGTCGGATCTGAAGTATACAGATTATAATTATAGCTGTCTTTTAAGGTATAACCTTTTTCTTCCAGATAAGATTTTGCCCAGTCTTCATAGGTTCCGGTTCCTTTTAATTCATTATATTTTTCACGCATTGCGGCAATATCTTCTTTGGCAATCGGATCTGTTGTGACAAGATACTGATGCCAACGAGATTCATCATTTCCCCAAAGAATCGGAGTTGCAGTATGTGGGGCTACTCTTGAAATTGCATAGCCGGCACCTTTACATTCTGAAGGAAGTATAACGCAGGCTTCTAATAATTTTGCCTCCGAAACTGCCATTTTGGCATAGCGTTCCGAGATGGTGTTTGACTGATTTTTTGCCTGCATATAGGTATCATAAAATTCTCCTAATGCGGCATCATAAATCTTGGAGGAATCCTCATCATAAGAGGCCGGAGCAGCGATTTCTCCGTTTGTATCTCCACTTTCTTCTGTTCCAGCTGTTACTTCTTCTGTTGCCAGTTCATCCTCAGGTGCTGCAGAAGTCTGTCCACAACCGGTAACTGAAGTAAAGAGCATGGTTCCTGCTAATAAAGCAGCACAAATTTTCTTTTTCTTCATAATAGTTCTCCTTCCCATTATTACTCTTTTATATAAAAACCCTTTTGCAAGGGTAAAGAGTTACAAAAAAATAAATCGGAACGTCCGCGTCTCGCGCACAAGTGTGCTTTTGATATTTTAGATAAAAAAAAGTGTATGGCACAATCCATACACTCCTTTGTGTCATATTTTTTTGTCTTACAATTAAGCATATCAATCTTTATAATCAGCCTAAATTATAAAGTATTCTTTACAATCTGTCAAGTGTTAAGTCCTTTGTTTCTTGCGGCTTTGATTTGGATTACATGTTTCTTAAATCTATTTTGAGAAATTATGTATTTTACATGTATATATATTCGATGCGTTATTTTGTTGATAGATGTACGTATATCACGGACATTTATCAATAAATAAAGAGCATTTTTGAAATCTTCTTTTCTTATATTTATGCATATTATAAAGAAAAATGTTTTTTGAAAAATTTTTGCGCAAAATTTTTCTACAATTTAGGTGTATGTTTTGGGGGATTATTTTTTATCTTTATCTCAGATTTCAGAATCGGAATTTGATGAAAAAGCGATTGACAATCTGTTTTTTCGTCATTATTATTTATAATATCATATATATGAAATCAGGATAGAAGGGGCTATCGCATAGGCGGTGGTCTCTTTTTCTGTTGTATTATGCATATTACGGAGGGATCAGTATGAAAAAGACAAAAAGTATCAGTACGAAAATTATTGCAATTATAACAATGGCACTTATTGTTGCATTTACTATTTTAAACGTTCTTTTTGCTCACATTTTAAAGAATGAAGTTCTTGAACAATTAAAAGAGTCGAATTATAAGCTGGTGGTATCTTATGCAGATCAGTTAAAAGCAAGAGGTTGTGAAACAACAGAAGAAATTCAAAAATTTATTGATTATATTAATACACAGGATAATTTCAATTACGTAAATTTTATGAAGGAAATGGAAGATGGTTCAGTGGTTGCCGTATGTCACAGCAATCACGAGCGAATTGGAATTGTTTTAGAGGATGAAGGAAGTCTGGCTGCTGCCAAAGATGGAAAACCATTTGTCGGTTATTTTTCCAATGATGTTTATGGACTGACACTGGATGTGCTGACTCCCATTTATTATGATAATGGCATGCAGATGGGTGCAATCAATATTGGAATTCCCATTGATTCTGCAAGTTTAAATTCCCTTGTATTAGAGTCTCTTCTTAAAACAACAGGATTTTGTGTCTTATGTGCTATTATTCTTATCGTAGTACTTTTATTATTTATACACAGACTTGTTATTAGACCACTTACTGCAATCCAAACAGATATTAATCGAATGGCTTCTTATGATCTAACATTGAATGAACAAAGTTCTATCAAGTCTTATGCGACACAGAATGATGAAATCGGTGTTATTTCAAACGGATTTTTAATTATGCGGGAAAGTCTGCTCAAATTGATAAAAGATATTGCGGTAGTAACGGATCAGCTTTCCGCGGAATCTGTTCATCTTGCAGATATTTCTAAGAATGTGTTGCGTACGAGTGAGCAATTAATAACTACTGTTGAGGATGTTGCAGGTAGTGCAACGAACCAGGCAATCCAAACTGCCAATGGGAATGAGCAGGTGACTGTACTCAATGAAATGATTGGGCAGTTAGAGAACAATATCCAAGGCTTAAATGAGGCTACAGGTCATGTTCAAACAATTAAAGAGTCTGGAATTCAGGTTCTGGATGTTTTGGTAAATAAAACGCAGGATAATAGTCAGAATAGTGAATTGGTGCATAAAGTTATGGAAGAAACCAGTGCTCAGGCAGATAAAATTGTTGCTGCAAGCAGCCAGATTCAAAATATTGCCAGTCAGACCAATTTATTAGCATTAAATGCTTCCATTGAATCTGCAAGAGCCGGAGAAGCCGGACGGGGATTTGCTGTTGTGGCGACCGAAATTGGAAACCTTGCACAACAGACCAATGCGTTAACAGCGGAAATAGAAATGATTATTCATGAGTTAGTGTCAAAACTAAAAGAATCTGTTGATGCAATTAGAAGGATGCAGACTACTGCTGACGAGCAACAAGAAAGTGTAATACAAACCAAAGATAAGTTTTACCAGATTGCAGAAACGCTTCAAAAGATGGGAGAACAATGTGAATGTCTGCATTCTTCTGCCAGCGAGATGAAAGAAAGTCGGGATACGCTTGTGCAGGTTATGAGTGATTTGTCGGCCACGTCTCAGGAAAATGCTGCGTGTATGGAGGAGGCTTCTGCAGCTGTAAATCTTCAGAAGACCTCTATGGAAAAAGTCACACATTCCAGTAAAGATGTAATGAAAATGGCGGAAGATCTCAATATAGAAATTAGTAAGTTTAAATACGAGTAATTTATAAAATAAATATAGGGAGGGACAAAGAATTGACCTCCCTATGTATTTATTTACATACATTTTCCGGTTTGCCGGCTAAATAGGCATATACATTGTCAAATACGATTTTGGCTCTTCGCTTCATGGATTCTTCTGATATGAATGCCTGGTGCGGGGTTAATAATGTATTTTTTGCATGAAGTAATGGATAATCTGTTGGCAGTGGTGGTTCCATGTCAAATACATCTACACAGGCAAATCCGAGGCGATCATGATTTAATGCGTCGGCAAGGGCTGCATTGTCTACAATTGGGCCTCTGGCACAATTCACAAAAACAGTATCAGGTTTCATCAGTGTAATTTTATCCTTAGATAAAAAGTTTCTTGTGGAATCATTTAAAGGAAGATGCAGGGAAACGATATCACTTTCGGAAAGTACCTGATCCAATGGTTTGTATTCGATGCCAAGTTGTTTCGCTTCTTCGGACTGACTCCGGTTATAAGCAATTACTTTTGCACCAAAGGCAAGAAACAGCTTGGCCGTCATAAGACCGATTCGTCCTAAACCAATGATTCCAACGGTACGTCCACAGATTTCGCGTCCTCCGATTCCTGCGCTGGTTCCGCCATTTCTTACAACAGAGTCTGCTTTTACCACATTTCGTAATGCATCAATTGTCATGCCGACGGCAAGTTCCGCGACAGTCTGGTTGGAATATCCGGCAGCATTGCAAATCATGATATCTTTCTTTTCGCATTCTGCTACGCCAATATGGTCAATTCCGGTAAAGGCAACCGAAATCATTTTTAAAGTATCTGTACTTTTTATGACTTCTTCCGGATATGGATTATTTGCAATCATTACAATATCGCAGTCTGCACTTCGTTTCTTTAATTCTTCCATATCTGTAGTTTTTGTGTCGTAGGAAACAAATTCATGTCCCTGTTCTAAAAATCCGGCCGATAATTCATCAATTACTTCTTTTGATACACCAATAGGCTCTAATAAACTGATTTTCATTTTCTATCCCTCACTTTTCTTCAATACGTTATCCCGAATTATTCACAGCCACCACACAGACAAGCCACAGACCAGCTACGCCAGCGTATCTGTCGCTGCTTTGCAGCTTTTGTCTGAGGCTGTGTGGTGGGTGAATTCTATTCACCCGCCAAGTGAAATCATAAATTCGGGTTTATTTTTTATTATACTATTTTTGTACAATTATGTAAATTTGTGAATATTTTTTGATAAAAAGCGGAAAAACCATACTGGTCTTACCGCTTAAAACCTGATAAAGGATATTATATTAATCTAATTCCCGAATAATTTTTCTGATTGGCAGAACAAAGGATGGAGAAACAGATAATTCATCAATGCCCATTTCAATAAATTGTCTGGTCAAAGTCAAATCTGCACCAAGTTCTCCGCAAATTCCAACCCAGCAATTGTTTTTGTGAGCATTCTGAATGACCATTTGTATCATACGGAGCACTGCCGGATGATGAGAATCGTAGAATTCGTCCAGCTTCGCATTCTGTCTGTCGATCGCAAGGGTATATTGCGTAAGGTCATTTGTGCCAATACTAAAGAAATCTACTTCCTTGGAAAGCTCATCACTCATCATGACTGCCGCAGGAGTTTCTATCATGATACCAAGTTCAACATTCCCATAAGAAAATCCTGCATTATCTAATTCCTGTTTTACTTCATTTACAATAGCTTTGATTTTTTTTACTTCATCTACAGAAATAATCATCGGAAACATAATTGCAATATTTCCAAATTTGCTGGCGCGGAAAAGTGCGCGAAGTTGTGTTTTAAAAATGTCTGTCTGCGTTAAACAGATTCGAATTGCGCGATAACCCATTGCCGGATTATCTTCTTTCGCTAAATGCAGATAATCGACCTGTTTGTCGGCACCGATATCCAAAGTACGGATAATAACCTTCCTACCTGCCATATTTTCTGCGACCGTTTTGTATACTTGAAACTGTTCTTCTTCTGTCGGCAAATGATCCTGTTGTAAATATAGAAATTCGCTTCGGAATAAACCAATCCCGGCAGCATCATTCTTCAATACATCTGTTACATCAGAGACGGAACCGATATTCGCAAATAGTTTTATTTTTTTCCCGCTTTTTGTGACATCTTCTTTTCCTTTTAATTCTGCAAGAAGTTTTCTTTCCTGCAGCATTTTCTGTTGTTTTTCCTGCATTTCCTGTAAAATATCTGCTTCCGGCTCAATGTATAAGATACCATTGATTCCATCTACAATGGCATTTTTTCCATCCCATTCTTCCTTAATTTCTATACCGATTAAGGCAGGAATCATCATGGTTCTTGCCAAAATAGCTGTGTGGGAGTTCGAGGAACCGTACCGGGTTACAAAAGCAAGGAGTTTTGATTTGTCCATCTGTACGGTTTCACTTGGAGCTAAATCGTCGGAAACTAAAATCACCGGTTCATCGAAATTATATTTTTCTTTCGTGTTTCCACTTAATACAGCTACGACACGGTCAGATATATCAAGGATATCCGCGGATCTTGCCTTAAAATATTCATCATCCATTTCAGCAAACATTTTAGAGAAGTTGTCTCCTGTTATAGCAACTGCATATTCGGCATTAACATTTTGCTGCTCAATGATATTTTTGACAGAGTCGTTGTAATCGGCATCTTCCAACATCATAGCGTGCACTTCGAAAACGGCAGCATTTACCTCACCTACTTCTTTGCAGGCTTTTTGATATAATTCGTTTAATTGTGCAATTGCCGTTTCTTTTGCCGTTTCATAGCGGTTAACTTCTTCTGTCGTATCTTCTATGCGGCAACGCTTAACGGTTTTTTCTTCGTTTTGATAAAATTTTATTTTACCAATTGCAATTCCCTGAAAGATAGTTTTTCCACTGTATTTTTCCATCGAACCATCTCCTGTTTATAAATTCGTTTGAAAAAAATGTTCCATAGCTGCCATGGTTTCTTCTTCCTGTTCGCCTTCTACCTGTACAGTTACAATATCGCCATGTTTTACGCCAAGTGTCATCAGTGCCATTAATCTCTTGGCATCTGCACTTTTTCCGTTACATGTTATGGTAATCTTTGCAGGATAATTTCCGGCCTCTTTTACAAGCATTCCTGCCGGTCTTGCGTGAATTCCGATTTCGTCTGTAATTGTGTAGTTAAATTCTTTCATGATAGTAACCTCCGTTTTTATTTTTTGTTTTCAATTATTCTGTTGTTTGTTCCGCATATACGCGTTCAATATGCATGGCAAGATATCCGATTTCTATGTCAGGCAGATGAACTTTTAAATGATGTTCTAAATGATTGCATACTGTTGTGGCTACACGAAAAGAATTTGGGAACTGTTGAGCGATATAATCGTTCATATTCAGTTTTAATTCTTCGTTGGTCAATGCTCTTGCCGCCATATATTTGATGTGATTCATCAGACGATTATAAGAAATTGTCTGTACATCAATATTTTTTCCGATATCCTGTTCTATCATACTAATACATTCGCGGACAGCAGCTGCAATCTGCATGGCATTGGATACCTTTTCATCACAAATGGAAGAATGGACATGCAATGCAATATAACCGATTTCATGTTCGTCAATAATAATATGGTCTGACTCTTCTAAAAGCTCTTTCGCCAGCATGGCAATCTTATATTCTTTATAAAATAAAACCTGAATATCCTGTGTTAAAGGATTACTGATTTCTTCTCCTTTTTGCATTCGTTTTACTGCAAAAGAGATGTGGTCTGCCATAGGGAATAATATGCTTCGGTCAACCGCTCCGAATTCTTTTTCTGCCTTGTCTAAAATCGCATTGGCTATTTCTAAATATTTCGGATTCATGTTTCGGATTAAAGCTTTTGTATTTTGTGGTTCCTGCCCATTCTGAAGTGAATAAATATGGCAGTCTTTGGTAGGTGAAATATATTCACTTACTTTTTTGCCAAATCCGATTCCTTTGCCGAGAATCAGGTATTCTTTCGTTCCATCTTTTTCAATTGCTAACACGGCATTGTGATTGAGTGCTTTGGTAACACGGTACATATAATTCCCCTCCCCAGACCATTTTTATGTTTATTCGTAAATATCTACGGCATAAAGGTCTTCACCGGTTTTGATATTTCCGGTTTTTAATAATCTTATTTTTTCATTATTTTCCAATTCTGTACAAAGAATCGGGGAAACAATGGAAGGTGCATGCTCTTTTACATAATCCAGATCTATTTTCATCAGGATATCGCCTTTTTTGATTTTCGCACCCTCTTCGACGAACACCTCGAATCCCTCGCCATTTAATTTTACGGTATCAATTCCAATATGAAGAAGCATTTCAATTCCATCTTCTGATTTTAAACCGATGGCATGTTTGGTAGGGAATACAAAGGAGACTTCTCCGTTTACAGGTGCACATATCATGTTGTTTAATGGTTCAATCACTGCACCATCTCCCATCATTTTTCCTGCAAATCCTTCATCCGGAGCAGTTGTAATATCTGCTGCAATACCATCAACCGGACTTGCAATTACGATTGTTTTTACGAGCTTAGTTCCTGTTGTTTCATTTTTTTCCTCAGAATCTGATTCTGCCACATCAAATCCGGTTTCTTCGTCCGGTGCGGTTTCCAGATATTCTTCCAGATTTGATTTAATGACTGCAACTTTTGGACCATAAATAATCTGAACGCCCTGACCTTTATGAATAACGCCGGAGGCACCGGTTGATTTCAAAAGTGCATCATTGACTTTATTTGCTTCAAAAACATCACAGCGTAAACGTGTTGCACAACAGTCTACGGTTGAAATGTTTTTCTTGCCCCCAAGACCTGCACAGATCATTTGGGATAACTCATCATTATTTCCGGATTTTGTGTTACTGTTTGTACCATTTTTCTTTGCTTCCACATCTTTTCGTGTGTAAAGCTTTGTTTCTTCTCCATCATCACGTCCAGGAGTTTTAAAATCAAATTTCTTAATCAGGAATGAGAATAAGAAGTAATAAACAACAAAGTATCCAATTCCAACAATTACAATCCAAATCCAGCTGGTTTTCTTATTTCCCTGCAAAATACCAAACAGGAACATATCAATCAGACCACCGGAGAATGTCATACCTACACCTACACCGCAAATATGCATTAACATATATGCTAATCCGGCAAATACACAGTGAATCAGGTATAAAACAGGAGCTACAAATAAAAATGTAAACTCAAGTGGTTCCGTAATACCTGTCAGCATAGAGGTAAGGGCTGCTGATAATAAAAGTCCGCCAACTACTTTTTTCTTTTCCGGTTTTGCACAACGATACATAGCGAGTGCTGCTCCCGGAAGTCCAAAAATCATGAGTGGGAACTTTCCGGACATAAATCTGGTTGCAGATACAGCAAAGTGTTCTACGGTCGGATCAGAAAGCTGTGCAAAGAAGATATTCTGCGCACCTTCTATCACCTGTCCTGCAACTTCCAATGTTCCACCGACACCTGTCTGCCAGAATGGAAGATAAAATACATGATGCAGACCAAATGGAATCAGAAGTCGTTCCATAAAGCCATATACCCATGTTCCGGCATATCCGGATTTTAAAACAAGATTACCAACTGCGTAAATACCGCTCTGAATCGGTGGCCAGATATAAAACATGGCGATACCGACGATTACATATACCAAAGTACAGATAATTGGTACAAATCTTGTTCCTCCAAAAAACGATAAGACCTGAGGTAATTCGATTTTATAAAATCTGTTGTGCAAGGCGGCTACGCCAAGTCCTACAATGATACCGCCGAATACACCCATTTGTAAAGAAGTAATACCTACTACGGATGTGGTAGCACCACTTAACATATTTTCTGTTCCGCCGTTCAATGAAATCATTGCACCAATAGAAGCATGCATGACGAAGAATGCAATTGCTGCAGCCAGGGCGGCAACAGCTTTTTCATTTTTTGCCATACCAATTGCTACTCCCATAGCAAAAATGAGGGGTAGGTTTCCAAATATAATATTTCCTGCATCGTTCATAATCAGGAAAAGTGCATTTGGAACAGTTCCAGGTCCCATAACGTTTAATAAACCATAAGATTCCAACATGGTCTCATTCGTAAAGGAACCACCGATGCCGAGCAGTAAACCTGCAACCGGCAGAAGTGCGATTGGAAGCATAAAAGATCTTCCAACTCTTTGCAGTACACCGAAAATTTTGTCTTTCATTTCTATACTCTCTCTTTCCCGGTATCTTATGCATTTTAGGTCTCTTTGATTAAAAAAAGGCATTAACATACATAAATACCGATTATTTATGTATAGTTAATGCCTGCCAACCAGTAACATACTATATACTATGTAAATACTATAGCATCTATTTTTGTGTTTGTCCAGAGTTTTTTTCGGTTTTTGTTTTTTGTTTTTTGCGACGAAGAATAATAAGACTGACAATAATCAGAATGATACCGGCTGCTATAAGAATAGTTCCTATTTCGCTTGATTTTTCTGCGATACAGTAGGTTCCTTCTACATCGTCCGATGCTATTTGTAAATATCCGCCTTTTTGTGCCGTATCAAGTTCTTCCCATTTTCCGTCAACTTGTTTAAATACACAGGCTTTTTCACCGGCAGTATTTAATAAGCGAAGCACAGGTGGATTGTCTGTATCTATTTTGATATTTTCCATGGAAATATCATAAATGGATGCGGTATCCTTTTTTATATTATCAGGGTACTTTTCTTCTGCTTTTTGCGCATGAAGGACAGATTCTTTTGTGAATTTTCCGTCAATATAGGCACATGGTTTGTTTATGCCGTTCTTATTTCCACTTATACTTGTTTCACGGCTTGCCAAAACCGTAATTTCATCTGTATATTCAGCTTCCAGTACTACATTTCCGTGCATGGATTCATTTCCAACATCCTGCCATGAGCCATTATAACCATCTCGTTTTGGAACCTGTGGCATGTTAAGTTTGGAAAGGCTTTCTCCATATGGAACCTCTTCTGAGTCGATGCATTTTCCATCTACCATATAATATACGGTTAAATGCCTGTAATCTAACGGAAGATTTGCCACGGTAAGCAGTGTATCATATGTAATTGGTTCTGCGATACCGGTGTAGCTGATATTGTCAATGCCCGCCAAATCATCACAAACGTAATAATTTCCGATGATATGATCTGCCATAACGTAATCGTCTTCTTCCGTTCCGACTTGTCCTGCGATAGCACCACCTCTGCCAGATTCACAGGAAACATCAGACATGGCATAGCTGTCGCGCAGATTGGTAGCATATCCGGCGATTCCACCGACGTAGGCATTGCCGGAAAGACTGCATAAGGAAAAGCACTGTCTGATTCCTGCGGTCGCCTCACCGCTGATACCACCTACATAGTCGCCTTCTGTACTCTTTGCACTGCCATATGCTTCACAACGATTGATAATACCAAGATACATATATCCATTGATGCAACCTGCACCATCCTTTTTGGCTGTAATGGTTCCATAATTTTTACAATCTGTAAGAATACATTTTGTAAGGTAACGGTTGCCCAACGATTTTTCTGTGCTGCCTGCTGCATTTTCTTCCGGATCCTCTTCGTCTAATGCCATAGAACCGGAGACACCGCCAACATTGATGTCGCCTTCTACTTTTCCACGGTTGGTACAGCCGGCTACTTTTCCCTGCGTAGTGCTTTCAATATCTTCCTCTGAAATATCCTGATAAACATTATTCAGTGTAGGACTCTTTATTTCGTCCATACGCTCTAAAAACAGCATAAATACAGTGTTTAACTGGTCATTGACTTCTCGGAAATCCTGCGTTAATTTGTCAGAATTATCTGACATATTTGCGCGGAGCGTAGTCATACTGCTTGAAATCCCCTGCAGGTCAGAATATAGTCCATTTACATTTCCCTGAAAGGCTGTGTCCATCTGATAAAATGTGATATCCTGTTGTGCATTTAGATAATCAGTAATTGCCTTTAACTGGGAACCTGCTTCAGATAATGCGTTTGTCATTGTCTGTGTATCATTACTGAGTGGACCGAAATCCACATTTTGTCCGGCAGTTACCATGTTCTGTTGTATGGATGATGTAGTTCCAAGCATAGAAGATGCATTATCCTGTGCAATTTCTACCTGCGTCTGTAATTCAGATATTTTATTTTGTAATTCTTCATTCGAGATTTCAGAAGAGTTTTCTTCTCCCTGAACTAAAGTATCTTCCTGCGAATCATGCTGTTCCTGATCCGGATCCGTTAACATATTTTGAATATCATTCATGATTGCATCAGAATTGTCAAGTGCATCGTCTGCCTGTGAAATATTTGCACTAAAATCTTTGGCATCATTTAGCTGACCATTGATATCCGGCAAGGGAGATCCAGCTGCTGCCTGACCGATGTTTGCAAGTGCATCCTGTGCCGATTGTCCCATATTCTGGATATCATTTTGTACAGCTGACATTGCAGAAGTTGCTGCATTAATCTGTGTAACGATATTTGGAAAACGATCTGCTACATATTCAATTCGTCCTGCTACCTGTGCCAGAGATGCAACGTTTTTGTTTGCAAAATCAGTCATCTGTGTGCTGATTACCTGGCTTTTGGATAATGCGTTGTCTGCATATCCCTGTAATGTAGTACAATCTGCATTGAAGGCATTCTTTGTGTTATTCATATCTGTTAAAGTATTATCTATCTTATCATGCAGTCCCTGTACCGCATCCTCTAAAGAAGCAGTTTGATTAAGGCTAAGATAGGGTTCCATCTGTCCGACAATGCCGCCAATATCTTTTCGCCCATAAACAGTTCCTTTGTTGATACAGTTAGAAAGCATACCGGACTGACGTCCTGCGATTCCTCCGATATTATATCCGGTATGTTCGTAGCCAACGATGCCGGAATTTTCACAATTTATGACAATACCGACAGAATAGCCAACGATTCCTCCGGTATCTACACCGCTTTGTAATCTTTTATTGTCATTTTCACTGATTTCTTTTAACCAGTCCATTCCATCGTCTTCTACTACCCATGCATTGTCTGCGTTGATATTCGCACTGTTTTTACATCCTTCCAGACTTCCGAAATTCTGTCCTGCAATGCCTCCGGTATAATAATAACCGCTCACCTGTCCGCGCATAATGCAGTTGCGGATTGTTCCGGTTGCTTCATTGATACCAACGATGCCTCCGGTTTTATTTTTGCCGTTGACACTGCCTTCAAAAATGCAGTTATTGATAGTTCCGGCATTGGAACCGCAGATACTGCCGACACATTCTTTACTGTTTTTTGAGTCAATTACGCCCTGAACTGTCAAATTGTTGATTTCACTACCTATTGCAAGATAACGGAACAATCCGGTTACATAACCATCCTCTTCGTATTCAAAACCGGATATTGTATATCCGTTTCCATTAAAAGTTCCGGAAAAAATTGGAATTTGAGAAAAATCCATTCCGCTTAAACTAATGTCTGTCTGTAAATCTATCACTTTTCCGACAGACCAGGAATCCGTGTTGCAATTTTTGGCGAAAGCAAGAAAATCGTCTTTTGAATTTATGGTAACGACTTCAGTAGCCGGTTGCATCTGTGTTTCAGAAGTGTTTTCATTTGTTTCTGATTGTTCTGTGGCAGTTAAAGTGTCTCCTGTCGCTGCCAACAGTAGGTGATTCGGGAAAAGACTGTTTATGACACATGCTGTTAAAAGTATCGCCGTTGTCTTTTTTACAAAAGATTTATTTGTCTTCATTTAACTCCGCCTCCACTTCTTCAATGGCTTTTGTTTCTGTTTCAGATATTGGTTCTATTTTTCCGGTTCGAAGAGAGAGATTGGCATCACCACGAATAATACCATGAACTTCTCCGATAACAAAACCGTCAATTTGTCCCTGTACCCTGCCATCGACGCGAATCAGACCGGATGTACTCGCCGTTTTGATAGGCATAGATACCGTAAAGGATGTTTTATCAATCACTTTTTCTCCCAAAAGAAGAATCTGTGGCAAAATAAACATAACAATAATAATAGAAATAATGGTTCCTCGCCCTAAGCAGTCTCCGATACCACAAATAGCGGCATCCGAAGACATTCTTCCAATCAAAATACCGGCTAATGCCATCATGGAACCGGATGTGATAATTGTTGGGAAAGCGAAGTTCATTGTATCAATAATCGCGTCTTTTTTGGACATTTTTTCTTTTAACTCCATAAAACGACCGGAAATAACAATGGCATAGTCAATATTTGCACCCATCTGAATAGAACTTACAATCAGATAACTCATGAAAAAGACATTGTTTTTCTGAATTGCCGGAAATGCAAAGTTCATCCAGATAGCACCCTGAATTACCATAATTAATAACACCGGCATACCTGCTGACTGGAAAGTAAACAAGAGTACGGCTAAGACTGCGATAATGGAAACGACATTTACTACTTTATTATCAACTTCAAATGTCTTTTCCAGATCATATTGACTGGTTGATTCACCTACTACCAGAACTTTTGCATCATCATAATATTTGTCTGCCATGGTATGCATTTCATCAAGAAAGTTAAAGGTTTCTTCGCCCTCCTGCGGCAAGTTCAGATAAACCAGCATACGGCTGTAATTTTCGCCTTGAAGCTGATCCTTGGCAATCTGCATCTGTTCATGTGCATCGGTTAAGGTATCCATCAATTCGTCATCTAATGTGACATAGCCTTCTTCCACTTCGTCATACAGGAACATGATCATATCAATCAGTGGAACTTTATACGATGAAATTCCGTTTACGATTTTTGCATAATTTTCATCATTGACGGCATATGCGGTATATAAGAGCTGTGCTACTTCATAATCCAGATCCAGCAATTCGGAAAAGTCGCGTGCTGAGAGCTTGTCTGTTAGCATATAGCCATCCATTGCTTCTGTATTTGCAAGTCCCATTGTATAATCTACTTCTTCACGGGCATCTAAATCAGCAAGTAACTTCTTTTCCTTGTCATAGCTTCCGTTTGGAACAATCAATGCGACCATATTGGAATCACCAAAGCTCTCGGTAATCATCTCGTCCGCAAGCTGTGTCTCGTTTTGAATCGGTGTCTCAATTGTGCTATATCCATATACGAATGGACATTTATTTGAAATAATATAAGCTACCACGATCATTGCAACAAAGACCGGAGGCATAATAAATCTGGTCTTATATGCGAATTTTCCAACCCATGGGATTTTTGGAATAAAGCTCTTATGCTTGGTTTTATCCATCAACTTACCAAATAGCATGATAAGTCCCGGCATCAAGAGAAATACTGACATTAAACTAAAGAAAATTGCTTTAATTAAACAAATCGCCATATCTCGTCCGATTCCATACTGCATGAACATCATGGCAATCAAGCCTCCGACAGTCGTAAGTGAACTGGATGAAATTTCCGGGATTGCTTTACTAAGTGCAATAATATCTGCCTCTCTGATATCTAATGTTTTGTGTTCTTCTTTATAGCGGTTACAGAAAATAACGGCGTAGTCAATGGATAATGCTAACTGAAGTACAACAGTAACAGAGTTTGATACGAAGGAAATCGTTCCCATTATAAAGTTTGTTCCCATTGTGATAATGGCACTCGCTACGAAGGTGAGTAGTAGTACAGGAACCTCCGCATATGTTTGAGAGGTAAAAATCAATACGGAAACAACGACAATGGCAACTAATACGCCGACAACCTGCATTTCACTTGCAATCTGGTCTGCCTGGGCATCTCCCATACTGGTTGATACAAAAATGTCATAGTCTGCCAGTTCTTTTTTTACGGTCTCTAAGGCATCCAGACATCTGTCGTCTGTTTCCTTATATGCAAATGTAATATCATATAATGCAGAAAAATTATTAAAATGATCTTCTGTATGATCAAACATTACCATGGATACATCTTTTGTATTTTTGATTTTTTGTTCGATTTTTTCTGCATCATCATACGAAATGTTGGAAACCATGATTTTGGCTGTACCATAGGTGACAAATTCTTTTTCCATCAAATCCAGTCCCTGTCTGGTCTCTGTTGTTTCCGGCAGATAAGCAGATAATTCATTTTCTACTTTGACCCAGTTCATAGAAACAATAGAAAAAAGAATCATTAAAATGAATAATAGAAAAAATAAATTTCTTCGATCAACGATAAAAGTGGCGACTTTTACCATAAACGTTTCGTCTTGTTTTTCTTCTTTGGTTTTTCCCACGACCTCGTCTCCTTTTTATACAAGATATACTACATATTAACATTTTCAAAATTATTTTCCTACCCATTTTTTCTATACAAAAAAGTCAAAGTGTAGTTCTTTTTATCACTTTGACCTTTTTGTAAATTATTATTTTTCTTCCCAGAAATTTACAGGTTCATAATCCTGCAATTTTGCTAAAAACCCAAGTTCCTGTAATTTTTCCTGAATCATATCTAAAATTTCTTCATTTTCTGCCACAATTGTATGATAATGATATCCGGATGTGACATTTTTTAATAAAGATGATTTCCCGGATGCGATATCGTCCATATATTCTTTGATGTCCATTCTGGATTTGATGTTCATGTCTGCTTTTACCACACCATAGACCTTATGGTATACAAAAACATCCTTTACTTGTCCGCCCATATCTACGATTGCTGTTAATTCATCCTTAGTATCTTCATCGGAATGAATTGTTTTTAAAACACGGACAGCTTCATTTTTTTTCTCTATCAAATATCCACGATTGGTAGAATAGATGGAATGTCCATTTGCCCGGAGCAACGCCATGTCCTGAACAATGACCTGTCTGCTGACATTTAATTCTTTTGATAATGCAAGACCGGAAACAGGTTTGTCATTTTCTTCTAAGATTCGAAGAATCTCGTTTCTTCTGTCTGCTCCATCCATGTCAAAAACTCCTTTTCTAACTAATGTAACGTTCGTAGATTATTATATTGCATGCAGATTTTTTAATGAAATATCCATAATCGGTGCAGAATGTGTAAGAGCTCCACTGGAAATATAATCAACGCCAAGATCCGTAAGACGGGCAATATTTTCTTTTGTTACATTTCCGGAAACTTCAACTTCTGCCTTTCCATCTATGATTTCCATTGCTTTTTTCATTTCTTCGTGTTCCATATTGTCAAGCATGATAATATCTGCACCTGCAGCAACTGCTTCTTTTACCATATCGAGCGTTTCAACTTCTACTTCGATTTTGCGGACAAATGGTGCATATTCTTTTGCCATTGTAACTGCTTTTGTCACGCTTCCGGCAGCTCCGATATGGTTATCCTTTAATAATACGCCATCAGATAAATTATAACGATGATTGTTGCCGCCACCGATACGAACGGCATATTTTTCAAAAATGCGGTTATTCGGGGTAGTTTTTCTGGTATCTAAAAGTTTTGTCTTGCTTCCCTCTAATAATACGGCGACGGAATGGGTATAGGTTGCAATTCCACTCATTCTCTGTAAATAGTTAAGTGCAGTACGTTCGCCGCAAAGTAATACACGGATATCACCATATACTTTTGCCATGAGCTGTCCTTTTTTAACCTCATCGCCATCTTGTACAAAAAATTCTACTCTTGTTTTATCATCTAATAATGTAAAAGTACGTTCGAATACCTGAAGTCCACAGATAATCCCATCTTCCTTACAAATTAAATCTACTTCGCCGTCTTTTGGTTCCGGCATCACACTGTTTGTTGAAACATCTTCACTTGTGATATCTTCTTGTAATGCACTTAAAATAAGTGGATCTACATTTAATTTTAAAGTTACCTGATCGTACATATCTTACCTCTTTCTTTTATTTCTGTTTTTTGTGCTTTTTACCGGCTTCGTCATGCAGTCTGGTTTTTTCCCGTTGCTTTTTCATCTTTTTTAAGACTTGTTTTTTATAGGATTCTGCTAATAATTCCGGATTGGTATAATCATTGAGATTAATGGTTTCAAATATTTGTGGGTCTTTTTTTACCAATGGGTAATTTAATATGATATCCTTTGCTGCACGTTTGGCAAATACAAGGCTTTCAAGCAGGGAGTTGCTGGCAAGACGGTTTCTGCCATGTACTCCGTTGCAGGCGGTTTCACCAACTGCATAAAGCTGTTTCATCGAGGTACGGCTTTTGTGGTTAACCTTAATTCCACCCATAAAGTAATGTTGTGCAGGAACAACCGGGATACACTCTTTGGTGACATCATAACCCATTTCCTCGCAATGCTTTACAATATTTGGAAAATGAGATTTCAATTCGTCGATTGGGATAGGACGCAAGTCTTCCCATACAAAATCGGTTCCGTCTTTCTCCATCTGGGCAAAAATTGCTTCTGTTAAAAGATCACGCGGCAATAATTCGTTGACGAAACGCTTCATATTCTTATCATATAGTTTTGCACCCTCGCCCCTTACCGATTCTGAAATCAAAAAACTACGATCTTCCGGTTTCTCGGAATAAAAGGTGGTCGGATGAATCTGCACGTAGTCGATATCTTTTAGTTTAATATGATGATGCATGGAAATAGCAAGTGCATCCCCTGTTAAGTGTCTGAAGTTTGTGGAATGACGATATAGTCCACCGACTCCGCCGGTTGCGAATACCGTAAAATCGGCTTCTACTGTATCTAATGTCCCATCTTCCTTTCGGATCACGGCACCATAGCATACATTTTCTTTGCAGACAATATCTAACATAGTGGTATGTTCGATTAGTGTGATATTTGGGCATTTTTTTGCCTGTGCCAAAATATGGCTTGTAATTTCTTTTCCGGTAATGTCTTCATGGAATAAAATACGCTTTGTGGAATGTGCCCCTTCTCTGGTATATGCAAGTTCGCCATTTTCGTCTCTTTGAAAATCTACTCCATAGTTAAGTAAATCTTTTACGACATCTTTGGAAGAACGAATCATGATATCTACTGATTTTTTATCATTTTCGTAATGACCGGCTTTTAACGTATCTTCAAAATAGCTGTCATAATCTGCATCCTCTTTTAACATGCACATTCCGCCCTGCGCTAAAAAGGAATCGCTGCTCTCTAAATCGGATTTTGTTATAATTGTTATTTTTTTATCAGCAGGAAGCTGTAATGCACAGTAAAGACCGGAACATCCGCTTCCTATAATTAATACATCTGTTTTCATTTTTTTATTCTGCCAGTGCTAACATACGTTCTAAGGGACGCATGGCTTTTTGTCTTACTTCGTCGCTGACAAATACCTCGTTTTCTTCATTTTTTAATACATTTAATATTTTAGTAAGTGTAATGGTTTTCATATCCTGACAAATCCCTTTTTCGCTCAATGGATAGAATTTTTTTCCGGGATTTTTCTTTTTCAATTCATAAAAGACACCATTTTCTGTACCGATGATGAATTCCGTCTTCTCACTATTGGTTGCATAGTTGATAATACCGGAAGTGCTTCCAATGTAATCCGCCATAGCAAGAATCTCTTTTTTGCACTCCGGATGTACTAAGAATTCTGCATCCGGATACGTTTCTTTTGCTTTTTTCACCTGTTCTGTTGTCATTGCGGCATGAATCGGGCAATAACCATTATTTAGTATCACATTTTTTTCCGGAATCTGTTCTTTTACATATTCGCCAAGATTTCCGTCCGGAATAAAGAAAATGTTCTTGTTTGGTAAATTTTTCACAATCTTTACTGCATTTGCGGATGTGACACACACATCAGAGAATGTTTTTATTTCTGCCGTAGAATTGATATAACAGACAACGGCCAAATCCTCATATTGTTCTCGCATCTGCGTGATTTTTTTCATATCTACCATATGTGCCATCGCACAGTCTGCCCCTGCATCCGGCATGAATACACGTTTTGTCGGATTTAAGATTTTTGCACTCTCGCCCATAAAGGACACACCGGCAAAAATAATCTGTGCAGCATCAATTTTGGTTGCAACTTTACTTAAGTAAAAGGAATCGCCTATGTAGTCTGCAATTTCCTGCACTTCGTCATTGACATAATAATGTGCCAGAATTACTGCATTCTTTTCCTTTTTTAGTTTTTGGATTTCCTCTCTTGTAGACATTTTCGCCTCCTGGGATTTTTGTGTAATTTTGAGTATTATAACACGTTTCTTCTTTACTGACAAGACACCTGTCATACAATTATGTTTACACCTGTAAAGACGAATCAGTTTTAGGGGAGAAAATTCTGATTTGTAGAAATAGTACAAATGTATTTTTCAAGGTTTACGAATGTCCTCTTGCGTTAAAATGCATTTCATTCTTTATTCCGAGGTTACGGACATAAGATTTTGTAAATGTTCTGATAGCATATAGGAAAGTCGACCGCAACCGGCTGAAATTCGCCATCCGGGCTCAGGTTCAGCCTTCCGTCAGCATCCGTGCTGCCGGATTGCTTGGTACCTATAGAACATTAACAAAATCTAATATCCTTCACCAGTCATAAAGACTGAAATGATTTTATGCAAGATGACAGTTCAACGTCGAGAAAAGTATATTCCTGCTTTTTTTGCAGAAAGTTTATTATAAACGGAAAGGTTATCGGCTGAGTTCTGTTTTTCGGAGAATAAAAAGTTTGAAATTTTATTAGTTTTCTTTTTTGTGCCACGCTTCCAATACCTTTTCCACTTGTGATATAAGCTGCTCTTTATCCGGCAAATATAATACATATTTCGAAGCAAATATCTGATTCGACAAACCACCAAGTGCATATTCCACATCAATATTATTCTTATCCGTACAAAGAATAAGACCTATCGGTAGATTGTCATCTACATCATTAACCTCGGCGGCATAGTAATTCAGATACATATTAAGCTGACCAGCCTGAATTGATACACTCTTTTTCGTAAAAACTTCTTTTGTCATCATCGGATATAGATAAAAGCTCACAATAATGTGTCCATGTCAATTTGCCAGTCACTGACTGGCAAATTGGATATTTCAAATAAAATGCCCTCATATTCTGCAGATTAGACCTTGAAAACCCTTTTCCAAGTTCTCTTGTCAGAGATTTTGACAGTTGAAGCAAAGTCTTTTCTCCATAGGTGGCTCTAATCTGTTCATTTTGTCCGTACTTTACAATGATCTCTCCTATTTTCCAATAAGTGATTAAAAGTTCATCATTAACCTGCCTTACGACCTTCTGACGGGATGCAGCAATCAATTTTGTCGTCAATGGCGGAGAATACTTCGACTATTTTATCCTGTTCAGCTCGTTCAAATAAAGGAATATAAGAATCCGGGAAATCCTCAATAGAAATTCTATTATTTTGTTACGTCCGTAAGCGAGAACAGTCTGTCCAATGTGAAGGAATACCTTAGGTTATAGATTTTTCCGAAGTCCCTTTGGATAGTGGTTCTTTATGATACCACCAGCCAGTTTGCCCCAGCCAATGCTGTAGCCGTCTACAGTAATCATATACCAGCCCTTTTCGCCATTATGGTTTAAGGTCTGCCCGTTTAAATATGCCCGGATTTCGTTACTTTCAGAGGATAGGTCAAAGGAATAACGAACGTCCTCTTTTGATAAGGCTAATGCGAGTGCGTGCGCTGGTTCAAAGCGGTTTTTCTTTCTGGTGCCAAGATGTAATCCGGGGCGTAACACTTTTAATCCGGCAATATCAGGCATTTGGTCCGGCATCTGGTATATCTGTTCTCCAAAGGAAAAAAGGTTTTTTGGCTGAATTTTCGGTACAAATTGTTTTAAGAAATCCACACATTCTTTGCAATCTTTCTCTTTCATTGGTTGCTGTAAAGAAATGCTGCCATACCTATCATCGGTATGAGTTCCTTCTTTTTGTAATACTGCAAGATAATGCCCTTCCCCTTTTAATTTGTGTGGCCAGAGACGGATGGTTTGTTCTATATCTTTCGCTGGCTTGTCTATCCAGTCAGGCACTCCACTGCTCATTCCTGCCTTTTTTTCAACCGGAATAATGCAAAAATCCGAATGACGTTCCAAAAAACGGCTGATACTTCCCTCATTTTCTGCGGGTGCAAACGTGCAGGTAGAATATACAAGTCTGCCACCCGGACGTAGCATTTGTGCGGCACAATCCAAAATCTCATCCTGTCTTTTGGCGCATAACTCTACATTTTCAAGGCTCCATTCCATGCAGGCATCTTCGTTTTTTCGAAACATTCCCTCGCCCGAACATGGTGCATCGACTAATATTTTATCAAAATATGCTGGAAAATATTCTGCTAAATGTGCTGGGGTTTCATTGGTTACAACTGCATTTCTAATTCCCATTCTCTCTATATTTTCTGATAATATTTTTGCTCTTGCAGGATGGATTTCATTACTGATAAGCAGTCCTTCTCCCTTTAATGCAGCGGCAAGCTGTGTGCTTTTTCCACCCGGAGCGGCACATAAATCCAGTACCCGTTCTTTCGGTTTTACTTCTAAATATTCTGCCGGTGCCATGGCACTTGGTTCCTGGATGTAATAAACACCCGCGTCATGATACGGATGCTTTCCCGGATAATCTTCTTTTTCGTAATAATATCCGTTTTCTGCCCATGGGACTTCTTTAATATGAAAACAGGTGTTTTTTTCAAACACCTGTTTTTTCACTTTTAATGGATTAAGCCTTAAAGCCTGATATTTTTCATTCTCATAGCTTTCCAGAAAAGCGTCATATTCATTTCCCAGCATTTTTTTCATTCGGTTGATAAAATCCTGTGGTAACATACTATACTTCCTTGGTTTTAAATTTATTTATTTTATGTTCGAGACGGTTTGTAACATTGCCCAAACTATCTGTAACTTTATCTAACTGACCAAGCAATTCGGTTACCTGATCCAGTTCTGCTGCTGTTTCTTCTGTACTTGCAGCATTTTCTTGTGCAATTGCAGAGACATTTTGGACAATTTCTACTGTTTTCATTCTGGCATCATCCAGAATTTCAGTTTTCTTTTGAATCGCATCAATTCCTTCTACAGATTTTTCAATACTGTGTTCTACTGTTTCGAAAACGGCATTTGTATTTGAAATTTTTTCTTCCTGTTCCAAAATAATCTGTTGAACATCTTCCATTTTGTCAACAGAATTCTTGGAATTATCCCGAAGCTGCTGTAAGATGTTCTGGATATCTACAGCTGCCTGACTGCTTTGTTCTGCAAGTTTTTGAATCTCGGATGCCACTACTGCAAAACCTTTTCCATGTTCTCCGGCACGTGCTGCCTCAATACTTGCATTTAAAGACAAAAGATTTGTCTGTTCTGCAATGGCAGTAATTACTTCTGTCATACGGCTTGCTTCTTCTACAGAAGCATGTGTCTGATTTGTTTTTTCAGAGATAGATTCTACCGAAACTTTTACATTACCCATGTTATCGTTTAATTCCTGTAAAATATTCTGGGCGTTTGCCGCAGCTTTTGCCATCTCATCTGTCATCTGAACTAACTGAGTCACCTGTGCACTGGTATCCTCTACCATGTTACCCATGATGGTTACATTATTACCGGCATCAATTGCGTTCTGTGCCTGTGTAGTGGTAGAATTTGCAATTCCCTGAACCGCTTTATCAATCTGTGAGATGGATCGGTTAATAACATTGGCCGTTTCCATACAGTTTTCGGATGTTTCCTTTAACGTAGCACATTGGTCTTTGACACCGCTTACGATTTCACTTAAGCCTTCATCAAGCGTCTGAATACCACGACACATATTTCCGACAGAATCATTTCTTGATAGAAGATTCGGTTTTACTGTGATGCCAAGCTCTCCATTTCCGATGGTTTCCACATAAGAAACACCCTGTTCAATTGCATTTACAATGTGACGTGCAATCAGGTAGGCAATTATAATAGATAAAATCAATACGATTAAAATTCCAAGGAATAATTCTTTGAAGGAACGGCTTACCACATTCCGCACATTGATGTATTCTTCTCCAAGAAAAACCATTCCGATAATTTCAGAGGATCCATCCTGATATAATGGCATATAATGACCAATGTAGCGTTTGCCTAATACGTCGATATTATTATCGTTATACGTCTTCCCCTGATTTAGTACTGTTTCAATGATGTCATCGGATGCCTTTGTACCAAGCTGACGTTCTCCGTTTTCATCCATAATAGTGGTAAGATAACGGGTATCTCCATAAAAGAGCGTAAGATCATAACCGGTTTGCTGTTTCACATAATCAAGAAGAGCTTCCTCTTCTGATAAATTCGTATCGTCTCCTTTATAGAGTTCTCCATCTTTAATCTGGTATTCGCCTTCTCCGCTTTCACCAAGCAGATTTTCGGCGAGAATGGTTGTCGCTTCCAGTCCGTCGTAAGCCTGTGCCGTTACATTCTCCATCATATGGTAAGATGTGAGCCCTAATCCTACCACACCCAGTACAATGACCGGAGTTGCTGCAATGGTAACGATTCTGGTTCGTAGTTTCAAACTTACCCCTCCTAATCTTTTGTATACTTCCCCTTCCTATTTATGATAGGACTTATAATCTATAATGATATCAGAAATCCCTTTATTTTACAAGAAATTTGTATCACTATTTATATATTTTGTAACAGTTAGTCACGCCACTCGCAATCTCGCACTTTGTGCTTCAAAGCTTGTTTAACTGTTACTATATTTTAAATCTTCGAAAAATAGGACATCATGCATACTTTTTTTGCCCCATTTTCGATACATTGTTTCATATTTGAAAAATCAATTCCGCCAATTGCATAGACCGGGAGCGAAACACTGTCACAGATTTCTTTTAGGAAGGGAAGTCCTCTTGGTGGTAATCCTTTTTTACAGTCAGTGGCAAAAATATGTCCTGCCATAAGATAAGAGGCATGAAGCTTTTCACAAAGCTTAGCCTCTTCTACGCTATGTACGGATACACCTATGACCGGAACATTTCTTCTTTCTTCTTCTGACAGGGAAATAAATTTATGATATGGCAAATGTAATCCATCCGGTTTTTGCTTTTGGGCTGTTTGATAAAAGTTATGATAGATGCATTTACATCCATTGGCATGACAAATGGATAATACCTGTTCTGCCAGTGTTTCATATGCTTCTTCGGTCAAATCCTTTTCACGGAGAATTAAAGTTTTTACGCCGAGAGAAGTCACCCGTTCGATTTGTTTTAACAAATCATCTGTTAAATGGCGATTGGTGATGCATACCACCTGTTCTGCTGTCTGGATATCCGGAAATAGTTGTTTCATTGCATCCTCCCTTTATACATAAACGTAATCATTTAATACCGGTTGTAAGCCACCTTTTTCCATATCCTGATACATGGCATCAAAGCTTCTGTCATCAGAAATTTCAAACTGTTCATCCCCGGCATTTTGTGTTTCTTCACCTTTATATTTGCTTTCATGATCTCCGATTCCGGTAGAAACGCCGGCAGAAACCTTGGTTGCCGCGATTTTAACAATTCCGTTTCTGAAATGCTCCTGCTCTCTGGAAGATACCGTAATGCCAACGTAAGGGAGGAAAATGCGATAAGCACAAAGTACCTGACAAAGTTCTGTTTCATGGACATCAAGCGGATTGATTTTTTCATTATTGATAATCGGGCGTAAACGCGGACAGGAAAGTGAGTACTCTACATAAGGATATTTACGCTGTAAATAATATACATGAAGTGCAGTTGCAAGTGCATCCTTTCTAAAGTCGGAGAGACCGAGCAGTGCAGAAAAACCAACACCTCTCATACCGCCTAAAATAGCACGTTCCTGTGCATCAAAGCGATAAGGAAAGACTCTTTTATGTCCCATTAAGTGCAAAGTTTCATAGCGGTCGGAATCATAGGTTTCCTGAAATACCGTAACATAGTCTGCGCCACATTCGTGCAGATACTGATATTCTTTGGTATTCACCGGATAAATTTCCAGTCCGACATTTCGGAAATATTTTGCTGCCAGTTTACAGGCTTCTCCAATGTAAGTCACATCGCTCATACTGCGGCTTTCCCCGGTCAGCATTAGAATTTCTTCGATACCGGAATCGGCAATGACTTTCATTTCTTTTTCGATTTCTTCTTTGGTTAGTTTTTTTCTTGCAATGTCGTTATAACAGTTAAATCCGCAATAAATGCAGTAATTTTCGCAGTAGTTGGCAATATAAAGCGGGGTAAAAATGTAAACGGTGTTTCCAAAGTGTTTACTGGTTTCCATCTTTGCTTTTCTTGCCATTTCCTCCAGATGCGGCTTTGCCGCAGGAGAAAGCAATGCCTTAAAGTCTTCAATATCACAGGTATCATGCATCAGCGCACGTCTTACATCTGCATCGGTATATTTTGTATAATCATAAGAATTCATGGCAGAAATTACTTTTTCTTTTATATCAGAATCTATAACTTCCATACCTTCCATATATTCCATATGATTGGTGCGAACACTCGGATCATTTTCCAATCGATGTTTTTTCTCCAAAGCTTCTTTGCTGAGTTTTTTTGAATCTATAAAAAAATTGTTTTTTTCCATCTTTCTTTCCTCTTTAATCTCTCAAAAAACCGGTCAGTGGATCGGATGCAGAAGCGCCTCGTTCCAGTACACGCCCAAGTCCTGCCAGATGTGCTGCACGTCCGGCATCAATTGCCTGTTTAAAGGCATATGCCATTGCAGGAATATCTCCTGCTGTTGCGATTGCCGTATTTGCCATCACTGCAGCGGCTCCCATTTCCATTGCTTCACATGCCTGGGATGGTCTTCCGATGCCTGCGTCTACAATGACCGGTAAGTCGATTTCATCAATCAGAATCTGGATAAATTCTTTGGTTGCAAGTCCTTTATTGGAACCAATCGGGGAAGCAAGCGGCATTACTGCAGCAGCTCCGGCATTTACCAAATCTCTTGCTGTATACAGATCCGGATACATATATGGAAGTACAATAAAGCCTTCCTTTGCAAGCATTTCGGTTGCTTTTACGGTTTCGGCGTTATCCGGTAATAAGTATTTAGAATCTTTCATAATTTCAATTTTTACAAAATCACCACAGCCAAGTTCTCGTGCCATTCGTGCGATTCTTACTGCCTCATCTGCATTTCTCGCCCCACTGGTATTTGGAAGTAAGGTAACTCCCTTTGGAATATAATCCAAAATATTTTCCTGCTTTTTTGTGTTGGTCCGGCGTACTGCCAATGTAATGATTTCGGCACCTGCATATTCAACGGCAGCCTTAATTAAATCCATGGAATATTTTCCGGAACCTAATATGAAACGGGAAGAAAATTCTTTTCCACCTAAACAAAATGTATCTTTCTTTTCCATTGTTTTCTCCTTTTATTTGCATGATTTTTATGGCTAATTGCCAATCTGTACCGGGTTTTAGTAACAGCCTCCGCCTACAAAGCTTACAATTTCTACCACATCCTTATCCTTAAGGATTGTAGTTGCACAGTTTTCTTTTGGCAGGATTACACCATTATATTCAATGGCAATCTGCGCTAATACATAACCATTTTCAGCAAGATAATTGCTTAATGTCATTCCATCTGCTGCTACATTTTCTCCATTAATCTGAACCATGTTGTCACCTCTCTTTTTTGACATTTACGCGAATTGTTTTTATTGTATAAACAAAAAAAGCCACACAAAAGAAACTACACCCGTGGTGGTGTACCCCTTCGTGTGACTTTCGTCAATCACTCTAAAGCTTATTTTAAATTGTTAATTGTAATAAGTCAAGGCAAATTTTTCTATTTATCAATGGTAGTATACATTTATAAATTGTATACATGTATAAAAGATTTTGGTAAAAAAACTCGAAAAACTGTTAAACGTTTCCAAAAGTAATCCCTGCATTCTACGCTAACTTAAATTTTCCAACCTCTGCTTCCAGTTCTTTCGCAATGGTCTCATTCACAGCGGCTTCTGAACCAATATCTGCAAAATTGCCATTGAAATTGACGGTCATCTCCGTTACGTTTGTAACACTTTTTGCGTTATCTTCTACGGATGCATTGATAGATTCGGTTGCCTGACAGATATGATCCATGTTTTCCTTAAGCTGACTGGACTGATCTGCAAAACTTTGCATCATGGAACTCATTTTTGCGACATCGTCACGATAATTCTCACTGGTAGATACCAGTTCTTCATAGCCTTGCATGGCGGTTTCATTCAAGAACTTAAGCATGTCTTCTGCCTGTGCTGCTAACTCTTCTACGGCTTTAATAACATTTGAACTTACCGTATTGATTTCAGCGGCAACTTCTGCTGAGTTACTTGCCAATTTGCCGATTTCTTCCGCCACAACCGCAAATCCTCTGCCTGCTTCACCGGCTCTTGCTGCTTCAATATTTGCGTTGAGTGCCAATAAATGTGTCTGTTCCGTAATGCCAATAATATTGGTTGCAAGTACTGTGATTTCTTCAACGGCTTTTGATTTTTCAATTTTATCGTTGACTTCTGTAATCATACTATCGGTCTGATCTTTTACTTTATTCTGAACTGCCAATGCATTTTCTCTGATTTCCTCTGCACTTTTCTGCATATCATCAGAGAATTGATTTCCACGGGTTGCATTTTCATGAATGGACTCAATAAACTGATAAATTTCTCCGATGGAGGCACTGATTTGATTCAAAGATGCTGTTGTTTCCTGCATGGAGGCACTCATCTCTTCCATGGTTGCCGAAATATCTGTGGTACTTCCTTCTGCTTCTGACAGGCTGGATACAATATTGGCAGAAGAAGCATTTAATTTTTCCGTGTTATCGGCAATATGAATCATTATTTCACGAATATAAGCAAGAAGACTATTGACATTATCCGCAATTATTTCCAGTTCATCCCCGGATTTTATATGAATTGTCTGTGTCAAATCGCCTTCGTTGTGAACTAAATCATAAATCTTCTTATCCACTTTACGTAATCCGGATGTGACGGTACTGATAATTATGTTATTAACAAGCACGGATGCCACAATGCAGATAAGACCAACTATGATTACAAGAGTGACATTGGCAGATACTTTTTTCATAATATCTGTTGCGTCGTAATCGCACCCTAAGACAGCATCGACATCCTTATTATTGGCTTTCAGTGGGACATAAATCGTAACATATGATTTTTTTCCTCTTTTTTCAAGATGATTGCCACACTGTACTTTTCCATTAAAAGCATCTTTTAATTTGGAATATGATTTTGTATAAGGGTCTCCGATTGCTACATCCTCTTCAGAGGATGCGCTATAGTATACCTTGTCTCCATCTGTATAAAGTGCATACAGACTTGCAATATTGCTTCCTTCTGTTACAGAAGAAAAGGTGGTAAGCGTTTTGGTATAATTTTTCGACTTTTCGGCTCCGGGCTTTAATGATTTTAATATGCCGGGATCCACTTCATCTGCTGCCTGTTGCGCTACTACTTTTGCCTCTTCAATTCCGATATCGACCATGCCGGCTTTCATCCGTTGACCCAAAGCGGTTCCCATGATGACACAAATCAGTATGTTTGTGAGAATAATCGGAATCAATAATTTACTACGGATACTTAATTTTCTTGGTTTGACATGTGTTTTCTTTTTCACGTTCTTGTCCTCTCAATCATTTAAATTCCCCAGTGCTGTCGATCTCAGAATTTCTGAGCACTTTTTTGCTTTACCAAAGTAAAACGCAAAAAAAAGAAGGTGTAAAACTTACACCTTCGTAATAAACAGCAGTTATTTCCCCCATAACTGCTGTTTATTATACTACCATTTTATGGAAAATCAAGTATTAAATTAGCTACGCGTAAGATCAAAAGCACGTTTTATACTGTCATAATGAAGAAAAATTCCCTCTTTTGCCAGTGCTTCGATTTCTTCTTTGGTAGCCAGACAATAGTCTGCCGTTTCTTCTTCCTGCAAATGAATATCATTTTCGTTGAAGTCACCGATAAAACGATAAACATCTACAAAATAATTATCACCTTCTTTGATATTTTCACGCTGATATGTAAATAAATAACCACCATCAAAACCGGATACATCCAAACCTGTTTCTTCTCGTACTTCCCGAAGTACAGCGTCTTTTGACTCTTCGCCTGCCTGTGCAGCACCGCCGGAAACTTCCCACCAGCCGGCTCCCCAAGCTTTTGTCATAACACGTTTTGTAATTAAAAATTTACCATCTTTTCTTGCAACAACACCAAGTACCGTTAAGTGATATTCGCCTTCCTTTAATTTCCAGTCATTCCGCTCCATCGTTCGTCCGGTACGTTTTTTGTCTTTATCGTAAATATCCCAAAGTTCCATTGTTTTTCCTTTCCTTTTATCTTTCATTACATTACATAAGTAGGAAGATAGATCTTCTTTGGGTATCATCGCACACCTGTCTTTTTCTGTCAATATTTCTTATGAAAAATCCCGAATAACGGAAAGTGCCGGTAATGCATTGCCTTCATAATCAAATAGTGCCTGATTTGCCCATTCATTTCCACATGGTCCCGGATCTTTCATATAAGCTAACGATGCAGGAGTTGCCCATCCGCTGCCGGAAACCGGAATCCATGCCGGTTCCCAGTAATAAAAACCTTTTCCTTTTTGATTTTTAATCTGATGAATGCGGTTTAAAAAGTCTGCCATAAAATCTGCCTGTCCCTGTTTTGTCATTGGATATTCAATTTTTCCTACCAACTCCGGTTTTGTTGCATATCCTTTTCTGGCACTTTTCTCCAGCTTTTCGTATTTGGAATAATCTTCCATGGAAAATCCCATAGAAACTTCTGCTACAATTAAATCCTTACCATAACGGACCGCAAGGTCATTCATATTATCAGTGAGCATATCTAAGGTTCCATGCCAGAATGGATAGTAAGACAAACCAATTACGTCAAAATCTTCGCCTCGTTTTAAATACTCATCGAACCATTCCCGATAAAGCGCATTATTTCCACCGTTATCAAGATGTATCATAATGGAAATTTTATCATCTACTACACGTACACCACGAATTCCGGCACTGACAAAACGTGCGATATTATCATAATTCGGAACTCTCCCTTCCGGCCAGAGTAATCCGTTTGATAATTCATTTCCGACCTGTACCATATCAGGAAGAATATCTTCTTTTTTTAATAATTCCAATGTTTCTTTCGTATATGTAAAAACTGCCGTTTCAAGCTGTGATACATCATAATTTTCCCAGACTTTTGGCTTACATTGTTTTCCCGGGTCTGCCCAGAAATCGCTGTAATGAAGATCTAATAACGTAGAAAATCCCCTTGCTTTTACCCGCTTTAAAATCTCCATTGTTGTTTTGATATCGTTGGTGCCGGCACCATATGGTTCTCCTTTTTCTGAATATGGGTCATTCCACAGACGTACTCGAACAGAATCAATATCATAGCGTTTTAAAATTGTAAGAACATCTTCTTCTTTCCCTTGATCAAAATAACGTGCACCACATTTTTCTAATTCGATTAAAGTGGATAAATCCACACCTTTTATAAAATTTTCCATGTTTCCTCCTAAAAAACAGCCTGATGCATTGGTAAGAAATTTTATCCTATTCTCATTTTTAGCATCAGGCTGTTTTTTTAATCAAAATCAAATTTTTCGAAACGTTTATTCATGGCACGATACCGAAACCGGACCATTTCATTTTTCTTTAATACATCTTCTTCCGTACCGGTATACTGGCAACGGATGCAGTAATATTCTTTTTTGTCTTTATCATAAAACATATCAATGTCCAGATCCCTCATAAAGCAGGACGGGCATCTGTAATTTAATTTGCCTTTTCCAGATTGAGCCATGTTGCAAATACCTCCTTATTTGAAATTTCTTTCTTATATCCAAGTGTAAACATTGGTGAAAATGCATAACCCTCTTTAATGTAGCCTTCCGCTTTTGCAGAAGCGGTTAAAGATACTTTTGTTTCAATTGCAGGAATCACTGCACTGACTGCATCTGCTCCATCTAAAGAAGCTTCTCTGCATTTGTATTCATAAGAAATTGTTTTTTCGTCGTTTCCTTCACATTTTAAGGTAATTCCTGTCATATCTTCCGGATATTCTGTTGTACCATAGCAGGCTACCATATATTCATTTAATTCTACTTTTGCATCCGGATTGCTCATATTAAGAATGGTACGCTCAATTTTGATGTTGGAGCTTCCTTCTTCGAAATATTCTTTTGTCTGCAAGGTTACCATAAGGTCAGCAAATTCGATTTCTACCGGGTCTAAGGTAAGAATCCTTGTTTTTCCTTCCTGTGAAAAATGAGCTTTGGTACGACATAAGCATAAATCGACTTCTTCGCCCTGATAAGTAAGTTTGGCACTTCTTACCGTTCCTTCTCCGGCATAATGGGTAAAATAACCGGCACGGTATTTTTCCTGAATCAGGAATGGATAAGAGGCATCCTGCACATGTTTGGTTCCGATTCCGACTTCCCATTTCAATTTTGCGGCATATGGACGAAGGTCAACGATGGCACCGCCCTGATCCATGTTTACACAAGCTCTCATATATGGATCGCAATACCAGAAAAGCTGTTTGTCAGAGCCATACAAAATATCTCTCCAAAGGGCACATTCCGGTTCCGTATAAGTTTTCTTCTCACGGTAATAGTCAGCAAACTCTGACATGGTCATGTCAACCAGTTTTCCTTCTTTTTTGAGCTTTCCGTAGTAAGCACAACCGTCTTCGTAGGATTTTTTCAATAATTCATACGGAGCTTCCCAGCGCCCCATCTTATTCATCCAGCCAGGTCCTACGAACATCATGTTATAGGCATATCCATTATTATATTTTTCCAAAGAACGATACTGGTCAATTAAATTATAAAGATATGGATATTCCCATGTCTCGGAATCATAAATCATACCACGAAGCACGTTCTGTGGATGAGTTCCGAAATTAGAACCATTACCGTCATAGCAGGCAATCAGATCACGGGAAAGATGTGGGATTGCTACAATACCACTGTCTTCTTCTTTGTTTGCTGCCGGTGCATGTGTATTTTGTTTTGATGGAATCCATGGTGCCCATGGGCCACCGTCAAACAAAGTGTACCAGGAATTATTGCAGGTATGGTATGCTTTCGGTCCTTCTTCCCAACAGGTTGCAACCGCACATTTTACCATCGGATATTTTTCTTTGATGTAATTGGTAAGCTCTGCATCCATATAGTAAGAACCTGTAGATTCCGGATAAAATCCAAATCTATCATAGAATTTTTCAAATACGTCATTTACAATTTCTTTTTTATCTTCCATGGAAAACATCCAGATACAAAAGTCTTTTGTATTATATTTTTCACGGAATTCCTTACATGGAAGACCAAGTAAGGACAATGCGATTTCATCTCCGTATTTTTCATGATCTGCTTTTGCAAGTTCTACCGCTTCGTCATTGAAAAGACTTGCATAAGTCATCTGAATCGTGGTTTTTAAACCATTTTTGTGTGCAATCTCCTGTTGTGTTTTAAAGATATCAAGGGACTCTGTTAAAAGAGCCTTTCTTCCGATATCCTCTGTTTTTCCCTGTCCGGTTACTTTTTCCGCATATTCCGGAACCATTTCCGGACGATGGATGATGTTTACGATAAATTTATCCATCTCCTTATTCCTCCTACATTCTATGTTTTTGTTATTAAATCCCCTTAAACCGGAAACTGAATTCTAATTTTTTCGTTACCGGAATTAAAAATTCTTCGTGTGTTTTTGCGCCCCAGCTGTCATCTCCGCCAACACCCATCTGTGCTTTGGCAACACGTACTACCGTGTAATGTACCGGCGGAAGCTCATATGGATGATGTGCATTTTCCATCTCGTGCGGCGTATATGGCAACGCACTGAAATTCATGCCATCTCCTTCAAATAGCATTCCTCTGCCTTTATAGTCAGTAACTTTGGCATAGCGCACCCCGGTCTTATTTCCGCATTCCTGTGGTACCAGGTATTTTGCCATGTTATCCTTTACTTTATTTTTATAAATGCCAAGTTTGGCACCTTGTGTACGGTCAGCATAGGTTTCCTGTGGTCCTAAGCCATACCACTCTACGTTGTCATAATCTGCATTTAATTTGAACATGACGCCAAATTCCGGCATGTCGCAAAGCCCTTTTACCGGGTCATAAGAAAGTCTGGTTTCTATCGTTCCATCCCCAAATACAGTATAGGTAAGTTCACATTCTGAACGTGGACTGGTTGGAAGATAATAGGTATAAGTAATGGAAACCTGATTTTCTTCTTCCTTAATGACAGGTGTTTTTGCATCAAAATCGTCCCAGCTTTTATGCGTCAGATACATGCTTGCAATCTTCCATTGTGCATAACGCTGCGGCATAAGGTTACCACAATCATTATCAATTGGTGCACGCCAGAAATTCGGCATTGGGATTGCTTCTATCATTTCTTTTCCTGCATAGCGATAAGAAACCAATCCGCCGCTTAAGGCAGAAAACAAAACGTCAAAATCTTCACCTTTTACACCAAGATTTAATTTTCCATGAATTACTTTCAGAGATTTTTTACATATTTTCTTCTCTGTTTCTTCTACACGGAATACTTCCTGCCCAAATGCGATTTCATATCCTGCTTTTGCCCATAAAGTATCTTCTTTTAAATGGAAGGAAACCGTAATGGCATATTCTCCTGCCTCATGTGGTATCTCAAGCGGTAATGGATAATCTTTTTCACTTAATGGCATAACATCAGTTTCTAAAGAAACTTTTTCTACCGGATGTCCCTCTTTTTCCAGCAATACTTCACAGTAGAACTGATTGGTATTAACAAAGAGATTTTTGTTTTTTACATGAATGTTCTCTTTTGTGATAGAAACGCTGATGTTCTGGTAATTGTATTTTACGGATGGCATTTTTGGTGATTCATCACGTTCTCCACCATAAACAATGCCATTTCCGCTAAAGTTATAGTCGGTCGGACGTTCTAAGAAATCACCGCCATATGCCTGAAATTCTTCTCCGTAACGGTTTTTCTTTAAAATGGACTGGTCAATGTAGTCCCAGATAAATCCACCCTGGTATAATGGTTCTGTATCCGTAAGATCTGTGTATTTATACATGGCACCACAGGAATTTCCCATGGCATGTGTATATTCACAGCAGATAAATGGTTTGCTTCTGTCTTTCTTTAAAAATTCTTTGATGTCTTCTACGGACGGATACATCTCACTTTCCATGTCACTGGTATCATTGTAACGTCTGTCACTGAATACACCTTCATAATGCACCAGTCTGGTCGGATCCAGCTCGCGGAATTTTTCTGACATATCAAAAATTACTTTTCCGCCAAACGACTCATTTCCGCAGGACCAGATTAAAATTGCCGGATGATTTTTATCCCTTTCATAGCAGGAAGTCACGCGATCTAACATCATGTCTTCCCAATCCATATTATCTCCCGGTACCACATCACTGATATCGGCAGCACCTCTTAAGACCGGCTCCCAGGAACCATGTGATTCCAAATTGTTTTCTGCAATCAGATATAGTCCGTATTCATCACAAAGTGCATAGATTCTTGAATCATCGGGATAATGGCAGGTGCGGATTGCATTGATATTATTCCGTTTCATTGTCACAATATCCTGTATGATTTCTTCCGTTGAGACTGCCCGCCCTGTCTTTGAACTGAATTCATGACGATTCACACCTTTAAATACGATGCGTTTTCCGTTTAAGCACATAAGATGATCTTTCATTTCAAACTGGCGAAATCCTACTTTTTGATTGATATATTCAACCGGTTCTCCATTCTGTTTTACGATAAATAATAAATCATAAAGGTATGGGTCTTCTGCACTCCAAAGATGTGGTTTCTTTACCGGAATGGAAAGATTCGTTTCTTTTTCTAAGTTTGTTTCTTTTTTCACAATCTCTGTACCGTGGTCTGACAGAATAAGTTCTACGGTTCCCTCTCCCATTGCTTTCAATGCCAGAGTAAGTTCTGCATCCACATATTCCCGGTCTAAAAGGGTACGGATACAAAGATCCTGAATGTGTGCCTGCGGCACGGTGTATAAATACACACTACGGTAAAGTCCGGAAAAACGGTAAAAATCCTGATCTTCACACCAGCTTCCTGCTGTCCATTTAAAGACCTGAACAGCCAGCTTATTCTCTCCTTCCTTTACATAAGGAGTAAGTTCAAATTCGGATGGTGTAAACGAATCTGCACTATATCCTACATAATGTCCGTTTAACCAGACTGCCAATGCGCTCTCAGCACCCTGAAAAGAAATATAAAGCGGTTTATTTTTCATGGTGTCCGGAATTGTGAAATATTTCACATAGCTTGCCACCGGATTAAACTCCGTTGGGATTTCTCCAGGCTCAATTTCCTCTCTTCCATCCCATGGATACTGGACATTGACATATTGTGGAATATCATAGCCTTCCATCTGAATATGTGCAGGAACCCGGATATCATCCCAGCTATGACAGTCAAATTCAGCTTTTTCAAATCCTCTTACAAGGGTTGCATCATTTTTGGCATAGGAAAATTTCCATATTCCATCTAAAGAATAGCGAAAACTGCTCTGTTCTTTTTCCATCTCATCCAATGTTGCATACGCTACATGATCTGAGTGTGCTGCCAGGCGATTTTCCATAAAATACTTTGGATCTTTTCGTTTTTCATAGCAAAATTCTCCCATTTTATTTCCCTCCAACCTTATATTTTATACACAAAGAGCTGCCCACCTATCCGTGATGCCATACACATGATGGGGGCAGCCCATTTTTTTGAATCCAATCTTTATTTCACAGCACCTGTAATTCCTTCCGCAAAGGACTTCTGTAAGAAGAAGAATATAATAATTGTCGGAAGACTACATAACAGTACGGCTAACATCAACTCGCCATAATCTGTTACATAACCGGATGTCAGGTTTGCAACTAACATCGGCATGGTCTGTGAATCTGCATTCGTCATAATTACTTTCGGCCATAAGTAATTGTTCCATGCATTCATAAACGTAATTGTCATGGCTGCTGCATAGGTGGAACGCATTGTCGGAATAAACATCCGAAAGAAAATCTGTATTTCGCTTAATCCATCAATTCTTGCAGCTTCTATAATGTCATGCGGGAACGATCTTGCGCTCTGCCTGAACATCATAATCAAAAACGGTGTCGATATTGTTGGTAACACGAATCCAAGTGCTGAATTTAAAAGTCCCATCTTAGAACACAATTCAAACAATGGAATCATGGTTGCTACAAACGGTACCATCATTGCCAATAGAATGACGGACATCAACATATCTTTGCCTTTGGTATGGTAAATCTCAAATCCATATCCTGCCAAAGAACAAATCAGTAAGGATAAGAATGTTAATAAAATTGCGTATTTAAAGGAATTTAGCATTGCACTTGCCAAATCTGTTTCAGAAACCAATTTCTTAAAATTTTCTACCAGATAAGTTCCCGGTAATAATTTTCCTCGAATAACATCAACACTCTTATTGGTTGCTCCCATTACCATATAAAACAATGGGAAAATGGAAAACAGTGAAAATATGATTAAAATTGCATACTGTGCTATTTTTTTTGGTTTACTAATCACGTTTGTCACCTACTTTCATCTGAATGAATGCAAGGATTGCTACTAAAATTAATACTAAGAAGGACATTGCTGCGGAATATCCAAAGTTTGCCACATATTTGAATGAGCAGTTATAAATGTAGTGTGACATGGTAATCGTTGCATTGGCAGGTCCGCCACCGGTTAAGTTTACAGATTCATCGAAGAGCTGTAAGGTACCATTGGTTGACATAATTGCTGTAAGCAAAATGGTCGGTTTTAAAAGCGGACAGGTAATTTTGAAAAATGTCTGTATCGGAGATGCTCCGTCTATTTTTGCGGCTTCATAGACAGAATACTCTATATTCTGCAATCCGGATAAATAGAATACCATATTGTAACCCGTCCATCTCCAAATCAAAGCTACAACAATGATAATTCTTGCACTGGTAGGGTTTGTTAAAAATCCATATCCGGTATGTAATATTCCCAATCTGGTTAAAATACTGTTTACAAATCCGTCCGTTGCAAACAAAGAACGGAAAATAATTGCATAAGATACTAATGATGTTGCACATGGCAAAAAGATTGCCGTTCTGAAAAATCCTTTGAATCTCAAATGTTTATTGTTTAACAAAGATGCTAACATCAATGCCAAAACTAACATAATCGGAACCTGAATAATCAGGTAAATAAATGTGTTTTTTAATGATTGAATGAACACGGTATCCTGAAACATTCTTATATAGTTTGAAAATCCCGCCCATTCCATAGTCTTAAAAGTAGATCCTGATTTAAAGGACAAAACAAACGCTTTTATCATCGGATAAAAACTCATTACTGCGATTAATAATGCAGCCGGGGCCAGAAAAGCCCAGCCGGTTAAGTTATGTCTTTTCGTCAGCGATAATTTTTTCTTTTTTGCCATCGGTTGACTCACTTTAAAACGCCCCCTTAATCACAAAGGGGAGTAGCACCTGCCATCTCCCCTTATAGAATTTTTAAGTTTACTGCATATAAGATTCTACAGTTGCCTGTGCATTTGCAAGTTCAGAATCAATATCTGCGCCATTCATAACATTCGTAATTGCTACTGCTACTGTATCACGTGCTTCATAGTAATATGCTCCTGTATTGTTGCTTGGTACTTTAGAAGCATAATCTACAATTTTTGTAAATACAGGTTCTCCTCCAAAGAATTCACTTGGTTCACTGTAAACATCTGCTGATGCTGCAGGAGACCATGTTGCAATAGCTCCGGAAGAAGGTAAGATTCCTGCATAGAAGTCTACACTTCCGGCAAATGTGCTGTTTAAGAAATCTGTAGCGAGGTCTGTCTTCTTGCAGTTGGATGTAACTGCCCAGGAAGATCCACCATTATTTGAGTAGTTCGTTGCGCCATCTACACCAACAAGACTTGGCATATTGGTAACACCCCAGTTGCCGGACTGATCTTCTGCTGCCTGAATAGATCCCATAATCCAGCATCCATTGATTGCACCGGCTGTTTTTCCTGAGTTAAAGGATTTAATATATTCATCCCAGTTATCATCTGTAATCTGAAGCACACCGGCCTGTGCTAAAGAACAATAAGTTTCAACGACTTTTTTCAATGCGTCATTATCTGCAATTGTCGGATTTCCATTTTCATCGAAGAGGGAAGCTCCTGCAGATTGTAACATCATCATGACAAGATCCGGTTCTCCTGCTTCTGTAGAATTAAGAGCATATCCTGTTTTTGCCAATACATCTTCCCCGATTGTCTGGAATTCATCCCATGTAATATCTGTCAGGTCTTCTATTGTATAGCCTGCCTGCTCTAAGATATCGGTACGATAACATGCAATAACCGCACCATTATCAAACGGAACACCATAATTCTTACCATCTACTACGGAATATGCTGTTTTCCCTGCAGCGAACTGTGAAAAATCAATTCCTGAATCCGTGATATCCACAAACAAATCCGGATAGCTGAGTACGTTTTTCTGGAACGCATTATCCTGACATAACAGGATATCCGGCAATGTGCTGTAATCTCCGGAGGTAGCTGCTGTAGTAATGGCTGTCTGGGTATCCTCCCATGGCATATTGATTACATTTACTTTAACATCCGGATGGTCTTTCTGATAAACCTTTGCAGCTTCATTCATTGCATAAATATTGAATGTTTCATCCCATGCCCATACAGTCAGTGTGTTTTCATCTTCTCCTGTTGCAGAAGTATTTTCTGCTGATGCATCATCTTTTGCTTCTTCGGATGAAGCTCCGGAAGATGTACTGTCACTGCTTCCGCTTGTTGATGCTTCCCCAGAGCTTCCACAAGCTGTCATTGATGCTACTAATGCTGTTACAAGAATAAGTGATACGACCTTTCTTTTCATACGCTTTTCCTCCCAATACATTTGTTGTTTTGACGGTTTCTTTTAAATCTCATTTTTCTAATTTGTGCAATATGTACACTTTTTAATCCCCCGTCCGTTTCTGTATATACATAATAACAAAGTTTTTCCTCTTGTAGTGTATGAATTCATTTTAAAAACGCGCATTTTCGACCATCTTTTCGAAAATGCGCGTTTTCTACCATCCTTTTTCCACCGAAATGTTAAACGAAAGAAGTTTATTTTCGTAATTTTCCGGATTCTTTTTCCATTGATACGGCGTTGTTCCTACAATTCGTTTAAAATTCCGGTTAAATGTAGAAGCAGTGGCAAAACCGGCTTTCACTGCAATCTCCTCCATAGATGCGTTTGTTTTTCGCATCATTTCGCATGCAATCTGAACACGTACCATATTGATATAATCTACCGGTGTCATTCCCATATATTCTACGAACAATCGTCTGAAATGCGTCTCACTCATACAACATTTCTCTGCTAATTCCTGGATTTTTATTTCCTGCTGGTATTCCATACTAATGTAATCCAATGCATTCTTTATCTGTCCGATTCCCGGTCTTTTGGCTTTCTCAACCATTTCGTGCTCTAAACTGTTTACCCTCGCAATTTCAAGTAATAGTGCACAGGTAAGCCAGTTTACCGTATCCACATAAAATTCTTTCTTTTTCCGCATCTCTTCCATAATCGTAAGAACAATAGAGGTAAGCTGCGGATGCTCCTGCGCCTGAAAAAAATTTGCCTTTCTTGTAATAAGATTTAACATCTTTTTTTGGTGCAGTTCATTTTCCGGATACATATTGCGAAGGATCGTCTCCGGATCAAAAAACAGATATTCCCAATAACTGGTTTTTCCTTCTTCACTTGTTGTTGTATGCGGAAAATTTTTTGGAATCACACTTAACATTCCGGAGCGGTAAGGATTTGTTTTATCATCAAGCTGAACGATTCCCTGTCCATCTCTACAATATCCGATTTCCATCAGATTATGAAAATGCAGATTGGTGATATCTTTCCCGTAAGCCCTGATCCAATCTTCCCCCAAAAGTGCGATTACATATTCCTTTTGCGGAATATCATAATAGCGCAGTTCTATCGTTTCTTTTTTCTTTCTGCTCATACCCTTCCCCTTTATCCGTGGCTACAATTCCTCTTTCAATTTTGCAATCGCTTCCTTCGCCTGCTCATAACTTTTAAATACAATTCCATGCATCCCGTTTTCAATTGCCGCTTTGATATTATCCTCCCTGTCATCAAAAAACAGGCATTCCTCCGGTTTCAGATGAAAACGCTTATATAATTTCTGATAAATTGCATCATCCGGCTTCACCACTTTCTCCTCATAAGAAAACAGTGCGCCATCCACCAGTGGTACGAATCCCATCTCATCCTTACAGTCTCTCATGCACTTTGAGCCGAAATTAGAAAGAATATATACTTGAAAGCCCTGTGCCTTTAAATCTAAAATCCATTGTCTGGTATATGGAAATTCTTTAATAATGCCACTTAAGTTCGCGGAAAAAATCCGAAGTTCTTTTTCGATTGCCGGATCATTTTTGATAAAGCGGTTTAATACTTCTTCATCCGTTAAAACACCTCTGTCATATTCATCCCATGTCTGATTTAAGACCGTTGCATCTGCCACACGCTTTGCGGTTTCTTCCGAAAACCCAAATGAATCAATATAAGATTGCCAACAATAATCCACCAACACATTTCCAACATCCAAAACAATATTTTTAATCATAAGTATCCTCTTTCTTCCAGGCTTTATAATTTCTTAATCTGTTTGCGCAGCTGAAGCATCTGTTTATCCATTTTTACGACAAGCTGCGAATAAGCTTTTAACTCTTCCTCGGCATTTTCTGTATTTAAAAATTCTTTCTTATAACAAAGCTGATTATCAAGCTCTGCCCAGGAATCCATAATCGCAGTACGAAGCTGCACCTCGATTTTTTGATAAATGCATGTTTCTCCGGCAAAAAAAGGAACCTGCATAATCAAATGCAGGCTCTGATATCCGTTCTTTTTTGGTTCTTTGATATAATCTTTTTCTTTTATCAATTTTATATCTTTTTGCCGTTTTAACAACTCGGCAATTTCATAAACATCATCCACAAAGAAACAGACTGCCCGGATTCCTGCAATATCATTTAATTTTTCCTCCGCAACAGCATAAGAAATGTCATAGCCCTTCCGCTGTAATTTCTTTATAATACTATCAGCTGATTTTATTCTGCTATCGATATTTCTTATTACTGCGCGTGTATATTTTTTTTCTAATTCAATATTAATCATTTTCAGCTTAAATAGCAATAAATTAATTGCATATTCATTCCGCAAAATATTATCTGCTTCCAGTAAGTCTGCTTTTAGTTTCTGCGCTCTTTTTGAATTTAATGCTTCCTGTACGTTTTTTTCTTTCGTGGCATCTTTGTTTTCTAAAACTTCAAATCTGACCATTTTTTTCGTTTTACCCTTATTTCCCATTCTTATTTACTTTCCTTCTTGCTTTTTCCCTCGTTTTTTCTCATTTTCTCATACTGTTACCTAATTATCATATGCAGGAAATGTAAAATCTAAAACCAGAATCTGGTAAAATAAGTGTAAAATCTTTATTCCGAATTATTCACAGCAGCCAAGTGAAATCTGTAATTCGTGCGTCAAGCTTGCTTGTAAGCTGAATTTATGATTTCACTTGGCGGGTGAATAATTCGGGTTTAATTCAACTCTTTTTTCTCTAATTCTGCAATAAATTCTGCCGCATCATCCGGTACGTCGTCAATGGAATCATCTCCTACATCCACAACTTTTGGTTGTTTGCGGTATAAAATATCATACATGACAGGAATAATAAAAAGTGTCATGAAGGTTGCATAAATTAAACCTCCGGTAACAACAATTGCCATATCCTGTCCCATCTCGCCACCGGTACTCTGATTGAAAATCATTGCAAGCATTGCAAGAATTGTTGTTAAAGCCGTCATAAGAATCGGGCGCATACGTGTTTTACCGGTCGCAACAAGTGCTTCCCTTTTCGTCATTCCCCCAATTCGAAGCTGATTCGTGTAATCTACGAATACAATACCATTATTAACAACCGTTCCCATTAAGACCAGAAATCCAATCAGACTCATAAGCGAAATCTGTTTTCCCGAAATCATAAGTCCGAGTAATCCTCCGGTAAATGCAAGCGGAACGGTAAAAATAACGATAAATGGAGATAACAGACTCTGGAACTGTGCCACCATGACCAGATAAATCAATACAAAAGCAAGTAACATTAATTTTGCCATCTGCGTAATCATATCCGTAACATTTGATGTCTCCCCGCCAAATTCAATACTGTAACCTTCCGGTACCTCATAATCTTCTAACAAATTCTCTACTTTTCTTGATAATAGAGTTGTATTATAACCGGATTTTGTATCTGCCGTAACCGACATTTTACGTTCACTGTTGGAACGATTAATGGATGCAATACCACTACCATAATCCAATCTTGCCACATCACTCAATTTATGTGTTTCGGTAACCGTATTTCCTTCATCATCCTTGCCTTCCGTTTCAAATTCCATATCAAGAAGATTTTCTTTTGTCAGATTATCCGTTTCATCTACGATTTTAACATCCATATCATAGTCATCCACTTCAAGCGTAACTGAGGATTTATCCGTTGTAAGACGATCCGAAATATCGCTATAAATTTGTGCTACCGTGATACCAAGCCGCATTGCTTCATCCTTATCAATCAATAAATGAATTGCCTCATCTGCATCCTCCTGCCCATTACTGATATTTTCAAATCCATCCACCCCGGCAAGCATATCTTCCAAATCTTCACTGATTTCTGTTAATGTTGTCAAATCGTTTCCGTAAATATCAATTTCAAGACCACTGCCTAACATCTCGTCCATTTCTCCCATCATGGAGTTGGAAACGGTAATCTCGCAGTCCATATCTTTCGTCTGTTCTTTAATTGCATCACAAATTGCATTTACTTCTTTTGTTTTGGTGATATCCTCATCCGGCAATGCATAAAAGGTAAATGTCTGATACTGGTCTGCACTGTTTCCTCCCATGGCGCCGCCACCAACCAGTCCGGAAGAGCTGTTTCCATCCATGGCACCTACAAATGCCACACCATCCACCTTAAGAACCTTATCCATAACTGCATCTGCACTTTGATAGGATTCTTCCTTATTATAATCCTCCGGCATGGTAACCGTAATAGATATCTGGTCACTGCCCATATCCGGAATAAGCGTAATTCCCATCCGCATAACAGAAACAATGCAGAATGCCAAAAGCCCAACTGCGATTCCCAATGGTACAATTTTAAACCGTAAACAGAAGCGCAGGACTTTTTCATATCCATCCTGCAATTTTGTAAAGATTCCCTGTGTTTTTGGCACTTTTTTACTAAGTAAAACAGAACCCATGGTTGGTACAACAGTAAGTGCCACGATAAGGGATGCAATCAAAGTAAACGATATCGTAAGTGCAAACGGAAGCATTAACTGTCTTACCAGTCCGGTGGTAAATACCATTGGCAAAAATACACAAACCGTTGTCAACGTAGATGCGATAATTGCACCAGCCACCTGTTTTCCACCCTGTACGGCAGCTCTCGCCGATTCCAGACCACGATGACGCAGACGATATATATTTTCAATTACCACAATCGAGTTATCTACCAACATTCCAACCGCAAGTGAAAGACCTGCAAGTGACATCATATTAATAGAAATATGTGTAAAATACATGATAACAATAGCAAAAAGTACACTAAACGGTATACTGAATGCAACAACAAGAGTCGGTCGTATGTCACGCAAAAAGATTGCAAGAATAGTGATTGCAAGCAATGCACCAAGTACCATACTCGATACAATGCTTTCAATAATCATCTTAATATAGTCACCCTGATCTACCAATGGTGTAATATCCAGTCCCGGATATTTTTCTTCCAAGTCGGAAATTGCCTCATTACATGCCTTAGACACATCACTTGTTCCTGATGTACTTCCCTTAAAAATAGAAAGTAACACACCCTGATTTCCATTTACCTTGGCATATGCATCCCCGGAATTATCAATGATTGTAAGATCAGAAACATCTCCAAGTTTCACATCTCCAATGTCATCAATATTGCAAAGAACCATATTTTTCAAGTCTTCCAGAGATGTATAATTCTCCCCGACTTTCAACAACCACTGGTTATCATTTTCGTCATCTATATAACCTGCAGGCATAGAAAAATTCTGCGCTGTAATAATTCCGGATAGAGAATCTAAAGTCAGCAGCTGATCAAGATTGGCATTCTTAAGTGCCGCGTCTACGGAATCTTCGTAGTTTTCCATTGCTTCGTCTAATTTTGTCTGTGCATCATCTAACGCGGTTTTGGCAGCTGCAAGCTGTGCCTCACCAGAGCCAAAACCTGCTGCTGCAGAAATCTTTCCGGACTCCGCTTCTTTATAAGAATCGTCAATGGTTCCCATTTTACTGGTTATCTGTTCTACGACTTTTTGTGCTGCCATAATCTCGATATCCAGATTGGCAAGTTCTGTTTTAATCTGTGGAATTCTTGTATTTACGATATCATAAACCTGCTTTAAGGATTCGGCATTTAATGCAGCTGCTGTAGCAGCTACGCCTGCATCAATATTAGAACCCGGCACACTTTGAAGCGTCTGCAATGCAGTTTTAAAATATTCCAGTTTTTCCGGATGATCAATCGCATCCTTAATATCTACCGGCATCTTCGCTGTATCTAATGCCATAACTTGTGCATACTGTTCCGGAATCTGTGTATTCGCTACCACATTGCTTTCAGAAGATGTTTCACTTACTTCGTTTGCCTCATTTTCCGCAAGATTATTTACATTATCGGTCTCTTCCTGCGGCGTATCAGATATCTGTGATGTATCAGGGATCTGTGGAGTAGCCGCCATACTTCCGATCTGCTGTTGTATTGTAGAAACTGCCGACTGCATTTGAGAAAACATGCCATTCATACTGTTATAAGAGTTTTCAATTCCTTTATCCGTATAAATCTGCATTTCTCCTTCTAATGCAGTCTTACTTGCCTGTAAGCTGACAAGCTGCGATTCATACGCGGCTTTCGTTGCTACTGCCTGATTTAACTGCAATGTAGCATCTGCAAGCTGCGTACTGGTATCTTCTTTTTTCGTTGCTAAATCATTTTCTTTTTCTTCCAGCTCTGTTTTGGACTCATTAATCGTATTCTGTGAATCCGTAATTTTTGATTTTGCATCTGCCAGTTTGTCATTGGTAAGCAACATAATCTGCTCATTGATATCATCAATTTTTTCCTTATTTAAACGAACTTCTATCGTCTTTTCCACGAGTCCTACGTCAGATACACTTGCAACGCCTTCCTGTCGTTCAAAATATGGAATCACGGTATCTTTTGTAAAGGAAGAAAGATCATAAATATCTTTTCCTTCATAGCTTACACTGGCATACATCGTCGCCATCATATCCATGCTAAGTTCCATGACATTCGGTGTTCCACAGATATCAGGTAATTGTCCCTCAATCTGATTGATGCCGGAGGACACCTTTACCATAGCAGAATCCATATTGGTATCTTCCTCAAATTCCAGCATAACCATGCTATAATTTTCTGCACTGGTACTGGTAACGCTCTTTACACCGTTGATGGTTCCGAGTGTACTTTCCATCGGTTTCGTCACATTTTCCTCTACCTTTTCCGGACTGGCTCCCGGATATGTCGTAATGACCATCATATAGGGCATGTCCATCTCAGGCAAAAGATTTGTTTCCATTCCCGTTAAACTAACCACGCCTATAACCAAAACGATGATTACCGCAACAAGTACGGTAAATGGCTTCTTCACACTGTATTTTATCATTTCTTCCTCGCTTTCTAATCCTTCGTATCTTTCTAGTGTAGCGTTCTCAAATTTTTCATATTTTTTAATATAAATATCTCACTCCAGCTCGTCAATTTCTTATAAAAAATTTTATACTTTTTTCAGAAATTTTTTCTATATGAAAAGGAAGATACGAAAAACCTCCTCAGTTCTCCGTATCTTTCATCTCTTCCTGTCTTTCTTTTAATTTCTGATTCATTTCTTCTGCTGTTCTCTGGCTCATACGATAAGCAATCGTACAAACTCCAACATAAACCGCCACAATCGTAAGTTCCATACCAACAATCATTTTCCAATCTGATACATAGAACCATTCGAAGCAAAATCCACTAAATAGCACAATTACATTTATCATAAGGAAATGTATCATTTCCCGAAACAACATTGTTCTTTTGGAAAGTTCTTTTTGGGACATTAAAATCGGTGTACACAGACTGCATAATGCAGATACCCCCATAATCTGCCATAAAATATCTCCATCTACTTCACAATCATATCCCCAGAACACTGTGATATAAATGGCCGAGGCCAATATGACAAGTGCAACAATCTGTAGATACATCTGAAAAATAGCACGTATTTTTTCTAAAATATTGTTCATATTGTCCTCCTTTAGATTCCCAGACGCTCTTTTAAAACATTAACATATTGTCTGGAAATAATAACCTTTTCCCCATTTTTTAACAATGCTTCAAATCTCCCACCAAATGCAGGCGTTAAACTTTTTATTTTATTCAGATTAAGAATCGTCGATTTCGCAGAACGCATAAAATCTCTCGCCGGAAGTTCTTCTTCCAGTTCATATAACTTGCTTTTCACCTCATATACCTCTGTCTTTCCATACGCAAACACCTTCTGATCCACCGATTCAAAATAATAAATTGCGTCCGGCTCTATAAAGTAAATATCTCCGTTTTTATATAAGTTGAGCTTATCGTTTCCCTGCTTTATGCTATTTAATATTTTTTGCAGATTATCATTTATTTTATCACATTTTACAATAATTTCTTCTTCTTCTCCCGGTTCTAAGTCCAAAATGGTCACTTTCATTCCTGTTCCCCTTTATCTGCTTAAATGTTTCCTTTTTGAAACAAAAAGTATTAAAAGAAATGCTATACAACCACATCCTACCATAAAAAGGAGCTGTGTACCAGTAGAAACTATTTTATCATTCATAATTACTGTAATGCCCATATGTTCATTATAAATATCGACAACTTCTTGTGGTACACCGGTAAATGTCTTTTCCAACATGTCTTCACAGCAGACGCGGCGCATTAATGACGTTCCGTGAAGAATCGGAATATATTTTAAAATATTTCCGACTTTTTCCGGCAGTTCTCCCATCGGAAGATAAATGGCACCTACAAAACCAACCAGTGTTCCGACAACGGTTGCAATTCCTGACCACGCGCTGCTACTCTTAATGAAAAGTGCTACAAAATACAGAATAATTGCAAAAACACAAACATTTATGAATGTATATAAAATAATTTTCCCCACTGCTTCAGCAGAAAGCATGCTTCCACCGGTTATTACAATGTAAATCACTGCGCCAAAAAACGTCAGTAAGCAAAATAAGGTTCCGATTAAAATCGCAGAAGTAATATAGGATAATCCAATCACACTTTTTTTGATTGGTGCTGCATAAAAGCTCTCCAGACGATGTTCATGTGCATCGCTTATCATAGTTCCGATTACAGTCAAAGTAACCGTCAGTGAATTTACCACTAAAATTCCTGCTAAAGTCCAATATTGCACAAGATGTCCGGCATTTTCTTTATCAAGTGCTGCATCTCTTATTCCACCATACTGTTCTAAAAGTCCTGTTACACTTTCTACATTCATATTTGCAAGAAAAACACCCATTAGCATTAAGACAATTAACATCGAAAGTAAGGAAAAAAATACCGCCGAACGATCTCTTAAAAAGACCAGACAATTTCTTTTGGTTAAGTTTAAAAATTTACGCATATGTGTTCTCTCCTCCCGTTGCATTTAAAAAGACATCATCCATAGTTCCCTGTATGACTTCGAATCCCTGTATCATTTCCTGATATTCCGAAAGATATGGAAAAGCCTCCATTGTTCGATCTAATGTTATCGTCACAAAATTCTCTTTTGTACGGTAATGTATGCCTCTATTCGTCAATTGTTCCATCAATTCACTTCTCTTTTCCTCCTTTGGCATCAGACGAAGTCTGTCTTTGGCAAACTTGTCTTTCAGAGAAAATGGTGTTCCGAATTGAATGAGATGCCCTTTTTCCATAATTCCGATATGATTTGCTTTTGCTGCTTCTTCCATATAATGTGTTGTTAAAAATACCGTCATATCCATCTCTTTTTGTAAGGTATAAATTGTTTCCCACACACTTTTTCTGGTCGCCGGATCAAGTCCTGTGGTTGGCTCATCCAAAAACAGAATATCCGGTGCATGCATGAGTGCCGCTGCAATCTCAGCGCGTCTTTTTTGTCCGCCAGATAATTTTCCATAAGGTCTTTTTATAACATCTGAAAGATTTAGAATTTCGCAGACATGAAATAAATTTTTCTGCAATTTTACCTTGTCTGTTTCATACAAACCACCATGAATCAAAAGATTTTCTTTTACGGATAAGCGTTCATCCAGACAATTATTCTGATAGACTACACCAATGTGATGCTTTATTTTGTCATCATTTTTTCCAAGGTCCATTCCAAGAATTGTTGCTTTTCCATCCGTTGGCGGAAATAAGGTACAAAGCATATTGATTGTTGTAGATTTTCCGGCACCGTTTACTCCTAAAAAGCCAAAGAGTTCTCCTTTTTTTACGGAAAAGCTGACATCGTCTACAGCTTTTACATCTTTATAATACTTTTTCAGATGCGATACTTCTATTACATTTTCTCTGTCTTCCATATTTTGCATATCTTCTCTAACTTTCATATCTTTCATATTTTGCATCTCCTCCCTTGTTTTCTTACACTATATTTGTTTTCTTCTTTTTCTGCAATAGGAGCAATGGTAAGATGCAAAAAATGAAATCTAACATGCAAAATAAGGAAAGTAAAATACCCTCTGACAAAGCAGAAGGTATTTTTCTTTCCATTATTTAACCCGAATTATTCACAGCCACCACACAGACAAGCCACAGACCAGCTACGCAATGCGTATCTGGTCTGTGGCTTGTCTGTGTGGTGGGTAAATTCTATTCCCCCCGCCAAGTGAAATCATAAATTCGGCTTACAAGCAAGCTTGACGCACTAATTACAGCTTTCACTTGGCTGCTGTGAATAATTCGGGTTTAATTTAATAAAATAGACTTTATTTGTTCCATATCCATGTGCTCTAAAACGTAGTCTGCATCCGGCATCTTTTCTTTGGGTGAAATATTGGAATGGACATAAAGTGTGGCAAGTCCTGCACGCTTAGCGCCTTCAATATCACATACACCGTCATTTCCAATCATAATAGCATTTGGGACAGAAATCTGATATGTATTAATTAGTTTTTCAAAGAATCTGATATCCGGTTTCTTATATTCATAGTCTGATGATATGAAAATTCCATCGAAAAACTGTTCAATTTTTAATGCTTTCATTTCATATTCAGTAAAAATTCTCTGTGCATTGGATAAAAGGTATATTTTTTTATGATGATTTTGAAGTGCCTGCAACATTTCTGTTGTTCCTTCGTAAAGTTTAAGATACTCCGTTGACATCACTCTGAAAAACTGTCCTGCATGAACTGCCAACGATAGTTCTGCATTTACTCTTTTTTCTGTAAAAAGCTGTAAAAATACTTGTTCAATCTGAATTTCAGGAAATGCTTCATGGGAATCACTGCGTTTTTGAACTTTTCCGGTTTCCATATTTCCTACAATTCGAAGATACGCATTTTCCAGTTCTTCTGCCGAATAGTCTGCCCCATAATATCCATAAAACAGTGCGAGTTTCTCCCACACTTCTTTGTTATCTTCGCTTGTATGAATGTCTACCAACGTTCCATATAAGTCGAAGATACATGTTTCGAATCCTTTATTGCAACTTTTCATATACACGTAACATCTCCCCTACACTCCATGCCTGGGCAAAACATCCGCGGGAAACCGTTGGATTTTCTCCATCATAAATTTCCGGCAATTGCCCAATACATCCTTCTCTCATTGCACTTTCCATAACTTCCAGTTGTCCTTTTACCACCTGTTTTGCATTATCATCATAATGATGTACCTTTAAATAAGCAAGATAATATGCTCCTAAAGGGAAAACCCAGACGGTTCCCTGATGGTATGCCAGATCCCGATCCAGCATTTCCCCACCGTAGTGTGGATGAAATTGTGGGTCATTTTTTTCAAGAGTCCTAAGTCCATATGGTGTATACAAAAGCTCATACACTTTATCTACAACTTTCTTTTCTTTTGTTTCATCCAGCATAGTAAATGGCATGGAAACTGCCCAGATCTGATTGCACCTTATCTGATTATCTGCTGCTGTACCAGATAACACATCCTTCAGACAATTTTTGTCTTCCATCCAGAATTTTTCTACAAAAGAAGCCTTTACCTTTTCTGCCAGTTTCTGATAATTTTGTGCATCTTTTTGAAGCAAAGCTGCGAAAGAACTCATAATACAAAGTGCATTATACCAGTACGCATTTACTTCTACCGGTTTTCCATGTCTTGGAGTCGGAAGAATATCTCCCACTCGTACATCCATCCAGGTTACCTGATCAAATCCTTCCCCTGCCATGATTAAACCGTCTTCATCCATATGTATTCCATAGTTTGTTCCCTTGCTATATCCATTCATAATGCGTTCCATAACCGGATACATTTCACAAACAAAATCTTCTTCTTTTGTTGTCTGATAATACAGATATACACAGTTTATAAACAGTAAAGCAGCGTCTACCGTATTGTATCTCGGTTCACTTTTTCCTTCCGGAAAAAGATTTGGCATCAGTCCGTCTTTCTCATTTGCCGCAAATGTTCTAAGAATACTTTTTGCTGTTTCATACTGCTTCGTTGCAAGGCATACACCCGGAAGCGCAATCATTGTATCTCTTCCCCAATCCTCAAAAAATGGGAAACCTGCCAGAATCGTATCTCCTTCGGTAGATTCCCGATAAGAGATAAACTGTGCTGCACTTTTTACAAGTGTTTTTGCAATTTCATCTGTAAATCCGGCGCGTTGAACCAAATCTGCACGGTATTTTTTTACTCCATTAATGATATCTGCTGCAGTATCTTTGGATTGCTCCATTTCAAATACAATATTAAGTTCCTTTGTTTCTGAAGGTTTAACCGTTATGGTTATTTCATGGTTTGCTTTTGCCAGTCCGTTTGGTCTTCTTCCATCACACGCATCATAACTGTAATAATAGTTCTCCGTAATTTCCGGAATATCTATTACCGTGCCATTTGTCCTGACATACAGATTCAACCCTTCCGAAGAAACTTTATTGCCTTCTTTCACAAACTTCTGCTCCGGATTCATTTCATCGCCTTTTTTTGTAAATTGAAAAAAAGGAGTTATTTTTAATATACATTCTTTCTGACTTCCATTGTATACTTTGTAACAAATACCAAGAGAATTCGCACCTATTTTCATTCCCATTTCTTTATGAATGGTGACTCCCTTGATTTGAAATTTCCAGACCGGAGTATCTTCATAAGTAAAGGCAGACAAATATTGATAGCCTTTTTCACAATCTTCCTTTGCAAATTCCTGACTGGAAATACAGTCCTCTTCTGTTCCAATAATGACTTTTTCGGCCAAACGATGAACCATATTATACCGATGATTCGGAGCCTGCGTACAAGCCATGAAAACAGCATGATCATTTCTGGCAACAGAACCTGTCATTGTCAGCGAAGAAAACCCACCTAACTGATTTGTCATAAGATAACAGTTTTCCTGCCCTCTTTTTAATGTTTCCCAATCTCTTTTTCCATAAATCCACTTCATAATTTATCCTCCATGATGCCACTATCGATCATCTAATCAAATGTTGCCATAACAGTTACTGAGCGTGGCTTTAAACAAACAGATTTTTCAATGCTTTCACTTTTATCCATGTTCATTTTTCTAACTCCATCCGTCAGAAGATACCATTTTTCTGTCGGTAACGATGCCATTTTTTCTTCATCATATGGATTATAGAATACAAGCGCTTTTTTCCATTTTTTTGAAGTATTATTCTCTTCCATCATAAACCCGATTACCGCATCTTCGGTATCCAGGAAAGTAATTCCGGACACCGCATCTGCATCCAGTCGTTCTACTAGCGGAAGATCTTTTCTTAATGCAATCATATACCGATAATATTCCATTAATTCTTTATATTCTTCTGTCCGCTTCCAATCCAATTGATTGATTGAGGAAGGCAGATTATAGCTATTCTCATTTCCACCTTTTGTTCGTGCAAATTCTTCTCCTGCCTGGAAAAAAGGAATCCCTAAACTTGTAAACACAATACCGGCTGCCATTTTATTCATCTGGATAAGGTCTGAATATTTTTGTTTGTAATCAGCAGAGTCTTTTACGGAAATTACCAGCTTATCCCATAATGTCAAATTATCATGAGCAGAAACATAATTGATAATCTGTGAAGGGGCTTTTGGATGGATTTCTTTTTCATGTTCGTTGCACCAGGCACACACACCGGAACAGATGTCTTCTTTGAATTTTAAAACTTCTTTGGCATTACCATTGACATATCCTCTCTCATATAACTTGAAGACATCTCCCTTAATGCCATCCCGAATTTTATCACAGAACATGGCAATACCGGAGTCTAACATATGAATATTTTTAGCCAATGCCGGCACAGCATTTTCTTCCATAGATGTTTTTCCGGCTGCCCATGGTTCCCCATACATTAAAATCTTTTCCCCATCCGGTAATTCATTTAATCGTTCCCTTAAATAATTCATGGTTTCAACATCATGAAGCCCCATTAAATCAAAACGAAATCCGTCAATGTGATAGTTTTTTGCCCAATAGCAGACAGAATCTGCCATATAACGTCGAAACATAATGCGTTCGCTGGCAGTGTCATTCCCACATTCTGAACCATTGGAATAATTACCCTCTTCATCTATTCGATAATAATAATCCGGCACAGTTTTTTGCAAAGGTACATCCAAATTGTAAGTATGGTTAAAAACAACATCCATAATCACACCGATGCCTGCTTTATGAAGTGCCATAACCATTTCTTTAAATTCCTTTATTCTTACATGTCCATCACTGGCATTCGTTGCGTAAGAGCCTTCCGGAACATTATAATTCACCGGATCATATCCCCAATTAAACTGATCTTTTTGTGGGTTACTTTCGTCTACGGAACCATAATCAAAAGTAGGCAATAAATGTACATAAGTAATGCCTAATGCTTTTAAATATTCCAAACAGGTTGGTATTTTCCCCTCATTATCATATGAGGTATCATTCTGCGTAAACGCTAAATATTTTCCTCTCCATTCCTGCTTAATTCCGGAGTGGACATCACTGGAGAAATCCTTGATATGAAGTTCATAAATAACCGGATGCTCATTAATTTTCTCCGGTCGTTTATCCTGTTCCCATCCGGCAGGTTCCGTACGTTTCATATCAACTACCATACTTCTTTTGCCATTCACACCACAGGCTCTTGCATAGGGATCTGCCGTCTCTTTTGAAATTCCTTCAACCTGTACCGAATACGTATAATAAACTCCATCCAAATCTCCTGATACCTGCGTTGACCAGACACCTCTTTCTTCCTGATTCATTAAAATGGATTGTTTCAAATCAGATTCTTCTTTTTCCATAGAATTTTCATCAAAATCGGAAGAATAAAGATTTAAAGTAACTTTTTCTGCTGTTGGTGCCCAGACTTTAAACGTTGTCTGCTCCGGTTCATATCCTGCGCCCAAATCATCTTTCACATAGTCGTACTGAGCAACAAATTCCCGGGATGCAAACAGTTCTTTTCTTTTTAATTGCATTTTTGCATTCTGCATATATAACTCACCTCTATTTTTCTTTAAAACAGCGATAAAACACGCTTTGCGACATTTTTCCATTTGTGCGAGTGCGCATTCTTCGCGAAGCGTTTTTATTTGATAGGAAATTCAACGGAATTTCCTATCAAACAAAAAATCTCGCTGCTTCTTATCACAGCGAGATTTTCAATTTTCTATTATATTAACCTTTTACAGCTCCTGAGAGTCCATCTGTATAATATTTCTGCATGATTACAAACAGGATTGCAATTGGAATAGAGATACATACAGCACCTGCTGCGAAACTGGTGTACCAGTTATCAATGTACTCTTTCTCCAACATTTTCCACAAACCTACCGATACTGTGTAATACTCAGCATTTGCACGACAAATAACCTTTGCGAAAATGAAATCGAGCCACGGTGACAGGAAAGAAGTCAATACCGTATATACGATAATCGGCTTACTTAATGGAACCGTTACCTTGGTAAATACCTGGAACTTTGTAGCTCCATCCAGATAAGCAGCCTCATCCAGTGATTTTGGAACGGTATCAAAAAATCCTTTCGCAATAGTAAACTGAATAGCAGCTCCACCGGAGTATACCAGAATCAATGCCACACGAATCATAGATCCTTCAGATAAACCGACCGCTTTTAAAATGTAATACACAGCTACCATAGACATGAAACCTGGGAACAATCCAAGAATCATGGAAACATTCATTAATGGTTTTCTCATTTTAAAACGCAATCTTGAATAACAATAAGCAGCTGAAAGTACAAAAAATGTAGATATTACACAGACAAAACAAGCAATAATAAATGTATTCTTGAACATCTGTGGGAAATTCAGAACCTGTATATCTGTAAACAACTTCACATAATTCTTTAAGGTGTATCCCTTTGGAAAGAAGCTGGTAACATAAGATCCTTTTTGTGTACTAAAACTCAACAAAATAATCCATACAATCGGGATTACCCAGATAAATGCTAATACAGCCAATACAATATGAGTCACTGTATCCGCAATAATTCTTCTGGTTCGCATAGATGAATTTTTCTTTTCTTTTGCCATTATTGGAATCCCTCCTCATTTTTGTATGAACCAGTGTTATGATAAGTTACCAAAGATACAATTGCAAGAACAACGAATGTCAAAATACCTACAACCGCACCTACATTGAAATACTGCTGATCAACTGTCAACTTGTACAACCAGGTAACCAAAAGGTCTGTCTTTCCGGCAGTAGAACCAACCGGTACCGGAGCTCCACCTGTAAGAAGGAAAATGACATTGAAGTTGTTGATGTTTCCTGTAAATGTTGTAATAAGATATGGCGTTGTAACAAATAACATATATGGCAACGTAATCTTAAAGAAAATTGTTGCAGGTCCCGCACCATCAACTTTTGCTGCTTCATACAACTCACCAGGTATATTCTGAAGGATACCTGTTACCTGCATCATGGTAAACGGAATACCTACCCATAAATTGATTAAGATAACCGTAACACGTGCCCATGTTGCATCTGTTAAGAAAGGAAGCGGACTGTCAATAAGACCGGCATTCATAAGCAATACATTAATCAATCCATTGTCTTTTAACATCGTACGCATCAATAACAAAGATACAAACTGCGGAATTGCTGCAGAAAGAATAAAGCAGAATCTCCAAAATCCTTTACATCTTGTCGTTTTTCTGTTGATGATGATAGCTAAAAGCATACCAAGAATGTAGTTTAAAAAGGTTGCAAATACGGCCCAAATCAATGTCCAACCGAGAACCGACCAGAATGTCTTACCAATAGAGTTACCCATTCCAAGAACGGTGCCAAAATTCTTAAGTCCAACCCAATTAAAAATAGTCAGTTTGTCATCTACTTTACTATAACTGGTAAAAGCCATGCAAATCATAAATACCAACGGCAGAATAGTAAATATGAGGATTCCGGTCCATGGAGCTGCAAGCAGTGTCCAATGAAGTCTTTTATTAATTAAATCCTTCAAATCATCTTTAAAACTATTAATATGTTTGCCTTCTTTTGCAAAACATTCAACCGTATAGGCACTTTTTAAATTTGCACACCATGCTACAAGAAATGCTACCGTCAAAAACAAAGTAGCCACTCCATAGAGCAGGAACAATATCGTTGAATCACCACTGGTGTATTCGTAAATCCCCTTTGCCTCATTCCATACTTCTTCCTGAGGTCTTCCACCAAGAGTAATCAAATGATACAGATTTGTAATTCCCCCCTGTACCATAAACAAAATATATGCTATCTCTATCCCCAGATAAAGTAATCCCTTAACAATCTGCTTATGCGTCAGATTTCCAAGTCCCATGAACAGCATGGAAAGTCTGGTTACAGCATTTCCATTTTTAATTGCTGCACCCACTGTATAAGGATCATCAAACTCCTTCTCTCGTTTTTTGAAGATTTTAGCCATACTATTTTCCCTTCCAAATAACAGGCATTGCCAGATAATTTCACTATGGCAATGCCTGTAAATCAATCATTTATGTACTAGTTTTTCAACCGATTATTCAACTGCTGAAGTGTTCATACTTGTATTGAAGTTTTCTGTCATCTCTGCTGCGTTATCATGAGTAACTTCTTTGTTTACAAGAGATTTACCAAAGTTTTCTGCTGGTGTCCAGTAATCTCCCATTTTTGAAACAAACGGCTGAATGATAGATGTATTGTTGAAAGTATCATTCTGAGCAGTTACAAGAACATCTGCGCTAATAGCGTCCTCAGCAAGAAGTTCTGTGTTGCAAGGAATTACGCTTCTCATTTCATAATGAGCTTTCTGAGCCTCTGCACTTCCGAGATAGTTAGCAAGTGCTACGGCAATCTGTGGATATTCGCAGTTTGGATTTACACCAATTGCTTTAGAACCAGCGAATGATTTCATCTGTTTTTCTTCTCCGTTGATTGTAATAGCCGGAAGAGAAGTTACTCCATAGTTATCACCAAGAGCTTCTTTTACAGCTTCTGCATCCCAAGAACCAGAGAAGATTGCATTAACGGAACCATCACGAAGTCCGGAAAGTCCAGCACCATCTGCATCAGAAAGGAAGTTTGGATTAGCAACTAAATCTACAAGGTAATTTGTAACATCTACTGCCTTATCACCAGAGAAATCAATACCTGCTGCTTCATCTGTTCCGTCTTCACCAAACAATGTACAACCATTTGCTACATAGAAAGAAGCAATATACCATGAGTTTGTAATTGGGAAAGATACTTTTCCTTTTTCAAGCATAGTATCAAGGTTTTTAACATCGTCTTCAGAGAATACGGATTTGTCATAATACAAAAACCATGTATTTGTTGTAAACGGAACACCATAAATATCTCCGTCAACAGATACAGAATCAACGATTTCTGCTGAGTTTGAACTCTTTACAGCATCAGCTGTCTGACCACCGATTTTAGCAATCGCATTAGAAGAAATCAAACTTGTTAAGTTGTCGTTTGCAAACATATAAACGTCTGCTGCGCCTTCAACGTCCTGTGTTACTGTGCTCTTTGCATCACCTTCTGCACAAACACCATATTCAAATGTGATATCCCATTCCGGATGTTCTGCATTGAACTGATCACACATTGTCTGAAGCCATGCTCCTTTGTCCTCTGCCTGATCTTCTGATGGAGCCCATACAGTCATAGTTGTTGAAATTGTCTCTCCTTCTGCAGCGGATGCTGCTTCTGTGGATGCAGTCTGTTCTTCAGCAGACTGATCTGCTTTTGTTTCAGTTGTTTCCTGGTTGCTGCCACATGCAGCAAGAGAAAGCACCATTGCACTTGCCATCATAAGTGCTGTGATTTTTTTTGCTTTCATTAGAATTCCCTCCATTTTTCATAATCTCTCAGAACCTTTAAGCTTGCAAATATGCTGCTTTTAGATTATTTTTATGCGCTACCGCTAACCGGCAATATTTCCGGCACTGATTCCGGTAACGTTTTCAGTCCATGCTTAAAGTATACAACACTTCGCGAAAATTGCAATATGTTTTTGCATTTTTGTTGAATTGTGGCAATTTTTCAAAAGCTTTTTTGTGCACATTTTCCATAAAACTAACTTTTGTGCTGGAAAATAATCTATCCATTCACCTTGACTGTAATAGGAGCTCCCGTAAAAGGAATCTGCTTTACTTCTTCACCGCAATGGATTTCAAAATTCTTATATTTCTTATCATATCCGTCATGCTCTAACGTAATCGTAAGCATTCCGTCCTTTTGTGCAAAACGATACAAATTGTATTCTCCGTCCCGGTATGCAAAATCCTCTCCATTGTCCTGATAATGCAGATATTCCCCCGTACCAGGATATACATTCAGAATCAGTGTATCCAGTTCAATTTCTCCGACATAATGCATCGGCAGAAAATTCGGTAAAATACTTCCTGCTTTCACATAAATCGGGCAAACGGAAAGCGGTGCATCCTTTAGGAAATATTTATTGCCGGAGATTTTTTCTTTTGTATCATAATCATACCAGTCTCCTTTCGGGAGATACACAATTTTCTTTGTTGCGCCCTGCTCCACCACCGGAGCAACCAGCATACTCTCTCCAAACAAAAATTCCCCATTCATCTCATGGGTCTCTTTATCTTCTTCATAATGTAATACCAATGGTCTTATAATCGGAATCCCTGTTTTTTCCTCCTCATAAAACAAATCATAGAGGTATGGCAACAGACGATAACGCAGTTCGACGTACTTCTTATAAATAGAAAGAACCTCATCTCCAAATACCCATGGTTCCTGCTGTATTGTTCCCTTTGCAGAATGATTGCGGAATAACGGAGAAAAACAGCCTACCTGTACCCAGCGGGCAAGCAGCTCTCCTGTGGTATCTGCACCGAATCCTCCCACATCCGTTCCAATAAAAGAAAGACCACTTAATCCCATATTACACATCTGCGGGATTGCCATTGCGAGATGTGCCCACAGACTTTGATTATCTCCTGTCCAGAATGTTGCATATTTCTGAGAACCGGCATAGCATGCTCTGGTAATGACAAACGGACGTTTTTTATCCAGTTCTTTTAATCCTTCATAGGTAGCCTTAGACATTAAATGTCCATATACATTATGCATTTTGGCATGATTTGCTTTTCTGTCTTCATCCGTAAATACCACATCCTGCGGCAATTCTCCGTTAAAGCTTGCCGGTTCATTCATATCATTCCAGATACCGCGAACTCCCAGTTCCAGAAGATATTTGTGATTATTCGCCCACCAGGAACGTACCTTTGGGTCCCCAAAATCAGGATAAACGGCTTCGCCCGGCCATACGGCATTCACATAAACTTCGCCCTCCGGTGTCTTTGCAAAATAATCCCCTGCAATTCCTTCCTTATACTTTGTATAATTGTCATCCTTTTTTACACCCGGGTCGATAATCGTTACTGTTTTAAATCCCATATCGGCAATCTGCTTTATAATTTCACCGGGTTTTCCAAAATCCTCTTCATTCCATGTGAATACACGATAACCATCCATATAATCAATGTCAAAATGAATGGTGTCACATGGAATCTCACACTCCCGGTATTTTTTTGCAAGCGCTAAAATCTCCTCTTTTGTCTCATAACCCCAGCGGGACTGATGATAGCCCAATGTCCAAAGCTGTGGCAGAGGGGTACGTCCGGTCAGATAGGTATAGTTCTGTACCACTTCTTTCATGGCAGCACCATAAATAAAATAATAATCTAAATTTCCCTCATTCGCACCAAAGTAAAAATATTTCTCATTTTCCTTTGCCATATTAAAAAAGGACTTATATGTATTATCAAAAAATAATCCATAAACACAATTTTCCCGTAGCGTAATAAAAAACGGCACAGACTTATAAAGTGCCTTAAATGCATCCGTATGTGCCTGCGGAAGATCCGAATTCCACATTTCATAATCATAATGCTTTTTATCCAAAAATCCTGTCTTATCTCCCAGACCGTAGAATTTTTCATCTCCCTGCATTTTTTTTACAATCTGAATTTTGTAATCCAGTTCATTTTCCCCGGAAACATCATGTCCTTCTGCACGAATTAATTCTAAAGACTTTTCACTGAGTTGTTGTGCATACGCACGCTTTCCGCGATAATCTTCACAAAGTAAAGTTCCTTCTTTATCATAAAAATCTACTTTAAATTCATCTGCAATATGTACTGTTAATTTTTCTGTGGAATAAATGATTTCCGAATTTGTACGGGAAACAGAAACCTTTGTTTCTTTTCTTTTTTCCCCCTCAATTGCCTTAGAATGATGATCTTTTGTCTCAAATCCACAGAAAACATTAATAATTTCATCTGTGTAAGCCTCAACAATCCCCTCTTGTTTTTCAAACTGAATGACTAATTTTTGCCCATTTAATTCGTAATTTTTGATTTTACCATACATAAATGTTTTCCTTCCTTCGCTCTAAAATAAAACGGACATTCGCAATCCGCTCCGCTGCTGTTATTATAAATTCTTTATATAGATGTAACAAGCTTTTTTCCGCAAATTTTTTGGCAAAATTTTCTATAACAAAAGAACTACTATCTATCATTCCATAGACAGTAGCTCTTTTCGCAGCTCTTTTATTAGGACATCCCATTTGCCTGTTTGTATTTGTACAACATTTCGGCATGATTCTGTTCTTCAATCTGGATATCTGCCAAAAGTTTTCTAAGATCGGAATCTCCAAAATTAAAAACATTGGAGTTATATTCGGAAGACACCAGTTTTTCTGTTCCGATACAATCGGTTGCCAAAAAACAGTCCGTCTGTTTGTCTTCGGAATTGGATAAAGAATCATAAGTTGCCTTCGGTTTGTAATCTTTTCCGTCCGAATCATTGCAATCACTGCATGGTACTTTTCCGGTTAAGACCTGTCCCAGAGAATCAAAATGTTTTTGTTCTTCCTTCTCTAAACGTGCAAATAGATTTCTGAGTTCTTCATCTTTTGCCTGTTTGCCATAACTTTGATATTTCTTGATACAGCTCTGCTCCTGTGTCTGTAAATCTTTGATTACATTTGTTTCTTTTTCTGTTAAAACCATTTGTATTTCTCCTCACATTTCATTTAAAACTTTTCTTCGAAATGTAGTATGAGTAAAAATTTCAATTTTATTCCTGTCAGAAAATAATTCTTCATCCCGGAAAGATGTAACTACTGCTTCTTCTATGTAAAAAGAGCCCTGTTTCCAGGACTCTGATTTTTGAAAAAAATATTTCAAATAACTGTTCTTAAGATAAATTATTGATAAATAGGATATTGCTCACAGATTTTTGTAACCTCTTCACGAACATACTCCAATTTATTGTCATAATCGGTTGCAATCAGATAAATCAACTCCGCAATCTTCTTCATATCGGCTTCCACCATACCTCTTGATGTGACTGCAGGTGTTCCGATTCTTACACCGGAAGTAACAAACGGACTTCTCGGGTCATTTGGAACTGTATTTTTATTTAATGTAATATGTGCATTATCACATCTATTCTGCAGTTCTTTACCACTAAGATCCATCTTTCTTAAATCTACCAGCATTAGATGATTGTCCGTTCCACCCGTTAGAATGTCAAATCCCTGGTCTATTAATGCCTGGGATAATGCTTTGGCATTCTTTACAACCTGTTCCTGATATGCTTTAAACTCAGGTTTCAATGCTTCTCCAAAGCAAACTGCCTTTCCTGCGATTACGTGCATTAAAGGTCCTCCCTGAATTCCAGGGAAAATGGCTTTGTTAAAATTGAACTTATCTGCTGCTTCCTGATTTGCCAGAATCATACCACCTCTTGGTCCTCTTAATGTTTTATGCGTTGTGGTCGTAACTACATCTGCATATGGAATCGGACTTGGATGAAGTCCTGTTGCTACAAGACCGGCAATATGTGCCATATCTACCATAAGATAAGCGCCTACTTCATCTGCCACTTCACGGAATTTCTTAAAATCAATGGTTCTGGCATAAGCACTTGCTCCTGCAATAATTAACTTAGGCTTTGCTTCCAATGCAATTCTTCTTAATTCATCATAATCAATCAGACCTTCATCATTGACACCATACGGCACAATGTGAAACCATTTTCCGGACATATTAACAGGACTTCCATGTGTCAGATGTCCACCATGATCTAAGTTCATTCCCATAACTGTGTCACCCGGCTCCAACATTGCAAAGAAAACTGCCATATTAGCCTGTGCACCGGAATGTGGCTGTACATTGACATAATCACAGTGAAATAACTCTTTTGCACGTTCAATTGCAATTTTTTCTACAATATCGACATCTTCACAACCACCATAATATCTTTTTCCCGGATAACCTTCTGCATACTTATTGGTTAATACCGTTCCCATTGCTAACATAGATGTTTCAGAAACAATATTTTCGGATGCAATTAATTCCAGATTATTGCTCTGTCTTTTGTATTCCAGTTCAATTGCTTCTCCTACTTCCCTGTCATTGTCTGTGATCAGTTTCATAATATCTGTAACCATATATTTTTCCTCCTGACTTTTAATTTATTACTCATACTGTATATTGCGCATCAGCTTTGCTGATATAATTTCTCTTTTAATTTTTTCCCTGTAGGAGTAGCCGCCAATCCTCCAAGCGCCGTTTCTTTTAATTCAGTGGGAAGTTTTTTCCCGACTTTGTACATTGCTTCCACAACCTCATCCGGAGGAATGACGGACTCCATTCCGGCTAATGCTAAATCGGCACTTACCAACGCATTTATTGTTTGCGAAGCATTTCTCTGCGCACAAGGAACCTGAACCAGACCGGCAATAGGATCACAAACAAGCCCCATACAGTTCATCAAAACAATTGCCACTGCATTCGCAGCCGCTCGCGGAGAACCATTTCTCATTTCTACCGCCGCCGCTGCTGCCATGGCAGCAGCAACACCGCATTCTGCCTGACAACCACCCTCCGCTCCTGAAACGGTTGCATTCTTTACAATAATTGTCCCTATTCCGGATGCAGTCAGTAGCCCCTGCAATGTCGTTTTTCTATCCAGCCAGTATTTTTCCGATACTCCAATTAAGACAGCCGGAAGAATACCACAAGAACCTGCAGTAGGCGCTGCACAGATTTTTCCCATAGAAGCATTTACCTCACTTGCAGACAATGCCATTGCCATAATATGGTTTAATTCCGGACCACACAGACTGTCTCTGTTATTACTGTATAACTGTTGTTGATAGGAAACCCCGCTTATCAAATTTCCTACTGATTTCTGTGGCTTTTCCAAAGCCTTTCTGGCTGATTTTAGCATGACCTGATAACGCTCATCCAGCTGTGCAAAGATTTCTTTTTGTGTTTTCTGTGTCAAGTGACACTCATTTTCAAGAATCACCTGCCACAAGGCAAGATGCCTTTTTTCTGCACATTGTACTAATTCTTCTATGTTACTGTACATGATTCACCTCCATCCAAGCGAAAGAGCTTAATGTCAATTTCTATCATCCTATATTAATTACTCTGGCAGAAATCACATTTTCACTTTTCATGATACTTTTTTCTATTTCTTCCGGTATAAAATCATCTGTTTCTATGATACAGCAGGCAACATCACCTTTTGAGCGTCTTACCAGTTTCATGTTTGCAATATTTAAATCATGCTCTGCCATAATGCCGCTTACTTCTGTCACAATACCCTTTTTATCATATTGTTCTATCACAATCGTTGGAAGGCTTAAATTCATATCCGTTACAAAACCATTTATCTCTGTTATTTTAATCTGCCCTCCTCCAATAGAAGAACCAACCACTTCATTATGACTTCCATCTTTCATGGTAAATATCATTCTCACGGTATTTTCATGGACATTTTCCATCTCTTCTTCGCTGAAATCAAAGCTGATTCCCTGCTTTGCCGCCAATCGAAAGGAATCTGCAAGTGCTTCATCATCCTCAGACAATCCAAGTGCTCCGGCAACCAGTGCCTTCTCTGTTCCATGTCCTTTTCCGGTTTTTGCAAAAGAACCATGCAGTCGGAAAGAGACATGTGTTATTTCATCTTTTACGATTATACGTGCTGTTCTTGCCAGCTTGGCAGCACCTGCCGTATGAGAGCTGGAAGGACCTATCATTACAGGACCTATCACATCAAATATGCTAATATCCATTTTCTCTCTCCTCTTTAGATTGATCTTCTACCTATACAGATACCGCTTCTGTAATCCCTTCACTAAATGTCGGGTGAGGACGAATCACTGATCTCATCTCCGCCAAGGTCATGCCACCCACAACAGCTGTTCCGAATTCACTGATCATATCCGTAGCTCTTGCACACATCATTTGCGCTCCGAGAATTTTTCCGGATTCTGCTTCTGCAACTACTTTTATAAATCCTCTTTCCTGATCTGACAAAACGGACTTTCCGTTTGCAGACATCGCATACTTATGCGTGGTAACCTTAAATCCTGCCGCTTCTGCCTCTTCTTTGGTTTGTCCTACTGTTGCAATTTCCGGATTGGTATAAACACAGCCTGGAATTGCACACATATTAATAGGAAATTTCTCGTTCATCATATGTGCAACAGCATTTATTCCTTCTGCCGAAGCTACATGTGCCAACTGAACTCCTCCTATCACATCACCAATCGCATAAATATTCGGATAATTGGTCTGATAGTTTTCATTTACCAGAATTCTGCCCCGTTCCATCGAAAGCTCTATTCCTTCGCCAAGAAGTCCTTCCGTATTTGCCCGTCTTCCTACTGCCACAAGGATTCCATCTACTTCCACTTCCTGTAAAGCTTCTTTTTCCGTATAACGACAAATCAGTGCGCCATCTGTACCTTCTGTAATTTCTTCTACCTTTGCTTTCGTATGAATATCTACATTGTGTTTTTTTAGAATCATTTTTAAGTTCTGGGCAATTTCTTTATCCATATTGGCAAGAATCCGATCTAACGCTTCAATTACCGTTACCTGACATCCTAATGCACTATAAATAGACGCAAATTCCATTCCTATGACACCGCCTCCTATAATTGCAAGACGCGGATAGACTTCTTTCTTATCTAATAGTGCATCACTGTTTACTACATTAGGAAGTTCAATTCCCGGTATTGGCGGCATGGCAGGAACAGAACCGGTGGCAATCAATATTTTGTCTGCCTCTAAGACTTTTGTTTCCTCTCCCTGCACAGTTACCTCATGCAAAGATGTGATACTTCCGGTTCCTTCATAAACCGCAATTTTATTCTTTTTCATCAGCATAGCAATGCCGTTTCTTAACTGACCTGAAACTTCCTCTTTTCTTTTTTGAATTTCTTCCATATTATAGGAAGTTTCTCCTACATGGATGCCAAGATGCTCACATGCCTTCAGTTCTGCAAAAAGCTCTGTAGAATGCATAATGGTTTTGGTCGGAATACAACCACGGTTTAAACAGGTACCTCCAAGTTCCCTGTTTTCTACTAATGCCGTTTTCATCCCTTTTTTTGCACTTTCAATTGCTGCGATATATCCGCCCGGTCCGGCGCCTATAACGACTAAATCAAAGGTATCTGCCATCTCTTCTGTTCCTCCTTTCTAAAGCAAAGCGGACATTAACCATCCGCTTTTCCACTTCCCCGCCGGGGTTAAAATTCATACCGCAATACCGGCTTTCTCGCTGCCTGTACTTCATCCGGTCTTCTAATATAAGTTCCTACCGGTGCCTCATGCATTGCCGCCGGATTTGTTTTTGCTTTCTCATAAATTTCCCGGAATACGCCAATTACTTCATCAAGCGTTTCTTTGCTTTCTGTTTCCGTAGGCTCAACCATCAATGCTTCATGGACAATTAATGGGAAATACATGGTTGGTGGATGAATTCCGTAATCTAGTAATGCTTTTGCAATATCCATTGCGGAAACACCGATTTCGTGTTCCATTTTGTCCAAAGTCATAACAAATTCATGCATACAAGTCTCTGAATATGCCATCGGATAAATATCCTTTAATTTTTCCATCATATAGTTCGCATTTAACACCGCATTTTTCGATGCTGCAGGAATTCCTTCTTTTCCTAAAGTAAGCACATACGTCAATGCCTTTACGATAACAAGGAAATTTCCATAAAACGCTTTTACACTGCCAATAGAATGTTCCGGTGCCTGAAAGCTCAATTCTCCGTTTCCGGTTACTCGCTTACCCGGCAAAAATTCCTGCAAAAACGCTTTACATCCTACCGGACCGCTTCCCGGACCACCACCGCCGTGTGGAGTGGAAAAGGTTTTATGCAGATTGATATGTACTACGTCAAATCCCATATCTCCCGGTCTTACAACGCCCATAACTGCATTTAAGTTTGCACCGTCATAATAAGCAAGACCGCCTGCTTCATGAATAATAGATGTAATTTCTAATATATTTTTATCAAATAAACCTACTGTATTTGGATTTGTCAGCATCAGACCTGCCGTGTCTTCTCCAACCACTTCCCGCAATTTATCCAAATCCACACAACCATCTTCTCTGGATGGAATGCTGACTACAGTAAAACCTGCCATGACCGCACTCGCCGGATTCGTTCCATGTGCCGAATCAGGCACAATGATTTTAGTACGTTTCTTATCATTTCTGCTGTCATGATATGCCTTGATTAATAAAAGTCCGGTGAATTCTCCGTGTGCACCGGCTGCAGGCTGTAAGGTCATTGCATCCATACCCGTAATTTCACAAAGAAGTTCTTCTGAAGTTTTTAATACCTCCATACAACCCTGCATGGTGTGTTCCGGCTGCAGCGGATGAACTTTGGTGAATCCTTTTAACGCTGCTGCTTCTTCATTTACCTTTGGATTGTATTTCATAGTACAAGAACCAAGCGGATAAAATCCATCATTGACACCATGTACCTGTTTTGCCAGTTCCGTATAATGTCTGCTCAATTCATTCTCGGAAAGCTGTGGCAGATGAAGCGATGTTTCCCTCTTTGGCGCTGATAATTCTACCTGCGGCACATCACATTCCGGAAGTATCGTACACTGATTTCCTTCGTTTCCTCTTTCAAATACTAATTTCATCCCTGACACACCTCCTTTACAATTGCTGCCACTTTATCCATTTCTTCCTTCGTGTTCTTTTCCGTCGCACACCAAAGAATATCATATTCATTTAATGGCAATCCTCCTAAAATTCCTTCCTTTTCTAATGCATCCAGAATTACTTCGGCTTTTACATCAGAAGTTGTGACAAATTCATGGAAGTAAGATTGCTCATATTTTGGCTTTAATCCAGCTTTGTCCAGCTCACCTTGTAAATAGTGTGCCTTTGATAAACAAAGATTTGCGGCCTGTGTCATACCCTTTTCGCCCATTGCTGCCATATATACACTGGCAGTCAATGCACAAAGTGCCTGATTAGAACAAATGTTACTGCTGGCTTTCTCACGACGGATATGTTGCTCTCTTGCCTGAAGGGTAAGCACATAAGCACGTTTTCCTTCCTTATCTACAGTCTCACCTACAATTCTTCCCGGAAGCTTACGCATCATTTTTTCGGTGGCTGCCATAAATCCAAGATATGGTCCCCCAAATGCGAGCTCCATACCAAGCGGCTGACCTTCACCTACTGCAACATCCGCATCGCATTCTGCCGGAGTTTTTAGAATTGCAAGAGCCATCGGGTTACATCCCATAATATATTTTGCACCGGCTTCATGCGTAATCTCGCCAAGCGCATCTGCATCCTCAATGTTCCCGTAGAAATTTGGCTGCTGCATATAAAAGCATGCACTTTCTTCTGTTAATGCCGCCTTTAATGCCTCTTTATCGGTTACACCATCTTTTGCCGGAATCACTTCCACACGGATTCCATTCCCATAACAATAGGTTTTAATTACCTTAAGAACCTGTGGATTCACTGTTTCTGACACAAAAGCCACGTTTCTCTTTCTTTCTCTGCACATGGCAACTGCTTCTGCCGCTGCGGTAGCCCCATCATATACAGACGCATTTGATACTGCCATACCTGTCAGTTCGCAAATCATCGTCTGGTATTCAAAGATTGACTGTAATATTCCCTGACTGATTTCTGCCTGATATGGAGTATAGGCTGTCAAAAACTCTTCCTTATTTACCACACTTCCTACAATGGCCGGAATATAGTGATTGTATGCACCTGCGCCACGGAAGATATGCTTAAATACAATATTTTTCTCTGCGATTTCCTCCATCTTATCCAATGCTTCCATTTCGCTTAAGCCGGATGGAAGATTCAACTCTTTTACTTTTACTTCATCCGGAATATGGGAAAAAAGCTCATCGAAGCTGTCAAAACCAATTTCATGAAGCATTTCATTTTGTACTTCGGTCGTATTTCCAAGATAAGAACCCATATCGCTCACCTCCTTATTCTGCGATTTCCCTTACGCTTCCTCTGTAAGTGTAAATTTCTCGTAAGTCTCTGCATCCATTAAATCTTCGGTCTCAGAAATGTTTTCTACCTTAATAAACCATGAATCATATGGATTTTCATTAATGGATTCCGGTGCATCCAATAATGCTTCATTTACTTCAGCTACCACACCGGAAACTGGTGAATATACATCCGATACCGCCTTTACGGATTCCACATCTGCAAATGTCTCTCCTGCAGTTACCTCATCTCCCTCTTCCGGAAGATTTACAAATACAATCCCTCCTAAGGAGTCCTGTGCAAAATCACTAAGACCGATTAATGCTGTTTTTTCATCAATAAATTTCACCCATTCATGTGATTTTCTGTACTTTAATTCTGTTGGATAGTTCATAATTTTTTCCTCTTTTCTTTCTTAATAATTTTATTTTGTTCCTATTACTTCCTTATTATAATGCGTGTTACTGCGGCTGTCCTTTTTTATAAAATGGTAAGGCAACTACCTCTGCTTCAATTCGTCTGCCTCTTACATCTGCTTCCACTTTCGTTCCGATTTCTGCATAGTCAACATCTAAAAGTGCCATCGCAATCGGATAACCAAGATATGGGCAATGTGTTCCTGATGTGGTATGACCAATTTCTTTATCTCCACAATATACTTTTTCGTGTTCTCTTATAATTCCACGACCGGTTACTTTTAGACCTACACGTTTTCTGGTCAAAGCTCCTTTTTCTTCGATTGCTGCCTTTCCAATAAACTCATCCTTTTTCATCTTTACAAAAATTCCAAGTCCTGCTTCTAATGGTGTAACGGTATCATCCATTTCATGACCATATAAAGGCATAGCAGCTTCCAGTCTTAATGTATCTCTTGCACCAAGACCACATGGAATCAATCCTTCTTCTTTTCCGGCCTCCATAAGAATCTCCCAAAGCTTTGGTGCTTCTTCTGCTGCCAGATAAAGCTCAAATCCGTCTTCTCCAGTATATCCGGTTTTTGAAATAATACATTCTATATCCTTAATCTTTCGACGGAAAGTAGCACTGTAATATTTTTGCGGAATATCTTCTTCTTTTGCAATCTTCTTTAAAATCTCCAATGCTTTCGGTCCCTGTAAAGCAATCTGTGCTACTTCATCGGAAATATCCTTCACTTCTACATCTCCAAACACATGATTTTTGATCCATGCATAATCCTTATCTTTATTTGCCGCATTTACTACAATAAGATAATGGTCATCCCTCACTTTGTAGACAATCAGATCGTCTACGACACCGCCCTCTTCATTACACATTGGGCTGTATCTTGCCTGTCCATCGTACATCGTTGTGTAGTCATTGGTCAGCAAATGATTTAAATTCTTTACTGCATCCTTTCCGATACAGGTAATCTCTCCCATATGTGACACATCGAACATTCCGCATGCCGTGCGGACTGCCATATGTTCTTTAATAACTCCTGTTTCATATTGTACCGGAAGCAGATATCCTGCAAATGGTACGATTTTTCCATTGTATTTGACATGTGTTTCATAAAGTGGTGTTTTAAGTTCCATCTTTTTTCTCCCTTCGTATTTTTTATAATTTAGTTTTTATCTTTGATTATTTAACTCACGAAGTGCTTTTTGTTATATAGGAAATTCCTTGAAATTTTCTATACAACAAAAAAAGCGCATAAATAGGTATACAAGATACTCTATCTATGCGCTCTGTCCTTTGACCTGAAATATTGTCTTTCCTATCCCATCAATATATGATATGATATTGAAAGATTGATTCTTTGGTGCCCCTTTGCTCTCCAGAGTGTCGTCAAAATATGGTCCTTTTGCCTGAGAGTTTCTGCCATTTCCCCTTCGGCGCCACAATGTCACAATATATTAACATATCTGTGTGATCTCTCCCATATTTTTCAGTCGACTTATGAAATTGTCAAAAATCAAAAACAAATCTTGAATGTATGGTATCACATGAAAATCGATTCGTCAACTATTTTTTTCAAAAAAAAAATCTTGTTGACAAATCAAATTTATGATGCTATTATCTCCAACAAGCAAAGGCGCTCTTGGTTCAAAGGGCGTCTTTTATTATTTTTATTTGTGTAAGGCAAATAGGAAACCGTCAAAAATACAGGAGGAAATACTATGAAAGTTGAACAAGCAGAGCAACTCTTGCAAGAAGCAATGAGTTACGAAAAACAGTTAAGTGAAACCAGACGCTATCTGCATACCCATCCGGAAACAGGGTTTGATTTGACCGACACACTTACATTTGTAAAAAAAGAACTTACGAATATGGGTTATGAACCAAAAGAATGTGGCAAAGCCGGCCTGACCGTCCTTGCGGGAGGTAAGAAACCGGGAAAAGTATTTATGATTCGCGGAGACATGGATGCTCTTCCAATGCAAGAAGAAGCTGATATTGATTTCCCATCTACCAATGGAAAAATGCATGCCTGCGGTCACGATATGCACACTACCATGATGCTCGGCGCCGCGCGCCTGTTAAAAGCACATGAAGATGAGATTGAAGGAACCGTCAAACTGGATTTCCAGCCTGCAGAAGAAATTTTTGAAGGTTCTCATGACATGATTGAAGCGGGATTACTGAAAAATCCTGATGTAGATGCTGCTCTTATGATACATGTTATGGCAGGAATGCCAATGTCAGCCGGAACCGTTATTGTGAGTGACGGCGGTGTGAGCGCCCCGGCTGCAGATTATTTTAAGATTTTAATTCATGGAAAAGGTTGTCACGGCTCTATGCCAAATAACGGTGTAGACCCGATAAATGTGGCGGCACACATTATAACAGCACTTCAGGAAATTCATGCCAGAGAACTGGCACTGGTTGATGAAGCTGTACTGACCATTGGAACTATTCACGGAGGAAATGCAGCCAATGTTATTCCTGATACCGTGGAATTAGGTGGCAGCATTCGTACTTACGACGAAGAGGTAAGAAGCTTTTTAAAAACCAGAATGACCGAGATTTCCGAGGGAATTGCTTCCTCCTTCCGGGCAGAGGCCGAAGTCACTTTCGGAAGCGGCTGTCCTACCCTTGTCAATGACCATGACTTATCCGCATGTGCCGTAAAATATGTGCAGGAGTTGCTTGGTCCTACAAAAGCATTTACCGCAGGTCAGTTAAATGCTTTTGCAGGTTCCGGGAAAGCGCCAAAATCTGCAGGTTCTGAAGATTTTGCCTATGTCAGTCAGGAAGTTCCTTCTATTATGTTGGCACTCGCTGCAGGTGAACCGGACAAAGGATACAACTATCCTCAGCATCATCCAAAAGTAAAATTTGATGAATCCGTGCTTCCTGGCGGAAGTGCCGTCTATGCTTACACCGCAATGCGTTGGTTAGAAGAACATAAATAGCATATGCTTTTATGATAAACACAAAAAAAGAAAAGAGAGGTAACGTTTATGGCTACAATGAAAGACATTATTTCCAGTCCCCTACTACTTGCACTGGTAATCATAGGACTGGTCTACATCGCAATTTTTTCACTGATTCACTTAAAGAAAGCGTATTCACGCTGTTTGGAAATGGGAATGACAAAACAAGAAATTAATCAGGTTATCAAATCCAGCCTTGTATTCTCCATTGTTCCAAGCTTATCCATTGTTGTTGGATTATTTGCATTAATTTCTGTATTAGGTGTCGTATGGTCCTGGTGGAGATTATCTGTTATCGGTTCTCTCTCCTATGAATCACTCATTGCCAGCAGTGTTGCATCTGCAATTGGCTATTCTTCCAGTGCAGAAATGTTAACAAATGCAACCGGCAGTCAGTTTGGTGTTGTTATGATTCTTATGAGTATCGGTATGCTGAGTGGATTTTTCGTTTTGATTCCATTCGGTAAAAAACTCTCTATGAGTGTTAGTAAATCTGAAAATTCCAGTAGCTGGAAATACGTATTAAGCGGAACTTTCATGCTTTGCCTGTTTGCTGTTTATATCCCGGTTCTTTTACTCGGAGATACCATTCAGGCTGCAGTTATGTTGACAGGTTTAGTCATCGCCGTTGTACTTGGTGTTCTGGCAAGTAAACCTAAACTACGATGGTTAAACGACTTTATCATGGCATTCTCCATGATTGGTGGTATGGTATCTTCCGTTTTCTGGACAAACCTGTTGCAATAATAGAGAGAGGAGATTTTTGATATGAGTAAAAAAACAAAACAAACCCCTATGATGGATCCGTTTCAGGCATGGTGCCATAAATGGAGTCGTATTGGAACTTTAATCTTTTTGGTTTATATGGTAGCACTACCTTTTATTGTATTAGCACACTATAACAGTATTCCTGCGTTTGGAGAAGTAATTAATCTGGCTACGATTAGTATTTTAATGATTTACATTCCGGTAGGAATTTCAGAAGCATTCAGTTATACACCGATTCTTGGTTCCTCTTCTTACCTGACTTTTATTACCGGTAATATTATGAACTTAAAACTTCCTTGTGCCGTAAACGCTATGAAACTGGCAAAAAAGGAACCGAATACACCGGAAGGAGAAGCTATTTCCTGTGTTGCCGTATCCGTATCCTCCATTATGACGGTTGTCATTCTGGCACTTGCAGCACTCTTAAGTACATGGATTAGTCCAATTTTTGAATTGCCGGCAGTAAAGACTGCTTCTAACTACTTAATTCCTGCTTTATTCGGTTCTCTTACACTTGGATTATTCTCAAGCACCAAGTCCGGTAAAAAAGTAGTGAAAAATGGAATTGCAGGCGTGATTCCGGTACTTATTATCGTAGCTGTATTAGCACTTTTCGTACGTATTACAAGCGGCGGTTCTTTATTCGGAATGATCGGATTTTTGATTTTATTCATGCTCCCTGTTGCCATTATTTCTTCCCGCATTATGTGGAAAAAAGGTATCATTAAAGTAGTAGACAATGATGAGTCTGAAGCAAAAGGCGAAAAAAACAACTAGCTTTTAGGAGGATTTTGCCATGCAGTATATTGAGATAGACAGCAATGATGTTTTTCTTAATCTTGCCACTGAAGAATATGTTTTTCACAATTTTACAGATGATTCCTATCTTTTGTTCTATACAAATGACGATTCCATCGTTTTAGGCAAGTATCAGAATGTCTATCAGGAGATTAACGTTCCTGCCGCAGAAAACGCAGACATTAAGGTTGCACGACGGATTACCGGGGGCGGTGCTGTTTTTCATGATTCCGGAAATTTGAACTACTCTTTTATTGCCAAAAACGAAAAGGCAAATCCTCTCTGCTATGATGATTTTCTTTTTCCTGTCATCAATGCCCTGAATTTTATGGGCATTGATGCACATAAGCGGAATACGTGTGACATTGCTATTGGTGATTTAAAAATTTCCGGCAGTGCCCAGTCCGTTCACGGAGAACGGGTTCTGCACCACGGCACTCTGCTGTTTGATGCAAATATGGAAAATCTCCATCACTTTTTAAAAGTAACGAATGCTGTTATAGAATCCAAAGCAGTTGCTTCGGTTCCTTCACAGGTAACAAACATCCGGGAACATCTAAAAGATTCATGCATGACAATCGAAGATTTCAAAGCAACTCTGCTCACACATATCTTTCCATCGGGTGTTTCTATCCGAAAACTGACCGAAGAAGATATGCAGCAAATTTATCGTCTGCGTGATGAAAAATACAACACATGGGAGTGGAACTGGGGAAAATCTCCTCGTTTCAAGTTCCAAAAAGAGGATGTTACTCTTTTTATAGAGCATGGTATCATTACACATTGTTCTATTCCTAACATTTCTTCTGCCATATCGGATGCCTTAGTAGGTCAGCGTTATGGATACCAGAATCTTGTCCGTATCCTGTCTCCTTTTTATGATACAGATACGAAGACTATTGTAAATCAATTATTTTAAGAGAGGATTGAGCTATTATGAAACAAGTTATTACTATGCCACAGCTATCAGATGACATGAAAACCGGCATTTTAGCTGCATGGAATAAGAAAAAAGGTGATGTCGTAAAAAAGGGTGACGTCCTTTATGAACTGGAATCTTCAAAGGTAGTCAGTGAAATCGAATCTGATGTAGATGGTATCCTCACTGATATTTACTATGAAGAAGGAGATGAAGTAGAGGTAAACCAGCCAGTTGCAGTTATTAGTTCTAACGAATAAGGAGAAATACAAATGGAAAAAATGCCAGAATGGTTCAAAGTAAAATATAATCCGGCGGCAGTAAAAGAAGTCAGTGAACTCATGGCAAAACTACAGTTAAATACCGTCTGTAAAGAAGCAAACTGTCCAAATCTCGGAGAATGCTATAAAAAGCATACTGCCACTTTTATGATTTTAGGCAGTCAATGTACCAGAAACTGCAGATTCTGCAACGTAATCCACGGAACACCGGAACCAGTTGATTCTGCGGAACCACAACATGTAGCAGAAGCTGTCAGAGATTTAAAACTTCATCATGTTGTCATCACACAGGTAACGCGTGACGATTTACCCGATGGTGGAGCATCACAATTTGCAAAAACAATCACTGCCATCCGCAAACTCTGCCCGAATGTTACAATTGAAGTGCTTATTAGTGATATGAAAGGAGACACCTCCTCTTTGGATACAGTAATTTCTGCACATCCGGAAATTATTAACCATAATATTGAAACTGTCGCTCCTCTCTATGAAACAGTACGTCCTGAGGCAAATTATGAACGCAGTTTAGAGGTATTACATTATGTCAAAAAACAAGATCCCACGATTCTTACCAAAACAGGTATTATGGTAGGGCTTGGTGAAACAGATGAGCAGATTTATCAAACAATGGACGATGCCTTGTCTGTTGGCTGCGATATTTTTACAATCGGACAATATTTGCGCCCATCTCCGGCACATGTTGAGATGAAAGAATATGTTACCCCGGAGAAATTTGAAAATTATAAAGCAGTTGGTACGAAAAAAGGTTTCCGTTACATTGCCAGTTCCCCATTAGTCCGCAGTTCCTATCGAGCTGCCGAAGCACTACAAGCAGGAGAAAAAGTATGATTTACATTGAAAGCGGTTCTACTGATCCTTATTTTAATTTTGGTCTTGAATATTATCTGATTACGGAAAAGATGTTTGACGAACCCGTATTTCTATTTTGGCAGACTACACCTACCCTTATGGTCGGTAAATTTCAAAATACACTGGAAGAAATCAACTTGTCCTATGCCAAGCAACATCATCTTAACATTGTCAGACGTATGTCCGGCGGTGGTACGATTTATACCGATATGGGCGGCTGGCAGTTCACATTTATTATTCCAGGTAAAACACAAGAAATCAGTTTTGGCGAATATATCAGTCCTGTCATCGAAGCTTTACACAATATGGGAATTGCAGGCGCAAGCTTCAATGGTCGCAATGATTTAGTCATTGACAACAAGAAATTCTCCGGCAACGCACAATATCTCTATAACGGCTTTACCTTACACCATGGCTCCCTGCTCTTTGACACCAATATTGAACAGATGGTTCAAAGCACTACCGTAGATCCCTATAAAATTATTTCTAAAGGTATCAAAAGTGTCAGAGAACGTGTCACAAACATTTCAGAGCATCTGCCACATCCTATCACACCAAAAGAGTTTAAAACTCAAATGATAGAAAGTATTATGGGAGGAGCGGGATATAAAACTTATATTTTAAATGATGCCGATCGTGTACGGATTGAGGAACTTGCCATTTCAAAATTTAAAAACTGGGACTGTATTTATGGCAGAAACCCAAAATGCAACATTACAAAAACCGGACATTTCGTGGGTGGAAAACTGGAAATAAATCTGGAAGTAACACATGGTATTATCTGTGATTGTGCCATTCATGGAGATTTCTTTGGCTCGCTTAATCATGAAGAACTAAGTAAATCTCTAATTGGTGTAAAATACGAAAAAGAAGCCATTGCTGATGCAATCGCCCCTTTTGATATAGAACATACGCTTTATCAAATTACACCGGAAGAATTTCTTAGTTGCATCTGCCCATAAAAACCAGGCACAATTGTCATTACAACTTATTTATAATCTTCAAATGCTTTTTCAGTGCCGAATAATACTTAGCCCCTTCCACATGACCATATTTTTTTACAATGCCCGCATGCAGTTCATTTAAATTTTTTTTCGAAACACTGCCGAGCCATTTCTGCAATTCCGCTGCCTGCATTTCATTCAGCTCATTTTGTTTTAACACCAGTCTGATATAGCAGCGTTCCCGCTCCTTTTTCTTTAAAACAGCAGGCTCTCTGTATTCTGTATACAAGCTTTTATTCTTTTTAATCTGACTATATACCTCATCACCCTTTTTTTGCCCCAGCATACAGGTTAATGCATTGTGTAAAAGTGTCATATTTTTCAGTGATATGACTTTTAAGATTTCCTCAACACATTCTTCCTCATCCGTAAAAGAAAGTACATTGGTCTCCTGACCAGACTCTGTTTTGGACTCACCCACATCTTCCTGAAATTCGCAGATATTTTCATCTTCATTCTCCGATACAGTGCCTTCCTCACATGATACAACCTTTCTTACTTCTTTTCTGCAGTCTTTTCCTCTAATTCTACTGACATCATACTCTTTTTTCTGCCAGTATTTTACAATCGCATCAAAACCCGTATCATTTGATACGATAATATAGGTCTGCTTAGGTGCACTACAAAGCAGATAGCCAAGTTCTGTCACAAGTTGAAAATCAAGTGCATTATTTCCTTCAAAACATTTGATAAATTCCACTTTTTTATCATTATTCAATAATGCAATCACGTTTTGATAGCACATATGTGGACTTTTGTCTGTATAAAATACAATAATTTGATCCTCATGGTCAAGCACCGGTAAAAGCTCCACCCACGCATCATTCACATTCTCACTATCTATTAAATATACTGTATTCATATTCCCTTTTCCTCTTTATCCATACTTCCGGAACGAAATCCTTCCAAATCCAGAGTAATATAATCATATCCGATCTTCTTTAGTTCCTTCACAATTTCCTCTTTATGCTTCAGCAATTGTTCAAAATCCTCTTTATCTGTTTCAATTCTTGCAATATCATCATGCACACGCAGTCTCACATTATAAAAACCGAAAGACTTAAGGAATTCTTCCCCCTTTTCTACCTGTCGCATTTTCTCGTAAGTTAATTGTGTCCCATATGGAAAACGGGTTGCAAGACATGGCGTAGATGGCTTTGTTGCGACAGAAAGCCCATACTCCTCTGCCATCTTACGAATCTCTTCCTTAGTCATTCCTGACTCGGCTAAAGGACTTATAATCGAAAGCTCACGCAATGCACGAATTCCGGGACGATACACATGCAAATCATCTTCATTGGTTCCATCCATAATCGTTTTAATTCCAAGCATATCTGCTTCCCTTTTAATAGAAGAAAAAATATACTTCTTGCAACGGTAACAACGGTCTTTCGGATTTTCTAAAATCCCGGCACTGTTTAATTCATCGATTTCCATGATTTTAAAAATTGCTCCGGCACGATTTGCGATTTTCTCTGCTTCCTTTGCTTCTTTCATCGGATGAAGCGTAGTTTTTGCTGTCATGGCATATACTTTTTTCCCGGATTTTTTTGCCGCCTCACAAGACAGATATAACAATAATGTGCTATCTACTCCACCGGAAAATGCAAGCATAATATCTTCTTTCGTAAGTTGTTCTACGTGATGTCGTAATTTCTTTGTATGTTCCTTATAGCATTCCAGCTCCATATCCTACGCCTCATTTCTTTCCGCAACTGCCAGAAGTGCCAGCTGATATGCTTTCTGATAAGATATGTTATTTTTTTCACAAACCCGTAAAACACTCTCATACTCCGGATAATAACGTTCTTCCCCACAAACATTACATACCTTATAGAGAATTTCTCCATATTCTGTCATGATTTTCTCCGCTCTTCGTTGTAATATGCTTCGTTTCATACATTGTCTTCGAATTCCTATCGTCGTAGTTTCCTTAAAAACAATGTTTTCCAACTTCTTAATATCCTTTTCCTCACATAAAATATTAAGCTGATATGCCGGACGATTTTTCTTCATATAAACCGGAAAATAGTGCACATCTTTTGCGCCTGCCTCAAACAGAAGTTCCATTACATGTCCAAGCATCTCACCGGTACAATCATCAATGTTGCTCTCTAATTTATAAACCGTATCTGTCTCAAAATGGGTTTCATCCGCAATGAGCATTGCACGTAGTAAGCTTGGTTTCTCATATTCACGCTTTCCGGCACCAATTCCGATTTTTTGAATCGTAAATGTCTCCGGCAATTGATTTGTAGTACAAATTGCTGCTGCAATCGCCGCTCCGGTAGGTGTCACCAGTTCACCCTTTCTGTCAGTAATATGAACCGGCAAATGATAGCTTGCGATAATGTTGGAAACCGCCGGCACCGGAATTGGAAGAACCCCATGCGCACAGCGAATCTCGCCGGTTCCCTCACACAATTTTGGAATAATGACCTCGTTTACTCCCAGGTCATACAGGCATACCGCTGTTGCAATAATATCTACAATGGAATCCACCGCTCCAACCTCATGAAAATGAACCTCCTCCGGTGTAGTTCCATGTGCTTTTGCTTCTGCATCCCCTAAAATGGTAAAAATTCGCTTTGCCAGCGCCTTTACCGGCTCTTCCATCTTAGTATGTTCTATGATTTCAAAGATTTCAGCCTTACCTCGATGCTCATGATGATGGTGATGATGTGTATGTCCTGCATCTTCTTGCACCAGACTTTCGTGCTTATGCACATCGTTCCCATATAAATATTCCATATCATGATCATGATTGTCATGTGCTTCATCCAATACCACTTCAAAATCACATGCTGCAATTCCCATTTTCTTCACATTGCTGATCTTTATTTCAAATCCGGATACCGGAACACTCTTAAGCACCTCTCTTAATTTTTCTTCATCCGCACCTAAATCTAAAAGTGCACCTACCATCATGTCTCCACTGATTCCAGAAAGACATTCCAAATACAATTTATGCTTCATTTTTTACCCCCAGACGATTGATTTGCGTTGCAATATAACCAGCTCCGTACCCGTTATCAATATTTACAACTGCGACTCCGTTTGCACAGGAATTAATCATCGTAAGAAGTGCTGACAACCCATGGAAATTCGCTCCATAACCAACCGACGTCGGTACGGCAATCACAGGCTTATCTACCAGTCCACCCACCACGCTTGCCAATGCTCCCTCCATACCGGCAACGGCAATAACACAGTTTGCCTGCTGTACTTCCTCTATGTTTGCCAAAAGCCGGTGTAAGCCACTCACACCAACATCATAAATGCGCCAGACTTTACTCCCGAAATACTCTGCCGTCTGTGCCGCCTCTTCTGCCACCGGAATATCTGCCGTTCCTGCAGTACAGACCGCAATGCTTCCGACATGTGGTTTGTCCTTTTTCTCTATTTTGATGATATGGGAAGTTTCATCATACTCCGCCTTTTCATAATGTTTTTGTATAAGAGCCGCCTGTTCTTTCGATGCTCTGGTTCCCATCACTTCGCCATTTTCCTCATAAAGTTTACCGAAAATAGACAATAAATGCTCGTCTGATTTGCCACTGCAAAAAATAACTTCCGCAAAACCGGAACGCAACTTCCTATGTGTATCTATTTTCGCATAACCCATTTCTTCAAATGGTTCTCTTCGAAAATAATTCTCTGCTTCTTCCACAGAAATTTCTCCACTCTTTACTTTCTGTAATACTTCGCGCGCTTCCATGATGTCTCCTTTCCTGTCTGATTATAAAGCTTATAATTCACCAAGATAACCGTCCGCCAGCATTTTTTCATATAACTGCTCACCCAGAATCGTGTAAAAATCTGCTGTTCCATGCACCACATCCACACGAAGACTGGATGGTATTTCTCCATTCTCAATATCGAAAAGATCCTGACTGGTCGGCGTGATTCCTGCATCTTTTAACCCCTGTGTAAGCAAATAAGACCGAATATCCAGAAAATGCGTCCCGAATGCCTCTTTTAGTGCCTGATTGACTTCTTCCACCTCAGGAACCATGCCTTTCGACGTAATTCCGACCACAATATATTTTTCTGACCCAAGGTAAGCAAGCATCTCCTGCTCCGTCTTAATAAGATCTGAAACCGTATCTTTCGTTGGTCTGTCATTACTTCCTGCAAATAAAACCACAATATCATCCGCATCCATCGTCTTTTCTGCTGCTGTCATAACCGGCGTTTCATCTGCTACCATAACCTCTTTCCCGGAAACACTTCTGGTAAAATAATACTTTCCATCCTCTTCCTTATAAGAAAGTGTACCTTCTACTCCCGCAATTTCACAAGGATTTAACCCAACATCACCAAGCCGTAGCATAACCGGATCCTGCCCCTCATAAAGCAGACCGACCTCTACCGGTGTCACATCTTTTGGAATCACGAAAGCCGATGCTGTCATACGATACAGTCCCATACGAATCGCAATCTGCTTTGCCGTTTCTCCGCGCACGCCGTAATTATAAACCGAAAGCCCTGTCTTTTCTTCCAGAATTCCAGGATAAGTAACTCCGTCACCACCACTTCCGTACGTCAGGCTGTCACCCCAGCAGACAATATGCTCTGCTTTACTAAAGCGTGTTTCCTCTTCTGTTTCCTGTACCGGCTTTGACTGCGTCTTTTGTACCGTTTGTTCACTCTTTCTGTCACCACAACCGGCTATCATAACTATCAATACCAAAAATCCTGCCAGCCATCTTTTTTGTCTTTTGATTTTCTTTAACATAATTTATTCTATATGACTTTTAAAACGATAAGTCTGTCCCGTCTCTTTATCGCTGATTTCATATTCTCCTTTCGCCGTTTCCTCCGGTGTTTCCATATAACGCTCTTTTTTCTCAAGAATCTGGTCTTTTATATTATTCTCCTCCAGACTCTTTAAAAGCTTCTTGTTTTTATCCCGTTCTTTTTGCTTTAATTTTGCATACACCTGCTTGGTTTCGGCATCTTTTTGCATCTTTTTTAAATGTATTTTTTGCTCCTCTTTTACCATTTTAAGATATTCGTCTACATGTCGCAAGAGATTATCCCATTCTTTTTTGGTATGTATTGAATTCCCAAGTGCTACCTGCTCATTTGCTGCATCCTGTGCTTTTTTTGCCATCTCCTGTTTTTGCAGAAAAAGCTCCGTACTGTTTCCTCGATTAATATTACCAGAACCGCCAATTTGCATTTCTCCACCTCTTTCTCGTAAGCCTTATTTTGCACATCGTTTTATATGCTTGTAAAGCTAACATTCACAATCTGCTTCTTTACTTGCCCGGTCAATCTTAACACTGAATTTGTTTCCTATTTGATATATCGGCACAATATTTAGAAAAAGACAGTCTGTCTTTTAAAACAAACTGTCTAACTGGCTTTTCTGGCTTTTATTTTTCATCATAATGATCTAAAAAATGATGTGTTACACCATGTTCTTTATATGCAATAATGGTACTCAGATTCACATTGGCAACACTTTTAAAAATATTGCTCTCTACATATGGATTGGTCTTTTTTAATTCCCGTATCAACCGCTTTACTTCCATCCGCTTAGAATCCGAACTTCCGTCACTGCGGCAGGTCGTACAGGTGTCCGTAAACCGACAGGCACACTGAATAAAATGCAGGTCATTATAATCCCGCCAATGCTTAATATCATCCTCGCGAATCAAATACATCGGGCGAATGAGTTCCATCCCCTCAAAATTGCTGCTGTGTAACTTCGGCATCATAGTCTGCACTTGTGCCCCATAAAGCATTCCCATCAAAATCGTCTCAATCACATCATCATAATGATGTCCAAGTGCGATTTTATTACAGCCTAATTCCTTAGCCTTACTGTATAAATACCCTCTTCTCATTCTTGCACACAAATAGCAGGGAGATTTTTCAATTTCATAAACCGCATCAAAAATATTCGTTTCAAATATTGTAATCGGTATATCCAATATTCTCGCATTGTTTTCAATAACTTTTCGATTCTCCTCATTATATCCCGGATCCATGACAAGAAAAACGAGTTCAAACGGAAACTTATTGTGCCGCTTTAATTCCTGGAACAGCTTCGCCATAAGCATAGAATCTTTTCCACCGGAAATACAGACAGCAACTTTGTCATTCTCCTGCAACAAATCATACTCATTGATTGCTTTTGCAAACTTCGTAAACAACTGCTTATGGAATTTCTTCCGAATACTTTGCTCAATCTCTTTTAAACGCTCTTTTTCCTTTTCTTTTGCTTCGACACTATCCGATTCCTCCATACAAGATAAGAGCCACGCATTATAACCACCGGTCAAATCATACGCATCCACACCGGCTTTGCGAAGTAACTCCACTGCCTCGGCACTTGCCTCTCCTTTTTTGCAATATACAATAATCTGCTTTCCCTGATCAAATTGTTCCAATTTTTTATTTTGTTGCAATTGTTCCTTTAATTGCTCCAATGGAAGATTAATCGCATCTTTAATATGTCCGTACTGAAAAGACATCTCATCACGCACGTCCAAAAGAACGCTGTCTTCCCCACGATCCTTTAATTGTGCCGCCGTAATTTTATATTCCTGACTCATAAATTAACTTCTTTCTACCTTTGCAATATCTTTTAAAATTTCACCTGCAATAATAAGACCCGCCACTGATGGGACAAAGGAAACACTTCCCGGAATTGCCCGGCGCTCGGTACATTTATGCTCCGCTCCCGGCGGACAGATACAATTTTGTCTACAACTGATTGACATATCCTCGCTCGGTTTTATCGGTTCTTCCTTAGAATAAACTACTTTAAGCTTCTTGACGCCCCGTTTCTTTAATTCACGCCGCATGACCTTTGCAAGCGGACAGACAGATGTTTTGTAAATATCTGTCACTTCAAACCGCGTTGGATCTAATTTATTTCCGGCTCCCATACAGCTTATGATTGGAACATTTGCCTCTTTTGCACGCAAAACCAACTCAATTTTGGCAGACACCGTATCGACTGCATCCACAACATAGTCATAAGCGGAGAAATCAAATTCCTCCGCTGTATCCGGTAAATAAAAACATTTATGTGTCGTCACTTTCGCATCCGGATTAATCTCTAAAATTCTCTCCTTCATGACATCCACTTTATATTTTCCTACCGTTTTTCGTGTTGCAATAATCTGCCTGTTTAGATTCGTCAAACAGACTTTATCATCATCTATTAAGTCAAATGCTCCGATTCCACTTCGCACTAATCCTTCTACAACAAAACCGCCGACTCCCCCGATTCCAAAAACTGCAACCCGACTGTTTTTGAACTTCTCGATTGCTTCTGCCCCCAGTAAAAGCTGTGTCCTTGAAAACTGGTCTAACATAATTTTTACTCCTTTATCGTATTTTCGTACTTATGATATTTATATCAAATTTATGATGCTTGCGCAAGTACACCATAAATAGCCTCCGCTAAAATCTTATGGGATTTTTTACTAAGATGCTCTCTGTCTGCCTCGCTTGGTCCCACATAATCAGACGCTGCAAGAAAATCGCATCCGTATTCCTTTGCAATTTTTTGATAAATCTGTTTTAATTTTTTAGAAGTTTCTACGGATTTTTCGTTAAATTCCGGATCAAAACCCTCTTCCCAGACACCTTCGCCAAGCCAAATCGGAGAAACCAGTAAGATTTTTGTTTCCGGATCAACCGCTCTAACCTGTTTTATCAGTTTTTCAATTCCTCTTCCGATTACTTCTGCCGATGCTCCATAAACGGTCTTGCAGTCATTGGTTCCAAGCATCAGTACAATACGATCTAATGGCTTATGACTTTCCAGTAAAACCGGCAGTAAGTCTGCACCACGTCTGCCGATGCGGAGTTCATCCTCAAATACCGTTGTTCTTCCACATAATCCCTCTTCAATTACACGATACCCCTGTTTGTCCAAAGCCTTTGCCAGAATTCCCGTCCAACGTTCTTCAAATGCATATCTTCCCTTTGTCTCCGGTATATATCCATATGTATTTGAATCTCCAAAGCATAATATCTGTTTCATCATCCTCACCTCAATCTTATATTGATTTTGCACTTACTCTTTGTTTCCTTTTCAATCTTTACTCATATTATTCTGACGTTTTTCTATTCTCTCGAATAACCCGTTCGATTCTATGCAACGCATCTTCTAAAATACTTCTCGGACATGCAATATTGATTCGTTCAAATCCTTCCCCGGCTGCGCCAAAAATTGCTCCACTATCTAACCAGATTCCTGCCTTTTTCGTAAGCAGTTCTTCTCTCTGTTCTTCTGAAAGCCCAAGTTCTCTGAAATCCAGCCAGATTAGATACGTACCTTCCGGCTCAATCAACTGAATTTCCGGAATCCGTTCTTTCAGATAATTTCTAAGGAAATTCAGATTACTTTTTAAATATTTGATAAGCTCACTATGCCAGTTGTTCCCATAACGATACGCTGCTTCACATGCCGTTAAGCCTAACGTATTAAGCTGACTGTAACCGGCCGCCGCAATCTGCTTTTTAAATTTTTCGCGTAATGTTTCATTTGCAATCCAGATATTTGAAACCTGAAGTCCCGCAAGATTAAACGTCTTACTCGGAGAAGTACAGGTAATGGTACGCTTTTTTGCATCTTCATTTAAATTAGCAAACACCTGATGTCTGCCCTCCAATACAAAATCCTCATGGATTTCATCACTGACCACAATAACATCATATTTTTCGCAGATTTCCTGTATCCGGAGCAGTTCTTCCCGCGTCCAGACTCTTCCTACCGGATTATGTGGACTGCATAATAAAAACAACTTTACCTTTTCATTTTTTACTTTTTCTTCAAAATCCACAAAATCGATATGATATTTTCCGTCTTCTTTCAAAATCAAGGTATTATCTACAATTTTACGATGATTATCCCGAATTACTTCGCTAAACGGATAATAAACAGGTTGCTGAATTAAAACCGCATCCCCCGGCTCTGTAAATGCCTGTACCGCCATTGCAAGTGCAAATACTACACCTGGTGTCTTTACCAGCCAGTCTTCCTCTACCTTCCAGTTATGGTGTGTGAAAAACCATTTCTCTAAAGCCTCAAAATACTCTTCTTTTACCTCGCTGTAACCGAAAATGCCATGGGCAGTTCTTTTCTGGATTGCCTCAACAATCTCAGGTGCAACCTTAAAATCCATATCAGCAACCCAAAGCGGCAACACATTCTCCGGTCTTCCGCGTCTTACTGCAAAATCATATTTTAAGCAGTTTGTATTTCTTCGATCTATGACAAGATTAAAATTGATGTTATTTGCTCTGTTCGCTGTAATGATCTCTCCCATATTAGCACCTCGTTTTCCTATCGGATTAGTATGATTTGCTTCTTGATTATATTATAACGAAACCAAACGAAAAGTGTTAATATATAAAACTTTGAGATAGTTATAGGGAAAACCTATAACTACCCAAGTCGTATCATTTCTTCTATACTGCGTTTTGCTTTCAAGCGAATTTCCTCATCCAATGTGATTTCTTCTCCGCCTCTGCCCTGTAAGACATGAAGCACGTCCACGAGTGTGGTTGCTTTCATATTATGACAGACACAGTCTTTGGATAACGCATAAAACTCCTTATCCGGACAGGCAAACTGTAAATGCTGCACAATACTGTTCTCTGTTCCGATAATAAATTCTTTCTGAGCGCTCTCTTTTGCAAAATCCATGATTCCGGTCGTGCTTCCTACATAATCTGCCTCTGCCGTAACTTCAGGCAAACATTCCGGATGCACTAAAAGAAGTGCATTTGGATGTAGCTTTCTTGCACGTTCCACATCCTTTAATGACATGCGTACATGGGTCGGACAGCCACCATGTACCAGTTTTATATTCTTCTCAGGCAATTGTTTTTTTTTGTAATCGCCCAGATTACAATCCGGAATAAACAAAATATCCTTATTTTCTATATTAGAAATAATTTTCACCGCAGAAGATGATGTTACACAAACGTCACATAATGTCTTTAACTCAGCGGTCGTATTAATATAAGCGACCACCGTATAACCGGGATACATCTCCTTTAACTGAGAAAGCATATCATAATCGAGCTGCTCTGCCATCGGACAACCTGCCACCGGATTCGATAAAAAGACATGCTTTTCTGGTGATAACATCTTTGTTGTCTCTGCCATAAAACGTACACCGCACATGATCACGTTCTTCTGCGGCATGTCCATTGCCTTTTTGCTTAACGCATACGAATCTCCTACAAGATCCGCTATCTCTAAAATTTCTTCCGACTGATAACAATGTGCAAGGATACAAAAATCTTTTTCTTTTTTTAAGTCTAAAATCTGCTTTTGTGTTGCTGCAATCGCACTCATATTTTTCTCCTCTTGTTTCTGTGATTTAAGATAGCCTCTGACGTTTCTGCCGGAGGCTATGTAAAGCGGATATTCGCAATCCACTTCGCTACTTGCTTAATCTAACCTATCATTTTAGTATGTTATCTATCATACGCCAAATAACTCATATTCGCAAGAGAAAAGTAATTTTTTATCCTATTACCCGAAGATCCTTTTTTAGAATGAGCTGATAAAGAACAATCGTCAAAATAATCCAGATAATCATAATCATCACAGAGCTAAAAATCGGAGAAACCTGATATAATGCAAGCGAAGCAATAACCGGTATCACCACCAAAATCATATTCACAAGCATAGAAACCATGATGGCTGCACTCTGTTTTACCACTTTTGCTTCATTCTCCCAGTCAAATACTGGAAACACCAGGTTAATGGCAAGTCCTGATACCGAGGATAATATCATAAACACCAACGGAATCAAAATCAGGCTGATATAACCAAAGATATCTGTTTTAATTGCCATACACGAAAATATTTCTGCAATTACATAACATGGAAATGCCAATGTAAGATTTACCAATATCTTACTGTTTACTATATCTTTATTTCGTACCGGAAGACTTTTTGTCAGCCACCATTGTCTTCCTTCCATGGAAAAGGCAATTGCTGTAGTAGGCATTACCGCCATCATAAAGCACAATGCATATGGATAAATGCATGGAAGTAATCCCTGAAGCTGCAACAGACTTTCTGTCTTACCGACACCGGCAAAATAAAGTGCCACTGCAAGTACAACCATCAAAGCATCTCCAATCGCCGCATTTGCTACATACACACCGGAAGCAAGAAAACGTTTCCACTCCTTCTTATATAATGTCTTTAAAACAGAATTTACTTTTAGTTTGTGAATATCTGCACTCTTACCGGATTCTTTTGCACGCAGAGCATCATTAATTTTCACAAAATAATGCGATACAAGGCTTACCATAACAGCAAAAATCGCAAAAGATACCCCGGCAAATAATAAAAATTTGAAAACGCTTCCTTCGGTTGCTGCATCAGCAAGCCACATTGCCGGTGGATACATTCTCCCCATCTGAACAGACATGGTTTCTGCCATATTTTCTACGGCCTGTTCTGAAATATTTAGATTGATCGTCTGAAGTTTCATACTAAATATCACTGCGGCAAGCCCAATTAACACCGTCAAAAAACCAGAAATCAGACTCTTATGTTTCATCCGCGCACTGATTGCTGTAATTCCTGCTCCAATTAAGGTTGCAATCGTAATAGGCAATAATGGTAATAACAAAGTACCAAGTATTATAAATAAGTAGTAAAGCACTCCCGGTCTAACTGCAACTGCATAGATAATAATTCCCGGAAGCATAACTAAGATACCAAGACCCAGATTGTTTACATACATTGTTAAAAAACGGCTAATAATAATCGCCTGCTTTGACATAGGAAGTGCCATTAACATTTCGTAATCTTTCATTCCAAAAATGATACTTCCCGCTTTTAGGATTGAAAAGAACAAAATGACAAGACAGACAATCGTTGCCGACATTAATGGAATTAACTTTGGCATCCCAAGAACAACACAGGTAATATCCATCCCTGCCATATATAAAATCAATATCAGTATAACAAATATCCAAAGAACACCCATAAGCAAATAATGGCTTTTTTTCTTTCGGTCTTTACTATGGCGAAATTCATTGAACCCGCAAAAATTACACAGTTGCAGTGCTGTCAGTCTTCGTATCTGCTTTCCCATAGCCTAACACCTCCATAAATACAGACTCTAAAGATTCTCCACCGGTCAGCTCCTGCATGGTTCCGGCTGCAACCAGCTTTCCTTCCTTAATGATGGCCGCCTTGTTACAAAGCTTCTCTGCCACATCCAGTACATGAGTAGAAAAGAAAATTGCTGCCCCGTCTTCACACATCTTATGCATAATATCTTTTAGAACAACAGCTGCTCTTGGGTCAAGACCAACAAAAGGTTCATCTAATACCAAAAGCTTCGGTTTATGAATCAACGCTCCGATAATGGCAATCTTTTGCTTCATTCCATGTGAATAAGAAGAAATCAAATCACCAAGAACATCGGTAACCTCAAAAAGTCCTGCATATTTACTGATTGCATTTTCCCTTTCTTCTTTCGATACTTCAAAAACATCTGCCATAAAATTCAAATACTGAATTCCGGTCAGATATTCCGGCAAATCCGGATTATCCGGAATAAATGCTGTAATTTTTTTACATTTTATCGGTTCTTCCTTTACTGAAATTCCATCAATAAAAATATCACCTTCTTCAAAGTCCATAATGCCAACGACTGCTTTTATCGTCGTTGTCTTTCCTGCGCCATTATGACCAATAAATCCATAAATATCCCCGGATTCAATAGAAAGCGTCAGATTTGATACTGCTTTCTTTCCACCTTTATACGTTTTACTAAAATTTCGAATACTTAACATCGTGATGTCCCCCAATTCATCCTTTCTTGGTTTGTATTATTGTCCTAGCTTTATGGCACATGAAAGACTGGTGTAGCAAGTCTTGGCACAAAGATTAACTTCCACCAAGATAATACTCCTGGAAATAATTGTCAAGTTGTAAATGCCGCTTGTTTTATAAGGAAATAGCAAAAAAGGAAGCCTGACAATTTATGTCACAACTTCCTTTCTTCTTTTCTTCATTATCAGTCAGCTACTTTATCCGGCTCTTTCGTTTTTTCTTCTTTACATGGACCATCTTCAATCCACCAGCTCCAGATACTCGCTGCTATTGCAATAAGAAGCATCCCATATGCTAATATGTTTTCTGCCATAACAATCCTCCTATGATATTTTTATGTCATAGGAACATTGCTCTTGGCCCCATCCTTTCTATGAATATACCGAATAATAATGCGATGTAATATCAGTATCGTCTCATCTGCAAAATGAATTCCTCTTTGTCGAAAAAATAATTTTCCGGCAAATATCATCCATAGGAAAAAGAAAATATATATCGTATGTACGCGCTCTCCGCGATGAATGATTCCCTCATGAACTGTCAAATGAAACATATGCAAACGTCCCATCTGTTCGTCCATACATAAATCCGTATCTGTCATCATTTCCACTTCATGGGAAATATGCGCCTGTCCCAAATTTTCATTACGATATTGTAAAAAAGGATTTGTCTGATTTTTATCCAGATGCACACCTGTCAGGAATATGATGAAAACAAGCAACCCAAGTATCATGTGCTGCAACGCTTTTTGATTTTGTTTTTGCAATTTCACTTTTTACACCTCATTCATATCCTAACAGATGATACCATCTTTGTAAATAAATCCCACTGTTTTTCTATCCTTTATTTCTGAAGATTAGGTTCCATAAATTGTTTATAAAACTGCGTCTTGGCATCTTCACTTTTTTCATTACAAACCCCATTCTCGTCCATAAATTCCTGCATTTTTAAAATATCTTCATGTTCAAATACATAGATTTCCTGCGGTGTATTATTTTTTTCATTGGCAAATGCACGCTCAATCTGTTCTTTATAATTTAAGTCCGTGTACCATACCGAGTCTTCTGCCAATCCTCCACCACTTTCCGATGCCCGGTAATATTTTTCTGAAATAAAGCGCACTGTCCTATCCGGCAGTATTTTATCCGGAGCTGTATCTATAATATATACTGTCACTTGAAGCCTGGTACGATTTCCCGCCCGATCCGTAGCTACATACGTTTCCGTCACACTTCCGCTATCCTCAAAAGAAGTAAAATCTTCCGGTGTATAGTCTAAAATGCGAAACGAATTCTCTTCATGCTCTCCAGCCTCAATCATACCATCTTCTTCATCCGTTGCCAACGCATGACTTAGCAGTTCTTCTTCCGTAATATAACCACTCTTTGCCTGTTCTAATGTATAATAAAGGTCATACGCCTCTACCAACGGTCCATAATCCCAGACACGATACATATTTACGACTGCCATATTCTTACTGTTTAATTGCGGCGATATTCCCTGATAATCCTGGCTTATGCTCCCATAAGTAATTGCCTCTGCGTCTCTTGCCAGTGCAAAAAAATCTGCTGTTGTATATTCTGTGCCATCCAAAAGATACGCATCCGGATACTTCGCCTCAATCTCTTTTGCAAATGCCCATCCAACCCCGGTTCCTGTCACGTCTTCCACGATATCCATATCTCTCACTGAATCATAAAAACTCTTTGTGGTATCAATCCGCATATCCGAGGCCGGATTCAGTTTCACTGTACCAGAAAGCTGTGAATAATCCAATCCCTTATTGTTATCGAAATAATCCTCTCCTTCGCTCTGACATATTCCCATATAGGCTATGTCAAAACGATTCCGCCACGCGGCAAACAGAGTAAGTGGAATATCCTGCGTATACTGGTTTCCCGGTGCATAAAGCGGATTTCCATCCTCTACCGGATTATGCCTTGCATCACTTTGAATCGTGTTCCATCCAAAGAAATCATATCCCTCTTTGGTGTAACCGTTTTCCCTTATGATATATGGTTGCTGGTACGGTTTTCTATCACCTTTTTGCGGATCATCCATAACCATATTACCACCATCATTGGTATTTCCATCATAATAGACGCATACCTCATAATCCCAGTGTGCATAAAGTGTTATATCTTCTTTCGGAATAAAAGGGTCACCGCCCCATCCTACACAGGTTCCTTTTCGTTCTCCCAGTGCTGCCGGTTCTGTATACCATCCTTTAAAATAATACTTACACCAGCCGAGAGATGGTTCCCAGTATAAATCCTCTTTGCCAGCGTTGGGCAGAATAACTGCCTTATCATCCCAGGCGGCATAAAGCGTTCTTGTCTCTCCCACTTCTGCCAGATCTTTTATCATCTGCTCATCCTGAAAAGAAGGTGCAACCGCTGATTTATTTACTTTCCACCCTAAAAACTCCGCAGATACCTCATCGCTTTGTTTTTCCACCGAAGAACCCTCATTCAAATCATATGTAACATGAAACTTCCTTTTAAATGCATTCTTATTTAATTTCTGCGAAATTCCATACTGAAATGTCTGATCTGCCATAAAACCTTCCGTTGCTCCGTTTCCATCAAAATGCACATAATATTTATCCGGATAATAACAGGCATAAAACGTGTTATCGCTCTCTACTGTTATGCGTATTGTTTCACCATCTTTTGGCATTTGTTCCTTGGGATCTACTAATGTTAAAGCATAACAACGGTAGTTTTCCGGTGCATTTGCAAACTTTGGTTCATAAGTTTCTTCTGCCCATTCCAACTCTATTACGTCATCCAGATATTTTTCCCAGGTATTATGACCCATATCAAAACTGACATGTTTTGTAAGCTTTGTATACTGATCCCATACAACAACATCTTTGTTAACGCTTCGTTTCGTAAATGCACCCTTATCCTTAAACTCCATATTGTCACAGACAAATTTTGCCGTATTTGCTGCATCCGTATGAACCAGGATTTTCTTTCGCTTATAGCAGCTTTCCGGCATAGTAATCACAAATCGCTTTTTACTATGCGTCGTAATATAACGTCCAACAGAAGACAGCCAGACCGTCTCTGCACCCTTTTCAATCACGAGATTTCCGTTATTTTCACCACCATAATGTTCCACATCATATCCGTTATTTCGAAATCGTCCGCCGGTTATTGTACTATTTCCACTATGATAAATACCCGCTGCAGAACAATCATAAATATCTCCGCCACTCATAGAAAACAGACCGGCATTTATGAGCCCATAAGGCAATCTCCCATGAATCGAACCACCCTTCATCTGAAAATTACCGTTATTTGTCACATTTCCTCCCTGCCTGTTACTGTCTCCGGCATTATCCTTAATTTCTCCGCCCTTCATTTCTGCAATTCCATCTCGTCCGACATATAATCCCAATCCATAATTTCCATGGATTTTCGCAGAACCGGAAAGATAGAACCTTCCTTTTCCATTATTAACACCATTATGATTATTATAAATCTGACCATCCGAAAGACTCACCTGACCGTTTAGCATCTCCACTCCGGCTCCGGAATTACTATGAATATAGGCATTTACACCTTTCATGTAAAAGCGGCTGTCATAATTTGTCATTACTCCAACCCGGTTCCCTGCAATCTGCCCTGACTGGAGTTCAAAAGTTCCATTATTACTGACGCCCACGCCTGTATTATTACAAATCTGACCGCCCTTCATGACAAAAGTTCCTTTTCCACCATCAATTCCTCCGCCTGCTCCGATGTAAGCACCTTTTCCATTACCATATACACTGCCATGATAGAAATAGCATTCTCCATAATCTTCGATTCCGTATCCGTTTCGGTTATTATAAATCTGACCATCATTAAAACGTACCGTTGCATTGCTGTCTATAAACAAACCGAGCCCTTTATTATCATGGATTCTGGTATTTCCTCCGATATCCGTATATTCTCTCGCATCGCGTGAACCTCTTGCATGAATTCCTGCACCATTGTTAAAAATATCTGCACCATCTACACTGACAGAACCCCAGGAGCCGATACCGGCTCCTGCATTCTCATTAATCTTTACATTGCCTCTTATATTAACCCGGCTCCCACTAAAAGCCTGTATACCATTTTCCACACTTTGACAAATCACTGTACCACTCTCTGCGTTATATGTCGCATTATATACTACGATTGTACTGTTTTCCTTACAGTTACAACCCCAGCGGTTTCCATTGATGGTAAGATTCTTCGTCGTTAATGTTGCCCCTGCATTGACACCAAAAATAGGGTTTCCTCCTTTGGTAAGAGAAGCATTGGCATATTCCCTCGTTTTATAGTTGGCAATTTGGTGACCATTTCCAATAATGGTTTTATTTCCATTTACGGTGATTACCTGATCCCGGTTCCCGACTATGTTCGTCGTCAATCCAAGATCCTGCGTAAGAACCAGGGTTTCTGTATTATAATTTTCACAATGAATTTTCAAATCATTGATATTCGTAATTGTGTATTCTGCCGCATATATTTTTTTCGGAAAAAACAGAACAAGGAAAAAGAAAAATCCTAAAAAAAAGATAATTTCAAGATTGAAAGCCAAATGTCGCCAGACTTTTTCTCTCACCACCGCTTTCTCCTATTCCTATAAGTATTTCTCGTTTCCCGGTAATATGGTCCGTGCCTGTTTATTTTCACTCACACCATAGCAGGCATAATCCAGGTAATAATACACTAAATCTTTCCCATACATAGAAGAAAGCTCATCATAATAATTGCATGCATAATAATCCGGGTAAAACCATTCTCTTCCCCCACTCGCCTGTTCATAAATTCCATAATCCATAAACCAGTTAATCTGCGTACTCTCATCATATCCTTCCTGACATGCACTCTGGCCGCCTTTAAAAATGGAAGCAAAATCAACACCATTCCAAACCGTATTTCCAAGCGGATAAACATCTCCATGTGCATCCGGACTTACAAAATGATAATTTGCGGAATTCGCATTAATTTTCTCAATTGGATAAAAATATCCGCCATAAACAAGATAATCTCCCTGCACTTCGATTTTTCCATGCGAACCGGTATCTTTCTTAAAACTCTGATTTCTAACAATCACATTAGGGTTTACGCCATTTCTTCCAGTATAGACATTGGTAATCACAGGTTCCTCCTGTTTTTTCGTATTTACATTTCCTCTGGAACCTCTTACACTTCCATCACTTTCCATATAAAGTACATTACCGGATTCATCATAGGTATACATGTCTTTCATCAATGTCCCATTGGAATTTGCATACCCTAAACCGCCACCCTGTTTTTTCGAAAATGTAAACCAGCCATTTCGCTCTACAACCCCATATGGATTCGCATAATATAGATTGATGCCTGCCTGATCATAAGTCACAACATCTACATACATATACCCGAATGTATCAAAAAAACACAGATCATCTACCGGCATTCCTGAAATACTGCATTTTACCTTAGTAAAATTATTAAATACTTCATGTCCTTTGCTGTCAAAATAAATAATATGTTCTCCGTCCGGATGATAGGTCAGTTTTTCTTTCATCGGTGTACCATCTTTTTGCAAATAATAAGTGTCCTTTCCATCACAGAAAAACGCATCCGTTGCAAGTACTCCATCCGGAAGATAATAATAGGTTCCATCCCACATTCCACTGCCGCCCTTTTCTGCCGGATCCTTCAAATTATAATGAGGAACAGTCCTTCCTGATGCTGCGATATTTTCATCTACTGCCTGCTCAGCAGAAATTTCCTCTGCAAATATTGTCTTTGGTGCTGTAAATGTTGCTGACATACATGCTGCTGCAAGAGCAAATACCATTGCTTTTTTCAATCCGTTATTTACTTTGTTGGTTTTTTCCATATAAAGATTCCTCCACATAAAATTTTTCATAATTTTTAGTATTCTTTGATTGTCCTATTTTATATTTGGGAAATAAGAAACAGATAAATAGATATTAATATAGATTCATTTAATTTTTGAACTATTTTGAAACGAAAAAGATGTTCTTATCATACTACATATTTTATGAATGTAAAGATTTTTTTTCATATTTTAGAAATATTTTAGATTTTACACAAAAAAGACACGCTTTATGAATATGAAACAATTTTCTGTTCACCCCCATAAAAGCGTGCTTTTTTGCTATATTTATTTCGTTATTCTTTTCCAATGGATTTTACCACATAAAGACCGGTGTTTTCCTCACTATAAGAAAATGTAATTTTATCTCCTTCCCGGTAACGAATAATATCTAATAATGAACTATCTGACAAATCGAGATCAAACAAAACATCCTTTTTCTCTAATGCCACATAATAATGCGTGTTTCCATCAACAACAACCGGTGCAATCGCTGTAATAACACCTGTTATATTTTCATATAAGTCCTCAGATGCACTCGGTTTTGTAATTCCATTTGTTTTTAACAAATCCAGATATGCCTGTTCACACTGTTTTACCGTATCACCGATTGCAACCCACTGGTATTTCTGCACATTAACCATTGCATATTTTTTAACCAATCCACCACTGTCTTTTAATGCCATAAAATAAGTCGGCTCACCGGAAATATTTAAAAGAAGTGGGAATGCTGCCTGATAGCCAAGATTCTGCACCTGTCCTTCTGCTGAAGTCATTGCGGAATCTTCAATTGCCCCTTCCACTTTATAAAACTTCGTCTCCATGGTACGCTGGTTCATTAAAACAAATCCGACATTAGACTGGTCACCACTGACAGAGGTTACTCCGGTATAGACCCATACATCATCATTCATGGCAATATAATTATAGCCATTCGTTGCCTGTAGGCAATCTTTCTGACTTAGGATACTATTAAAATATCCATGTTTTAACGTACCGTAATAATCATATAACTGTGTTAAAAGCTCGGCAGAATATACTTTATCAATCCATGTTGGAACATCTTCAATCGCATAATCCGTACACTCACCGGTAATCGCATTACAGATTACAACGTTTCCTATCGTCTGACCTCCAAAAAGACCAATATTATACTTTTTGACCGGGCAGACCCAGTAAGGCGTTCCCTCATCATCAATTTCAAAAAATATCTGATCCGCAAAAATATAGGTAGGGTAATGAAAACGCAGATGTCTGTAAATATTATGATTAAAATATTCTGATTCCGAATATTTAATTCCCTCCGATAATTTAACACACTGCGTATCCTGTGTTGCCATATCAATCATAATATAGGCAGGAATCCCTTCCTTATGGTTCGTCAGCCATTTGATTCCGCTTGCATAAACAAGTGGTGTTACACGCACCGGTGTTCCTTTATAATTAATCTGCGTATAATCATCACTCACCTCGAACTGAGAAACCATGTCTACCATGCTTCCCATCTTTCGATTTCCTAATAATCTGGCAGAATCCTTATCTAACAGCGGAATGGTATTATAATTCACCTGTTCTACATCTTTTGAAAATTCTCCCTCTTCTACCGTAAGAAGTTTCTGGTATTTTGATGCATTCACAATCGGTGAAGAAAGAATACTTCCAACGATATAAATTGCCAATATAAGCACAAACAATCCAATTCCCACTTTTAAAATCTTCATGCTTTTTACCAGTTCAACCGGCGTAATCGGAATAGAACTATTCTTATAATCTTTTTTATATTTGCGGAATGCTAAAACTGCCGTAATCACTGCCACTAAAAACAGCAGACACATCCAGGTCCCCGCAGAATGAATGTTGATTGCCGGTAATGTAAAATAGTAATATACCGCAAGTACCATGACAAGAATTAGAATTGCCACAAACCAATTTTTTACTTTTTTCATCTTAGAATCTCCCTTACCATATTCTGTCTCTTGTTATATAACGATTTTTCCCTGCTTTTTTTGCCTCATACAGATACTGATCTGCCCGACTTATTGTATGTTCAATTTTCTCTCCCTTTTCCCATACAGAAATTCCTGCACTTATAGTAACATGAATGATCTGATTCTCATAAACATGATCATCATTCCGGACTCTTTGTACTAATTCATTAATAATACCGACCAGCTTCTGATATGCACCTTCTCCGGTTGAGAGAATCAGAAACTCCTCCCCACCCCAACGACAGGCACAAATACGCGGAGCTTCTTTTTCCATAATCCTTGCCGCAACTTCAAATAGAACCAAATCACCGGCATTATGTCCATAAGTATCATTCACTCTTTTAAAATCATCAATATCTATAATTGCAATTGCTATTTCACTTTTGCCGGCATTCTGTGTAAAAATATAATCTAAACGTTCCTGCATATTCCGGCGATTATGCATTTGGGTCAATTCGTCCTTTTCCGCTGCCTCAATAAGCGAATTTTCCGTACGTTCTACAATTGCTCTATAGTTTTCTATATAGACAATCATAAAAACAAATACAGAAATCGCATTCACTGTAAAAATCACAATACTGGCTGCTGTACTCGTTACATTGCATATCGGTTCTATAAAGAAAGATGCAATATATAAAAAGAGATAAATACCTATTACACAAAGGCTGTTTATCCTCGGATGTATTGTCTTATTCCATATCTTTCTTGAAATATAATCTCCATAATAACTGCAAAGAATCAATGCAAAACCATATAGCTGAAATCCAAAGTTCCATCCTAAAATGAAATTAGAAATCACCATATGTATTAATATCTCCATATAAGCAACATAAAAAAAGACCCGAAGATTATTGTTCGCCCAATAAAAATTTATGGCATATACCACAATACTTATCAAATTAAGAACCAACATAGGGTATATCCGTAAAACAGCAAAAATCAGCAGTAAGCAGAAATGTATGCTTACCAACATGATATTTGCCATATATGCAAGCCGTTCATATCCTAAATCTTTTCGATTTGCCCGTTGTTTTCCCACAATTTTCCCTTCTTCTGTAAAAACATCCACCAACAATTTTATTTTACTCTATTTTGTGAGATTTTTCAACGAAAATCATACTATTTACGCCGCAAATTGTGCCATATAAAGTTTATAATAAGCACCTTTTAATTTCATCAATTCCTCCGCACTTCCCTGTTCAATAATGTGTCCATCATCAATGACAAAAATACGATCTGCTTCCTGGATTGTAGAAAGACGATGTGCAATAATAAAAGATGTCCTTCCCTTTAACAAACTTTTAATTCCCTTTTGTACCAATATCTCTGTCTGCGTATCTATACTGGATGTTGCTTCATCCAAAATCAAAATCTTTGGCATGGATACCATCGTTCTTGCAAACGCCAAAAGCTGCTTCTGACCAATAGAAAGCCCGCCTCCACGCTCTGAAAGCTCTGTATCATAGCCTTTTTCCAGATTCATAATAAAATCATGGGCATTGACTGCTTTTGCTGCTGCAATGATTTCCTCATCTGTAGCATCTAATCTTCCATAACGGATATTGTCTTTTATCGTTCCACTAAACAAAAAATTGTCCTGTGTCATGATTCCCATCTGTTTTCTTAAACTCTCAATCGAAACTTTTTTCACATCTATCCCGTCAATCAATACCTTTCCACTCTGCACATCATAAAAACGACTAATTAAATTTACGATTGTAGATTTTCCGGAACCTGTTGCACCAACTAATGCAATTGTTTCTCCCGGTTTGATGTCAAAATTAATATCATCCAATACTTTCGTATTTTCATCATAGGAAAAGGATACATGTTCAAAACGTACATTTCCTTTGATTTCCGGCATAGTTGTAACCCCTTCTTCGTCTGCAATTGCAGGCTTGGTATCCAGGATTTCAAAAACACGTTCTGCCCCTGCAATATTCGTTACCAGCTGATTATAAAAATCACTTAGATTGTTAATTGGCTGCCAGAACATATTGATATAAGTCCCAAATGCCAAAAACGTACCCAGTGTCACGTTATCTGCGCCAAGAATTACAATTCCGACAAAATACAGGCAAATACAACCGAGCCCCCAGGAGAAATCAATCACAGAACCAAATGCATCACTGAAACGTACTGCAGAAAGAAAACTTTTCTTGTGTTCTGCTATCAATTCATCAAAGGTATCTCTGGTTTCTTCTTCTGCCGTAAAGCTCTTAATGATCCGCATTCCGGACATATCTTCATGAATAAATGCATTTAAGTTTGAACTCTTTTTTCGAAAAGTCTGCCAGCGCGGATGTGCATGTGTTTCAATAAAAGCCACACCAAACACCATAAGCGGTGTACTGATTAATGCTGCCGCTGCAAGCTTTGCATTTTTACTAAACATAATTACCACAACTGCAATAACTGTAACCATATCCGGAATCAATGTTGTAACACTGTTTGACAAAACATCCTTTAATGAATTAATGTCCCCAATAATACGAGAGAGAATTTTTCCGGTCGGTCTGCTGTCAAAAAACTGAAAATCCAGTTTCTGAATATGTGTATATAATTGTTGCCGAATCGTAAGCAAGATGCTGTTACATACTTTTGCCATAATATACATACGCACTTTCATTGCAACCACAACCAGCACATTTGCAATCAGTGCGATGCCAATAAAGCGGAACAATCCCGGAATATTACTATTTTTAATGTATACATCAATCGCATCCTCTATTAAAATCGGATTAATCAAACTGATTACCACTCCATAAAGAAGCAATAATAATACAATTAAAATTTGTCCTTTATAGGCTAACAGATAAGAAAACAGACGTTTTAAAGTCGCTGTCTTACTCTTTTCTTTTTCCATCTGTTCATCATCTTTATAAGAATTGACTGCCATACTATGCCTCCTTCCTTTCGCTCTCTTTTGCCAGCACATCTCCGTACTGTGCTAAATAAGTCTTATAATATAACCCTTTTTCTTTTAACAGACTTTCATGTGTTCCACGCTCTTTAATGGAACCGGAATCCAATACAATAATTTCATCTGCATTTTTTACTGCACTAATTCGATGTGCAATAATGATTTTTGTTGTGTAATCCAGCTTTTTCAATGTTTCCTGAATCAAATGCTCCGTTTCCATATCAAGTGCTGACGTCGAATCATCCAGTACCAAAATCGGATTTTTCTTTGCAAGTGCTCTTGCAATACTGATTCTCTGCTTCTGTCCACCGGAAAGTCCTACCCCGCGTTCCCCGATTACTGTATCGTATTGATGTTCCATTTTTTCAATAAAACCGCTTGCCTTTGCATCATAGGATGCCTGTTTTACTGTTTCTATGCCAATCACATCTCTTTTTCCCAGCTTTACATTTTCATTGATACTGTCAGAAAAAAGAAATACATCCTGCATAACCGTCGAAATACTGCCACGAAGTTGTTTTAAAGACATATCCCTGATATCTATATCATCTATTTTGATACATCCGTCTGTGACATCATAAAGTCGCTGTAAAAGATAAATAACAGAGCTTTTGCCTGCTCCCGTTTCACCCATAATTCCGATTGTCTTTCCCGGTTCCACCTTAAAACTTACGTCATGTAAAATCTCATAACCATCCGCTTTATGGAATGATACGTGATCAAATTCTATTTTTCCTTTGATCTGTTCTTTCTCTATCGGCTTTTCTTTTTCTATAACAGCCGGCTTTTCCTTATAAATTTTTTGAATTTTACGATTTGATGCTATTGCAGAAGATGCACTATTCGTAAGCCATCCAAGCATTTCCATCGGCCATACGATATTCATGGAATATTCAATAAATGCACTTAATTCCCCCAGAGTCATCTTTTGCTGAACTACAAAATATCCGCCAAACATTACCGTAACAAGCGGTAATAATTTGGTCACCAGAGTAAAATATGGATGATAGGTTACAAATATCTTAGATTGCTGCATATTCAAATCATAATATCTCTGATTATGAGACAAAAATTTTTCGATTTCAAATTTTTCTCTCGCAAATGCTTTTACTGTACGCACTCCTGCAAGATTTTCTTCCGCTACCGTATTTAACTTTGCATTTTCCTCACTGATTGCCTCATAAACCACACCTAATTTCCGCTCCATGACAATTGCAATTGTGCCACAGAAGAACATCGATATCATTGGTATTAATGCCAGTTTCCAATTCAGATGAAACATACAAAATAAAATAATTACTGTATGCACAGATACTTCCATAAGTAACATACTGACAAAACCAATTCCATCCCAGATTCGGTCTATATCGTCTTTTACCCTTGCCATAAGCTCTCCGGTACCTGTTCTGTCAAAAAACTCTGCACTTAAACTCTGAATATGGTCAAACAGCTTTTTTCGCATATCCGAAGCAATTTCAATACTAAGCCGGTCAAACGTATACTCTTTGGTATACTGAAAGATACAACGTCCAACTCCTATCAAAAAAATACCAATTAATAAGCCTTTTAACTTTGCAATATCTCCTCCTATAATAACATCATCCACAATATGTTTTGTAAACTGTGGCGACATTAAATCCAGACATACTGCAATCACCATTGACATTACTGCAAATAAATATCCCCATTTATGTTCCCATATGTAAGTCCGTAATTTCTTCAAGTTTTCTCCTCCTTTTGGTTATAATCCGCCAAATGATACACAAAATTTCCTAATATAACAAGAAAAGTCCTGCAATAGAACACAAAGCAAATTCCTTACTTCTTGTATGCTATGGCAAATAACGTTCCTGACTTTACCTTTGCATACAAAAACCGCGATAGGAAACTACCGCGGTCATGTTTCTATTACAGAACTTCTATTCTTAAATCTCCAATTTCTTGTCTATTTAAAATCTGAAATCCAACCCCGAGGTAATTTCATATGTCATTTTATTCACATGATCCATGCCATGATATAATTCTCTGCCATTATTTAAATTATAAAATCTCATAATTATTACCTCCTTTTTCAAATTTTTATCATTTTGTGGCTTGACATTTATTTACGATACGCTCTTTCCATAATTCTGTCAAGCTATTTTTTTCATTTGTTTTCTTCGTATCAACACAAAACAGATCATATGCACGGACAACGTAATTATCCATGTAATCGGATACGATAAATACACAATGTGAACTGTATGATACTGTTCTATCTGAAAGACCGTTGCAAGCCAGAGAAGCCGCAACCCACATGCACCAATTAAAGATACAATCATCGGCATTACAGAATATCCTACCCCACGCAATGCTCCTACCATAACATCCATAATACCACAAAGCGCATAGGTTCTCGCTATAACACGAAGTCTTTGCATTCCGGCATCAATCACTGCAGAACTGCCTGAATAGATACTAAGCAAGGGACGACCAAATATTACACAGGCATTTCCAAGTACAATTCCAACAACAGTAACACATACCTCTGCCCATATCGCGCAACGATTGATTCGTTTCTCATTCCCGGCTCCAAAATTCTGGCTGATAAAAGAAATCGCAGTCTGATGAAATGCATTCATTGCTACATACACAAACCCCTCAATATTCGCTGCTGCTGAGTTCCCCGCAACAACCGTAGCGCCAAACAAGTTAATGGAAGACTGAATGACCACATTGGACAAAGCAAATACCACGCCCTGAAAACCGGCAGGCAGACCTATTTTTAAAATCTGCATAAATTTTACTTTATCAATACGCATTTCCCGTAATTCCAAATGCACCGCACTTTTTTCCCGAATAAGACAACGCAATACCAAACCGGCTGATATTGTCTCAGAAATCACAGTGGCAAGCGCAACTCCTGCTACATCCATACGAAAATATATCACAAATATTAAATTTAGAATAACATTAATGACACCGGCTCCCATCAGATAATAAAGCGGACGTTTTGTGTCTCCAATTGCACGAAGTAATGCGCTCCCGAAATTGTAAACCATGGTAGATGTCATCCCAAGAAAATAAATCCGAAGATACAATGCCGATAAATCAAGCACTTCTTCGGGTGCACGCATCCAGATCAGAATCTGTTTTGCAAAACAGACTCCGACAATTGTGAGCAAAATTCCACTATAGATACTTACAAGCATTGCCGTATGTACTGTCTTTTTTAACTCCTCGTTCTGCTTTGCTCCATAATAACGTGCAGCAAGTACATTGGCACCAACGGACAATCCCATAAACAGATTCATTAAAAGGTTGATTAATGATGTATTCGAACCTACTGCCGCAAGCGAATTATCACCTGCAAAACGGCCGACAACAACAACGTCAGCCGCATTAAATAATAATTGCAATATACTGGAACACATTAATGGTATCGCAAATAGCAGCATCTTTTTTAAAATCGGTCCGCTGCACATATCAATCTCATATTTTTTCTGTTGTTCCATCTTTTTGTTCCTCTTTTCTTACATTAATGGTGAAAATAAATGCAAAATACTCTGCCAGAGTTTATGTGGAATCGATGGTTCCACTTTATATTGTTCGGTCACTTCACGGCTGACATCAAACAATTCCTCAAAATCCTTTCTGATATCTTTTATGGCATCACAATGATATAAGTATACACCATTTTCAAAATGCAGGTATAAACTTCTAAAATCCAGATTAATCGTTCCAACCGTTGCTGCTTTTCCATCACATACACATTGTTTTGCATGAAGAAATCCAGGTGTATATTCATAAATTCTGACACCATTACGGACAAGTGGTTTATAATAAGAACGTGTCATCTGATATACCAGCTTCTTATCCGGTATTCCCGGTGTAACAATTCGTACATCCACCCCACGTTTTGCTGCAAGCGTAAGCTCTCTTACCATCTCATCCGTAAGCAGAAGATATGGTGTCGTAAAGTAAATTTCTTTCTTTGCATATTTTATTAAATTCAAATAAACATTCTCACCGGTTGGTTCCCGATCTAATGGGCTATCCGCATATGGAATGACATAACCGCTTTCTTTTGCCTTATAATCAATCTCCGGAAAATAGTTGTCATAATTGGTATCTGTTTCCTTGACTGCATTCCACATCTCAAGAAACATCATCGTAAAACTTTTTACAGCATCCCCCTCTAACTTTACACCGGTATCTTTCCAATGACCATATGGCTGCGTAATATTAAAGTATTCATTTGCAAGATTATAACCTCCTGTAAACCCTACTTTCCCATCAATCACCGTAATTTTCCTATGATCTCTGTTATTCATAAAAATATTAAGAACCGGATGAATTTCGTTAAAAATTCTACAATGAATTCCAACCTTTTCCATTCGCTCTACAAAATCTTTATTAATAAAAACGACACTTCCAACATCATCATAAACAATTCGTACTTCTACTCCCTGTTTTGCTTTTTCGATTAAAATGTCTTTGATGCCAAGAAAGGATTCTGCTTCTTCAATCGCATGATATTCCATAAAAATAAATTTTTCTGCTTTTTGTAACGCCTCTTTCTGTGCTTCTAATCCTTTTGTTGTGTCTTCATAAAAAGTCACATCTGTATTTTGATAAACCGGTGCACTCGCATAATTCCATAGATATCTCGCATGATTCGCAATTGCAAGATCTTCCTGTTCCAATTTCTGACAAACTTCCGTATTTTGCGGAATTTTTTGAAATAATTCTTGATCAATTTTTTCAAATTTGACACGCATATTTTTCGTTACGTTTGCATGTCCAAACATTAGATATAAACAAATTCCCCATACCGGAAAAACCAAAATCAAAACCATCCAGGACATTTTAAAGGCGGCATTCATATTTCTTCCATAAATAAGCAGAACAACAATCAATGCCAAAAGACTGCTAAACAATGAAATTGCCGTGGAATATTTATTTAAATACACAAAGAGCATAATAATCCAAACAGTCTGTATCAAAAACGACAATGCTACAAATACCAAACGTCCCACACCATTTTTTACTGATTTCTTTTGTTCCTCTCGCATATTTATTCCTCCGTGTCAAATTCAATTTGCCCATTTTTTCTTTCCTTATACTTTACCCTAATTTTACAAGATATACAAGAACGAAGTACTTTTTATTTAAAAGTAACTGTTATGGATGGCATGAGAAGAGGTCTGACCATAAACCCAGTCAGACCTCTTCTTCAAAATATGCATTAACTTCTGCTACTGTTTCGATATTGTACCGGTGTCATTTCAAAATTTTTCTTAAACACACGGTTGAAATGCTCTACATTCTGATACCCTACGGAATATGCAATATTTTCTACCGTCATATTTCCGTTTTTCAATAATGTTTTTGCCCGTTTCATACGAATATTGGTCACATGCTCTCCAAAAGTAAGTCCCGACTTATCTTTAATGTACTTTGAAATATATGGCTCAGATAAATGGAATGCTTCTGCCATATCCTCTAAAGTTACGGTCTGATAATTCGTCTGAATGAAATTTAACATCTCTACCAGTCTGTCATCTTTGCATCGTTCTTCCTTTGCAATCTCCGGCAATTTATTGACTGCAACGGTAAGCGCATGAATCGACGCTTTAATGATATCCTCATTCATACCGGCACCCCAGTACATCTTACCATCACTGGTAATTCCAACATAAGACATTGCTTTTGAGGAAGATCCATGGGAAAGTGCGTGTTCTTCATATACAGAAAGTTCATAGGTAATTCCAAAGAACTCCTTTAAAATGTTGCTGACTGCATCCAATCGACCATTTCCGTTTGCATCTACCACAATCTTTTTATCACCATGACAAATGGTTGCTTCTGCCATAATACCATCATTCTGTTTGAAATGACATTCTTCAATCTGGAAATACGGCGTATTGTGAATATATTTTTCCTCGAAAATCTCATATACCCACTGTGGAGAAAGCTCTTTGTGCTCCTCATCCGATACCTGTTTTACTGCATATCCGACTTCTTCTCTCATCTTCTCCGGCAGAGAAATACTAAAGTTCTGTTTTAATATGTAACTTACTCCGCCTTTACCGGACTGACTGTTAATACGAATTACATCCGAATCATAGGTGCGTCCGACGTCAACCGGATCAATTGGTAAATATGGTACTGTCCATTTCTCGCATTTCTTTTCTTCACGCCATGCCATTCCTTTTGCAATTGCATCCTGATGCGAACCGGAAAATGCGGTAAATACAAGATTACCTGCATATGGCTGACGGTCATACACATTCATACGGGTCAGACGTTCATATTTCTCGCGAATCATTGGCATATTGGAGAAATCCAGCTTCGGATCAATTCCATGCGAATACATATTCATTGCAATCGTAATGATATCTACATTTCCTGTACGTTCCCCATTTCCGAATAAAGTTCCTTCTATACGATCCGCTCCCGCTAAAATACCAAGTTCCGAATCTGCCACACCGCAGCCTCTGTCATTGTGCGGATGTAAACTTAACACAACATTATCTCTGTATTTTAAATTCTTGCTGACATATTCCACCTGTGTTGCAAATACATGCGGCATTGCTGTTTCAACAGTTCCCGGAATATTGATAATTGCTTTATTATCTGCTGTCGGTTTCCATACATCCAATACGGCATTACATACTTCTACCGCATACTCTACTTCGGTTCCGTGAAAACTTTCCGGACTGTACTCGAAAGAGAAATCTCCGTCTGTCTCATCGGCAAGCTTCTTTAATAACTCTGCTCCATCAATCGCAAGCTGCTTAATCTGTTCCTTATTTTTCTTAAATACCTGCTCTCGTTGTGCCACCGAAGTAGAGTTGTAAAGATGAATTACTGCATGCGGTGCACCCTTTACTGCCTCAAAAGTTTTTCTTATGATATGCTCTCTCGCCTGTGTTAAAACCTGTACCGTCACATCATCCGGAATCATGTCTCGCTCAATCAAAGCACGCATAAAATCAAATTCTGTCTCTGATGCAGCCGGAAAGCCGACTTCAATTTCTTTGAATCCGATATCTACTAACATCTGGAAGAATTCTAGTTTTTCCTCTAAGCTCATTGGCTCAATCAATGCCTGGTTTCCGTCTCTTAAATCTACGGAACACCAGATCGGCGGTGCATCTATGTAATCTTTTTTTACCCAGTCATACTCGCACACCGGTGGCATAAAATATTGTCTCATGTACTTATTTGCGTTTTTCATTCTTCCAGCCTCCATTTATTTCTTTCTTCTAAATTATGTCAAATTCTCCATTTCTTCATGTGATATATCCTAACACACTATTTCCCACTTTGGAATGATTAAATTTAATCATTTTTATTGATGTTTTTTAACACCTTCTGGTGTTTTTCATTTTTTGACTTTGCCATATAGTCCATATTATGTTATACTTATCAAATATTATTTAAATTACGCATTTTAAACACACGGGGTGTTCTTATGAATATAAATGAATCTGCTGAAAATTATTTAGAAACAATCTTAATACTGAGCAAAACGCTACCAGTCGTTCGTTCTGTCGATATTGCAAACGAACTTGGTTTCACCAAACCAAGTGTCAGTGTTGCCATGAAAAATCTGCGGGAAAACGGATATATTACAGTAACGGATGCCGGATTTATCTATTTAACCGATTCCGGCAAAGAAATTGCTGACATGATATATGAGCGTCATGCCCTTCTGTCTTCATGGCTTACAAGCCTTGGAGTCAATGAAAAAACTGCTACGGAAGATGCCTGTAAGATGGAACATGTCATTAGCAAAGAGACTTTTCAGGCAATCAAAAACTATGTCACTACACACAAATAGAAATGTGTCATTTATAAAAGGGCAGATTTCCCACTCTTTTGGGGATTCTGCCCTTTTTATTTGACGGTGCTTATACATTAACACATGTTTCATACAAACCACCGGAAATATGAAAATATCTTACATCTGTCGAACTTCTTCCTTTAATCCTGCCCTGATAAGAATCAAAAGTAATCCAATACAAACCAAATAGCCCAAAGCATATCCGGCATTCTGACCAATGCTACGGAAAAAATCAACCATTCCATAAATAATCTTACCAAGAATTCCATTTGGATTTTCTGACAATATTTCAGCAACTCGGCTTACACCAAGTGAAGATGCCAAATACAGAATCCAACAGACAATCATTCCTTTATTTCCAAAATGAAGCACAATCATTCCACTTCCAAATTTTATCACCAGTATTACCAAAAGAATCAAAATAACTTTAACCGGTGAAATGGATAATTTATCTGTCAATTTCCACACCAACTCTGGAAACATACCAAGATACCATGCCTTTTCTATACAATAATAAAGCAAAAGTACCAACGCATCTATTACGAGAAAAGCTATTGTCGTACCTAAATATGCCTGCAGAAATTTCTTTCTGACACATCCCATACCGACTGCAACATTAAATTGTCTGACAAATCCAACCATTCCGGTCAAAAAAGTACATATAGCAAAAATGATTCCTGCCATAAATGTCCCCAAAGGAAAAGCTGTATCCGGCTTTTCTTTCCAGAAGATAATCAAAAACAAAAAAATTCCAACAACAAAGCCAACCAATTCCAAAAACAAATCTAATATAAGATTATCTTTAAAATATGAAAAAGCATTTGTAACTGCTTTTATCCTCTTATTCATCATTTTTCCTCCTATACGCGAATTTCATATTTGCGAAGTAATAGATACTGTCCAAAACTCCCCAGACCATAAATAGCAATTGCTCCCAATATCCAAAGAACAACATGTTGACCTTGCAGAAAAGAAAAATGTCCCATAATATTTTCCTTTCCTGTAAGTGCAAAAGTAACGCCTACTACCCCACCAAATACAGCACAAAAAATAATACTAAGTATCGTTCCCACACGATCATTACGTAAAATCAATGCCCCGATAAAATTACAGAGTCCTGCTGTTATCAGCGCAATTATCAAATAAGTCAAGCCCACCTTACCGATATCGACCGTCCAGTCCGAATATTTAAGCGCCATACCAACGATTCTTTGCAAAAATAAATCAATAAGATAAAATCCTGCAAAGAGAAAGACATTCTGATATTGCAAAGCTATAAAGCAATTTTTTCTTCCTGCTCCCATGGAAAGACTCTGCCTTACATAGATTGCATTCAGAATCTGTGCCAGCAATCCCATGCCAAATCCCATAATCAAAAGCTGCATACTAAACTTATTGATAATTCCCATAATTCCGGATTCTTTGGGATAGTCAAAGACTCCAAACACTGCCGCAATCCCGATTCCGCATAAAATATAGCATATATCAATCCATGTCCAATAGCGAATACTTCGTTTTAACCCCGTCATCTCTATACCTCCTCGCCACAAAGTGCCACAAATAGTTTTTCAAGATTTAATTTCTGCACAGAAACGGAAGCATTTTCCTTTATTTTCTCGCCCGGACGAAGCATTACAGTAGCCCCCATGCTTCTTCCGATAAGCTCTTTTCTGCAGCATTTTAGTCCTTCAATGGAAGCTGTTACATCTTCTGCCTTTCCACTTACATGAACGGCACGGTCTAACAATTCCTGTGTATTTTCTTTGAGCAGAATATTTCCCTGATTCACAATAATAACCTCTTCAAAAATATCTGCTGCCTCTTCAATAATGTGCGTAGAAATCACAAAAGTTCTGCCACTTTTTGTATACTCACGCAAAAGTAATTTGTAAAACATATCTCTTGCCACAACATCAAGCCCTGCCACCGGCTCATCCAAAAAAGTATATTCTGCCTCACTTGCCAATGCGATGATAATCGTAAGCATAGATAACATACCTTTGGACAACTTGCAGACTTTTTTCTTCTTCTCAAGTTTAAATTTTTCAACCAGTTCTTCTGCTAACTCTTTATTCCAATTTGGATAAAAAATTGATGCCGCTTTTAAATAATCCTTAATCCGTAACGTATTTTGTCCGTTTCCTGACATTGGACTGATTTCACGCGAAAAACAAATATGATCAATCACTTTTTGATTCTCCCACACTTTTTCGCCATCTAACGTCACATTGCCTTCGCTTGCCGGATTTTGTGCTGATAATATAGATAAAAGTGTCGTTTTTCCGGCTCCGTTTCTTCCAATCAGACCATAGATTTTTCCCTTCTCTAATTCCAGATTAATTCCTTTTAATACTTCCTTTTTTCCATATATTTTTTTTACATTTTCACATTTTAAATTCTCCATTTTTCTATCCTTTCTCCCATCTGTAGTTTACATAACAACTTTATGTAAACCTTTATATCCAGTTAGCTTTTATTGATTTTTTTCTACACTCCATTTTTCAATCATCGCAATCAATTCTTCTTTCGTAATTCCAAGACTGTCTGCCTCTATCAATAATGTCTTTAAAAATTTGTCCGCAAATTCATTTTTTCGTTTTTTCATAATAATCTCCTTCGCTCCCTTACTGACAAACATTCCTATTCCACGCTTTTTATATAAAATTCCATTATCTACTAACAAATTAATCCCTTTTGCCGCTGTTGCCGGATTAATAGAATACAATCTTGCAAGTTCATTCGTACTTGGGACCCGCTCTTCTTCCAGCAAAACATCACGCAAAATGTCATTTTCAATCATTTCACTAATCTGTATATAAATGGACTTTTCCTGTGTCAGGACTTCATTCATTTTCTTTCTCCTTTCTCCTTAATTTGAACCATACTTTGTCATCTCACTTCTCAATAAAGCGGACATTCGCAATCCGTTTCTCTACTTTCTCGTAACCATTTCCACTTCTTTTGTTGTGCGGTTCATTACTTGTGTAATTAACCATATCACCAAGTTACCTGTGTGTCAAGTATTTTTATATAAAAAATTTTTTATACAACAAAAAAACCTGTCCTCCATCTCCAGAAAACAGGTCTTTTTCTCTATCATTTCCTATAAAAGGCTTACTTTACATTTTCTCAATTCTTCTACATAAATTTCTGCCATTTCACTCAAATTGGATCCCTTTCGTTTCACATATCCGATATGCATCCTATCTTCCTCTTTCAGTGGAACCGCTTTATAATCATATCCATTTAATTCCTCACATATAATCCCGGAACAAAGTGTATAGCCATTTAATCCTACCATTAAATTTAACAAAGTAGCTCGATCACTTGCCTTGATTATTTTCTTATAATCATAGGTACTTAAAACTTCTTCTGCCAGATAAAAGGAATTATTATTTCCCTGATCAAATGAAAGGCATGGATATTCCTCCAATTCTTTCATGGAAATTACTTTTTTGTCTGCAAGCGGATGTCCGGTCCAAAGATATACGCAGGTATGGCAGGAAAACAATTCTACAAATTCCAGACTGTTTTCATGGAAAAGCTTATTCATTGCCTTTTGGTTAAAATCATTCAGATACAAAATTCCAAGCTCACTTTTAAAGCTTCGTACCGCCTCTAAAATTTCATACGTTTTCGTCTCGTAGACAGCAAATTCATATTCTTCCATTCCAACACGTTTTACCAGCTCTACAAATGCTTTCACGGCAAACGTATAATGCTGTGTCGATACACTGAATTTCTTTTTAACTTTTTTTCAATAAAACGATTTTCCATCAACCGGTATTGCTCCATTACCTGTCTCGCATACCCTAAAAATTCCATGCCTTCCGGTGTAATCAAAATTCCCCGGTTGGAACGTAAAAATATCTGAATATCCAATTCTTCTTCTAAATCCTTAATCATACCGGAAAGACTCGGTTGCGAAATAAAAAGTTTCTTGGCAGCTTCATTCATAGAACCATTATCAGCAACTGCAATTGCATATCTTAACTGTTGTAACGTCATTTCTAATTCTCTCCCCCTATCCGTCTGCATACTATAACATTTCTTTGATAGGTTTTTTCTAATATATTCCTTACTTATTTTGTTCTCTGTAACATATATTATTTATTTCTCATATGATACATATGTATTATATGTTTTTTATTTTTAGTATTTGGATTTATTTCCTTATTTGGAAGCAAATAAGCCACTGTTTTTCACCATAATATCAAGATAGCTGCCTGCCTGAGCCAACAGATTATAACGTTTTACTGGCGCAATTGGTGTAAAATTGACTTTTCCCGGAATGTTTTCCTTGTAACAGGAACAGACAAATTTTACATTATCATTTAAGCGCACACGGCACCATACATGTCCTGCTTCGTATGCCGGCTGCTTTTTCTCCAGATCTGCATAAAATTGAGCCTTTGTGGTATAAACTAACTCGGAGTGAATATGAAATTGTTTTAAAATATAATCGACACACCATGCCTGTTGTCTGGAATCGCCTTTTCCATGCATAAAAGCTGTTTTCGGCAACTCCATTGCATTGTTCTTAGAGTATTTCATATGCTTATTTACATATTTCTGTACGAATGTTACCATCTGCCAGCCTTTATACTGTGTTTCCCTACAGGCTTTTACTGCCATTTCAATCGTCATATTTCCTCGCCTTTCTTCTTACATCCCATCCTGCTACTTTTCCTTTTTTATGATTCCCTTTTTTTCATCATCTGATAAATTTTCATAATATTTTTCCACCAGCTCAGCCTGTCCGTAATTTACATAAATATTACAAATTTCTTTTGCATTCCCATACTTTCTTCTCCGAAACATAGGAATTTCTTCCCATCGCTGCAAATAAGAAATCTCTTGTTTTTCCAATCCATTTACGAATTTTCTCGCCTGTGCCGCATCCGTTGTACTGCAAAATAATATATCGTTCATTTCACACATCTTCCCTTATAATTGCCAGATATTTTAGCAATATTTTATGTTTTTAATTATAATTTTATTTTATGTTTACTTTTTATCTTTATTCTGCCAGCTAATCTTTCACATCATTTCTTTTTTGATTGTATATCATTCATCAAATTCACCCTTACGCGGTCCATTTTCCTTCTCTCTTTTTTGTTCCTCAGAAATAATATAATTTAAAAAATTAGTTGCATTCATTCCAAGCATCGCTCCGCCACGCTTCAAAAACTTTGCATTTGATTCTTTTAAAACCAAAGCAACAATCGTTGAATTCTGACCTCTTCGGTAATTCATATCAAGATTATCTGTTATTTCCATAAGATTTATTTCACTTTCTGTCTTGCTGCGCGCGATTTCTTCTTCAATCAAAAGGTTTACATAATTTTGTATACTATACCCAAGCTGCATTGCACGCAGACGGATAAATTTATTATTTTCCACAAGAAGAGCCATACTTGTACGCTTTGTTTTCTCTTTTGTTTCTGACTTTTCAGGCATTTCAACTTTGCTCTGTCCCTTGTCTTCCCGTTTTAATGCCGTTTTCTCCTCTTGCGGTATTACAACGCTTATTACTGTCGATTCATCAGCTTTTTCTGCTTCTTTTTTTTCTTTCAACTCACTATTCCTGGTTAACTCCTGGTTTTTAAATTCCGAAACAGATTCTATCTCTTTATGATCCTTCTGACTTTCTACCAGTTCTTCCTGTTTTTCTAATTCTTTCAATTTATCTTCCGCAGGAGAAGACATTTCTTCAATTGTCTGCTGCGTTCTGCTTTCTTTGAGTTTTTTTAGTTGATCTCGCTTGCTTGCCATTATTTCTCCTCCTCAATTGCTTTAATTCTATCCTCAATTTCTTTCATCAATTTCTTATAATCCTTGGCACTATTATTATTTTTTGCGTATTCGTTGATGCTTTTTCTTGCAGCTTTTGCTTCTGCCACAGTAATAGACTTACGAATCGTTGTTCGAAAAGGCATCCCGCCCAGTTCTTCGCCTATTTCTTCCATCTCTTCATAAGCCAGATTGTGCATAACCGTATTCTCGCTTTTATTAAGTAACAATCCAAGTACTTTTACATTTGTCTGTTTTCTCTTTTTAAAACGATTGATGTCTGCTCCAAGTTCTCTTAATCCCTCTAATGCACCATCATCACATTCTGCAGGCGCAATAATATAATCACTTACCAGATAGCTCATATAAAGTAATGGACTTCTTGCCGGTGCATTATCAATAAAAATGTAATCGTAAGTATCAACTTCTTCCAAAACATCCTGCAGCAAATAAATATCGTCCGGTTCTCCAAATGTTTTTGACGCTTCTGCCAGTTCTTTACTACCGATTAAAATATCAAAATCAGAAAGATGCTGTACTGCGTCTTCTAACAAGACCTCAGCATTTAAGACCTCATTCACCGTCGCTTTACTCGTAAGATTCGCCCCTGCATACATGGAAAAATTACGCTGTGAATCCAGATCAATACCAAGCACCTTATATTTCTTTCCAAATAAAGAACATAATTCTAATGTGGTAGTTGTTTTTCCAACACCACCTTTTTGATTTGAAATCATAATAACATGTTTCATTTTTTTCTCCTCTTCCTATCTTTTGTTCGTTTCCATTCTTTTTTCAGTTACAGGTATTATAACATATATTATGTCTTATTGTGAATACGTTTCTTATATAATATATTATTTTTATTTATAGTATATATATTATATATCTTATATGTTTTATATATTTTATTTTTTATGTTTTATTTATATCTTTTATATTATCTATGTATTTTATTCTATCTATGTCTTTTATATTATTTATATTGTTTATGTTGCTTATTTTTTCTATTTTTCATACACTTCTCATTTTACATATTTTATCTATCTATCATATTTATTTTACATATAATATTTTTTATATTTATTGTATTTGCTTTATGTTGTATTTGTGTTTTAATTTACGTATTTATTTTATTATTCTTATTTATATTATGTTTTTTATTTGTCATAGTTTTCTTATATATATTAGATTTTTTATTTTATTTATATTGTCTATTTTAAATACAGTACATATAATACATATTTTATTTATAAAACATAATTATAATATGTACCATATATAAACGATTTCTACCATATCTCATCTTCCTTTTTCTGCATATGTAATATATGTATTATATGTAAACGTAATATTATCAATTAGTCAGTACATTAGATTATTATAAATATTATATGATTCTCAGTTCTGTATACGCATAATGCGTGTCATATGTATCTTGTGTATTATATGTATCGTATGCGTCTTAATTTATTATAAGCTTTATATATCTTACGTTAGGATCCTCTTCTTTCAGATGTTACATCATTTTTGAGCAAGTAATGAAGCTGGTTTCACATGTTTGTTTTAATTAACTAGAAACAGGTTTAAGATTTTCTTTTTGTACATTTATTCTTTCATGAAAAATGGAAAAAGGTACATCCATATATTTATACAACAACATAAATATTAGATTATATTTAATTTATATTAATAACAACATATTTAATTTATTTATATTAAGGAGCCTGGAATCCGCTAAAATCAAGGGCTTTGAGTATTGAATTACTGTCATATTGGAGAAAGAAGCCGAAAAAAACATAAAAAGATGGAGAAAAAAAGGAAAAAGAAACAGTAGAAAAAGAAAATCCACGCAACAAAGAAGCCGGGAAGAAGGAAAAAGAAAGAGGAAAAAGCGAAAAAGAAACAGTAGAAAAAGAGAAAGAAGCCGAAAAAAAGGAGAGAATTATTTTATAACTGAAAAAAAGGAGTTTATAACGAGAAAAATGGAGCGAAACCGGATAAAGTTTTAAATAGTACTGAAAAAAAAGAGTTTATTAGAGAAAAAAAGGAGTGAACATGCTAAAAAAGTGCTGTTATAACTGAAAAAAAGGAGAATAATGCTTTTATAACGAGGAAAATGGAGTGCAGGAAGCGAGGGTGACTCCAAAAAACCAGCTAAAAAACAAAAGATAGAGAAAAAAAGGAGTATATAACTGTAAAAAAGGAGTAAAGTGCAGAGAAATATGGAAAATTAGAAAGCAGATAACGAAAAATACACAGTAAAAAATATCTTGTATATGGAGAAAAAATAATTACCAGATATTGAGGAAAAGCAAGAGGGAAATGGATTAAAAATCCTTTATAAAGGAGCAATATGGAGAAAAGAACGAGAAAAATGGAACGTAAAAAATATATAACTAATGAGAAATGTGGAGCAAAACTACGGAGAAATATGGAAAAAATAATTGACTTCTCCAAAAAACTCCGTTATAATTCGAATTAGTGAAGAAAAAAGTTGTTTTTTGATGGGAAGGATAGAGATGAATGGGCTTATCAAATGATGCACGCGAACTCTATAAACATGAGGAAATAACCAGATCGAATACTTTGATTTCAGCAAAATATAAATCGACGCTGACAGAAAATAAAATCATGGTATTAGCGTTAAAAAAGGCTAAGCGCGATGAATTTGGAAGACCGACAATTACTTTTTCAACTGCTGAGATAAAGCGGGTAATGGGACGGGATGATGGCAGTTTTTATACGCAGTTAAAGTCAGTTGCAAAAGCAATGACCGGTAGGACAATGTTTATTGAGGATAAGGAAAAACATTCTTTTAAATTTATTAATATCATACATACAGCAGAGTTTGAAAACGGGAAGTTTACGGTGAATTTTACACCTGAGATGAATTATTATCTGGATGATTTAAAGAGTAATTTTACGACAATGAATATGGGAATTCTTGTTGATTTTACGTCAAATTATGCTTATCGAATTTATGAGCTTTTAAAGACACAGGCATATCGGGTTGAGAAGGATAATGAGCCATTAAAGATTGATTATAATTTGTCAGAACTCAAGTTAGCAATTGGATGTGTTAATACACAGGAGGAACGTGTTCAAAAAGAACTTGATAAACCAAATCCGGATTTTGATTATATTGTAAATTCAGTTGCTAAGGAAAAACATTTTGAGAAATGGTATGATTTTAAGGTGAATGTGTTAGAAGTAGCCAAACGTCAGATTAATGAGAAGAGTGATTTAGAGATCGATTATGAACCGCTTCGTTCCGGACGAGGTGGGAAAGTCGTGGGAATAACATTTTATATCAAAAAGAATGAGAATTACAAGGAAATTGAAGAAAAAACAGAGCAGGAGAATGAAATTTTATTGGAAAACGGAACCAGTGTGGTAGATACATCGGATAATGTACCACAGGATTATGAAGATCGGTTTGCCGAAATTATGGATTATATTGAAAAAAAAGTATCTTCGAAAGATATAAAAGCATTTCTTAAGATCGCAGATTATGATGTGGAACGTGTAAAAGCAGCTTATGATTTATCAAAGAAGCAGACCGAAATTCGGAATTTTGTTGGCTGGATGAAAAAGGCTATTGAAGAAGGTTATACGGATGAGAACATTCATCTTATTGATGACAGTGAAGAAAAGGCCCAAAAAGCGGATATCATTTTAGAGGATTATAAGAAAGAAAAAGAGAGTGGTAATCTGGCAGAGCGTACATGGAACCGTATTAAAAAGAGAGATGAGTATCAGGAATTTATAGGATATCTGTTGGATCAGGAAGGTATGACAGAGGAAACACTGGAAATTGCATATAGTCCGAGAGAATGCATGGAGTTATACCAAAACTGGAAAATGAAGTCCAAGTAAGGAATTTGGAAAAAATTGAAACAAGAAATTATTACAAACAATTAAAAGCACAGTTAAAAGAAAAGAGGTCATTACGGTGAAAAAAAGAAACGTATTCTGGGGAGTTATTTTTATCTTGATTGCCGTCTGTATTTTATTTGAAAAATTGGGATATTTCCCGGGAATCAATGTGTTTAAGTTAATTTTAGCGGCAGGCTTGCTTGTTATTTTAATTGAAAACATTCCAAAATTAAATTTTGCGGGAATTCTTTTTCCGATTGCATTCCTTGCGATTCTTTTTGATGAAGCACTTCACATTGAGAGTTTAACACCATGGTCGGTGCTTGGGATTGCATTATTTGGAAGTATTGGATTATCCCTTATTTTTCCACAAAAACAGAAAGAGAATGAAAATGGGCAATCTAATACGTATTCTTATTCCGAAACAACAACACAGGAATTTAACAATGTAATTGATGCCTATGTATCGTTTAATTCCAGTATAAAATACATTAACAGCCAGAATTTTGAACGTGGAAATTTTAAAAGTAGTTTTGGTTCTCTAAAAGTATACTTCGACCAGGCAGCATTAAATAATAATAGTGCTACAGTCAATGTAAATGTTTCCTTTGGTTCCATTAGTTTATTTATTCCAAGAACATGGAATGTACAGATAAATGCTGAAACTTCATTTGGAAATATAGAAGAAAAGGGAGCAAGAACTCCGGTTGTTGATGCACCGGTGCTTTATGTAATGGGTGAGGTAAGCTTTGGAAGCTTAGAAATTATTTATATATAGGAGCATATCATGACAGACATTACTTATAAAATATTAATCGTAGAAGATGATGATACAATTGCATCTGCGGTTTTAAATCAGGTAAAAGGATGGGGATATGAAGCAGAGTGTGTTCAGGACTTTTCAAAAGTTCTGGACACTTTTGTTGCGTTTGAACCGGCACTTATTTTATTGGATATTACACTTCCATTTCATAATGGATTTTTCTGGTGTCAGGAGATAAGAAAAATATCAAAAGTACCCATTATTTTCTTATCCTCGGCTTCGGATAATATGAACATTATTATGGCAATGAACATGGGAGCAGATGACTTTATTGCAAAACCATTTGATTTTTCAGTTTTAATTGCAAAAATGCAGGCACTGTTACGCCGTAGTTATGATTTTTCCAGTGAAAACAACTTAATTGCCTGTAAAGGTGCTGTATTGAATTTAAGGGATGCTTCTTTGACCTATCAGGGGAAAAAGCTGGAACTTACAAAAAATGACTTCAAAATTTTGGAAACGCTGCTTTCGAATCGTGGAAAAACGGTGTCCAGAGATACATTAATGACAAAACTCTGGGAAACAGACTGTTATGTGGATGAAAATACATTAACGGTAAATGTCACCAGACTTCGCAAAAAATTAGAAGAGTTAGGGTTAACTAATTTTATTATTACAAAGAAAGGGCTTGGATATCTGGTGGAGTAGATGAAACTTTTCTTTTCTTATTTAAAACAGCAGAAATGGAATCTGATTTTATATGGTACGATGTTACTTTTCTTTCTTTTGATTCCATTTTTATATGATTTACCATTGTATGCAGTAGAATATGCGGCAGTTCTTAGTTTAATTCCTGCAATTTGCATTTTTCTTTATCAGTTTTATCGTTTTAAACAAAAAGAAAATACACTTTCTTTCATATTAAGAAGTGATCATCAACTGGAGAAACTTCCGGAAGCAGAAACACCAATAGAAGAACTTTATCAGGATTTATTATTTTCACTTAATCAGGAAAAAGAAGAAGTGACTCAGCAGGCAAAAAATTTTGAACAGGAGAGTATGGATTATTATACGATGTGGGTTCATCAGATTAAAACGCCGATTTCTGCCATGCATTTAATTTTGCAGGAAAATGAGAATGACAGTAATAGTAATAGGGAACTTTCGCTTGAATTATTTAAGATCGAGCAATATGCAGAGATGGCATTACAGTATATGCGGTTAAATAGTTCAAGTACGGACTACAGCTTTGAAATTTATGATCTGGATACGATTATGCGGAGTGTTATTCGTAAATATGCTCCTCTTTTTATAAGGAAGAAAATAGCCATTGATTATCAGAATTTAAATCATAAGGTTATTACCGATGAAAAATGGTTGTCTTTTGTTTTAGAACAGATTATTTCAAATGCAATTAAGTACACGAAAACCGGAAGTATTCGTATATATATGGATAAGACAAAGAAAAATACATTGGTGATAGAAGATACCGGAATAGGGATTACACCGGAGGATCTTCCGCGTATTTTTGAACGGGGATATACCGGGTATAATGGTCGTATGGATAAAAAAGCAACAGGAATTGGATTATATTTAACGAAACAAATTGTAAAGAATCTATCTCACAGAATTTCAATTACTTCTAAAGTCGGTGTGGGAACTAAAGTTTTTTTGGATTTTTCGCAGTATGATTTAAAAGCAGAGTAGTAATGTGACAAATTTGTAAGGTTACACCCCTAAAATGTCACCAGAAATTATGGTAGCATCTTTTTATTTTTTCTATACTCATGTTAGAACAAAAATGAATTTGGAGGTAACAGACGTGTCACTATTAGAAGTAAAAAATGTGAAAAAAACATATACTACCAGATTTGGTGGAAATAAAGTAGAAGCTTTGCGGGATGTTAATTTTTCCGTAGAAGAGGGTGAATATCTTGCAATTATGGGAGAGTCCGGTTCCGGAAAAACAACTCTTTTAAATATTCTTGCAGCATTAGATAAACCAACCGGTGGAAAAGTTTTACTAAATGATGTAAATCTGGTTTCTATGCGGGAAAAAGAGATTTCTGCATTCCGTAGAAATAATCTTGGTTTTGTGTTTCAGGATTTCAATCTTTTAGATACTTTTTCTTTGAAGGACAATATTTTTCTTCCTCTTGTTTTATCCGGAAAAAAATATCCGGAAATGGAACAACGGTTAGAGCCGATAGCAAAAACACTTGGAATAGAGAAGATCTTAGATAAATTTCCGTATGAGGTTTCCGGCGGACAAAAGCAGAGAACGGCAGCAGCAAGAGCACTTATTACAAATCCAAAACTGATTCTTGCCGATGAGCCCACCGGAGCATTGGATTCTAAGTCTGCCGATGAACTTTTATCTCTCTTTAATACGATTAATCAAAATGGTCAGACAATTGTTATGGTAACGCACAGCACAAAGGCAGCAAGCCATGCAAGCCGTGTTTTATTTATTAAAGATGGTATGGTGTATCACCAGATTTATCGTGGAAATATGACAAATGAGGCAATGTATCAAAAAATTTCGGATACCTTAACTGTCATTGCAACGGGAGGGGAAGATCATGAATAAGGTTTATTATCCAAAGCTTGCAATCTCTAACCTGAAGAAAAATCATCAGACATATATTCCATATCTTCTTGCCTGCATTATGACGATTTGTATGTTTTTTATTATGGAATCGTTATCCAGAAATGAAGGATTAAAAGAAATGTGGGGTTCTGAAGTCCTAATTTCATTTTTAGCTTTTGGTTCTTTTGTTATTGCTATTTTTTCCTGTATTCTTTTGTTTTACACCAATAGTTTTTTAATGAAACGGAGAAAAAAAGAAATTGGACTTTATAACATTCTTGGTATGGAAAAAAAGCACATTGCAATTATGATGCTATTTGAAACGGTGTTTACGTTTTTAATCAGTATTACAATTGGTCTGTTTTTGGGTGTAGTTCTTGACAAATTGATGTATCTGATTTTATTAAAAATCCTTCATTTTAATGTAAAATTAGGGTTTTCCTTATCTGCACAGGATTTTGTTGTTACAATTATATTATTTGGTATGATCTTTCTGGCTACTTTTGTCTTTAATTTTTTTCAGATTCATGTGTCAAATCCGATTAACCTCTTGTCTTCCGATAAAGCGGGAGAAAAAGAGCCAAAGGCAAAGAAGTTATTAGCCATACTTGGGATTGTCTGCCTTGGAATTGGTTATGCACTTGCGATTATGGCAAAAAATCCATTTGCCAGCATGTCATTGTTTTTAATTGCTGTTCTGTTTGTTATGGCAGGAACATACTATCTTTTTACCAGTGGCAGTATTGTATTGCTGAAAGCCTTAAAACGGAATAAAAATTACTATTATAAAACAAAAAACTTTATTTCGACCTCTTCGATGATTTATCGTATGAAACAGAATGCAATCGGACTTTCTAATATTTGTATTTTAAACACAGCTGTAATTCTTACGCTTGCTACGACGGTATGTTTATATTGTGGAGCAGAAACAAGTTTAAAAACTCGTTTTCCGCAGGATATCACGGTGACAATAAAAAATCCGTCAGAAGAAGTAAAGAATCAGGTAGATACGCTGTTAGCAGAAAAATATGAGGAATATGGAGTAGAAGCAGATAATATTTATCCTTTTTATTTTGGTGATTTGATAGGAAATTATGAAGAAAAAGATAATACAGTTTCTTTTTACTGTAATAAACCATCAGATATGGATATGACAGATACAAATTTCTTTTATGCGCAAATGATACCACTTTCTGATTACAATCTTTTAACAGATCAGAAACTTTCACTTGCTCCGGATGAAGTCCTTGCTTACAAAATTAATGCGAAAGATGTGCCGGATTTCATTGATATCAATGGAGATGTATATAAAGTTGTGGGAGAATGTAAGGATTTCCCGTATATTGATGATTCGCTGGCAGGATATTATGATTCTTATTATTTGATTTTTTCGGATGCAACGCAGATTTTAAACTATGAGAGAACATACCAGAATCCGGATGCTGCTTCTTTAGATCTGCAATATTCCTTTGATGTGGTAGGAACAGAGGAAGCAGTGCATAATTTTGGTGTTGATGTCCGAGACAGTCTTTGTGCCATTGATACGGTTTTTGCAGAAAGCAGAGAAGAAGCCAGAGAATCTTTCTATGCGATGTATGGATCTTTTCTTTTCCTTGGTATCTTTCTTGGAAGCTTATTCCTCGGCGCTGCCGTATTAATTATTTATTATAAACAGATTTCGGAGGGATTTGATGACAGAGAACGTTTCCGCATTATGGAAAAGGTAGGAATGTCAAAGGCGATGGTGAAAAGTTCTATTCATAGCCAGATTTTAAAAGTGTTCTTTTTGCCGCTTTTGGTAGCGATTATTCATACGATGTTTGCATTTCCAATGATAAAACGTATTTTAGGACTATTCTGTTTAAATGATTTTTCACTGTTTTTGATTTGTACAGTAGTTACGATTCTTGTTTATGCGATTTTATATAGTATTGTGTATGCCATGACTGCGAAAACGTATTATAAAATTGTAGAATAGAAAGTGTAAAAGAAAACCTGTTTTACAGTACATCGATAGATGATGTTTGTAAGACAGGTTTTTTTGCTGGAAAAGAAGTAAACCCGAATTATTCACAACCAAGTGAAATCATAAAAAGACTGACCAAAGTAAAACATCTTGTCATAATGGGAAATGGGATAAAAATCGATATGGAACAAATTACTGGTATCAAAGAAAGGAAAAGTACACAAATATTATCATAAATAATAGAGTGTGAAGATAACGAGGAGGAATGTCTATGAACGATTATTTCAAAAGTGTTAATTCAGGCGTATTTTATCTGATTGTTGCCTGTGTAGTATTGTTTATCACAATTATGTGTCTGGTGTTTCTGATTAAGAGTTATCGTGCGGGGATCAAAATCGGAATGGACAAAAAAATCTTAAGGAAGACGATTACTGCGAGTGCGACTTTTACGTTGCTGCCATCCATTAGTATTTTACTGGGGGTAATAGCCTTAAGCGGAACGCTGGGAGTGCCATTTTCCTGGCTTCGTCTGTCTGTTGTAGGTGCGCTTCAGTATGAACTTAATGCAGCGGAGATAGCAGCGCAGAGTATAGGTCTGAGTGGACTAAAGCTTGGAGAACTCAGTACAGGTTCTTTTGTTACCATAGCTCTTGTTATGACCCTTGGAATTTTAGGCGGCATCATCTGTTGTATTTTCTTCCTGAAAAAGTACTTAAATAAAGTACAGACCACGCCAAAAAAAGAATCAGACGGAAAACCGGGATTTGGTGCACATGCCACCACGGCAATGTTCGTTGGTTTGTGTGCAGCATACATAGGTTCTTACATAGGAAAAGCGATTCCGCGGGACGGAGCGGATGTTATGCCACTTTTAGTTGCAATCATTGCCGCAATTTGTATGGCTGTATTTGAATTTTTTATTCAGAAAAAAGGGAAAACCATTTTGGAAAACTTTAGCCTGGCAGTCAGTATGCTTATTGCCATGGTAGCAGCTGTTGGCATTGGAATGATAATATAGGGAGGTGAAAGCCATGGAGGAAAAAGAAAAGTTTTTAAAAGAGTATAATAACAGTCTTCACAGAATTGGACGAATTACCGGAGTTGCCATAGTAGTGCTCCTTTTGGCTGTTCCTTTTTTGTTTGGCATTGTAAATCATGTTTCTCCGGATTGGGGCGGTGTGTTAAGTGGATTCCTAAAGGTAGGAATAATCTATGTTCCTGTTTCTATTGTGGAATTTCTGGTATATGCTCCAATGCTTGGAGTAGGAGGAAGTTATTTGTCATTTATCACCGGAAATGTAACAAATATGAAAATTCCATGTGCCATGAATGCGCGGGATATTGCAGAAACAAAGCCGGGAACACCGGAACATGAAATTATTTCCACGATTAGTGTAGCAACCAGCGCCATTGTTACAACTTTAGTAATTGTAGAAGGCGTAATTCTGCTGGTACCGCTTCAGCCGGTTTTGCAAAATGAAGTGTTACTTCCGGCATTTGACAATGTGGTACCTGCTCTTTTTGGAGCATTAGGATTAAAATATTTCTTAAAGAGTCCGAAAATTGCAGTGATTCCACTGTTTTTGATGAGCCTTTTGTGTGTATGCGTTCCGGAAGCAATCAATCAGACCAGCATACTTCTTCTGCCAAGCGGTGGATTAGCGTTACTCATAGGTTACTACTTATTTAAAAAAGATAAATTATAGAAAGGTCGGGGACAGACATGATAGTTTTATTGATCATTCTGGCTGCTATTGCGGTTTTTGTTGGTATTCTGTTATTGCGGACAGTCATGTTAAAGCCAACAACAGCAAAAGAGGCAAAAGTGCAGCTTGATAACGGAGAACGAAGTGTAGCATATGGAAAACAACTTGCAAAAATGATTCAAAAGGAGACCATTTCCAGTCGTTTTACGGAAGACAGAACAAAATTTTATGAATTTCATGAAATTTTAAAAGAACTGTTTCCAAACGTGCATGCTACCTGCGAAAAGCATGTTTTCAACGGAAGTTTATTGTATAAGTGGAAGGGAAAGAGCAATCAGAAACCAATTCTTCTTATGAGTCATCAGGATGTCGTAGAAGCAGGTGGGGAATGGGAACATGCTCCATTTAGCGGAGATATAGATGAAGAAGGAAGAGTATGGGGACGTGGTACGGTAGATACGAAAGGAAGTTTGTTTTGTATTTTTACTGCAATAGAGGAGTTGATCAAAGATGGATATCAACCAGAGGTGGATGTATACATAGGAAGTAGTTGCACGGAAGAGTGGAGTGGCGATGGTGCTCCGGCAACGGTTCAGTATCTGAAGGAACAGGGAATCGAGTTGGAACTGGTTCTTGATGAGGGTGGTATGATTTTAGAAAAACCAATGGCAGGTGTGAATGGAACTTATGCCATGATAGGTGTGGTTGAAAAAGGCTACGGGGATGTGAAGTTTACGGCAAAGGGAAATGGCGGACATGCCAGTGCACCAAAGAAAAATACTCCACTGGTACGTCTTGGAAAATTTATGGCGGAAGTGGAAAAACATAGTCCTTTTGTATGTAAATTTTCTGCTACATTGGAAGAAATGTTTCGACGGTGTGCACCTAATATGGATTTTGGCATGAAAATTATTTTTGCAAATATGTGGTGCTTCAAACCAATTTTAAAAAAGCTGCTTCCTTCGATCAATGCGTCAGCGGGAGCAATGTTGCATACGACCCTGGCATTTACAATGGCAAAAGGAGCGGATGGTTTGAATGTACTTCCGCAGGAAGCATATGTGACAGGAAATATGAGATTTATTCATCACCAGCCGAATAAAGAAAGTATCGAGGCAGTAAGTGCAATTGCAAAAAAATATGATATTGAGACAGAAGTGATTTATCAGGATGAACCATGTCCCATTGTAGATTTTAATGGGGAGGAATTTAAAAAAATAGAAAAGACGGTAGAAGAGATTTATCCGGGAATCGGGGTATGTCCTTATATTATGACAGGTGGAACGGATGCGAAATATTATAAAGAAGTAAGCAAAAATTGCATTCGTTTTGCGCCACTTTACATTAATGAACAGCAGTATGCAAGTGTGCATGGTTTAAATGAAAACATTTATCAGGGAGCACTTCCAATGGGAGTGGATTTTTACAAAGCGGTTATTAAGAACAGATAGAGTGGAAAATAAATATAGAGAAATTAAGCCCCGGAAGATTGAGCAAATCCTTCGGGGTTTATCCGTGTTATAGCGATATAAAAAATGATTTAAAACGTATCGCGTGAAATATATTTATCCATGCGATGTGATACTTGAAGTACATCGTCTAAGATAGCCTTGGCATTTTGTGAGTTTTCCAGGTTTTGATCGGTAAGTTCCGAAGACTGTTGCGCGGAAGCAGTAACTTCTTCTGTGGAAGCAGATAGAGAGGTTATATTATTTACAATCTCTGTATTGGCATTTGATAAGTCGCCTAACATTTTTTCAATCACGGAAATATTGGAAACCAGATCATTTACGTTGGCATTCATTTCTGTAAACTGATGTGCAACTTCGCCAATCATTTCTTCCTGAGTAGTACCAACTTCTACAGAGCGACCGACTGCTTCTGCAGTTTCATTTGCATTCTGCTCCAGTGCTTCAAGAATATGGGAAATATTTTCGGTTTCCTGACGAGTCCTTTCGGATAATGCACGAATTTCATCTGCAACAACGGCAAATCCTTTTCCGGCATCTCCGGCTCTGGCAGCTTCAATCGAAGCATTTAATGCCAGCAAATTTGTTTGGGAAGAAATATCAAAAATGGTGTTGGTAATTTCCTTTACGTTGGTTACATTCTGTTGGAGTTGTTTCATAGAGGAGGATACGACTTCGTTGGTTTCGTCAAGAACCTCAGATTCCTGACGTAATTGTTCCATGTATTTTGAACTTTCTCTGTTAAGTTCGGCAGAATGGTTCGCAATATGTACAATGTCATCTGTACGGGACATGGTTTGCTCAATGTTATCCTGAATATTCTGGGTCATAATGCTTTGTGTCTGAATACTTTCCGCCGTATGTAAGGTACTGGTGCTAATGTCTCCAACAGCGGCACTTACAACTTCCGAAGATTGATGTAAGTTATTTACAATATCCATGGCATCAGTAGTCTGCGTTCTGACCTGCTGTGTAATTTCTAAAATTTCATCTACCATTTCTTTTTGTAGTTCTGATTCGTATTGTACGCATTGAATGGAATCGTCATTAAATATTTTTCCAACTTTGGTCAGATACCATATTACAAGCATCATGACAGAAAGTACAAAGGAAATCGTTATATTATCCATAAATTGTTCTCCCTTATAATTATGAAACACGAATTGACGGATAAATGTAACTAAAAAATGTTCAATGGAGACGAGAGTACCGGAAATAACGGAAAATCTCGTGTCAAAATAAAGTACGCATCCTAAAAACGGAAGAGCAGAAAGGACTCTCATATAATATGAGTTAAATCCAAAAGCCAGAAGAGGCGTAATGATAAGTAAGCCTATCATCATAACATAGCGTAAAATTTGACTGTTTTCATCTTTTTTTAGAATAACAAATCCACTGACACAGGATAGAATCATAATTGCTAAAAGACCAAAGGTATATAGTGAGCTGCGATATCCTCTTAAAAAAGAAATAAATATGATTGAAAAACCAATTATATTTAATATTGCGGTACTGAAACATAAGAACCTGTTAATTTTTTTTTACCTGCTGACTTTTGTCGGCAAAACGAAAAGTTTTTTCTTCCATATTAATCTTGTCTCCTTTGGAAAATGAAATATCCCATTTGTTATAAGTACAATTAAATTATACGCTACTTGCGTATGGGATAGCAATGACATTTTGGTGTATCTTTGTAAAAGAATTGAGAAGAAGTGATGATGCAAACGCATATATCTATCGGATAAATATTGATTTTTCCGATAGATATACACAAAAAGAAAAAAATTCTTGTATGAAACAAATCAGGCAGACTCCTTTTTCAAGGAATCTGCCTGTATATGTGAAGAGGGGGCCATTATCCCTCAATGGCAATATAATTTTTTTCTTCTTTCGGCGAATTCTTATCTTCTTTCGGAATGTTCAGCTTCAATACACCGTTTTCGTATTTTGCATGTATCTCTTCCTGTTTTATATTTTCTCCTACATAGAATGATCTGGTCATACCGCCTGCATAACGTTCCCGACGGATATACTTGCCGCTTTTCTTATCTTTTTCATCTTTGTTAAGTCCTTTGGTTGCACTGATTACCAGATAGCCATCCTTGAACTCCAGCGACAATTCATCTTTTTTAAAGCCCGGAAGATCAATGTCTACTTCATAATGATCCTCATGTTCCTGCACATCTGTCTTCATCATGTTTGCAGCATGGCGACCATACAGCTTCTTCTGTGCTTCTTTCATTTCCTTGTCATCAAAATCCGGGAAGTTAAAGAAGTCATTAAAGAAATCATCAAATAAGTTTTCTCCATAAATACTAGGTGTTAACATAGGTCATCGCTCCTTTTTCAAAATTATTTGTTAATTATGAAACTGGGGATGTTTGGGAAGAAATCTGAACGATCAGTCCTTTCTTTCTCCTGTTTCTTGCTACAATTATGTTATAACACCATTATTAGCACTCGTCAATAGTGAGTGCTAATAATTTTTGTGAACTTTTTGTGTTCTTATATTTATGAAGGTTGCAGAGATTCTATTTCTTTGAAAATTTATCCTTTTGTGGGTTATTGGACAGTTCTTTTTGCAAATAATCACTTGCCTATAAGCTATGGATTGTTGCAATAAAACTATTCAGGTTATCCTTGTTTAGCCAATTCATATTCTGTGGGTGAGAAAAAGGCGGTTTTCTACCGAATGATTTTATACAGATTGCTTGTTGTACGAGTTCGAAAGGCAAGTTCTTCTCGACAGCATTATCAAATGTATTTGAGTATGCGTTGCAAAAGAAAATTGCAATCTTTTTTTGAGCTAATTGCTCTATGTTCTTCCGAATAAAATTTGAAGCGGGTTTGTAAATTTTTCCCATACGCACACCCGTTCCAAGAATGATAACATCAAAAGAATGTTGTGGTCAAGCATTTTTGTAACACTTGTGGCTAAAAAATATCTTGTTCCGGCTATGCCACCCTCGCTTCA
>NZ_JADYUI010000059.1 GCF_021531695.1 Roseburia hominis | reverse complement strand
AAGCGCCTGCGGATGACTGCGAAGCAGCAGCGTTCATGAGCAAGAAGCGAAGCGGATTGCGAATGTCCGATTTCCTCTTTCAGTCAAGTAGAAAAAAGACTTGCATTTTTGAAAGTTCGGTATGAAAATAGTAAGGTATGGATACCATAGACAAAAACGGGAGGACATAAAATTGAAAATACAGGATTTGAAAGCATATGAAGTGATAAAAGAAGAAAAATTAGAAGATTTAGATTCCATTGGTTATCTTTTAAGACATAAAAAGAGTGGCGCAAGAATCAGTGTCATTTCAAACGATGATGAAAATAAGGTCTTTTATGTGGCATTTCGTACCCCGCCGGAAGATAATACCGGTGTGCCACATATTATTGAGCACACGGTGCTTTGCGGTTCCAAGAAATTTCCGGTAAAGGATCCGTTTGTAGAACTCGTAAAAGGTTCTCTTAATACCTTTTTGAATGCAATCACGTATTCAGATAAAACAGTTTATCCGATTGCGAGCTGCAATGATAAAGATTTTAAGAATCTGATGGATGTCTATATGGATGCAGTATTTCATCCGAATATTTATGACAAGGAAGAAATATTCAAACAGGAAGGCTGGCATTATGAATTGGAGGATAAGGATGCAAAGATTACCATAAATGGTGTTGTTTATAACGAAATGAAGGGTGCTTTTTCTTCGCCGGAGGGAGTGCTTGATCGTATTGTTTTAAATTCCCTGTATCCGGATACTCCGTATAGCAATGAGTCCGGTGGAGATCCGGATTCCATTCCGGATCTGACGTATGAGGATTATCTGGCATTTCATAAAAAATATTATCATCCGTCGAATTCTTATATTTACCTGTATGGAAATATGGATATTGTAGAACGCCTTGAATGGCTTGATAAGGAATATTTATGCAATTACGATAAAATTACTGTCTCATCCGAAATACCGCTTCAAGAGCCATTTGATGAGGTAAGAGAGGTAAAGGAGAAGTATTCTCTGGCAAGCACGGAGTCCCTGAAGGATAACACCTACCTTTCTTATAATATGTCAATCGCAACGACATTAGATCCAAAATTATATCTGGCATTTGATGTCCTTGATTATGCATTGTTAAGTGCACCGGGGGCACCGCTTAAGAAAGCACTTTTGGATGCAGGAATCGGAAAAGACATTATGGGTTCTTATGACAGCAGTGTTTATCAGCCGATTTTTTCTGTTGTGGCAAAGAATGCAAATGCAGACCAGAAGGAAGAATTTGTAAAGGTAATTCGTGAAGTGTTAGAGGAGCAGGTTGCAAACGGAGTTGATAAAAAAGCACTTCTTGCGGGAATTAACAGTGAGGAATTTAAATTCCGTGAAGCAGACTTCGGACAGTTTCCGAAGGGATTAATTTATGGCTTACAGTGTATGGACAGCTGGCTTTATGATGACACAAAACCATTTTTACATTTGGAAGCATCCCCTACGTTTGCATTCTTGAAAGAAATGGCAGATACGGATTATTTTGAAAAATTAATTCAGAATTATATGTTAAGTAATACCCATGTTTCTGTGGTTATGATTGAGCCGGAGCATGGCCTTAATGCCAGAAAAGAAAAAGAACTGGAAGAAAAACTGGCAAATTATAAAAAATCACTTTCAGAAGAAGAAATCGAAAACCTGATTAAAGAGACGGCACATTTAAAACAGTACCAGGAAGAACCTTCTCCAAAAGAAGATCTGGAAAAAATACCGATGCTAAAAAGAGAGGATATGAAAAAAGAGGCTGCTCCTTTTTATAACAAAGAAGAAAAATCAGGTGACACGTTACTTTTGTGTCATGAGATGTTTTCCAATAAAATAAATTATGTAAATTTATTATTTGACGTAACGGATTTTTCGGAAGAAGAGATTCCATATCTTGGGATTGTGAAAGCAGTACTTGGCTATATGGATACAAAAACATATTCTTATATTGACCTTGCAAATGAAATTAATATTTATACCGGTGGAATTTCGTCTTCGATTGGTGTGTATTCGCATGTGGATGAGAAAGATGCTTATACGGCAAAATTTGAGGTTCGCCTGAAAGTATTGTACGATAATACCAAAAAGGCATTTGAGTTAATAAAAGACATTCTTACAACGACAAAAGTAGAAGACGAGAAACGGTTGTATGAAATTTTGGCACAGGTAAAATCCAGACTTCAGATGTCTTTAAGTTCTGCCGGTCATTCCGTATCGGCAATCCGTGCAATGTCCTATTTCTCAAAATCTGCTTATTTTAATGATATGACAGGAGGAATTGCGCTTTATCGTGTGGTGGCAGATTATGAAGAGCATTTTGAAGAAAAGAAAGCAGAGCTTATAACAAAAATCAAGGCTCTCATGGCAAAAATCTTTTGTCCGAAGCGCCTTATGGTGAGTGTTACTTCTGATGAAGAGGGAAAGAATCTGGTATTGCCGGAAATTGAAAAGTTAAAGGGTGTACTTTATCCGGATAGTGAGATTGGAACACTTTGCAATATTTATCCGAAGCAAAAGAATGAGGGATTTTTGGATGCTTCCAAGGTTCAGTATGTATCCAGGGCAGGAAATTTTGTGGACAAGGGATTTTCTTATACCGGAGCATTAAAGATTTTAAAAGTAATTTTAAGCTATGATTATCTTTGGATTAATGTGCGTGTCAAGGGTGGTGCGTATGGCTGTATGAGTGGATTTATGCGTACCGGAGATATGTATTTTACTTCTTACCGTGACCCGAATCTTAGAAAAACCAATGAAATTTATGAAAAGACACCGGAATATCTTAAAAATTTCACTGCAGATGAGCGTGAAATGACGAAATATATTATAGGAACGGTAAGTGAGCTGGATACACCATTAAATCCTTATGCCAAAGGAATGCGTTCCCTCAGTGCTTATTTAATGGGACTGTCTTATGAAGCGGTGCAAAAAGAAAGAGAGGAAGTTTTAAGTGCGACATGCGAAGATATTCGTGCACTTTCTGATCTCATTGCAGCAGCATTGTCAGAGAATCATTTTTGTGTTATCGGTAATGAAGATGTTGTAGAAAAAGAAAAAGATATGTTTATGCATATTGAAGATTTATATTAAAGGAGTCATGAATGGAAAATAATTTTAAATCAGGTTTTGTAACTTTAATTGGTAGACCGAATGTCGGAAAATCAACACTGATGAATCATTTGATCGGTCAGAAGATAGCAATCACATCAAATAAGCCACAGACAACAAGAAATCGGATTCAGACGGTGTATACAGAGGAAGAAAAAGGGCAGATCATTTTTCTTGACACACCGGGAATCCACAAGGCCAAAAATAAGCTTGGAGAATATATGGTTAATGTGGCAGAACACACCTTAAATGAGGTGGACGTTATCTTATGGCTGGTAGAACCCACTGATTATATCGGTGCGGGGGAACAGCATATTATTGAGATGTTAAAGAAAACGAATACACCTGTGATTTTAGTAATCAATAAGGCAGATACCCTGGCAAAAAAAGAGGAAATGCTTACTTATATTGATACATACCGTAAGGTCTATGATTTTGCTGAAATTGTTCCGGCATCTGCATTAAGAGGACAAAATACGGATCTTATTATAGACCTGATTTTTAAATATCTTCCTTATGGTCCGATGTTTTATGATGAAGATACGGTGACAGACCAGCCGGAACGCCAGATTGTGGCAGAACTGATCCGGGAAAAGGCGCTTCATGCATTAAACGAGGAAATTCCGCATGGAATTGCAGTGACCATTGAAAGTATGAAAGATAGAAAGAGGCAGAATATTGTTGATATTGATGCAACGATTATCTGTGAACGTGATTCCCACAAGGGGATTATTATCGGAAAAGGCGGTGCCATGTTAAAAAAAATCGGTACGAATGCACGGTTTGAAATAGAACGTCTTTTGGACTGTAAGGTGAACTTAAAGCTTTGGGTGAAGGTGAAAAAAGACTGGAGAGACAGTGATATTTTAATCAAGAACTTCGGGTATAAAGAGGACGAGCGTTAACTAACTGGCTTTTTTTTCTAGTATATCCTGTATGAATTCGGAAATCCTAAGATTAGATGCAAGATAAATTTTGTACAGACATGAGATGACAATGGTAAGGGGGATTTCTGATGAGAGACGAAGCCTGGAGTACGTTTTTTGAAACGGGAAAAGTAGAGGATTACCTTGTTTACAGGCACGAGGAAGAAAAAAATACAACAGGAAAAGAAGTAAGAGGTGAAAGTGGTTATGGGGCAGACCGTGGTGCTTACGGGAATGATTTTACAGACAATGCCCATGGGTGAGTATGATAAAAGAGTCACGATACTTACAAAGGAAAGAGGAAAAATCACAGCATTTGCAAAAGGAGCGCGGAGGCAAAACAGTACGCTCCTTGCTGCAAGTGAGCCGTTTTGCTTTGGCGAGTTTGAATTGTATGAGGGAAGAACTACATATACATTGGTAAAAGCATCAATTTCTAACTACTTCCGGGAACTCGTGAGTGACCTGGAAAAAGTATATTTCGGGTTCTATTTTTTAGAGGTGGCATCTTATTATACACAGGAAAATAATGATGAGAAAGAAATGTTAAAGCTGCTTTATCAGTCCTTAAAAGCATTGGAACATCCGTCGTTAGAAAACCGGCTTGTGAAATTTATTTATGAACTTCGGGTATTAGTGGTAAATGGAGAATATCCGAATGTGTTTTCGTGCATGAAATGTGGGAAAAAGGAGAATCTTGTCTGTTTTTCCACAAAATACCGGGGAACATTATGCGAAGAATGTGCAAAAAAAGAAAGCGGAATTTTAATGAATGATTCTGTGTTATATACGTTACAGTATATTATTACGGCAGATTTAAAGAAATTATATACGTTTACCGTGACGGATGAGGTACTTCTGGTTTTAGAAAAAATAAAAAAAAGTTATTGGGACAGCTATCTGCCACATACGTTTCAGTCATTAAAGCTGTTGGAGGAATCTTTGGCTTGAAATCAGTATAT
>NZ_JADYUI010000058.1 GCF_021531695.1 Roseburia hominis | reverse complement strand
AGCCACCGAAAGATGGCTTATTTGTGATACTCAAATTTATTCTTTATCCACTACCTCTTTGTTTCAAACTTTCACCTCTAAATTATTCTATCTGTCCCGGCATTGTCATCATCAATGTCGTCTGTTGTTTTAATGTTTAGCTTTTTCATATAATGCAGCAATCTGTTCGCCACTTCATTTCCCTTAACAGTTAACGGTTGATCATACACCAATTCCGGAACAAGTTTATTGTCTTCAGCATTCCAATATACTTGAACCGAAAGTGGTCTATCTCCATCCCATTTTCCTGCAAATGTACGATAATTCAATGCCTTACATGCAAAGTAAATATCAGGGTGCATCTTCACATATTCTTTAATCGGAACCATTTTATCAATCACATCTTGTGCTGAATTTACATTTTCATCCATCAATATATAATTGGCTATGCCGCTATTCTCAATAACCTGTCCTGACACCATAGCATTTCGTTTATCATCTGCCAAATTACTACCTGCATACACATCAATTACCTGTTCTTCTGTAAGTAGCATTTTACCTGATAAATCTCCGCTATTTTTGTTTAAAAGTTCAAACTTCCATCCCAAAGTGATAGCACCCTTTTCAGTTCTCTTAAACTTATTCTTATATATGAGCATTCTTTCTTCAAATCTATCGCTTATAGCCATTGTCGATTGCTCAATAATATTTACCCAGTCCTCACCGAACAATTGCTCTGCTCTATCTGCACTCATCTTATTCTCAATAAAATCAGCATTTTCTTTTTTATATGATATTTTTATTTCCACCTTGTCAGATGCTGATTCTGCTAAAATATAAATATCTGTCTTAGGTTCGCCTTTATGGCATGTTGGTTTTCCCGAAAGAATTATTTTATAATTCTTCTCTTGGAACACGAACTCCGTTCCTTCAGCCATAAATGCTAATATTCTTCTTTCTGCATCACCAAAATCACCCATAACAAGACCTCCTAGTATTGTTTTCTACATATTTCTTCTTTTCCTATGTTTTCAAATGAATTAACTTGTAATTTTCCAATGTCTATTGCATTTTTCTTAATAAAATCAAACAATTCAGGATAGTTTTCCAGATAATAATACATTTGAGGACATACAAAATTCGGATTAAACTTCCGAAGTGTTTCTAATTCTATTTCCTTGGTCATTTGAAAAGATAAGATAGGCATGGCATATGTGTGTCTTGTAAGGAAATCATCTATCCTTTCACATACCTGTGCATCTTCCTTGTATTCCTCTTTCCATGTGTTGATATCTATTTTTCGTCCCAAATGAACCTTTCCCACAATCATTTTCATTGGACTGCTCACATACATATATGCCAATATTTCTTCATCTGGAAATGTTCTTCTGTATTCAAAAATCTTGCTTCCTTCTTTAATCCTGTTATACCATTCAGGTTTAAAGCTTAACAACATTGTCCGCATACCTTCTCCTATCCACCCAAGTCATAAGATTTAGTCATATAAATTATATCATGTCGCCTCTCGGCTCCATGTGGGTTTTCGCATTATGCCGGCTCGTGCAAGCACTGCCGTCGCAATGCTCATTATATCATATTTATAAGTCCAATAATCTGTACTCAGGCATCCTATTTATCTGTGTAGTCCTTGTAGCTATTAGAAAAAAGTATACAAAAACTCAAGATAATTCTACCACAAATACTAGGTTTTCTCCACTATAAAATCCTAACAATTCTATTAATTTTGTATCACCTTTCTCTCCCCTCTCTAACCTTCTCTCCAATCCACTCCAGAAACTTATCAAGCATCGACTTCCCTTCAATCACAAACTTTTTCATAAATTCGTATGCCTTATCCAGTTTCTCCCTCAGTCCTTTGTTCTCCTCTTTTAAATTCTGGTTTTCATACCTCAGCCGGATAACCTCGTCCTTTAGATAATAATCCCCACCACCCTGCTTTATCAGGTCATCCCTAAGTTTCTTAACCTCTGACAATTCTTTCTCTGCCTGAGCCAGTTTTTCATTTGCGTTCTCAAATACTGCAAGGGCCTTATTAAGTGCCACCTGCACGTCTGCCAACTGTTTCTTTTTATCTGTAATAATATCTTCCAATTCCTGACTATCAGCAGCCAAAGCTTTATTATATTTTTCTTGTGCAACCCCTTCTTCCATGATTCTATCTTTCAAGGATGTTACTATCGCTAAGGTCTTTTCTGCTTCCTCTCGTTCTGTTTTCAGGCGTATTTGTTGTTTATGAATCTCATCGTCCAATCGTGCTTCGCGTTCTTCTTTTAATTCAATTACAACGCCGATATCTTTAAGCTCCTGCTCCAGCTCTTTGACTTCCCGGCTGCGCTCCTGCTTTTTATAGTCCAGCACCGATAAATGCGGCTTATGCGTATCAAGTTTCTTCCAATCGATACCATATTTTCCCATAGAACCAGCCTTGCGAGCCACATTATCCTTCAAATCATACATATTTACTGCATGATTTAAGATAGCACTAAGCTGGTTGTGTATGGTTTTCAGATAGGTTGGTGAAAATGCCTCGCCATTCTCTTTCTTCAATTTCATAATCTCATTCTGCCATTGAATCACATCCGCTGGACGAATCCATCCAGCTTTCTATGACCAAAGTATGGCAAAATCTTTGTTTCAATAATGTGCTTTTTCGTCAGATAAGAATTGTATTTAATTCTCGGCTGAATATCTGATAAATACAGCTCCACAAAATCTGCAAATTTCATATTGATATTCAATTCATCCTTTAACTTAAAAGCTCTTTCCCATTCAAGGGCATCGCTTTTCTTAGCGAAGCCCCTCTTGGTCTTTTGCCTTCGTGTGCCAGTCCAGTCCTTATAATAAGTCCTGACCTCCCACATCCCGGTCTTTTGGTTCTTAATAACCGCCATCAAACCACCTCTTTCTTATCAGTTGTTCCATAGATTCGTTCATCAAAATACTGTCTGCTGACTCTACCCTTGATTGTCACGAAACCGTCTGCCTCACGCTCCGCATTCAGTTTTCGTATCAGCTTATAAGCATATGATGACGATACACCCAATTCTTCTACTACATCTTTTGCTGTAATAAATCGTTTGTTCGTCATAAGCTACTTCCTCCTCTCCGTTGTGTTTCATTATTCAGTTCATTTCTGAACGGTTGTGTTGTGTTTTATAATAGCAGTTCATTTTTGTACTGTCAAGACTTTCTTTCAAAAAACATTTCATTTTTGCACTGTTAGTGATATACTGTATATAGTTTGAAAAAGAAGGAGCTTTTGTAATGGGCGAAAAATTCACCAGCCGTGTAGGCACATTAATTAGAAATTTCCGCATTGCAGCCGATATGACGCAGAAGGAATTGGCTGAAAAATGTGGACTCAATGAATCCACCATAAGAAATTATGAATTAGGAAACCGTTATCCCGACGAAGCCACCTTGCTGAATATCGCAAACCATCTTGGTGTCAGCTTCTTCGCATTGTCTGACCCGGATGTAGCAAATATATTTAGTGCACTCCATGTGTTATTCGATATAGAGTGGGCATATGGACTTCGCCCTACCATAAAAGACGGCGAGGTAATGCTAAAGTTTGAAGACCGTCTTTCATGTGCAGGACCTCGTCCACAGGAAGATTTGGATGCCTTCAAAAAGATGGTAGAATACTGGGCAAGATTAAGAGATAAGTTAGAAGACGGAAAAATCACAGAAAGCGATTATTATATGAAAGAAATCCGCTTCCCAGCAAACCCGATTAACAACGATAACTCATATTCGGTATCTCTGAATTTAGATGACGATGACCAGTTAATGGTTCAGGAGATGGTTGAAAATGAAGAAGTTGCAGAAGCATTAAAAGACCTGTTTCCAGATTTCTCTTATGTGAAGAGGAAAAGGAAACCGAAGAAGGATTAATTCAAAATATAGCAGAATAATAAGGTAGGAATTAGCATGACAATAAGTAATTTTAAAAAATATCAAATTTTTATCAGTTCAACATATACCGATTTAATAGATGAGAGAAAACTAATAATTGATGCATTACTAAAAATGGATTTTATTCCGGCAGGAATGGAAATGTTTGTTGCTTCCGATACAGAACAATTTAAGGTAATCACCAAGGTAATTGATCTTTGTGATTACTATCTTCTTATTATTGGTAAACGTTACGGAAGTATCAATGAAGAAACTCAAATCAGTTACACCGAAATGGAATATAACTATGCATTATCTAAGGGAATTCCTATTCTTGTTTTTACTTTAAACGATAATGTTCCTGTTTCATCAGATAAGGAAGAAAACGATCCAATAAAAATCGCCAAACTAAAATCATTCAGAGAACGAGCTATGAAGAACCGTATGGCAACAATCTGGAGCAACCAAACCGAACTAGCACTCAATATTCCTATTGCCCTTACAAAACTCATTAATGATTTTCCCTCTCCTGGTTGGATAAGAGCAGATACAATTGAGAATTATCAATCTCAAATCATTGATGAATTGCAAAATAAAGTAGCTAAAGCACCTGAAACTGATAGCGTTCATAGTATACCAAAGGATATGCTCCTTAATGCGTATCCTAATTTACAAAACACAGACTTATCTATTCTTGAAATATTACATAATCCAGAAAATGTAAATATATCTTATTCTAAAATAGCCAAAATTTTAGGATTTACTACTTCTTCCATTCGAAATCATATACAACGACTAATCAAAATGAATTTGATATATTTAGATGGTACCGGAAGGTATTCATCGTTGCATACAAATTTCAGTTCAATCGTATCAAATTTTGCATTTGATTATTCAAACAACAATGGTGAATTCACTATAGGTTCAGGAATATTTAGTTTTTCCACCAAATGGAGCAAAGCTAGTAACACATCCATTCATGCCTATTCTGATAGTAGTAACATAAGTTCCATCGGAAGAATAAAACAAGTCCATAATATAAATAGTATATCTCTTTCTAACATTGATGAGATTGATTTCTCGTCTAGATGTAGAACTGCTGATATTAACGATGTTATCGTTTGGAAAAATAAAAGTGGCAAAATAGCACTTACAAAAATTATTAGTATTATGGATGATTCAAGAAATGATCCTTTTGATCAAGTAGAATGCGAATACAAAATATTTTTTGAATAATTCCCCAAATTATTGTCATTCTATTGTCACGCAACAAAAAACGAGCCAGAAAATACGATTGCTCTTAGGGATAATTTGAACACTCACAACTCTCTAAGCATCAGTATTTACGTAAGCGCTTAGTATTCCTACGTCCACGCCAAATAAGCGCTTGCCCTAATTGCTAGATGCAAGCGTTTTACTT
>NZ_JADYUI010000057.1 GCF_021531695.1 Roseburia hominis | reverse complement strand
CTATTGGAGAACCAGAAGATGGATATGAGTTTAAATTTTGGGAGTGATTATTAGCACGCCAAATTTGAATTTTGAGGAGTGATTGCATGATAAAAGTAATAAAAAAATATACGGAAGTATCAATGATAATATTATCAATAGCTTTATTGCAGATATCAAATCTATTTCAGTGGGATAATAATCCAATAATGGGAATGGATAAGGTTTGTGCAGATATTCTTATAATAGTATTATGTTGTTTGCTGATAAAGAAGATGGGAATCCAGTCAGGAGCAGGATTTATAAAGAAAGGATTTTTTAAAGGGATTCTATATGGGATTCCATTTTTTGTGATTGGCGTAGCAAGTATATTTGTGAGTAATGTGGGATTAGATTGGGGACAATTATCGTTCTTGGGCATATCTCATTTAGTACTTTTCACAATTAATATGATTTTGGTTGGGGCAAATGAAGAAATATGGATGCGTTCTTTGGTGTTGAATAGTTTTATCAGCAAGTATGGAGCAGGGAGAAAATCATTGTGGAAGGCGATTATTATGTCTGCAATAATTTTTGGGTTAATACATATACCGAATTTGTTTTTTATGGAACCGTTGACGGTGATTGTTCAAGTAATAAATGCAATGTCAGCAGGAATTTTATTTGCAGTTATTTTTGTTAAGTGTAAGAATATATGGGCAGGAATAATGGTACATGCTATTGTTGACTGGTGTTCGCTGTTTGTGGGTAATTGTTTCGTGGGTGGAAATACTGTATTAAGTATGAGTATGAACGGTATCCAAGCGGTAAGTATGATTTTAGCAGGTTCATTACCACCAATTATCTTTTCTATTATTTTTATGAGAAAGATTGAAGAACCGTAAAATTTCAGTTTGTCGAAGAGACAACCCCCAAGCTGTTGATTTAATCCTGATTGCTCGCATATAATATATAAAGGTGTATCATTATGAATGGAATGAAACCTAGATTCATGGAAAACTCTGTAGTTAATCAAAGCTACTATGAGCAACCAAATCCATATGTTAATGCACCATCTTGTCATGTGAATTTACTTGAGCTTTCAAGATATGCAAAAAAATGTGGAAAGAAACTGGTTGAGCTTACACAGGAGGAAGTGAAGAAGTTTTCAATTTAGTAAATGGCGGGAGAAATTCCGCCATTTCAGCTTTTAGATATTTATAAAGGAGGCTTTTTTATGAGTGAAGTGTTAGAAAATATCAAATCAAGAAGGAGTGTAAAAAAATATAAGCCGGATATGGTTCCGCGTGAAATCATTGAACAAATTGTGGAGGCCGGAACCTATGCACCAACCGGTATGAATAAACAGTCACCGATTATTCTTGCGGTAACAAAGAAAGAAATTCGTGATCAGTTATCCGGATTAAATGCAAAGATTTTAGGAATGGATGGGGATCCATTTTACGGAGCACCGGTTGTTTTAGTTGTTTTAGCAAAGAAGGAATCCAATACCCGCGTGTATGACGGAAGTCTGGTTATGGAAAATCTTATGCTTGCAGCACATAATCTTGGAATCGGAAGCTGTTGGATTCACCGCGCAAAGGAAGAATTTGAACTTCCGGAAGGAAAGGAATTATTACGGTCACTTGGAATTGAAGGGGAATACGAAGGAATCGGGCACTGTATCTTAGGATATGCAGACGGTGAGATAAAAAAAGCAGCTCCAAGAAAAGAAAACTGGGTTTATTTTGTGGAATAGGGTAAAAATAAATTTTGTATAGAGAAGGAAAGAAAGGGGCAATTACAGATGAATTACTATACGAGAGCAGAGGAATTAAAAGAAGATACCGTTGCAGACAGAAGATACATTCATACGAATGCAGAGGTCGGTCTTGACCTGCCAAAGACAAAGGCATATGTCATGAAAAAGTTAAAAGATTATGGATTAGAACCGAAAGAATGCGGCTATGGAGTGACGGCAGCGCTTGGAAAAGGAGAAAAATGTATTTTACTCCGCGCGGATATGGATGCACTTCCGATGCCGGAAGAAAGCGGCGAGCCATTTGCCTGTAAAGAGAAAAATGTCAATCATGCGTGTGGACACGATTTTCATGCAGCGATGCTCCTTACGGCGGCAAGACTGCTTAAGGAAAATGAAGATGCACTGGAAGGAACGGTGAAGTTCATGTTCCAGCCGGCCGAGGAGATCTTTAAGGGAAGCAAAAATATGATCGAAAACGGCATCTTAGAGAATCCGAAGGTAGATCTTGCACTGGCGTACCACGTAGGTGCAGGCGAAATGCCGATTGGAATTTTTATGTACAATGATAAGGGTGCTCTTATGTCTTCCGTGGACGGATTTCGAATTACAATCAGGGGAAAAGGAGCGCACGGGGCGTATCCGAATTTATCGGTTGATCCAATTAATATTGGAGTACATGTGCATCTTGCCCTGCAGGAACTGATTGCGAGAGAATGTGATCCGTCCCATTCCTGCGTGCTTACGATTGGGAAATTTACTGCGGGTTCTGCAGGAAACATCATTCCGGATACGGCAGAGCTTGAGGGGACAATCCGTACCAATAAGGTAGAAGCCAGAGAATTGCTGGTACACCGCATGAAAGAAGTGGCACAAAAAACGGCAGAATTATTTGGTGGTTCGGCAGAGATTGAAATGGTTTCGGAAGTTCCACCGTTAATCTGTGATCCGGATGCGACCAAAGAAATGATCGGATATATGAAAGAACTTGATATCCCGGGACTTACGGGAGTTCCGGATATTACGTCAAGCGCATCGGAGGATTTTGCGCTGATTGCGGAGAAAGTACCAAGTGTTTTTATGTATCTGTCTGCAGGTTATACAGATGAACGAGGCAAATATCCGGCACATAATCCAAAAGTGCAGTTCAATGAGGGTGTGTGTCCGATTGGTGCAGCCTGCCTTGCACAGTGTGCAACACAGTGGTTAAAGAACCATAAATAAGGGGGATATTATGCAAAATACCACAAAGCAGATATTAGAGGAATCGTTAAAAAAACTTCTGTTAAAAAAACCTTTGGATAAAATCACGATTCAGGATCTTACCAGTGACTGTGGTATCAGCCGCATGGCATTTTATTATCATTTCAAAGATATTTATGACCTGGTCGAATGGTCATGTGAAGAAGATGCATCCAAGGCATTACAGGGGAAAAGCACCTATAGTACCTGGAGTGAAGGATTGGAACAAATTTTTGAAACAGTACTTGCAAATAAACCATTTATTTTAAATGTTTATCATTCTGTCAGTAGGGAGCAGATTGAAAATTATTTATTTCAGATGACCTATCAACTCATTCATGGAGTCGTAGAGGAAAAGGCGGCCGACATTCCTATTTCAGAAGAAGATAAAGAGTTTGTCACACATTTTTATAAGTATAGTTTTGTTGGAATTATGCTTGATTGGATCAAAGGTGGAATGAAGACCGATTATCATCAGATTGTAGAAAAAATCAGTACAATGGTAAAGGGAACCATGACACATTGTATGGAAAATCTTTCAGAATAACTTTATCAAAACAGGGAGAATGATAAGTTTTTTATCATTCTCCTTATTTTGTAAATGGAAGAAAAATGAAAAGCCGGATATACTAAAGAACAGAAAGAAGCATTTAGAAAGGTGGTATTTATATGGGTAAGAAAAAAGGTCTGGCAGTAGGAATTGCACTTGCAGCAGGAGCGGGAGCAGCTGTTGCAGCAAAAAATTATAAAAAAGCAGAAACGAAAAGAAAAATCGAAAAGGAAACGATAGAAAAATCGGATTATCGTAATACGGAGAGAGGAAAAAACGAAAAAAACAGCAAAGGAATTTATTATAGTAATGGAAATTATGAAGCATTTGCGCGTCCGAAAAAACCGGAAGGTGTAGAAGAAAAAAATGCTTATCTGGTTGGAAGTGGTTTGGCCTCTCTTGCAGCAGCATGTTTTTTGGTGCGTGACGGTCAGATGCCGGGTTCGCATATTCATATCTTAGAGGCGATGGATATTGCGGGTGGAGCCTGCGATGGAATTTTTGATCCAAGCAGAGGATATATGATGCGTGGTGGCAGAGAGATGGAAAATCATTTTGAATGCCTGTGGGATTTATTCCGTAGTATTCCGTCGCTTGAGGTGCCGGGAGCATCTGTACTGGATGAATTTTACTGGTTAAACAAAGAGGATCCGAACTATTCTCTCTGTCGTGCAACAGAGAACCGTGGTCAGGATGCACATACCGATGGAAAATTCAATTTAAGTCAGAAAGCCTGCATGGAAATCATGAAATTATTTATGACCAGGGATGAAGATTTATATGATAAAACCATTGAAGATGTGTTTGATGATGAAGTCTTTGATTCTACGTTCTGGTTGTATTGGAGAACCATGTTTGCATTTGAAAACTGGCACAGTGCACTGGAAATGAAACTGTATTTCCAGCGGTTTATTCATCATATTGCAGGATTGCCGGATTTCAGTGCGCTTAAGTTTACCAAATACAATCAATATGAATCCTTGATTCTTCCGATGCAGAAATATCTGGAAGATGCAGGGGTAGATTTTCAGTTCAATACAGAAGTTACGAATGTCATTTTTGAGTTTGAGGGTAAAAAGAAAGTTGCGAAGGCAATTGAATGTAAGGTGAACGGAAAAGAACAGGGAATTCTACTTTCTGAGAATGATTTGGTATTTGTGACAAACGGAAGTTGTACGGAAGGAACCATTTACGGAGATCAGAATCACGCACCAAATGGAGAGGCTGAAGTAAGAAATAGTGGTTGCTGGAGTCTCTGGGAGAATATTGCAAAACAAGATCCGTCTTTTGGACATCCAAAGAAATTCTGCCAAGATGTAGCAAAAACAAACTGGGAATCTGCAACTATTACCACATTGGATGATAAGATTCTTCCATATATTGAAAAAATCTGTAAGAGAGATCCAAAGAGTGGTAAAGTAGTGACCGGTGGTATTGTAAGCTGTAAGGATTCCAACTGGCTGCTTAGCTGGACCATCAATCGTCAGGGACAGTTTAAAGGACAGGATAAAGATAAAGTCTGTGTCTGGGTATATGGTTTGTTTACCGATGCAGAAGGTAATTATGTGAAAAAACCGATGAAAGATTGTACCGGTAAAGAAATCACCGAAGAATGGCTGTATCATATTGGGGTACCACTTAATCAGATTGAAGATTTAGCAGAAAACAGTGCTGTTTGTGTACCAACCATGATGCCATATATTACCGCATTCTTTATGCCAAGAACAAAAGGTGACAGACCGGATGTAATTCCGGATGGTTGTGTAAACTTTGCATTCTTAGGACAGTTTGCAGATACGCCAAGAGATACGGTATTTACCACGGAATATTCCGTAAGAACCGCAATGGAAGCAGTATATGGTCTTCTTGGTGTGGATCGTGGTGTACCGGAAGTCTGGGGCAGTGTGTATGACATTCGTGAACTTTTGGACAGTACGGTGAAGCTCATGGATGGAAAATCACCATTAGATATAGAATTACCGGGTCCGCTTAACGCATTGAAAAAACCACTGATAAAGAAAATAAAAGGAACGGTAATTGAAAAAGTACTCAGAGATCATGATATATTAAGAGAATCGGGTAGGAGGTAGATAATTATTTTATCTACCGACCTCCCACACCACCGTACGTACCGTTCGGTATACGG
>NZ_JADYUI010000056.1 GCF_021531695.1 Roseburia hominis | reverse complement strand
GCTTGCATTTCCTAGCAATCATTATGGATGAGAATTTAGGCTGACACAATCCGTCGAAATACTAAGCGCTTACTATTCTAATTCGTTTTTTACGATATTCCATTCATTATTAAATTTTGTAATTCGTTCTTCACGATGTTTATTATCGTTCAGCGTTCTTCTCCAATTTACTTTTGAAACTTTTTTTACTTCGGCTTTTTGTGTAGATCTAATCTGTTCTTTTGTTGAGTAAAATGCAAAAAATTTTCCTAATAAAAAAAACTCATTTATCAGAATAAAAACAATTATAAATCCTAACATTTCATTAAATGCCTCATCAATATGACATCCTGCAATCATCTTTATTATCAAGACATATGAAAATATAATTATAAACAAACTGATTAAATAATATGGTAATAAATATGCTACATGTTCTTGGTTGGTATCGTGCAGAAATGCTTTTATTCTTTTAAGGCTAATGTGATAGGGGAGCATTGCAAATATAGCAACTTCCTTGAAAAATTTCAATAGCCAAAACCTATCCCAGTTATTATGTATACTATAAAAAATTATTGCATATAGCAATACATAAATACCTAAGATCATTAATTCGATACTTATAACAATATATGATGGATTTGTTAAATTGCCTTGTGTGAGTAAGAGTAATAAAATAGAACCTATAAGAACATATATAATCCCTATTATCAATAGAGCTTTTATTCTTTTACGCTCTCGTTGTATTTTTTCTTCTATTTCTTTTTTTTCTGCCTTATTCTTAGCTGGCTGTGTCTTATCAACTACTGAATTCATTATTTCATTTCGATTATTAGTATAAAATATTCTTATTTTCCACATTTTTCATCCTCTTCATCTTATGCTATTTTATAAATATGTTTTGTCTGTGATTGGCAAACTACATTAGTTTTTTATTTTCTTTGTTAACAATGTCTATCTACATTGATATCACTAAATTTTTCCAGATATAATTGCAATTGTTTCATGGTACTATCTGTAATTTCAAATTCTTTAACTATGTGTTCTGCTGTTAAATTGCTAATCGTTTGCTTTAAACTTAAATTTTTAAAAAATGCTCGCATTTTTTTCCTGATTATAGGTTTGTCATTCAGATTTTCTGATAATGTTACACAATATTCGATTGCCTCATAAACGCTTGAATAATTCCAAAAATATTCCCAATTTTCAATAATTAAATCAATGACTTGTCCGGGCGTATTATTTGTTGCAAATGTATTTTTTAATCGTTCTTCTCTAAATTTAAATTCTGCAATTTTGATTTCACTGTAATTATCTTCTTTTTCCAAAATGTCTTTTCGTCTTTTATCTTGGACTTCTAACATCCACGGCTTGTAATCCTGATTGGCAAAATATGGTGATTTCACCAGTTCAATTCTCTGTTCTAATTCTTTGGTAATAATACCAAAAATCCTAGCAATGCGATCCACATAAAAAGCTCGATTACTTATATGGTAATCTGTAAAATTGTCTTCAGGATCGCTCCAATCAGATAAACCAATTACTTCACGAATAATTTTTATAAATTCCAAGTTATCCTTCTTCATATATTTATGATTATATGCCATAAGCTCTATAATATTTTGAATAATACTTTTGAGCGACTTTTTACCACTGTAAAGGAGTTTCATATTTAACTTAAAATCATCATCTGTTCCGACAAATTTATCCCAAAATAATTCTTCTAAGAAACTTCCATTAATTTCTATATTTTCCTCTTTTGCCAGTTCCTTCATAGCATCTAAATTTTTGTAATAAAACGTTTGCCTGGTTCCTGTTCCCATTTTATTTTCTCCATTCATAATGTTGTACTTTTGTACAACATTATAAAACAACAAATAAAAAATGCAATAGAAAAAATTATTTTTTCTATTGTACAGATTGTAGGCAGGAATATTCTTGTTTGCAATCTGAAAGTGCTATTTTTAATAATCAAAGTACTTTTATTTATGTTTTATGTAAATTTTTTATAAAATTTATTGTGCTTTAAAAGTTTTCTTGCTATAATGTGCCTAAGCAGAGTCTGAAGTCATAGATCGGATAGGAGCAGAAAAAAGGTATATGGCGAAGACGAAAAATTTTAAAGACTTGAATTTATCGAATGCGTTTCTTTTTGCGGTGGCGATGCAGGATGAAGAAACCTGCCGGATCGTATTGGAGACGGTTCTTGACAAAGAAATTGGAAAAGTAAAGGTAAATGTGGAACACACCATTCTGTATTCATCGGATATCCGGAGCGTCCGGCTGGATGTTTATGCGAGAGATGCCGTCGAAGTGGATTACGACATTGAAATGCAGAACGAAGATGAGAAAAATCTTCCGAAACGGAGCCGGTATTATCAGGCACAGATGGACATTGCCCGCCTGAAGCCGAACGAGATTTATCGAAACCTGCAACCAAACTATGTCATATTTCTTTGCACTTTCGATCCGTTCGGACATCAGTTATATCGTTACACATACGAGATGTGTTGTAAGGAAACTGGTGAACCATTGGAAGACGGAGCCTACAGGATTTTCCTGAATACGAAAGGAAAGAATACCGGGGATGTACCAACGCAGTTGGTAAACCTTCTCGGTTATCTGGAACATTCCACAGATGATTATGTGGAAGAACATAGTGATGTATCATTACAACGTTTACACGAAAAAGTAACGGAACTAAAACATGATCGTGAATGGGAGGGACGCTACATGACAGTAGGAGAACTGATAGACGATAAGGGACAACAGGAACGTGAAAAAATCGGAAAACTTTGTTTACTGATGAAAAACGATGGTCGTTTGGATGAGTTTGTAGAAGCTGCAGCAAAACCGGAGCTGTTTGAAGAACTATTCACAGAATATGGGCTGGAATCAGACTGATTCCGGCTTCAACCGACAGGAAACTGTCAGGTCGTGTTAAGCATGAGGCATTTGCTTTCATGCTAAAATCTGATGTGACGATAATTATCGTTATACTCTGAAAATCAAAAGATTTCATTTTTAATCAAAAAAATCAAAAGATATATGGCGGACTCTGCTGTAAAAATCTGCTCATGGATTGGTAAGAAAAGATATACTTTTAAGATAACAGATAGTTCGGAAAATATTGCAATATGGGAAAAATTGGATTATAATAATTGCAGAAAAATTGGAAATAATAATAGGATTAATAAGGGATAATTTCCTAAAATCAGATGCGGAGGAGAAAAGAATTATGCAGAGATTCAAAGATTTCACAAAAAAGAGCGGCAAAGTAGCTAGCGCAATTTTGTCCGCTGCAATGGTTACTTCTATGGTTACAGGAACAAATGTGATTCAGGCAGCAGAAGTAAATACACAGACAGAAGCAGATGTAAATGCGAATGTCCATGTTGATTCAACCACGGCTGAAAAAGTTGCAAAGGACTTAAAAACAGAGTTAGAGAATCTGAAAGTTACCTCTTCAAGTCAGATTGCTACTGAAGAAAAGGATGGTTTAGCAGTTGTAACGGATGAAAGGCTAACAAAAATTGTTAACAAGGTTGCAGAAGAAAATTCCGTTACAGGAGGTGCCATAGAACTTAAGGTGGACACAAAAGCAACCAAACAGCCAACAGAGGATAAAGACGGTAACTTAACCGTTAAGATTTTCGTTGATGGTAATAATAAAGGAAATGTGGACTATACGCTTCCATCCGGAAAAAAGAGAGTAGCAGCAACAGAAGCAGAAATTAAGGAATACATTGACGGACTCACTGTATCAAATGACGACATAAAAGACAGAATAACTTTTGGGAATAATGTTCAGGAAGAAATTGAGAAATATTTGGAAAGTCAGAAAGATGGTGATTTCGAGTTATATCCGGAAACTACCGTGAGTGTAAACGTTTATGATACACAGGAAGCAACCGATGAAAAGAACGGATATGCAAGAGCAATCATTGATGCAGAAATTACAGATGGCGCTGAAAAACCGGAAATCATCGGAAAACCTAAAGTTGAAGTGAATAAAACAGTCAAGACTTACAATGCAATCAGAAAAGAAGCAATGGCAGCACTGGATAAGTATTTAGGTGAAGTAAAATATTTTGGTGCATCTGATGAAAACCAGGTAGCTGATGTAATAAACGATTTTGTTACAGATAAGTATAAGGGAACCATTACATTTGATGAAAAAACAGATTTAGACGTTACTGTTGTTGAACCTGCTACAGAAAAACATGATGGCTCAGCAAAAATTAAATATACATTAAGAGCTGCTGATGGTAGTACCAGTACAGATACCAAAGAAGTCGTACTTCCGAATGCCGATACAAAAACAAAACAGGTTATGGCTGATTTGAAAGCGATTGCTGCAACAATGACAGTTACAACTGATACGAAGGCAGAAAAATATCCGACTGATTTTGAAGAAAAATTCAAAGAAACCTTTAAAGATATAACAATTGGTACAGTAGAAAATGACAAGAAAGCATACGGTTATGTTTATGGTAGTGATGTGACCGAAGTACAGGTAAAACTTGCTAAAGGGGATACAAAAAATCCATCGATTGCTTTCTTTACAGTAAAAGTCAAAGGTGCAGATGAAGTAACAGATAGATATGTTTACACAGAGAAAGAGGAAACGCATAAACCGGGCAAAGGTACTTTACCGGATGGCAGACCATGTATTTATGGTAAGGATGGAAAACCATTAATCGGTTTCATCCAGGCAAATGAAAATGGTGATGCAAATGATAACAATACCTACTTTGCAGGCAATGATGGACATCTTTATGTGGATCAGTTAACCTATGCGCCAAATGGTAAAGATATTCTTTACTTTGATGCAGAAGGACATATGGCATTTGATAAATTTATCGTTGCAAAGAAAGATATGAATGGAAATCCTTTGTCCGGAAATCCAATTTATTTCTTCAACTCAGAAGGTAGAATGTATATTAATCAGACTACTTATGGTAGTGGAAAAGATGGTTATGATTCCACAGCATTGTACTACATCAACGAATATGGTGTATTGCAGCAGAACGGTTGGTATAGAACAGCTGATGGCAACATTACCTATGCTGCAGCAGATGGAAAATTGACAACAAGCAAGTGGGGCATCGACCAGTTTGGACGTAAAGTATACTTCCAGGCAAATGGTTTCCTTGCAAAAGGAACTATTACAGATGGTGTGAAATATTACCAGTTAGACGAAAACGACGGACATTTAGTAGGTGAATTCTAAATCTTAAACATAAGCTTTAGATGACATAGATATTGATTTAGTTATACAAGATATCCTACGCATAGAAAAGAGACAGAATTTCAGTTCTGTCTCTTTTCGTGTATTTATCCTAAGGAGGGACCCACGAAGTGGGAGGATGCCTTAGGATATACCCGAGGAGGGACCCACGAAGTGGGATTTTAGGGCAGCAATCGTACCTTATTACTATAGTATGTCATCAAGTAATCTACAAATAAGGTGCGATAATACATTAACTATCGTGTTAATATATAACTCAGATAATATATGTCTTACTATATCCATGATTATCCTCCTTTCTTTTTGCTGTGTTATACATTTTGCTGTATACACACTAAGGATGACAGAAAGAGCTGAGAATGAAGATATTATGATGTGATAGTTCTAAAACTGGAACAGACTGCTTAAAGAATACTGGTATAATCATTCATATAAAAAGAGAATGCAAAAAAATTTCAAGTATAGACTATTTATTTGTTTTCATAATCACAGTAATCAAGGCGTTTATATTTATATAGAATTTTCATTAAAAATCATTGAGTTTTCAAACCGTTCTTGCTATAATGTGCCTAAGCAGAGTCCGAAGCCATAGATCGGATAGGAGCAGAAAACAGGTATATATGGCGAAGACGAAAAATTTTAAGGACTTGAATTTATTGAATGCGTTTCTTTTTGCGGTGGCGATGTAGGATGAAGAAACCTGCAACCGAATTATGTCATATTTCTTTGCACTTTCGATCCGTTCGGACATCAGTTATATCGTTACACATACGAGATGTGTTGTA
>NZ_JADYUI010000055.1 GCF_021531695.1 Roseburia hominis | reverse complement strand
CGTCTCCCAAAGTCCGGTTCCGGCGGGGCTTATTAAAGTGCCTCTAATCACAGGACTGCCATTCTATATTTTTCAAAAAAACGGCAGATTGGTACTTTGGGAAGATTTAATCACTTTTGAATTACAGTTTGCGGAAACTCAAGGAAAAGTGAATAATATTCGTTTCTGGTGAAATACTAGCATAGTAGCTAATTAATCTAAAGGAGGAATATACAAAATGGCAAAAAATAGCGAAAATGCAAGAAACACAAGTACGAATACAACAAGTAATACGACAAATAGTGCTTCAAAGAATAATTTTGAGAACAATTCAAAAAATAAGAGTCAGAACAAAGCCAGCAATGCATCGGCAGAAGATGCAAGAAATGCAAATGATTAAAACCGTATAGGCACATTTCCTTAAAAATAGGAATAAAATAAACAAAGAACAGATTACAGAGTATGGGTAATCTGTTCTTTGTTTTTAGAAAAGGAGATGGAAAGCTATGATAAAAATGATAGGGGTAGAAGAATTGGATGAGCTTTGTATGAAAAAGGATGTATTTATCGTAGATTTAAGAGATCAGTATGCATATCGGAAATACCATATAAAAGGAGCCCGAAATTATCCGTATGAAGAAATGGAACAATGGGAAAAGGAATTACTTCGTTATCGGAAAATACTACTTTATTGTGAAAGAGGAAGCGAGAGTCTTATGGTAGCAAGACGGATGAATCGCAGAACGAATGAAGTGTATACGTTGGTGGGGGGAATTGAGGCAGTCTATGCGTTGGAAAAGCGAAATTCGATTGACAGAGGAAACGGGAAAAGCTAAGATAGAATCAGAAGAAAATACGATGTTGTAAGGTTGGAGAAAACAGATGAAAACGTTTGAATTGGTGGCACCATGTCACTTTGGATTAGAAGCAGTTTTAAAGAGAGAAATTTATGATTTAGGATATGAAATTACATTAGTGGAGGATGGAAGAGTTACATTTGAGGGCGATGCGGAAGCAATTTGTCGTTCCAATATTTTTCTGCGAACTGCGGAACGTGTATTGCTTTTGGTTGGAAGATTTAAAGCTACGACATTTGATGAATTGTTTGAAGGAATTAAAGCACTGCCATGGGAGTCTTATATCCCTGTAGATGGAAAATTCTGGGTAAAAAAGGCTTCTTCTATTAAAAGTAAGTTATTTAGTTCTTCGGATATACAATCAATCGTGAAAAAAGCAATTGTAGAACGATTGAAAACAAAGTATCATGTAGAATGGTTTGAAGAAAATGGTGCATCTTATCCAATCCGGGTATTTTTATTGAAAGATGAGGTCATGGTTACATTAGATACATCAGGAGAATCTTTGCATAAACGGGGATATCGGACGATGACCAGTAAGGCACCTTTGACAGAAACATTGGCGGCAGCCTTAATTATGTTGACACCGTGGAGAAAAGACCGTATTTTTGTGGATCCGTTTTGTGGAAGTGGAACATTTCCAATCGAGGCTGCCCTGATGGCTGCAAATATTGCACCGGGAATGAACCGAAATTTTACAGCAGAAAACTGGACAAATCTGATTGATAAGAAGTTATGGTACGAGACGGTTGAAGAGGCAAATGACCAGATTACTACTGATATTACAGTAGATATTCAGGGATATGATATTGATGGAGATGTCGTAAAAGCAGCAAGAGAAAACGCAAAACGAGCCGGCGTGGAGCACATGATACATTTTCAACAACGTCCGGTATGTGAATTGCATCATCCGAAAAAATATGGATTTATAATAACTAATCCTCCCTATGGAGAACGATTAGAGGATAAGGCAGCTTTACCGGAATTATATTCACAAATCGGAGAGGCATATCGTGGGTTAGATGCATGGTCTATGTATCTGATTACAAGCTATGACGCTGCGGAGCAGTATATTGGACGGAAAGCGGATAAAAACAGGAAAATTTATAATGGAATGTTAAAGACTTATTTTTATCAGTTTATGGGACCGAAACCACCAAAGAGGAAAAATAAATGCGATATTCGAGAAAATATGTAATATTAAGTATTTTAGTGTTAGTTTTTCTTTTTATGAAATTTCAAAGTTCAGATAGTGGACGGGAACGGGTGAAACCATTTCGCGGAGCAGTTTTACGGGAAGATATTTTTGCACCATTGATTGCAGATAGCATAAACGAGAAAACAATTTCACTTACAGTGGATGCAAAATCATATCAAAGTGACAAAATGCCGATATTTATGGATGAAAGTCGTAATCTTATGGTTCCGGTTCGGATGTTGCGGGACAGTTTTGATTGTAGTGCTCATTTGTATGAGGGAAATAGACTTTTAGTAGAAAAATATTCAGATGAAGTCATGTTTTCCCTAAATAAAAAGGAAGTTATGGTCAATCAGCAAAAAGAAAAATTCTCATCCGGAATGTGTGAGATACAGGGGGAGTATTATGTTCCCCTTGAGGCATTGGCAAATAGTCTTGGATATTCATATTCCTGGAATATGCAGGAAAATGCAGCGGTTACTACAAGTAATCGAGAAAGTGATGTGAGTATTGTACCATCTAAATATGATCTGCGTGAAAAAGGACGTGCATCAGTAATAAAGGATCAGGGAAATCATGGAACCTGTTGGGCATTTGCAGCACTTAGTGCATTGGAATCATCCATGTTGCCGGAGATGGCATATGAATTTTCGCCGGATCATATGAGCATTCAGAATAGTTTTGCGTTGAATCAGGATTATGGTGGAGATTATACGATGGGACTGGCATATTTATTAGCATGGCAGGGACCGGTTTTGGAAAAAGATGATCCTTATGGAGATGAAAAATCTGATGATACGTTGCATCCGGTAAAACACTTACAGGAAGTACAGATTATTCAGAGTAAGGATTTTCCTAAAATAAAGGAGGCCGTATTTAAATATGGCGGAGTACAGACATCGATTTATAGTTCGTTAAAAAGTTCACAAAGCCATTCGGAATTTTACAATAGAAAGACAAATGCATATTGCTATATGGGACAAGAGAAGCCAAATCATGATGTTGTTATTATAGGTTGGGACGATAATTATCCCAAAGAAAATTTCCCGGTAGATTTAGAGGGAGATGGAGCATTTATTTGTCAGAATAGCTGGGGAACTGACTTTGGAGATGATGGTGTCTTTTATGTTTCCTATTATGATACAAACATTGGGATACATAATGTAGTTTATACCGGAATAGAAGAGACGGATAATTATAATACCATTTATCAATCAGATCTATGTGGCTGGGTGGGACAGCTTGGATTTAACGATGATTATATTTGGGGCGCTAATGTATATACGGCAAAAAAATCAGAAAATATTAGTGCAGCAGGTTTTTATGCATTGGGAACAGATACGGAATATAAGGTGTATTTTGTAAATAATTTTATGGGAACAGATTCTTTTTCTGAAAGAGAGAAGGTAGCAGAAGGAAAATTAAATAATGCAGGTTATTATACGATTCCGTTTGACATACCTGTTCAAGTACAGGAAAATGAACGTTTTGCAGTCGTTGTGGAACTTACAACTCCGGATTCAGTGCATCCGTTAGCAATTGAGTATGCGGCAGATGAGACCACAGAAAATGTGGATTTGAGTGATGGAGAAGGATACATTAGTATACAGGGGGATGTCTGGGAAAATGTTGAAAGCAAGCAAGGCTGTAATCTATGTATTAAAGCTTATGCAAAGTGACGGTTGGGGGAAGTTAGTAGATGGAAAGACGAGTTGTCCAAATTACAACAGTATTTATGGTGATATTTACAATCGTAGCAGGTGTTACGTTATTTTATTTGCCTAAATTACATGCAAGTCAGGTGGCAGGACAGGAAGAACAGGTCATTTCAGAAAATAATGAAAATGCAGGGGAAGTAATGAGTGTGGATATGACGGCACAAGGGGAAGCAGAAGAAAGCATTGACTTTCCACAACAAATTTGTATTGCCTTACCGGAGGGGGTTACAGAGCAGGATGTAACCATTATGAATCAGTATCTTACACAGACAATAGATATTATTTTTCCGGGTGTGGATGAGAGTTATATATATAATCATCCGATTATGGGGCGAAGCAATAATATTGACAATCTGACGTTTGAGAATGAAAAGGATCAGGGTATTATTGAAATTACATTGGACAAGGTATTTGAAGTGCAACCAACATTTAAAGACGGATATCTTTATATGGATTTCCTTGCACCACATGATATTTATGATAAAGTTGTGGTAATTGATGCGGGGCATGGTGGAAGGATGCCGGGGGCAACGGTTCAAAACAAGTGTGAAAAAGATATTGATTTGGCAATTGCGTTACAGTTAAAGCAGATTTTTGAAGAAAATCCGAATGATAAGATTGGCGTCTACTATACGAGGACGGATGATTCCAATCCATCCTTTGAACAACGCGTAGGGCTTGCCAATAAAGCAGATGCAGATATTTTTATTAGCATACACAATAATTCTACGGTAAGTGGGAAGATGTCCAGTATTAATGGAACTGCGGTTATGTATGATGAATTAAAAGAAGAAATACCATGTGGCACAAAAACATTAGCACAGATTTGTGTAGATGAAGTATCCGGTATTTTGGGAAGTAGAAACCGGGGGATTATAAATGGAAATGAAATTTATATTATCAGAAACAGTGAAGTACCGGTAGCTTTGATTGAGGTAGGTTTTATGACGAATAAAACAGAGCTGGATAATCTGACATCAGATGACTATCAGAGAAAGGCAGCACAGGGAATTTATAATGCCATTATGCGGGCATTTAATGAAGGATTTTAAGCGTTTATAATAAGCAGCGAAGCGGATTGCGAATGTCCGTTTTAAGGATAGGAGAACAAGAATGAAGAAACGAATTATTTTTGCGACCGGAAATACCAATAAAATGAAAGAGATACGGGAAATTTTATCTGGTCTTGGAATGGAAATTTTATCCATGAAAGAGGCAGGAATTTGCGTGGATATTGAAGAGAATGGAACAACATTTGAAGAAAATGCAATGATTAAGGCAAGAGCGGTTGCAGCAGTTACAGATGATATTATACTTGCAGATGATTCCGGTCTGGAAATAGATTATTTAAATAAAGAACCGGGAATTTATTCGGCACGTTATATGGGAGAAGATACTCCTTATGAGATTAAAAACAGGGCACTTTTAGATCGACTTTGGGGAGTTCCAAAAGCGAAGCGGACGGCACGGTTTGTATGTGCGATTGCAGCAGTTCTTCCGGACAAAAGAGAATATACGGTAAGAGGAACAATAGAAGGATATATTGGAGAAAAACCGGCAGGAGAAAATGGATTTGGCTATGATCCTATTTTTTATATAGAAGAATTACAGTGTTCTGCGGCAGAACTTACAGCGGAAAAGAAAAATGAATTGAGTCATAGAGGAAAGGCATTGCGTGCGATGCGGGACATTCTGAAAAAGGAATTATAGTATGAGGATATTGATTATCAGTGATACACATAGAAAACATAAGAATCTTGAAATACTTTTGGAACGAATACTGCCACTTGATCTGGTGATCCATCTCGGGGATGCGGAAGGTTACGAGGATTATATAGCTGAATTAGTAAGGTGTCCATTAGAAATTGTAGCAGGGAACAATGATTTCTTTTCAAAACTTGAACGCGAAAAGATGATTTTGATCGGAAATTATAAAGTTTTGCTGACGCATGGGAATTACTATTATGTGACATCCGGTATTGCAGATATAAAGAATGTTGCGAAGGCAAAAGGAGCAGATATTGTAATGTTTGGTCATACCCATGTTCCGCTGATTGATTATGATGATGGAGTGATTGCACTAAATCCTGGAAGTTTGTCTTATCCAAGACAGGAGGGTAAAATGCCATCGTATATTATAATGGAATTAGATAAGGAAGGTCGAGCCCATTTTTCGATTCACTATTTAGGAAAAATGTAAAAATGAAGAGTATTAGAAAAAAGTTTAAAAAAGAAGAAAAAAAGTGTGTCAAGCAAAAATGAAAATGTCCCGAAAATTTTAAAACATTAACCCTGGTTGCTCCAGGGCTTTTGTTTTT
>NZ_JADYUI010000054.1 GCF_021531695.1 Roseburia hominis | reverse complement strand
TTCGTAAAAATTCAAATCTTATCCCCCCTAGTCTATATTTCAGACAGATAACTCAGAATTATCTATCACTCATATTATAATATATCTTCGCAATTTAATCATTAAAAATATCAAATCTTTTTTCCATCACATATTAAGATTGTTAACTCCAAAGTCAGAATCTGTTGTACTTACTCATTAATCCCTCTATTTTTTCCCTATCCAGAAAAATCAAGTTATTCTTTAAAGGGTATTCCGTCACACCTTCTATTATTTTTTCCACTGCGTTTTGTGTAAATTTCCCTGAAATAGCAATAATTACTTTAGATACCCTTACTTTATTTCTTGAATACACATCATAATAGGGCATTGAAAAAGAGTCTTTCGCTTGTTGAATCAATTCGTTAATCTCTCCCTGAGCGCCACCAGACACATCTCCATACTTTACCTGCACTCCATAATACTCATAATCATCAAATTCTGTTCTGCGTGCAAATGTAATATCTTTTCCAAATTCCTTGTTTCCATGATTATATTTTACATCCGCAAATCCCAACTTACGAAACAATGGAAGTAATATCTTAATTGTAAATTCATTTTCTTTTGCACAATCATCTATTTTAGAAAACGGAGAACCTAAAGTAATGTCTGTTGCACCTTCTATTTCACCATATATCTGTTCCATATTACTCAGCAACTCAATCATATCATCGGTATAAATTTTTGTACTATATACCAAATGGATATAAGCCCCGTCATCATCATAGTCTTCTAAATTGACATCCCCTACCTCTTTTGAACGCTCTTCTATTACATCCTTTTTTGTCTCCATATATAGTTTAAGTCCTATTGGTCCATCCCAATATTTTCTAGTAATAAGTTCATCATAAATAACCTGAAACTCATTTTTACCAACTTTTACAAAGTTCATAGGAACAGATACCATTATTACTGAAGAATCTTTTGACTCACATACATCAATTTCAAAATTATCCGGAATATCCTCAACTCTTATCTGTTTTAGTACAGCTTTGGGGATAATTGCCCTTTCTTCGTCTTCAACATACTCTTCTCCATCTATCACAAAAGAACACATACCTTCTTCATTAGAATACACAACCGTTGCCATTTCTCTGCCTCCTGACTTTATATCTATATCTTCTATATAGGAATAAATCATCTAATTTTCCATACTAAAACTCCAAACTATCTGCATTGAGCAGAAAATATTTCATGCCCATGAATACGAATCCTTCCTCATTTCTCCAAGGCTTTTTCGTTCCATTCACTATAACAATCTCATCTTTTGTTCCACAACCTCTTGATTTACAACTTCGGCTTACGTTTACCATTAGGGCTTCGGTTTGTTATGCAACCTTCCCCACCTAATCGCCTTATCAAGTTTCTGTTCATAGGCGCGAGAACTTTGCTACACCATTTCCTTCATCCATACCATTACTGATACAGACTTGTGGTTCACTACACTTGGCAGTAAATACCTGTGACTGGACTTTCACCAGCAAGACAAGTGCCATGCTCGGCACAAAAAAAAGGTTCCTACTGCGTTTAATGCGGCAAGGGCCTTTACTTTAGGGAAGTTTTTTACAAACCCTTTGAGTTAAATAATCATTTGCATCTTCGCTTCCCATTTCAGCAGCTTTTTTTATAAATTGTAAGGCCTCGATTTCATCCTTTAATTCTTCATCTTCCATCAGTATTTTTCCAATTTGAAAATATCCCTCTGCTGAATCTGCTTTCTCAAAATACTTTATTGCATTTATTGTATTTTGCGGAAAGTCATACAAACCATATAAAAAACACTCGCCTATTTCTTCGTTTGTTACACGTTCCCTGATTGGGAACGCTTTAAAGGCGCAATAATGATGATCGGTTTTCAGTTTAACTTTAAATCGCCATTCTTCTTTATCTTCATTGTAATATTCTTCATATAACACAGGTTTCGCAATTGTTGTATCATATATTACAATACTATTCTCTTGACCCATATCAAAATATTTCTCTTTTACATTTTTCTCGTCAATTGCATTTTCAAACTTACATTCATTAATATCCAAGATTGATGCATTATATGGCATATGAATTTCTTTATCAATAACCAGCGCTGTATTAATAATGCAAATCCCTTTTTCGTTATTTGTACTAATCATTACAAGACGATTTCCATTTTCATGAGGATCATCAATGTAAAAAGTTAAAAAAAGTTTTCCATCACAGATTTCTTCTGTACGATCTAACATTTCAAGCGTATAAATTTCTTTAAACGAATTATAACTTACATATTTATATACTATAAAAAATCTTGTAGCAAACCCTTCTTGCTCTTTAATTTTAAAATGTATACCTTTTATTGTATTACCTAAGAACGTTTCTTCATTGTAATTATTCTCTGCTACATTCTCTTTAATTCGCTCTATCTCATTATCACTACCCTCAATTCCGTTCTCTACATTTTTCATAAAAGTAAGAGCTCGCCGTTCATACATTTTCTTAACTAAGTCGGATTTATTTTCATCGCTTGGATCACTTATATCTTCAAGGGCTTTTTCTAATTCTAAATCAAATCGAAAATCATTCTCTTTATCACTTGCCTCTAAAGTATTAAACTCAGCATCAATTAATGATTTTACTTGTTCTTGTTTCTCAACCGTTAAATATAGAATCGTGTTCAGAATTTTTGCTATATCTATAATATCTTCTTTGGGATTGAATTTAATATTATGTAGATTATTATATGCTTTTAAACAAAGTTTTTCAGCATCCATTGCTAAACAAACATATTTAAACGAATAATTTTTAAACTGTAACATAATCTCAGAACTTAAAGCATTTTCTATTTTTCTTTTATTTATAACTGATGATACTTGTACAATAATTTTATTTACATCATCGACTAAATCAATAGCTTCCATGTTTCTTTTTTTTATATTTATATTGATTAGGTTCCATTCATAAACAACATTTAACAAATTTGAAATAAATGATTCAGTGTGAATATTTAAATCCAATAAATTCATTTGAGTTCTTGCTTTTATCCTAAAGGCAAGGAAATTTAATTTTTCCTCAATGTAATTAAAAGTCTCCATCCTAGACATATCTCTTTCTCCTTTCCTGAACACTTTCTTTTAAGTTTCTTTTGAACTATATTATCCTTTAATTATTACCATAACTAAACTTACATTTATAAGTAAGAAGATGGTGGTGTCAAAATCCTAAATAACCTTACTCTCTATCATTTTAATTCAAACATTTTGTTTGTATATTAAATATCAAAATTCCTGCCGCTTGAAAAGAAGAGTGTCGTTATCTGCAAACTCAAACTCTTCGTTCATTTCAGAAAAAGCCCTTTTTACATCTTCGTAGGAAGCTTCTTCGTTAACATCTGTTTCCCATTCATTCTCTTTTAGTGCGATCGGATGAACTCTTTATCTTCTTCTCGTTTGAAATTTATCATTACAAGTGTCTCCTTCCATAATACAAGTTAATTTTACCATCAAGTACTAAGGATGTAAATTTTTTTAGAACAAAGTGGACAAGTCCACTTCAACTTCCTAAATCGCTCATTCATGAGGGACTTGCTCCACTTTGTGCACCGAGCACAGTTGCTTACGACATCATTCCACTTGTGCGAGTACGCATCCTGCGTGGAGCACTTTTATTTCATAGGAAAGCAGAACACTTTATCACTTTAAAATAACAAGGTATTTCCTATGAAATAAAAAAGAGACATGCACCACATACAATGGTAACATGTCTCCATAAGCTAACGAATCTTCTCTGCTTGCAGTATTTCTATCGTACTTGCATCCTTTGGGGAAGCCCCATTCTCCTTCATATACGCCTCAAACACTTCTGCCCCATACTCATGCTCCGGTTCAGATACCATAGACAATATCTGTGGCTGTACTGTCTCTTTACCTTCCTGATGTGTCTGCTCATACAGTTCATCCCATTTCTTCTCCATCCTCTGTAATTCCACATCCTTAGCCAGATTATCCACCTTATCTATAGCTGCATCCAGATGAAGTTCCAGATTCTGATACACTTTCTTCTGCCACTCCCAAGGCTTGCGGATGACTGCTACATTTGACTGTGCATATTCTTTCTTTGAATAATCCACCTGCTCCTTACCTGCAAGTACACGGAAGCTATTTGCCAGCTGTTCATTCGCCATTCGCATCCCCTCACCAAAACCGTCAATGCGGGCAAGTGTCTGGTCTGTCTCAATAATCCCCTCACGAACATTTTCACGGATGGACTCCAGCTTTTTCTTTACACCAAAGAATTCGGATACCTTATTAAGTGCCTCTTTTCCCTTCTGCTTTACTGCCTTTACGATTTCAGCAGCCTTGTTATGCATCTCTTCCTTGACTTCAAAGAGTTTTTCCTTCATCTGCTGGCACCTTGCCTGTGCCCTGTCTACCATTTCCGATAATGTCTCTTTCAGGGATTTTGATGCCTGCTGTTCCTTCATCTCCTGTAGTTCCTTGCGCATCTGCACCAGCTCGTTTGTCATCTGGTCAAGCTTGCTTTCAAGCATATCCACATAAGCTGCACTCTCAAACACATCTGCCGCCTGCTTTGGTCTTCCATTTGCCTTTAACAGTTCCATAAGCTCCATAATCATTTCATCTTTTGTCATTGATTTTTTCTTTTCTTCCATAATGTCCTCCAATCCGGGCAGCTTTTGGCCGCCCGTTCTTACTAATCCACTGCTCATTAACGAAAGGGAAGCGGTTCGCCGGATGCTTTCATAAATCCGTCTTTATCCTGAGACTGCTCCTTTCCCTGTTTCTGTGACTGCTCCTTTGCCTGCTCCTGCTGCTTTTCCTTCGCCTCCGCATAAGCTCTTTCAATCTCTGAATAAAGCTTTTCACGAAATTCCTTTGTTACCGGATAGCAGATGTCCTGGTAGATATCCTTGCCATTTTCATCCTTCTGCTTTGTCTTATAGGAAGGCATCGCCACAAATACCTTTTCCTTGCCCTGAAGGATATTCACATTGTTGACGATAAAGCTGTCCTCAAAATAGATTCTGGCAAGTCCACGGATATTACTGCCTTCCCTCTCATAAGGTGTAACCGTTACGGAAAACTCCGGTGGTGTCACATCCTTTTCTGTTCCTTTCTCCGGCTGTCCCTGTACCTGCACTCTTTCATATTCCTCAAGGATATTACTGTAAAGCTCTTCACGAAATTCTGCGGTGATAGGATTGCATACATCCTTGTAGATGGCAGAACCATCCTCGCTTCTTTCATTAGACTTGTACCTTGGCATGGATACAAATAACTGTCCCTTATCTTTGTTCTCCACGATTGCGATATTGGTTATTTTAAATGAATCACCAAATACCACAGTTGCAAAGCCTTTCACATTTCCGTTTTCTTTTTTCACTTCATTCACTTTAATTGCATACTTCATATACATTCCCTGACAGATAATGGCGGGGAAACCATCGGCTCTGTCTTTTCCTTTCTTTATACTGTTTTGTGTTATTCCCCATCCTCAGGTACGATAATCTCGCACTTTAAGGCTTCTGTCTGGCTGATGGAAAGTCTGCCATTCAGCCAATTGTAAAGAGTTGCTGTCATGCCGTCCTGTTCAAAGTAGATATATTCCGTTCTGTCCGCATCTGCCTCATATACTACCGTCACTGCCACATCCGGCATGAACATCTGCTCCTCTTCATCCCAGTTACATAAAATTCCTTCGTGAAGCTGTAAATTAAGCTGTGGCAGAAATACCCACCAGCCACTGACAATCAGCTGTGTATCTTCCTCAGTCTCCGCTATATCATCAGCTACATCAGAAAAATCCATTTCACTTAATAATTCCTCTGTTTCACCTAATCTGCACATTCTATTCATCCGCATCACCTGCTTCCTTTACCGGTATGCAGCGGCAGACAAAACGCTTTGTTCCCTTATTGGCACAGGTAAGAAGGGTTAAGATTTCCTCATCCGACTGATTTTTGACCGTATTGTCATACGGACCGATAATACAGGTGTCTGCCACCTGATACATATGGACTTCTCCCTTCTTATCTGTAATCTTTACCTTATCTCCGGCTGACAGCTGGTTCAGGTTGGTAAAGAATGTGCCATTTCTGCTGCCGTTGTGCCCGCATAATACACAGTTTCCCTTTTCACCAAGCCCCGCAGTTTCAGTCATATGACCAATGGCATACCTTATCTGCGAATTGCCTGCACCCTCCAATACCGGGTATCTGATAGCTATGGCTTCAATCTCAATAATGCCAATTGAAGTGCTATACTAAAGTTGTAACAGGAGTGGCTAATAAGATATAATAAATCTCATAAAGGAAAGAGGTATT
>NZ_JADYUI010000053.1 GCF_021531695.1 Roseburia hominis | reverse complement strand
TTACTAAGACTTCCCATACCTAAAATGGGATTCGTACCTCGAAAATTCAATATTTCAGCTAACAAAATAGCGATTTATGCCATTACAGTCTGTGGATGAAGTGCATTACGCAGATATTCAGGCAATCTCGACATGAAATCAGCAGTAAATGTCATCAACTGTTCATCACTGAGTTTCAGGAGTTCCTGAAGACTTGCCAGTAAAGCATCCCAAAGAATACTGATGGAACGCTGGAAAGTAATGTCTGCCATTTCATCAACAAGAAAGAAGAACAATTCACCTAATGTTCTCTGATCTTCATTTTGCCGTTGTTCTGTTGCAAGTAACATATGCAATCTATGAACTCACTGAGATGGAAATAGGATTCAGAAAAGAACAGGCAATCACCGGATGTGTTAAAGTTGCAAACTTCCCATATCTTAAAGAGATGAATGAGTTTGATTTCAGTTTCCAGCCGTCAATAGATAAAGCAAAAATCATGGATCTTATGACACTGAGATTTATCGAAAAAGGTGACAACATTATCTTCTGTGGCACTCCCGGAGTCGGAAAAACAAACCTGGCAGTATCAATAGGTATAGAAGCTGCAAAGCACAGGTACTGTGTTTACTTTATCACTTTTCAGGATCTGATATCACAACTTAAGAAGGCTTCGGCAGAAAACAGGCTTGAATCCAGAATAAAGTTTTTATGCAGATATAAACTGTTAATAATCGACGAGCTTGGATATCAAAAAATGGATGTGGATTCTGCCAACCTTTTCTTTAATCTAATAGCAAAGAGATATGAGAAACTGTCAACAATAATAACTACAAATAGTCCTTTTTCAAAGTGGGCAGATATATTTCAGGAACCGGTATTAACCAATGCGCTACTGGATAGGCTATTACACCATTGTTCTGTAATAAACATCAATGGTCCTTCATACAGGCTTAAGGATCAGATGCAATATATGCAGGAAGATAATTAGTGTCTGCTGATTAGGCTTAAAGCACTTGATTTTACTGACTTTTACCAGGTTTTCTGATACAATAAATGCAAGGATTTTGTTAAAATCAAATCGTTTTTCTTGCAGTTTTTCTGCATATTTTAAGTATAAAGGGGCTAAATCAATGTACAAACCAATCGACAAGTTACAGCACTCGTTCCTCGATTTCAACCAGCCTATGGGCCTCCACATGAATCCGGATAACCGCTGGATCAAACTGGCTGACCAAATCCCATGGGATGAATTTGAAGTAAAATATGCCAAGCTGTTCCCGAGTGATACTGGTAATGTTGCCATGCCGCTCCGTACGGCATTAGGAGCTTTAATCATCCAGACTAAGTTCCAGTATTCCGACCGTGAGCTTGTAGAACAGATTGCTGAGAATCCGTACCTGCAGTATTTTATCGGGCTTCCCGGCTATCAGGAAGAAGCTCCGTTTGATGCAAGCACACTGGTTCTTTTTCGCAAACGTATTTCTGCTGAAATGCTGATGGAAGCAAATGAGTATCTTCTTGCCCACAAGGATGATGACAACAATACACCCCCCCCCATCTTCTGGAAACTCCGACGATAATGACGCTTCAAAAGAAGCCACAAATAAAGGAACATTGACACTGGATGCGTCCTGTGCACCGGCAAATATCCGTTATCCACAGGATATTTCACTCTTGAACGAAGCAAGGGAAAAACTGGAAACAATCATTTACCGTTTTTGTAAGTCCTATGGTCTGCCACTGCCACGACGTTATAAAAAACGTGCCAGAAAAGATTATCTGGCATTTGCCAAAAGCAAAAAACATAGTGCAAAGAAAATCAGGAAGGCCCTCCGCAAACAGCTTGGTTACGTCGCAAGAGACATCGGATATCTGGAGAAGTTCATGAGTGACGGATATGCGATGACAGATAAAGAAATTAGTTTGTACCTGACTATCATCACGCTGTATGAACAGCAGAAGTACATGTACGATAACAAAGTACACTCAGTGGAGCATCGTATTGTAAGCATCTCGCAGCCATGGCTTCGACCGATTGTCAGAGGGAAGGTCAAAGCACCTGTTGAATTTGGTGCAAAATTTGATCTCAGCCTTGACAGTGAAGGCTATGGGCGTATCGAAAAAATATCTTTCGAGGCATACAACGAGAGCACCTGTCTGATTGAAGCGGTAGAACGCTTCAAAGAACGTACCGGTTATTATCCGGAACGTGTTTTGGCAGATCAGATATACCGGACCAGAGAAAACAGGAGTTACTGCAAAGAGCATGGGATTCGGTTGTCAGGTCCAAAGCTGGGCAGACCAAGTGCTACAGCAAAAGTTGATAAAAAACAAGAGTATCAGGATAATACCGATAGAATCGAAGTGGAGCGTAGATTCAGCCTGAGCAAGCGTTGCTATGGTATGAGCTGCATTACCACAAAACTAGAAGAAACGCAGTTGACCTCTATCGCATTATCTGTATTCGTGACGAATTTGTTCAGGATTCAGAGGCGAATACTTTGTGCTCTTTTGCATCTGTTCCGATTTTGGTGTGACTGGAGCAGATGTAAAAGTTGGAAGTTGCAAATATCTGCTTAATCAGCAGACACTAAATAAAAGCCAAGCATATATATTTATGAGAAACAATTTTTCAACAGTGCCCTGGCTCAAAGGCTGATTTATTCGTTAGTCTCAGCCAACTATCCGCGAAAGAACCAGGGCACAAACTTGAAAAATTTTTCGAATGAATATATATGCTTGACTTTATATTATGTAATCCCAAAAGGGCAGCCCCAAAGGAGTTCATCCAAGGACTGCCATTGCCAATTGAACTAAATAGAAATTTATAACTGGAATTTCTTAACTACAGAGTCCAAAGTATCAGCGATATTCTGTTGATTCTCTGACATTTCTGAAACTTCATTGACAGTGTTAGAAACTGTATCCACACTATCCAAAATGGAGGAACTGATCTCGGAGGTTGTCTGAGATGACTCGGCGATATTTTGAATGGCCTCCGTAACCTCATTCATAATCTGACGGATATCGTTTGCCTTGCTTGTAACCTTCTCAGATACTTCTGCGAAGAACACTGCATCGTTACCATACTGGTTGGCTGTTTCAACAAACTTATTATAGTCAGGATTAACGGTTTCACGCATGAAAGACAGTAAGTCCTGAGAGTCATCACTGAGATGCTGGAATGCATTTTGAACCTGTCCGATTGTTTCCTGGATGCGGCCAACAGCATTAGACGTTTCTCCGGCAAGCTTGCCGATTTCATCTGCAACTACAGCGAAGCCCTTGCCCTGTTCACCAGCGCGGGCAGCTTCGATAGAAGCATTAAGTGAAAGTAAGTTAATTTCCTCGGCAATTTCTGCAATTACATTTGCAAGCTCGCCAATATTTTCAACAACCTTAGCATTTTCTATACTTTCATGCAATTTGCTTTCAAATTGAGTTGAAAGTTCAGTGGCAGATGCATACGAAGCACGACTGGCCTTCTCAATAGAAACGGCACGCTGCCTAATATCGTTGCTAAGTTTTAAGCTTTCATCAGTTTCGGAAGCAAGAAGCACTACAGAAGCATTTACCTCCTCAACGGAAGCGTTTACTTCCTCGGTGGCTGCGCTTGTAGAACTCATGGCATCGTTAATCTGAACCATGTTATCGTGAATTTCAGTAAATTCATTGAGAAGCATATCAGAAGCATCTCTTAATTTTGTACTGGCGCTCATAATATCAGCAGAGTGATCTGAAATATTGGAAATGATATCTCTGTTATTTCCGAACATTTCATTGAGTGAATCCCCCATGTTTCCAAGCTCGTCTTTTGTAGATACCTGAAGAGAATCAACTGTGAAATCTCCAGAAGCAAGAGTCTGGGCAAATACCTGTACCTTTTGTATGCTCTTGGCAATAGAAGAAACCTGAAGAGATACAATAACAAGACAGCAGAGTAAACCGACAATTGCTGCAACAAAAAGTTTGATAACCATAGAAATAGTAGGTGCAAAAAGCTCAGCTTTAGGTATCAGAATAATAAGCTTCCAGTTTGTTGCATCAATATTTTCATAATATGCATTACATGCAACGCCGGCTTCGTTGTTGGCGCTGGTAGTTCCTACTTCGTTTCCCAGAACTTCTGAACTTATAGCTGCCATTGATGTGTTTGTGTCATCAGCAATGTTAACGGCTCCCTGGATTTTGTCTTCACTGACACCGGCCAGATATATACCATCTTCATTGACAAGGACAGCAGAGCCAGCTTCACCTACAACAATGGAATCAATCATATCTGTTATTGTTGAAAGTATTATGTCAACGGAAACACATCCTATAAATTTGCCATCGGCAATGATAGGTGCTGTACATGTAGACATAATAGTGTCTGATGTAGGATCATAGTAAGGATCTGTGATTACAGGTTCAGTTGAGGATTCTGCAATAGTGTAATATTCCTGAGAAACATAATCATATTCAGCATTGCTGTAATCATATGTAACAACCGTTGAGCTTCCATCTTTATAAACATATGGACCAACGTATTTTTCATTAGAATCATAAGCATATGGTGCAAACCAAATACCGCTTCCGCTTACTATATCTTCCTGGGTGATAACATTGGTCAGCATTTCCTCATAATCTGAAAGCCCCATGGTCTTATATGAGGAGGCAACTGTACTTGAAAGAGTAGCTGCAGTTGCTTTAACAACTTCAAGCTCCTGATTGATGCTGCCTGTTTCTGCGTCCAGTGTTGCAGTCATACTTTCCTGAACTTTTGTATTTACCATATTAAGGCATGATACTGCGGCAATCAGTGTCAGTGTTATAAGTACTACCGCAATTACAGGAAGTATTGATACAAGCATTTTGGTTTTAATCTTTTTGAATTTCATAATTTTCCCTCCAAATTTTATAATCTTTATTTTGTATTTGATTTTGAAGAATAATTTGATGTCATTATACATCTTTTGGTACATTTTAGCTAGTGCATGTTAGTAAAATAGTAGTAAAAAACTAAGACTTCCCATACCTAAAATGGGATTCGTACCTAATTTCATCAACAAGAAAGAAGAACAATTCACCTAATGTTCTCTGATCTTCATTTTGCCGTTGTTCTGTTGCAAGTAACATATATCTGGTAAATACGATGGCTACGTGAGCCGTCAGTGCATCATAAGATAAACTATGGCATTCACCAATCAGGTTCAGCATAGACTTACTGGTTTTGAAGAAAACTTCTATCTGTCAGCGTTTTCCATAGACTCGGATAATCTCTTCTTCGGAAAGCTCTGTATCTGTGCATATAAAAGCGAGCCAATCTTTACGATTTGCCTTGTTTCTTACACAAACAATTTTAGCAGGTACCGGATTTTCTTTCCCTATCATAACATCAACAGAAAGCAGATATTTCGATCTTCCACGACGTTTTTTGTTCTTGGAATAGATTTCTTTGATGTTTAGCTGCTCACCACAGTATGTATATTTGATGCGACTGCTTTTCTTGATCATTGCAATCACATCCATTCCCTTTGATTTGATCGCTGTGATCTGTGCAGGATTGGAAAACCATGAATCAAAGAGAACATAATCAGCATTGAGTCCGGTGGAAACAGCAGTATCCAGTAATGTCATCATTGCTTCCGGGGCTTTTGTCTGAGCCAGTTTACGTCTTTTCCCTGCAATTGTTCTGTTGTCAAATGTTTTTACAGGGCCAATGATATTTGTATCTTTTGCAGAAGCTAAAAGGCAACTGTTTACAGGAATGAGTGTATTTCCGTCACTCCAGCTTAAAGTAAGCATCCGAAATCCTTTTTTGAAATGCATGTCTGTATGGTCAAAAACTTTGGAACCCAGTTCTGTTTTCTTACAACTGGTGCGGTTAAAGAGACTGTCATCAATGATAAAAACATTTTTTCTTGTGTCATCAGTCAGACCCTTGATATCGTTGTTAATGATATCTGCCGCAAGAAGAGATGTAAAACGGAGCCAGTTAGTTTTGGCAGAATTCAGGAATCGATAAAAAGTATTTTTGGAGAAATCCTCTTTGAAAGACCCTGTACGTTGCTGCATATACATGCTTCTTCCAACGAAAATGTTGCTAAGCTTATATCTCATCAAAGAAACTGGTGAAACACCTTTTTCCTTCGTTCCATTACATTTGGCAAGAAGTTTACCGATATGATGTTTAGAAAAAAATCTCTGAACACAGTCAACGAAAGCTTTCTCTTCGTAATAGTTTTGTGGTATACTGGACATGGCATAAATCTCCTTTGTTAGAATGGTTTCTAGACAATCCCATTATACCAAATGGAACGCATTTATGCCTTTTTTATTGGTTGAAATATTGAATTTTCAAGGTTCAACACACCTTATTGGTGTGGGAAGTCTTAGT
>NZ_JADYUI010000052.1 GCF_021531695.1 Roseburia hominis | reverse complement strand
TTGCTATTTAATTGCCTGTATTGCTGAATTTTCAAGGTTCGAATCCCATTTAGGGTGTGGGAAGTTTTAGTAACATAACTGTCTCACCTGATTTACGCTCTGAAAATTGTACTGACTCTATTGTTTCTTTCTATAATAATAGTAAATGATTCCTCTCCAGAAAGCAAATAAAAATATGCATTTTCCACGGAACATCGTTGCATTTTTCGCTTTTTATGATATAATGAGCACAAGCGAGTCAACATGCTTGCATAATTGACGAGCGGCGAAATTAGTGAGTGATGAAATCACGATATGATAATAATAAAATTCGAATTATTCACAGTAGCCAAGTGAAATCTGTGATTCGTGCGTCAAGCTTGCTTGTAAGCCGAATTTATGATTTCACTTGGCGGGTGAATAATTCGGGGATAAAATAATATAGGGGAGCTGTAAAAGGCTGAGAGTAAGCTTCTGCTTAGACCCATAACCTGATTTAGATAATGCTAACGTAGGGAAATATGTCAAAGGATTCTTCATGCTCTTTGCATAAGACAAATGACAAAATGGTACTGCTTAGCAGTACCATTTTTTATGGTTATTATAGAAGCGTTATCCCCATAATAGAAAGTGAGATTTTTATGAGAGAATACAAAACACAAATGGAAGCTGCAAAAAAAGGCATCATAACAGAAGAATTAAAATCTGTCGCAGCGAAAGAACAAATGACCGTAGAGGAACTGTTACCACTTGTTGCCAAAGGACAGGTGGTCATCTGTGCAAACAAAAACCACAAATGCATTGACCCACAGGGGGTCGGTTCCATGCTAAAAACAAAAATCAATGTAAATCTTGGTGTTTCAAAAGACTGCAAAGATTATGATATCGAAATGCAGAAGGTAATGGAAGCTGTAAATATGGGAGCAGAAGCCATCATGGATTTATCTTCCCATGGTAATACCATTCCTTTCCGTCGTAAACTGACAAGCGAATGTCCGGCTATGATTGGTACAGTTCCTGTTTACGATTCCGTTATTCACTATCAGCGTGATCTTGCCACTTTGACTGCAAAAGATTTCATTGATGTTGTGCGATTACATGCCGAAGATGGTGTCGATTTTGTTACACTTCACTGTGGCATCACAAGAAAGACCATCGAACAGATTAAAAACCACAAACGCAAGATGAATATCGTATCGCGCGGTGGTTCTTTAGTATTTGCATGGATGTGCATGACCGGAAACGAAAATCCATTCTACGAATATTATGACGAAATCCTGGATATCTGTCGCGAATATGATGTTACCATTTCTCTCGGCGATGCCTGCCGTCCGGGATGTCTTGCCGACGCTTCTGATGTCTGCCAGATTGAAGAACTGGTCCGCCTTGGTGAATTGACGAAACGTGCATGGGCAAAGGATGTTCAGGTAATGGTCGAAGGTCCGGGACATATGCCACTTGATCAGATTGCTGCAAATATGAAGATTCAACAGACAATTTGCGGCGGTGCTCCTTTTTATGTATTAGGACCGCTGGTTACAGATATTGCTCCTGGTTATGATCACATCACTGCTGCTATCGGTGGTGCCGTTGCTGCAACCGCAGGCGCTGCATTCCTTTGTTATGTCACTCCGGCAGAACATCTCGCCTTACCGAATGTAGATGATGTAAAGCAAGGCATTATTGCCTCTAAAATTGCTGCACACGCTGCTGATATTGCAAAAGGTGTAAGAGGTGCCAGAGAGATTGATGATAAAATGGCCGATGCAAGACGCGCTCTCGATTGGGAGGCGCAATGGGCATGTGCTCTGGATCCGGAAACTGCAAAAGCTATCCGCGATGACAGGAAACCGGAACATGATGACACCTGTTCCATGTGTGGTAAATTCTGTGCCGTGCGAAGTATGAACAAAGCCTTAAACGGCGAATATATTGATATTCTTTAAATACATACAAAACCAACAAAAAAATCAGATATACGAAGAATACTCTATACTGAAAGCACGTATCCGAGAACTTGAAACTGTACTGAAAAATATTGATACCTTTCTCCATCCTCATGAGCAACAGCATGATACCAAAAGAGAAGAAGAACGTACGTAAAAAGTTCCAGCTGTTTGTAAAACAGCTGGAACTTAATAACTTTCATATTTGCTACCATTCTTTTCAATTTATTAAGATATTAAGTTCTCTTTTTATCATTTTGAAGTTTTATTAAATGTTTCAAAATACCTCTTTTTTGCTTCTTCTGTTGATAATTCTTTTATAAAGTTATATTTTCCATAATCACATTTTTCATTAAATGTTCCTCTCCACTTCATGCCATAATAATTTCGCAATATTTGTGGATCTAGCTCATTATCAGGTTTAGGAGGCGCATAATACTTTCCATTTTCCATATTCTTTTCAAATTGTTTCTGCGTCATTCTACCCATACGTACTTCATTAGCATCGTGCTCTTCTAATTTCCAATTTCCATGATATTCTGCAGGTAATTCTTTTTCACACATTTCAGTTACACAATTTTTTCCAAATATCAAAGCACTTAAAAATCCTAACATAATACTTCACTCCTTGATTTTCCATATTCATTCTTTGAGCAATCTAATTTTATTCAGACTATCACATTTTTTACATCTAACCTTTACTTCTTTCTGGGTAGGATTAGATGATAACAAAATAAAATCATCTGGAATGGTATCTACCTCTAGGATTCGAGCTGAACCAAGATGCTGCCTGACCAAATAACACCATTTAATTTCACTATTACATTTCTCACAATATATGCTACCCTCGATTTTTGCCATAATACATCCTCCTCTAATGCGGCTACTTTTAGTCACTAATTCTCTGATTTTAATACATCATTCAAACGAATATCTGCCGCCTCTTTTTCCTTAGCATAAAGCTCTTCAAAATAAGTTTCTACATGAGGCATACGCTTAATTTGCTTTTTTACCTTGTTTTCTAACCATAAGTATTTTTTGCGAATAGATGAATCTATCTCTTTACCTAATACTTCCTCAATGTGACCAAGTAAAGAAGAAAAATAATCAATATCCATTTGCCTTATTTCTTCTATGTTTTTAGGTGCTAATGTTTTTGTATAATTAAAAGTATGTAAGAAATTGATATAGTAAAATCCATCATCATCTTTCTCATAATACATTGAGTTATAATCAAATACAAAAAGCTTCCTCGTGTTCTCTAACGCTTTTTTTCTCAATTCTTCAGTAAAAATAATTCTAGGATAAATTGCTGCCGTGTTTTCCAAAATGTATGCTTTTGTAAGTCCTGTTCCAAACAATATGCGTTCCTTGTGGTAAAGTGTCCCTTGAGAAATACCTCCACGTAAGAAAATAGGGGGATTATTACGTGATAGCTTCATTTGAATTTGAGAACACACATCCGCTAGCGCAATAAAAGAATCTTCTATCTCAACTTCTATGTACACAACAATGCTATCAGACATTATTGTATAACGAATATTATTATACACCTCTGAATTGCTTACCAAAGGATGTGGTTCAAAATTCAAAACTGCATGGAAAATCTTAAATATATCTTCACATTCACTTTTATCAATAAGCTTTTTAAACCCCAATATATCCAAAAAAGCCACATAACACTCTTTGTACTTTACTGCCTCTGTAATACTTGAATCACTCATATTCCTACCTCTTATATTTAAAAATTATGATTTATTACCCGAATTTTACAACAATTATTATACCATATCATCTCAGAAACATTTAGCATTTCCACATTAACTAAATGCAGGAATGAAACCCTTTTTTCTTTCGATTATTCATTCTCTTAAATCAAGATTAAGATGGCATTGCTTTTCTTTCTCCCATTTACTACCACCAAATTCTGTCAGCATTTCTTCATAAGTTCTGCCCTCTCTCAATTATTACAATTTTGAAAATTCTTTGTTTATCATCTTTACATCTCTAACTCACTTTTCATATCTTTTGACCAGATGTATCGCAGTTATGATTTCCTCATCTTTTATCTGTTCTCTAAGTTGAAGCAACTTTGCTAGTGATACCGTATAATGGTTCATCTGTTTTACATATCTTGCAGCTTCCCATACTCTATCCCCTGCACCATTATAAATTTCTGTTACCTCCCCAGTTTCCCTGTTTAAGTGTAACACCAGTATGTAATCCGGGCATTCTCGTAAAACAATACTCTTGGATTGTGTAATCTTAATCTGAACCAGCCTTCCATCTGATACTACTCTTCCATCATGTCTTGGTTCTGACTGTCTAAAAAGCTCTATTCCATAATGGTACGAGGCAAGAACTTCTCCTATATTTCCAAGCAAGATACCATCTAACTTGAATGATTTTTCCGGATAAAGCTCTCCTAATTCATTTGTTGTATGAATCAGTTCCATTACCTTTTCATACACCTTCTCAATACGTTCTTTTTCCTGCATTATAGTTTTCTGCCTTTCCAGAGATACTTTTTTGTATCTTCCATACTCTTTCTAATCCCACATCAGCATCCCAATCGTTTTTATTCCCTTATCATTACACTTAGGGCATGGAATATGGCTTAATCTTTTATACTGCCTTTCAGTATCAAGTTTAATCGGTTTCATATCCGCACTTCTGCATTTTCCACACCGATAAACCTTTTTATATTCTTTATCCACTGTCTTCATTTTTAAATCCACACCCTGCTTGATATAGTCACATTTCGGACATAGATACACTTCATTTCTGGCATCAAACTCACAGTCGGGATTGTCTGTAAAATTTTTAAACTTCTTCCCTTTTTGCGTATGAAATCTGCCATGTTTTTCTTTTCTCCTTACCGACTCTGTTCGTTCGCATGGATATCTAACAGTGCTTCTAAAAATTCCTTTGGTTTTTCTTCCATTGTAAAATGACCGGAACCTTTTAACATATATAATTTCTTACGTGGTGCATCTATTTTTTCAAAATAATCTTTTGCAAGAACATAAGGTACCTGCCAATCCGCTGCACCAAGGACATAGTAAATTGGCACACTGTACTCATAAGACTCTTTCTCCAAATCAAAATCCATAATTTCAGTATTTAATCTACTATTTATTTTTTCTGCTCCAAAAAACGCATGAAGATCCGAGAATTGAAAAATCGGACTGGTTACCATCGCTTTCATTAGCGGTAAATAAGACATTTTACTTGGTGCCAGATGATATTTCTGCTGAACGGAACGCAGTAATGTACATTCTTTGATAAAATTATCCGGTTTTCCATATGGATATTTTGCAATACTTTCAAGCTTCTTTTGTGATTTCACATCGTCTTTTTGAAGCGCAATTTCCATTGCCTTTTCATAGCCCGCTCTTTCTCCACGTAAAAAACTGATTACCTGACCGGTTCCAATATAATACAAAACATTTTCCGGATGACGTTTGATATAAATACTTCCGAGTACAGAACCCCACGAGTGCCCAAGTAAAATAATCTTTTCTTTGTGGTATTTTTCTTTTAAATACAAGACAATTTCATGAAGATCCTCCAGTTGTAATTCTATGGTTGGCGCAGCATTTGGATTTTTTGTAAAGGTTTTTCCTGTTCCGCGCTGATCCCAGTGTACTACGGTATAAAGTTCTTCCCATTCTTTCTGAAAGATATTTGTCATCAAAGATTCCGCACTGGCAAAAGCATGCAAAAAAAGAATCACCGGATTCTTTTCCAATGTACCTGCATGAAACAAATATTGTTCAATCCCATTAATTTTTCTGTATTCTTCAAAATAAATTGGTCGGTTATTCTTATTTTTCATTACTGATTTTACTCCTTTTCTTTATTTTTTCAATCGTTCATCCAATGATTTATCAAAGTGTTCTAACAATGTTATCAAATACTCTGCATATTCTTCCGGCATATTTTCAAGTTCTTCAAAAAAGTCGGACTGTACCTCTTCATGATATTTCAAATGCGCCTGATATGCCTTTTGCCCGGCATCGGTAAGGGATAAACACACCTCATTATCCGTATCGGGTGAAACCCGTTTACAAATCAAGCCTTTCTCGGCAAGCTTATATACCATCTGGGATGCACCACCTTTTGTAATTCCCCGCATCTTAGCAAGTGTTGTTACATTCATATCCGGGTAGTCTCCAATTAATGCAATCGTATGAATCTCTGCCTCTTTTAAAACAATACCTGAACTATATTCACGCGGTTGTTTTTCAAATTGATTGTACTTATGGATTACCTTTTCTGTTAATCTTGAAATTCTTTTAAACGTATTCATTTTTTATCATCTCTCTTCTGTTTAGTCACTATACAGTATAGTAACTAAACAAGCAGGAAATGTCAATACTATTTTATTAAGTATCTTTTGTTTCCTGCATGGTCATAGGCTGATATGGTTCAAATTTTACCACATCGGGGTCAGCCAAATATTCTTCTTCCATTTATTTTATCGCCAGCTTTCCACTTACAAGTCTTTCGCAAAACAGATTGCACCCTCCAATTTATCATACGGAGGATATGAAAGCACAGAAAATTACTGCGGAAGATGGGGCGAGTGTGGTCTAGCGGACCACATGCCACGAGCCGACCGAGCCGAAGGCGAGACCTTGAACCTTGGGTGCAAGGGACGCTTCGGCTTGGTAAAATAAAAAAGTGTCTTCGACACCTCAACTCCCCTGCCCCTCATTCATGAGGGGATTTAGGGGTTTTCTTTTTG
>NZ_JADYUI010000051.1 GCF_021531695.1 Roseburia hominis | reverse complement strand
GTTGAGCCCGCTCTTGTGCGGGCTTTTATATTAGGGATTTCTCCGAAAGGAGAAATTTCCTAATATATAAAAATAAAGGCGCCTGACATTTCTGTCAGACGCCTTTGTCTTAACTTTATCTAAAACTATTTTATTGCTTTCTTTTACAAGAAAATTGTAAAAATCGGAACATTCTGATTATTTTAAAAAATTGGTATTTTTTACTCTGGATTTATAATTTATTTCTTCAACCAAATTTAAATATTTTTTTGGTGTCATCCCGGCATATTTGGAAAAATCCCTGATAAACTGCGACTGATCATAATATCCAAGTGCAACTGCCGCATCTGTCATCTTATCCGGTGCCCCATAATTCAAAAATTCAAGTGCTCTCTGAAACTGTATAATTTTACAGAATGTTTTCGGAGGAAATCCCATTTCTTCGATAAAAACTTTATTGATATACCTTACCGTGTATCCAGTCTTTTCCTGAAGTTCTTCTACCTTTATCTTTCCATCCGACTCATAAACCATCTGCTTTACCGAAAGTAGCAGTTCCTGCTTACCATATGGTTTCTCTTTTCTCTTTTCTGCCTTTGTATAGGCCTCTAAAAATATACGAATACGTTGATAAAAGTCTGTTTCCTCTTTTAATTTTTCAAACCATTGTGTGTCACCTTTTAAAATCTGCTCAAGTGGTACCCGTTTATCAAAAAGTTCCCGCATCGTAACATCTATGAGCCCCGGCTGAACCCCCGGCATAAATCTTATGCCAAATGCATCATGAAATTCCGGGCGTTTTTCAACCTTATATTTAATTGGTGTTCCACAGGCATAACCTCTCATTTCTATCCCATCATATTCAAAGAAAAAATCAATACATCCGTCCGGAACCGTTCTAATCTCTCTTGTTCCATTTACACAGCAAGAATAAAAATGAGAAATTCCCTGCTTTAAATAAATTTCTTGAAAAAAATCATCTGTATCTAAAACAAAATACGGCTGTGTCGGTCGTAATTTATCTTTTTTCCAAAGCATAAAACACCTCGTGACTTCAAGAACATCTTGTTATCACTAAATCTTAGCATGAAACCTATCATACCGCAAGTCATACAAATCAACGGTTGTTTTTCCTGTCGTAATAAGTTCGGCTATCTGATCTGCTGCTCCCGGTGCAATTCCAAAACCATGTCCTGTAAACCCACAGGCTAAAATAAGTCCCGGTACCTCTTCTACTTTTCCAAGTACCGGTACCCCATCAGCACACTTATCCATCCAGCCTGCCCAGGTACGTACAATCTTAGCTCCTGCAAGATTTGGGAAGTACTTCATGATACCTCTGCAGATACATGGTGCCGTTTTTGAATAACAAATCGGTGTTCCGTTGTCCTTGGTGAATCCCTCCAAGCCAGAAGAACCCCCAAACACAAAAGAACCATGTTTCGTCTGATGTCCATAAAAATCTGCTTCTGCCGTTCCAAGCATCTGATCAAACATATGAGGTTCTGCTTCCGTTACCAGTGCTTCAAGCAAAACGCGCTGCATCGGAATATCGATTCCAATTGTTTCGGCAATTGCACGGCTCTCATAACCGGCTGCAAGAACAACCGTTTCCCCTTCGTATACATTTCCGGATGCACAAACTACTTTTCGAAGAACGCCCTTTACCTTTTTTAATTCTACAACTTTCTCTCCGGAAATGAAATGTACACCTAATTTTCTGGCTGTCTTATAATATCCAAGTGTCGTGGTAAGCGGATTTGCATGACCATCCGTCGGACACCAGCTTGCACAGGTAACCTCATCGGAAAGGTACGGATTAATTCTTCGAACCTCATCACCATCAATCATTTTTACATCAAGTCCAACCTTCACAGCTCGATCTGTCAATCCTGTTAATATCTGCTTATGTTTCTCGGTTTTTCCAAGACGAAGGTTTCCATCCTGATGATATTCACAATCTACCTCAAGTTCTTCCGAAAGCGTCGGCCAGAAATTTTTAATACCATACATAACAAGTGGTAATTCCCTCGGATCTCGTCCGGACTGACGTACCCCACCACCATTTCTACTTGAACCGCCATTTCCAAAATGGTCAGAACCTTCCAGACAGATTACACTAGTTCCTCGCTTTGCAAGATAATAACTGATTGCGCAACCAATAATTCCTCCACCGATTACTACTACTTCTGCATTATTACTCATGGTCTTCGCCCTCCTTTGCTTCATTTGCAAAAACACGCATTTCAATTGGACGCATCGGAACACGTGATGTTGCTGGTTCTAATTCTGCCGGAGAAACCCCAAGTTCTCTTGCCACAATACTTTTTACAAGTTTTGCACAAGTCTGTCCCTGACAAAGTCCCATTCCTGTCCTTAAATATCTTCTTATTTCAGTTAACGTCCACATTCCTTCGTGTACAGCTTTTCTAATTTCTCCCTTTGTAATTTCCTCACAACGACAAATAAGCATATCATCATCCGGTCCCGGAATGAATGGTCCTATATCTCTTGATCTATCATTTACTGCATTCATATCGTATCCTCCATTTATCATTCTCTACGCTTTGAAAAAACGTGCTTTCATCGCAAATTCTTTTGGCACACGCATCGTAAGCAAATTCGTTTTATCATATGCCTTTGCACTTTTAACAGAAACAACAGTTGCATCACATACCTTTTTCCCATTTCTTCCAAGTGCCACTCCCTTTGTTCCCTCTTGCGGAAGTGGTAAAAATTCATAAGGAATTGTTATCGTTGCAGTGCCATCCCCACAATCTTCATCCACAAGGAAAATTGCCTGACCAGAGCAGCTTGCAACGCACATGCCACAATTAATACACTCAGAACCTTCCACGACAATTGGAAGAGATGTAATATTTTCACCGATGGAAATACATCCCTTCGGACATGCATCCTGACAAGGATTACAAGGAATATTTTGTGTACATTCCATAACCGGATGAACCCCGACCTTATGTGTAACCCCCGGGAATCGTTCAATTTCATCATCTGCCACATATCCGTTCTTAAGAAGACTGGTAGAAATTTCAATTCCTTCCTCTGTTTTTTCAATTACCTTTCCTCTGTTTTTCGGTGCAAACATCCCCTGACGAAGACCTTCTAATGCCTGATCCAAAGCAGCCATTTCCGTATCCATTTCTTCTTTTCCAAGATATCCTAAATACTCCGAAGCAGCAATTCCGGCCATGCGCCCTTCAATCATTGCCGAACTTGCTTCTTCAATCCCGGACACATCTCCTGCTACAAACACACCCGCAAGAGAAGTTCTTCCATACTTATCACAGATCGGCACCTGACCACCACGCTTTGGATTATCTTCCATTTCACATCCTGCCATTTTTAACAACTGTGACATAGGCGAAAGCCCAACTGCAAGACATATCGTATCCACATCAAAATGCTTTTCTGTTCCCGGAATAAACGCAAAATTACTGTCCACCTCTGCAATCGTAACACCTGTCACTTCCGTCTCGCCTTCTGCTTCAACGATAGTATGGGAAAGATAAAATGGTACACCGGTTCGTGCAACCTTCGCTGCGTGAACACCATAGCCACCTACTCTCGGAGCCGCATCTACAAGTGCAACAACTTCACATCCACACTGCATCAGCTGAAAGGAAACAACAAGTCCTACATTTCCGGAGCCAAGCATAAGCACTTTCTTTCCAGGTAAAATCCCATGCAGATTCATCATTGTCTGTGCTGCGCCAGCTCCAATTACACCCGGAAGCGTCCAACCCGGAAATGTCACCATATTTTCCGCTGCCCCGGTAGCAATAATGATAGCATCTGCCTTGTAATGCGTAATCTCTTCTCCCATCTTTACAACTACTTCTTTATCCTGGTACAAACCAATGACTGTTGCATTCAGTACAACCTGTACACCTGCTTCATCGGCCTCATCCAAAAGCTGTTTTCCAATTACAAAACCTCTGACTTTCGCTCTATGTTCCTTTGAACCAAAAAATTTATGTATCTGCTTAAAAAGCTGTCCACCAGGTTTTTCGTTTTCATCAAACACAACTACTTTCAAGCCTCTCTTTGCTGCCTCTATCGCTGCCGATAATCCTGAAGGTCCAGCACCTACAATGATCAAATCATATCTTTTCATCCTCGTATCCTCCTATTTCTCCTGCTTATCAAACGGCTCTGCACTAACACCATACTGCGTCTCAACTTTCATTCCTGCTTTTAGCGGTGTAATACAGGTTCTGACATTTGGTACCCCATCCACTACCATTACACAGTCTGTACATCTTCCGATTGCACAAAAGATTCCACGCGGTTTATGCTCTTTTTTCGTATACCTATGAACCATTACACCAGCTGCTTTTAAAGCTGCTGCAATCGGTTCACCTTCATAGCCTTCTATTTCTTTTCCGTCAAATGTGAACTTAACAAGTGCTCCTTTTTCCTGAACTCCAAGTATTGGATGTTCTGCAATTCTCTCTGACATAATCTATACTTCCTTTCGCATCATTTTCCTCATTTTAAAAACAAAAAAAGACGCCAAAACGAATAAAATTTATTCGTTTAGACGCCTTTGTCTGTTTATTGATAAACAGATTGTATGCGTTATTGCCAAATAAAAATTGTAAAAATCGGAACTATCATTTTCATTTGAGAACTTTCTTTAATACTGCATCATCACAAAGAATCTCTTTTGCCTTCTCACGATACTTTTCTTCATGAAGATAGGTATGACGAAATGGCTTTATGGAAGGTGCCAGATCAATGGCTCTCTCATAATCCTTTCTCTTCAAATCAAGTGTTGCCACGTAATCCCAAAATCCGGTATCCGTAAAAATTGTATTTACCCTCTTATAGCGATGATCCTGCACCAGACTCATCAGATAGGTTGCAATTCCGACCTGGATTCCATGCAGCTGCGGCTGTTCCAGCATCTTATCCAGTGCATGTGAAATCAAATGCTCGCTTCCACTCGTCGGTGCACTGCTACCGGCAATTTCATTTGCAATTCCACTCATTGCAAGAGAATCTACCAGTTCTTTTAAAAACAATTCTTCATGAATATCTGAAAACGGCGTACGCACAAAACTATTTACCGCCTTTTTGGCAATCATCATAGCAAAATCATTGCATGTCGTATAACCACATTTTTCCTCATAAAGCCAGTCATACAATGCTGTAATCTTTGACACCAGATCTCCGATTCCGGAATATAAAAACTTCTCAGGAGCACTTTTAATGACTGCTGTATCTACCACAATACCATAAGCAAGTCTTGCCGGCACGGAAGTTCTTCTTCCATTTACAATTAGAGATGCACTCGCACTGGAAAATCCATCACTCGAAGCAGAAGTCGGTACGCTCAAAAACGGCAACTTCTTTAAGTACGCTGCATACTTCGTTGCATCAATTACTTTTCCGCCACCGATTCCAATCAGTACCTGTGCTTTCACATTAATGGAAAATGCCAGTTCTATAATGTCTTCAATCTTAGTAGAAGTAAGTTCCTGATATTCCAGCACCGTGACTCCCGCATTTTTTAAGGAATCCATAACCCGTTGCCCAAACATATCAATCAGTCCGTCTCCAAAATATACCACTGCATTTTTCATTCCATTAGACGCAATATAATCACCTAAAGAATCTAATACCCCGTTTCCTACTTTTAAAATTGTTGGTATTGCAATATGCGTGCTGTTCATTTAAAATCTCCCCTTCCTTTTGTCATCTGTAAACATAGTATTCCCGATGTCACCCATCTCTATACTGTTATAAACCATCCTACTGCTGCATTCTTCCATTCCATGAAAAATACACATCTTTCCCGTCCGGTCCCGGTGCAATACAGTCGGTAAGCAGCGTTCCGTCTTCATTTGCATACCCTGTGCTGCCATCCGAAAACATGAACCAGCCGGCGTTTTGCATTCTACCGGTCCAATCCAGATAATAAGCATGCCCTTTCCAAAAAGTTGTCTGGTCAAAATATGCTCTGCCAAACGTATCAAAATAGCAGGTATATCCTACATCTTTACAATACTGAAAACAATCAAATGCCATGTGTCCGGCTGAATCCATGTAAATAAGTCCCGTCCCTTGTGGATCATAGCTTAAAGTATCCCGCATAATACTTCCATCATGCTGTAAATAGTAAGTAAATGTTCCATCACAAAAGAAAGTATCCCACTTTTCTCCAACAAGCAACCTGTCGTAAATTTTCTTCATGCCGGATTGATTCGGGTGTACACCATCTGCTTCCTGTAAATCCTGTGCTTCCAAAATTCCTGCGGAACGAAGGTCAATACATTCTATTTGATTCTGATAACATAATTTTGTAATTATACTGCAATAATCATCACATACATCATCATCCACAAATCGATTGGCAAATGGTGTAAGACAAATAATTTTTGCATCAGGATATGTTCTTTGTAATGAAAGAAGCGTTGTATGATATGCATCTGCAAAATTTGTCACATTTCCATAGGTAGGATGCTCTGCGTCACCAAGTGGTGTCTTTTCTATCATATCATTTGTCCCGCCAAAAAACAGAATAATATCCGGAGTTCCATTATCATCTAATGCGTCTATACGGCTTTGATTTGACATACAGGTCTGTGGATTCTTTTCTTCCGGAACTCTCGCCACTCTGCTGCCTCCGATTGAATCATTTACACCCAGACGATAACCATACTGATTCATATAACGCATCCACCAGGTATTATTTACACTGTCAAGATTAGAAGGAGAATAATACCCCTGATGGATTTTATATGATGTGTAGTTCACATAGGTTGAAATACTGTCTCCTAAAATGGACACAATAGTATCTTCTTTTTCTGATACTCTGTTTTCAGCCTTTTCATCCATCTTATCCTGTTCGTTGGCATCTACCGCATCCTTTGTCCCGACTTGTTCAGCTTTTATGTAAACCTTCTGGCATGGAAAAAAGGTAAGTCCTGCCACCAATAGCATTGCTGCAAAAAACTTACCTTTCTTTCGTGTGTTATTTATTTTCATGGTTATTTCCCGTCTTTCTGCGAAAGACACCAATGCGGCATGAAACAAGTGCACTGGCTTTTCGCTAT
>NZ_JADYUI010000050.1 GCF_021531695.1 Roseburia hominis | reverse complement strand
AATCCCCGGTATGTGTAACAGAATATTTTCTGCTCACTCAGATATTTTTCCGGCAGAGAAGAACTCTCTGCCGAGATTGTTTCAGGATAACACGCTATCCATTGTTTGTAAAGTGGACATTCGCAATCCGCTTCATTTGCTCATAATAAATCATTACCAACTCTACAAAATATTTAATGTGTTTATTCCTCAAAATATGTTAATATTTCTCAATATAATTATGGGCATCCTTCTCTGGAATACCAAATTTTGTTTTCAATTTTGTTACAATCTCTGCCTCTTGTATTCCCAATTCCTTACAAGTCTCTACCAATACCCTTATCCCTTCCTCTCGTCCTTCTTCTCGCCCTAGTTTTCTAACATAATCCTCTCTTGCATTCCGATCACGTATCTCTTTCATGTGTGCTTCATATCTTGCCCGCATATGTTCACTCAGGCTCATTCTCTTCACTTCCCCGATTGCGGCATTAATTCCGACATTTTTCGTATGAATCATATCCAGTTCCTCCCCGCTTTTCGCATTGAAAAAACGTATCCAGTCATTAACTGCATCATTCCCTTTCAATTGTTTTCTTAATTCAATGATATGTACCTCGAATAAATCCGTAAATAACTTTCCCTCTTCGTCCCTTAAATAGTAAACAGAATGATATTTTTTCATAAATAATTCTTTCGCTAGAAAATCTGTTTTCGGTGAAATAATTTCCATGTAAACTCCTTTCTGCCATCACCCGATAAAAAGAAAGGATATCTTATGTTTTATTATACCCACTCTTTCCATCTGACTCAATCTTTTTTTGCTAATTTTCATTCTTGAACATATGGCGAAATGCCTGATTTCAATGATAAAGCACGCTTTGCGCGCCATTTAGATATTTATAGATACCGGCAAAGAAGAACTCTCTGCCGGTATGATTTTAGGATAACATGCTATCCTTTGTTATTCAAATAAATTTTTTATAAAACAGTTACTACTCCAACTTCCTAATCATCACTTCCGCAAACATAAAATCCATTTCGTCATCAATATCCACAGAATGTTCTTTTTCCATTACATAGGCATAAGATTTATCTCCATATAAATCTCCCCCCTGCATCAACAAATCAACCGTCTGGATATAAATTGCACCATTCAGGCGATAATACGTCGAAAGCTCCTGTCTTCTGCCAACTTTTTTCATGTCAATAAAACCTTCCATGGAGCCGCTCTCTTTGAGCGTATTGCAAAGTAATGGAGAATGCTCCGTCTCACAAACACTGACTACAGATTCTGCCTTCTTTTCTTCAAAAATCTGATACGCATTTTTTATATCTGCTGCATCCCGAAGCGGCGAAGTCGGCTGCAATAAACACACGGTATCAAATTCCTCTCCCCTATTTTTATAATGCTCTACCACATAATATAATGTACTCATTGTACTTGCACTATCAGAAGCTAATACTGCCGTTCGAAGGAATGGTATATCTGCTCCGAACTCTCTTGCAATATCTGCATACCGTTCACTGTCCGTAGAAACATGAACACAGTCAAAAATCCCTGACTGTAATGCTGCTTCCACTGTATATGCCAGCAAAGGTTTCCCATTTAATAATTTAATATTTTTGTTCTTTAATCCTTTTGAACCGCTTCTCGCTGGAATTACTGCTAAATTTTTCACATTTACCCCCATATTGCTTTAATAATCTTAAATCCCTCCGCATACTTATATCCTGCACTACATCCTCTGAAAGTTGCCAAACTCCGAATATTTTCCTCACTTCTTGGGAATGGAGGGTTCTTTATTTCACTCTCATATATTTTCATTATGTTTATTTTCTGTTGAAGTTGTTTTTCGATATTAACATACAAATTAGGAACAAACCCATTCTCAGGATTCGCATAATCTGTTTCTGATAAAATTTCCATTGCAAGTACTACTTTTACAAAAGGATAACGAAATGCCTTTGTACAACTATATGCACTTTCAAACACTATGCCATGATCAGAATGAACATCCTTCTCATATGGTAAAAAAACCAGTTCTGGAGATACATCTATAAATACTTGACCAAACTTCGTTATTAATTCCTGCTTTGATATTTTATCCAAACCTGCCGGTTCAAGTTCCAAATTATATATTTTGTCAAATTGATATGCATCCGCAACTAATCTCATCTGTTCTTTCCGCTTATCAACAAATTCTTTGGTATATCCATATTTTTCATCGGCCATCGTAACGTTTAAAAGTGAAATGTTATGACCCTGTTTCTTTAATTTAAGTAATGTTCCTCCTGCACCTAATGTTTCATCATCAGAATGTGGTGCAACTACTAAAATATTCATAACTACCTCCTATTTTGCTGGATTACCCTTAACCGTTGTTTCCGACTCAACATTATTAACAACAACAGCCCCCATTCCAACCATAGAATTCTTTCCGATTTTCATGCCATTTCTTATCGTAACATTCCCAGAAATAAATGCATTATCCTCAACAATCGAACTTCCAAATAAAATACTTTCTCCAACTATAAAGACTCTCTTACCAATTTGAACATTATGCGAAACAAAAACACAATTATCTATTGATGTTTCTTCGCCTATAACGGTATTATCAATAGCTCCACGAGCAATTACTGTATTAGCTCCAATTGTCACATTATCTTCAATAATAACTCCTCCAAATTGTGGCATTTTTACTGGTTTTCCCTCAGTATTCCTGTCTGTGGTCAATCCATCTGCCCCAATAACTGTATTTTCACGAATAATAACATTTTTTCCTATTACAGCCTCTCCTATAATTTTAACTCCACATCCTATATAAGTGTTATTACCTATAACCGTTTCATCACTAATATAAGCTCCGGGCTGAATAATAACATTCTCTCCAATTTTTGCTTTTGGTGAAATATATGCCCCGTTTATCAAATTTACTTTCTCTGCTTTTGGCGTGTTATCAATATGATTTTCTGCAAAAAATTCACAAAATCTCAAATGTGGATTCTCACATAAAACAAATGCATGTCCTTTAGTCATAATCTCCCTAGGTATTTCTTTTTCCTGCGGCCAGAAAATTAAACACTTTTCACATCTTTCAAATACTGCATTTTTATCATAATTTTTAGATGTCAAAAAAGTAACTGCATAATCTTTAGGACAATTTAGCGAAGCTGGACGATATACTTCAAAATCAAACTCTGGTACATATTTATTAACATTAACCTTAAAATATTGCTTCATTTTTCCTCTCTCATCTAATAACAAATTTTTTAAATAACCTATCTTCTTTTCTTTCTTTTAATATTTGTTCAATACATTGATGTGCTTTTATTGCTGCTGTTCCATCACCAAAAATATATTGTGTTTTTTGATATTCAGTTTTTAACACATTATATTTTTTAACAACCTCATTTACGCTGAACTTAATATTATTATAATCAATTTTAACATCCTTTACATTACACCCTCTAATTCTTTCGCTTTGCCTCTCGCCTATATTAATAACTGGTGTACAATACAACGGTGTTTCCAACAATCCACTACTCGAGTTTCCTACAATAATTGATTTAAAATATTTCATTAATGCCAAATAATTATTTGTACCTAGCGATTTTATACATAATATCCTACTATTTCTATTTAAATTTTCAATATAATCCAATATTAAATTATAACCTGGATCATTATTGGGATAAGTCACAATAACTTTATCAACCATGCTATCCACTACTGCGTCTAAACTACACTTGAATTCATTATAATTTTCTTCCGCAGTTTTCATACTGGCTGGATGAAATGTAAAAATGGCAATCATATCTTGTGTTGATATACTATATTTTTGTTCCAATTCTGAAATAGTAGGCAATAGCCCTAGTCTGTCATAATCAAAACTTGGGTTTCCAATATTAAACACTCGTTTTGTTTCCTCACCAATTTGCAATAATATAGACTTACTCTGTTCACTTGTAACAAAATGGTAATTTGCTATTTTAGATATACTATGTCTCACATTTGTATCATAATTTGGCACATTTACAACATCACCGCCACATAAATGTATCAATGGAATCTGACTATAGAATGATGCCAATGCAAAAGCAAATGATTCTATTCGATCTCCCAAAACAATTGCCAATGATATATTTTTCCTATCCTCATAATACGAAATCACCCTACCATATATCTCTCCCAAGCAGTGAATATATGTATCTTCCTCATCAACCAATTCAATCTCTACAATATTACATTTTATATTATACTTTCGAATCTGTTTTTTTATATCTTCTCTCGTATTCCATTTTTTAAGCACATGTGCTCCTGAAAGAATTAAATCTACTTCAAAATCTTCGCTCAAATTTTGAATAATTGGAAATAGAATACCAAACTCTGCTCTATTTCCACTAAAAATAGTTATTCTATTCATATCAACTCATCCTTCACATAATCCCTTTGAGCCGTTGTTCCCAGAATGTCATACCACTGCATCGGGCTGATTCCTGTTCCCGGTCGTTTCACTGTAAGATTCTCTGGCGAAAAAACTTCTCCTTTTTTAATATCACATCCCGCTACAATACTTTTTCTTGCAATGCCGATATTTCTATTTTCCGATTCACTGCGGTGTTTCTTACCATCTCCAAGACTTTTTTCAATATTCCGGATTGCCATCACCATCGCCTTTAATTCTTCCGGCTCTAAGCTTGCCTTATGATCCGGTCCTTCCATGGTTTTATCCAAGGTAAAATGTTTCTCTATCACAACAGCTCCAAGTGCTACTGCTGCAATCGGAACTTCAATTCCAACTGTATGATCCGAGTAGCCAATCGGCTTTTTTAAAACCTCTTTCATCTGATTCATCGCAAGAAGATTGACATCTGAAAAAGGAGTAGGATATTCCGTATTGCAATGCAATACTGTAATATCACTCGTTCCATTTTTTTCTAATATTCGGATTGCCGCCTGAATTTCCTCCATCTCACACATTCCGGTTGACATCACTACTTTCCTTTTCGTCTTCCCGATTGCCTCTAAATACGGCAAATTCGTAATCTCGCCGGATGGAAGTTTCCAAAAATCCATGTCTAAACCATCCAAAAAAGCAATACTCTCTAAATCAAATGGAGTAGAAATAAAACCAATCCCAACTTCTTCACAATATTTTTTCAATTCCACAAAATTCTGTCTGGTCAATGCCAGGTTCTGTAGCATTTCTAACTGAGACTGGTCACTTCCCGTTGTTTTCTTCTGATAGTCTGCTTTTTCTGCAAATCTGGACACCAGTTTTTCCGGCACAAACGTCTGAAACTTGATATAATCTGCTCCGGCATCTTTCGCTTTTTCTACCATTTCTTTTGCCAGTGCCATGCTGCCATTATGATTGACTCCCGCTTCTGCAATAATTAAAACGCCCATTTCTCTACCCTCGTATTTTCTTTGCCGGTACTCCCGCAACCGTAACATTTCCTTCGATGTCTTTTACAATCACACTTCCTGCACCAACAATGGTATTTTCCCCTATGGAAATTCCCTGCCTTACATTCGTTCCCATACCGATTTCACTGCAATTCCCAATCTGTACATTTCCCGCTAATGTCGCTCTTGGACTCAGTGTCACAAAATCTCCAAGAGTTCCATCGTGACAAACCATACTTCCGGTATTTAGAAAAACAAAATCTCCCAACGTAACATTCGTAGATATTCTGGCGTCCATGCTTATAATACAGCCTTGCCCCATCTTCACATCTTCGCAGATTTTGTTATTTCCAAGAATCAGATTCGGAAAACAAAGGAATACATTTTTCTTTAACTTATCTGCAATTTTCTTTCGTAATGATGGTTCCCCAACACATATGGCAACATTGGTTTTCTCGGATTTTTGAAGCAGGAAATCATCATTTCCAAGATACGGAATTTTTCTCTTTCCAACCAGAATCTCCTGATTGCCTTCCGGTGGAATACGATCGACATATCCAATGATATTCCAGCCATCCTCTTCCTTCTTTTGTTCCTCAATCTGCCATGCAATTTCCCGCATACAGCCACCACAACCGACTAATATAATCTCTTGCATATAACTTCTACCCTTCCCATGGCTATTCTAATATTTCTCAATATAATTGTGGGCATCCTTCTCTGAAATACCAAATTTTGTTTTCAATTTTATTACAATATCTGCCTCTTGTATTCCCAATTCTTTACAAGTCTCTACCAATACCCTTATCCCTTCTTCTCGTCCTTCTTCTCGCCCTTCTTCTCGCCCTTCTTCTCGCCCTAGTTTTCTAACATAATCCTCTCTTGCATTCCGATCACGTATCTCCTTCATGTGTGCTTCATATCTTGCCCGCATATGTTCACTCAGGCTCATTTTCTTCACTTCCCCGATTGCGGCATTAATTCCGACATTTTTCGTATGAATCATATCCAGTTCCTCCCCGCTTTTCGCATTGAAAAAACGTATCCAGTCATTAACTGCATCATTCCCTTTCAATTGTTTTCTTAATTCAATGATATGTACCTCGAATAAATCCGTAAATAACTTTCCCTCTTCGTCCCTTAAATAGTAAACAGAATGATATTTTTCATCATCCGTTAAATTGAAATCCAAAATACTGATGCTGATACTTTTCTTTAGTTTGGAATAATCTTCTCCGACCTGTAAATCTTCTGTATACATCTTTGCCAGATAGAACAGGCTTCTCCTGTCCCAATAAGAGTAAAACTTCACTTGAAGCTCAAGATTTACTTTCGTGTCATCATTTAATTCCAGAAGAACATCTAATATTCCCTGTTTCTGCTTTCTGGAACGTTTCCACAAAAACGGATTACACAGCCTGACAGAGCGAATCCTCTCTACTGCAATTCCTGTCACATCACTGATAAAATACTTCCGAATCGTCGGATTCATAAATAATTCTTTCGCTAGAAAATCTGTTTTCGGCGAAATAATTTCCATGTAAACTCCTTTCTGCCATCACACGATAAAAAGAAAGGATATCTTATTTTTTATTATACCCACTCTTTCCATCTGACTCAATCTTTTTTTGCTAATTTTCATTCTTGAACATACGGCGAAATGCCTGATTTCAATGATAAAGCACGCTTTGCGCGCCATTTAGATATTTATAGATACCGACAGAGAAGAACTCTCTGCCGGAACTGTTTTAGGATAACATGCTATCCTTTATTTGTAAAACGAACATTTCCAATCTGCTTCGCTACTTGCTCTTTTTACAGACCAAATTCCTTATATAATTCCTCACGATACGCCGCATCTGCCGTGGCTCGAACGATATCTTCCATACGGTTCTGCTCTGTGAGATATCTATATAACTGATTGGTACGTTTTTCACCCACATCAACTCCATGATGGTAGGCTCCTGCCATGTCATGCTCCAGTTGTTCCCTTGCTTCGCACTGCATCTTGATTCTCTCATCTGCATTGAGCTTTTTGATGGTTGCCGCTGCTTCACGGATTGCTTCGTTTTTTTCTGCTAACATGGT
>NZ_JADYUI010000004.1 GCF_021531695.1 Roseburia hominis | reverse complement strand
TAGGAGTATATCATACCACATTTGGGACATTTTCATTTGTGGTCTAATAGGACATTATCATATTTGGCTTATAAAGTTTAAAAAAGAAGAAAAAAAGTGTTGACATTTATGATTGACCAATATATAATATATCTTGCGTCACGACGAAGGGCGTAAAAATAATAAATATAGAACGCAGTAAGATAGACAATTAGATTGTTGCGGGGTGTGGCTCAGCTTGGCTAGAGCGCCTGGTTTGGGACCAGGAGGTCGCAGGTTCGAATCCTGTCACCCCGATGTTATGCGGGTGTAGTTCAATGGTAGAACACCAGCCTTCCAAGCTGGATACGTGGGTTCGATTCCCATCACCCGCTTTTATGTGTTCGTAGCTCAGCTGGATAGAGCAACGGCCTTCTAAGCCGTGGGTCGGGGGTTCGAATCCCTTCGAGCACATTTACTTTCTGCTAAATATTGTGATATGTTGTTATGATAGATAGCCAGAAGTCATATGGTGGGTATAGCGCAGTTGGTTAGCGCGCCAGATTGTGGCTCTGGAGGCCCAGGGTTCGAATCCCTGTATCCACCCTTGATGCGATAGGTTAAGTTTTTAAGCATCTGTTGTTAAAAATGTTGGGCTATCGCCAAGCGGTAAGGCACAGGACTTTGACTCCTGCATTCACCAGTTCGAATCTGGTTAGCCCAGTTTCTAAAGCGGGATTTACGTGCAAAGCGTGTGAAGAATCGCTATTATATATGGGATATTAGCTCAGGTGGTAGAGCACTTGACTTTTAATCAAGTTGTCCGGGGTTCGAATCCCCGATGTCTCATGAAAAGTATCGTTTATAAGGGAAAAGCCTTGTGGATGGTACTTTATTTTTTATCAAAAGAATTGCGGGTATGGCGGAATTGGCAGACGCGCCAGATTTAGGTTCTTCCGACATACAAGCAACAGACCAAATGCAGAACTGATGGAATTGGCAGACATGCAAGATTTAGGTTCTTGTGCCGCAAGGCGTGTGGGTTCAAGTCCCACGTTCTGCAGTAGACCATGATAATCCGAACCCGGTTCCAATCGGGGACGGATTCGGATTTTTAGTATATCTATGCTAAAGCAAAAGCGGCGGTATCATAACGATACCGCCGCTTTTGTTATACGCTTTTATGTTGTTCTGCTTCCTTTGCCCTCTGTGCTTTCCATTCTTCAAATTCTTTCTGCCCCTCCGGGCTGGCAAAGAATTTCTGAATTTCGGGAAGCAAGCACCGGGCAAGGGCATTTATCTCATACTGTGGGATTTTGTCCGAGTGCTTTTCTGCCATAGCTCGCCTTTCTTTATTCAGTTGTCAAGGTACAATGCCGCATAGGGGCGGCGTAAAAATCTGCTTATAATCAATCACCTTTCCTTTGTGTGTCGCTGTTGCCGTTTCAATTCCGCCAGCACCTCCGGCGGGATACGGTCAACAAGTTTCTGAATGTTCTGTAGTTCGCTTTCCAGCTTCGCCCGTTCCATACGGTCTTTCATCTTGCCGTTTTCACTGGCTCTGGCTCTTGCTTCCAGCTTTTCATTTTCAGCTAACAGGTCACTTATCGTGACCTTGTATTTTTTGAGCTGCCCGGAGAAATTCTCCATCTGGGGAAACCACTTTTTCAGCATGGAGAGGGCTTCCTCTTTCTTCTTCCCTGCATTGAACGGGGTAATGCCGTCCAGCGTGGCTTCAATAGCTCTTGCCTGTTTGGAGAGATTGACCGCCTGCTTGAACAGCCGGGTGGGAATATGCTTCCTGCCTGTCTTGCTGGCACTTTCTCCACGCTCCAAGTCTGGATATTTCTCCACCATATAGGCGTGAAAATCGTCCTGCCACTTTGTGAGGTTGGCTCTGTTCCCAATAATCTCCTTTGCACACAGCCGGTTGTCCTGCGTCAGTGGAACAAAGACCAAATGCAGATGGGGTGTTTTTTCGTCCATGTGTACCACCGCCGACACGATATTTTCTTTGCCTACCCGGTTAATGAGGAAGTCAGCCGCCCTCTGAAAAAACGCCTGTATCTCCTTTGGGGGGTTGCCCTTGAAAAACTCCGGGCTGGCGGTAATCAGCGTATCGACAAACCGAGTACTGTCCTTACGGGTACGGCAGCCTGCCTGTTCAATACGGTTCTGTATAAAGTGGTAGTACCTGCCCTCCGGCTTGACAATGTGGAAATTGTACTTGCTCCGGCTGGTGTCAATGTCGGGATTGCTGGCGTACTGTTCCTTTTGCCTTTCGTGATGGGCTTCCAGCGGTCTTGCCGGGTTGCCCTTGTGCTTTTCAAATCGCAAAATTGCGTGTTGTGCCATAAACTCCTTTCCTCGTTCCTTTCCCTTCCGTTCCCGGGGTTTTCCACAAGGAAAATCCCGCCCCAAATAGCTCTGATAGGATTGGAATGGAATCGATATAAATAAATCATTTTAATCTCTGTATTTCTATACCGTCCGATTTCGGTACTCCAAGAGGGCTGATTTTTGTACTCGTCAAGTACGGTTTTCAGCTCTCCGGCGTACCAAAATGGAAATTCAAGAAGTCAGAGATTGGAACTGCCCTCATAGGATTTTGGGTAAATGCGGTTGGGTTTTCCACAGCCCTGTTTCTTGATGTCGATCAGCTCTGCATACTGTAATTCCCGCAGGGTGTTGACTGCCTTTTGCCGCCCACAGTGAAGCAGGCCCACTACCTCACAGATGGGATAGTACAGGTAAATCCGTCCGTACTCGTCAGCCCATCCATTTTTGCGGGATAGGTCTGCCCGGCGCAGGATAAAGGCGTACAGCAGCTTTGCTTCATTGGATAATGGCTGATAGGTTGGTGCTTCAAACAGGAAATTGGGAAGCTGGGTGAAGCTCTGCGCCCGTTCCTGTTGGTAGTGATAGATAAACTTCGTCATAGTGTCTTATGGACAATTAGAAGCCCTGTTTTGAGAGTTAGCGATAAAGAATACCACCTGCCCTGGTTTGGTGTTCGGAAAGCCCCATAAATACAGGATTTTTTCGCCCCTAATTGTCCACGCACGCCCTCCTTTTCCGTTCACTTTCTGCTTTCTGCCGCCTGTGAACGCTGACGGCACAATCCGGGCAGTATTTCGCCCGATTAGAGCCGGGAACAAAAGCTCTCCGGCAGACAATACACCGTTTTGTGTCCTTATCCCGGAAAATCTCTGCTTCCAGCGTCCGATCCAGCGGCAGGACAGCCCAGCGGAAATGCTTGCAGCAGACCGAGAAAGAAATCGTCTGCGGACAGATACAGGTATCGCCATCATCCAGCACAATGCAGTTGCCGCTGTCATAGCTGCAACATTCCCGGCGAATCAAGGCGTTTGCCCGTTTCCGCTGTGCTGGGGTCATGCGGTACAGAGAGCCGTCCGGCTTGCGCTCCAACGGCGGCAGCTTTTTGAGATTGTTTTCCATGTGTGTCCTCCGCTTTGTCTGATTGCCGTTTTCCCCGAAAAGGCTTCCTGCCCCATTTCTGCGGCGTGTGTTCTCCGTTGGTACGCAAATGCGATACTTCGCCGGGAGAAATATTCCTTTTTCGGACGGTCATTCTGTTTTCAAGGTGCAGCTCATCGATGAACTACCCTAAGTCTACACGAAAAAAATGCAATCCTCGGAATTTTGCGAGAATTGCATTTCTGTGAAGTTTACACTTTTAAAATTGCATTTTTGCAATTTTGCTGTATAATAGAGTTATACGGAGGAGGTGCATACTATGGCTTTACCCGGAACACCCGGACAGAGGATTTCTGACCTATGCAACGGAAACAAAATCAAACAAAAAGAACTTGCAGAGAAGATCGGCGTTTCCGCTTCCCAGCTGAGCCGCATTGTCAGCGGCGAAACAAGGACAGTCAGCAGCGATATTCTCATTGGTGTGGCAAAGGAATTTAAGGTGTCCACCGACTATATACTGGGGCTATCCAATATCAGCGTCCGCAAAAGCTATGATATATCCGAGCTGGGCTTGTCCGAGGGAGCAGTCAAAGGGCTTGTGACGGGTGCTGTGGATGTGCAAATCCTAAATCGCTTGCTGGAACACAGGAACTTCCCGAAACTGATAGATTTGATACGGATTTATTTTCAGGACACAGCGGCAAAGGGCATTATGGCACGAAACCAGCTTATTGAAATGGCAACGGCTTCCCTGTCTGATCTGATGAAAGAACACCCGGAACACCGGGCAGAAGCAAGACAGGACTTGCAGTTCTTGAACGCACAGAAAATGGGCGACCATGAAGCAGAGATTGAGAAAATCAAGAATGTGTTCCTTGCTATCCTGCGGGACATTAAGAAAGAGATGGACAGCGGCGAGCAGCCGGGAGAAACCATTACCGCTGCCATGTTCCAAACTATGCAGGAAGCCATGAAAAACCACCAGCAGGAGCCGCTTTCTATGGATGATGTGACCGCTATGATTGCCGGACGGGTCGGGCAGCTTCTTCCGATGGACGAGGAAACTGCCGGGCAGTTCCAGCAGTTGGCGAAGAAAATGATTGAACTGGCAGGCAAGGAAACAAAGATAGATGGAGGAAATCATGATGTTACGACCAAAAGAAGTAGTATGTAAATGGGTAGATGCTTTTAACGACCACGATGTTGAGGCAATCGTGAGTCTGTACCATGATAACGCAACCAATCATCAGGTAACAAATGAACCGGTGATTGGGATAGAGGCAATCAGAGAAATGTTCACAACAGAATTTACCACAGCTGATATGACAGCCATTGTAGAAAATATATTTGAAGATGGGCAGTGGGCAATTTTAGAATGGAGAGACCCATTAGGATTAAGAGGCTGCGGATTTTTCCATGTTGTGAACGGGAAAATTTTATTTCAAAGAGGTTACTGGGATAAACTTTCCTTTTTGAAACAACATAATTTGCCTATTGAATAGATAGAAAACTTCTAATTGAAGGAGGAATTATGCGATACTCAAAAGAAGAAAGTAAAATGATATGGGATCAAAATGCTGAATTTTGGGATTATACAATGGGTGATGAATCAAATGATTTTCACAGAAACGTGGTCCGTCCAAAGGTCACAGAACTTCTAAATCCCAATTCCTCAGATTATATTTTAGATATTGCGTGTGGAAACGGAAACTATTCGGCATATCTTGCTGAAAAAGGCATTTCAGTTGTTGGCTTTGATTATGGTGAAAAAATGATTGAACTGGCAAAGAAACGAAGAAAACACAATACTGATAGAATTGAATTTTACGTAGCAGATGCCACTAATGAAATCAGTATGAAGACGTTAAAAAGAAACAGGATGTTCACAAAAGCGGTTTCAAATATGGCGGTCATGGATATTACCGATATTAAGCCGCTTTTTACCGCTGTTTACAATTTGATTGAGGATAATGGAGTTTTTGTATTTGCAACACAGCATCCGTGCTTTGTTACACTGACAGATAAATACATGACACCACACAGCTACTACGATATTGCGATTGAAGGACAACCACAAAAGCAATGTTACTATCATCGTTCTTTGCAGGATATTTTTAATATGTGTTTTGACACTGGTTTTGTAATTGATGGTTTTTATGAAGAATGCTATTTTAACAAGGAAATTCCAGATATTATAATTGTTAGGGCTAAAAAAGTAAGCGGAGCATTCCATTCCCTGCAAGTTCAAAGAAATTAGATTTTCAGTTATAAACAAACCAATCCACTTCAAAAATTTTTCAAACTGATTGACAATCTATCTGTTATATGATATTCTGACAATCAGTTTGAAGTTGAAAGGAGGCTTACGTGTGTTAATTTTTGTACGCTAATAAACAACAAAAAGTCGGTTTTTCATTCCATGTGATGGGCTTTTTTGTCGTGCGTACAGAGAAACACGTAGGTCAATCCTTTATGACAATGATTGTCATAGAGTATTTCTTGTCGTGCCTTTTGTTATGCAGGTATATGCCCATAGTGGAGCATATATCTGCTTTTTGTTGCGCAGAAAAGAGTATGTGACAAAAACAGGAGGTATTGATATGACAACAGAAACTAAATTTTGGAAAAAGAAGTATTTTACTATGCTGGCGGGACAGAGCGTTTCTCTCATTACAAGTGGGATTTTGCAAATGTCCATTATATTCTATCTCACAGCAAAAACAAATTCCGCTATGGTCTTATCCATTGCAACCTTGATGGGCTTTCTTCCTCAAGCTGTGATTGGCCCCTTTGCAGGGACTTTTGTGGATCGCCATAGCCGCAAAGGAGTGATGATCGGAGCAGACCTTATGATTGCCGCAACAGGAGGATTTCTGGCAGTCGTTTCAGTGTTTATGGAACTGCCCATATGGCTCATTATGCTGGTCTTATTTGTCAGAAGTATCGGCAACGCTTTTCATTCTCCTGCGTCCAGCGCAGTTACACCGCTTATGGTTCCGCAAGACCAGCTAACCAAATGTGCCGGTTATAATCAGACCATGCAGGCCGCCGTGTCCCTGATCAGCCCAGCCGCTGCCGCTTTCTTATATAGTGTCTGGTCATTAAGCACGATTATTCTATTGGATATTATCGGCGCAGTTCTGGCTTGCGGCGTTGTTGCGGTTCTGTCGATTCCAAATCCGCCAATATGCCCAGGCGAAAGCCAAAACAGCTTTTTCCGGGATATGAAGGAGGGATATTTTGAGTTAAAGAAAAACAAGGGTTTGTTCGCATTACTTTGGATTGGAACGGCATATATGTTTTTCTTTATGCCTATCAGTGCATTGTACCCTTTAATGAGCATGGGATACTTTCGTGGAACACCTACCCATGCGTCCATAGCAGAAATTGCTTTTGCAGGCGGTATGCTTGCAGGGGGAATTTTGCTCAGCGTTTGGGGTGGATTCAAGAACCGGATTTTTTCAATCGGTCTATCGGTTCTTGTGATGGGGGTAAGCATTGCGATTTCCGGTTTGCTGCCCACCAATGCGTTTTTTATATTTGTAATTTGTTGTACAGTCATGGGATTAACTTCTCCATTTTACGGAGTACAAAACGCCTTGTTTCAAGAGCAGCTTCCACCAGAATATCTGGGACGGGTTTTCTCATTGCTCGGAAGCGTGATGTCCTTTGCCATGCCGCTGGGTTTGCTGTGTTCCGGTATTTTTGCAGAACTAATTGGTGTGGAAAAATGGTTTTTACTTTGTGGAATAGGGATTATTGCGGTTGCCGTTTTGGTTTTCGTATTGCCAGTTTTACGAAATGTTGATTGTCAATCCCAAAACAGTTTTGCTCGTAAAAGCGACGATTGAGAAGAAAACGCATTTATTAAAGTGATGGGAAATCGCAAAGCCAGCCGATCCAGTCAACGGTCAAGATGAACGGCGCATAAATGCGCCGCCGTTGACAGTTTCGCCTACCTTTGCTGATAGGCAATCAAGGCGGGAAAGCCCTTAAAATGGCTTCCCGCCCATTTCAATTTTGAGAGAAAAACCCACCCGCTTTTTCGTGAGTGTGTCCACAAGTTCGGGACATTTTGTCCCGAAGTCCGACGTGGGACGATGGACGGGGGCTTTCCTATACGCCCTGTCTGCTGCTGAAACCAGCCCTGTATTTGCGGCTTTACGCCATGCAACCACAGCCCTGTTTTCTTGCTACTTCAAATGTACTTGCCCTCCCCCGGCAACTTCATTTTCGCAGCAACGCCGACAGAGCGTATAACACACTACACTTTGCAAGCAAAGTCGTGTGCCAAAGGGATACCCTTTGGAAACCCTGTTTTGCGGTCATGTGTACCCACATTCCCCGCAAAACGCAAAAATAAGCGGTTTCAGTCTGCTGTAACATCACAGTCAGATTGACCGCTTATTTTGGTGCTGCATTCCCTGTTTCCTCTGCTCTTTATGCGAGCATTTATCATAATAATTATGCTTATTGCGGATTGAAAATAAAACGCATAAATGTTATAATAAGCACAGAGAAAACAGGGAGGTCGCAGCTATGAAAGAATTGGGAGAACGTCTGCGGATATTGCGGGAGAGCGTGAAACTGTCACAGGTAAAGATGGCGGATTTGCTGGGAGTAAAACAGTCCAGCATTAACCGCTATGAACAGGGACAATCTGCTCCGTCTTTGGAAACGCTTGTGAAGTATGCAGATTATTTTGATGTGTCTATGGATTACCTGTTTGCCCGGACGGATAAGCCCCAAGGCAAGCTGTACGAATACCGCCCTAAAATTGCAACGGGCAGTGAGGAAATGCGGCAGTTTATTGAAATGTGTTTTGACCCGCAATCGCCAATGAGTAAAAAGTTAAAGCAGACGCTTCTTCAAATGATGGAGGTGGATAAATGAAAGGTGTGATCTACGCCCGCTATTCTTCCGATAATCAACGAGAAGAAAGTATTGAGGGGCAGTTGCGAGAATGTAAGGATTATGCAGAACGAAACGGTATCACGATTTTAGGAACATACATTGACCGGGCTTTATCAGCAAAAACGGACAACCGCCCTGAATTTCAGAAGATGATTAAAGACAGCGCAAAGGGCTTGTTTGATGTTGTCCTTGTCTGGAAATTAGACCGCTTTGCACGAAACCGTTATGATAGCGCACGCTACAAAAATCTCTTGAAAAAGAACGGTGTGAAAGTCATTTCCGCAAGGGAAAATATCTCCGAGGGCAGCGAGGGAATTATTCTGGAAGCTATGCTGGAGGGCTATGCAGAATACTACTCTGCGGAACTTTCTGAAAAGGTTATTCGAGGTCTGACTGACAATGCGCTGAAATGTAAATACAATGGCGGTACTGTCCCGATGGGATATTACATTGACGAACAGCAGTTTTATCAAATCGACCCCAAGACCGCCCCGGTGGTACTGGAAATGTTTACAAAGTACAGCGAGGGTGCGACCATGCAGGAACTTGTCAATCTGTTAAACAGCCGGGGTATGCGTTCCATTCGTGGCGGGAAAATCACATTGAATATTATGAACCACCTGCTAAAGAACCGCCGTTACATGGGAGAATACAGCTATCGTGATGTAGTCAAGGAGGACGGTATTCCGGCGATTGTCCCGAAAGAGTTGTTTGAACGGGTACAGGAACGGCTGGCAAAGAACAAAAAAGCTCCTGCCCGTCACAAAGCCGAGGATGATTACCTTTTGACAACGAAGCTGTACTGTGGGAAATGCGGCTCTTTCATGGTGGGAGAAAGCGGCACAAGCCATACAATGAAAGTACACCGTTATTATCGCTGTGTGAATACTAAGAAAAAGAAGCTTTGTGACAAGAAAGCGGTCAAGAAAGACTGGATTGAAGATTTGGTTGTCAATTATACCATGAAAGCAATTATGAATGATGAAGTCATGGAGCGGCTGATTGATACGCTGATGGAGTTGCAGAAGAAAGAAAGCACCGACCTGCCACTTTTGAAAAAACAGCTTGCAGAAACGGAAAAAGGTATTAACAATATGCTCAACGCTATTCAAGCAGGGATTTTTACCCCATCCACCAAGCAAAGGCTGGACGAGTTGGAAGAAACAAAAAGCCAGCTTGAAGTCAGCATTTTGCAGGAAGAAATGCACAAACCCCTGCTTACAAGAGAACAGATAGCATTTTTCATTTACCGTTTCCGCAAGTTTGATGTGACAAAGCGGGAACAGCGGCAAAGGCTGATCGACAGCTTTGTAAATGCGGTGTATCTTTATGAGGACAAGATAATCCTTACTTTCAACTATAAGGATGGTTCCAAGACTATCACTCTGGCAGATGTTGAGGGTTCGGATTTATCCTCATTCGGTGCAGTAAGTAAAACGCCAATTTTTCCAGGTTTAGAAAAATTGGCGTTTTTGAATAGACATTTCTTTGCATGACAGGTATACTGAAATTGGTTGCTTTTATCAATAAATGTCGCAGTGAATAATGCAATTGTGGCTGTGGCAGCAAAACATATGAGAAGAGGAGAAAGTATTATGTTACAGGCGTCAGAATGTAGAAAAAGAGCAAGGACTACTTTGAACGGGCATATGGGAGAAGCAGTTTTAGTTTGCTTTTTGGCAGCTTTGTTGGGCGGAAGTGGAGGAAAATTTTCACAAGTGTCAAAAGTGGTGGAAAAAGTGAATGACAACTTAGGAAATGGAATTTTGGATTCTTCGTGGGGAAGAATGTTTTTTGGAGTTGTGGCAGCATGCTCCGTATTTCTTGGAATTTACCAGATTGCCATATTTATTGTGGGCGGAGCAGTTGAACTGGGAATGAATAAATTTTTTATTAAGCAGGCATATGGGCAAAAGGCAGAGATTAGGGATGAATTTTCCTGTTTTTCTAATTTTGGAAAGGCATTAGGGCTTCGCATTGTTACCGGAATTTTTATCGGGCTTTGGTCATTGCTTTTTGTAATACCTGGTATTATTGCGGCTTATCGTTATTCCATGGCATTTTATATTATGGCAGAAAATCCGAATATAGGTGTGATGGAGGCAATAGATCAGTCGAAGGCAATGATGGCTGGCCACAAATGGAGGTTGTTTTGTCTGGATATCAGTTTTATCGGATGGATGATTCTTGGCATTTTTACAATGGGAATTGGATATTTGTTCTTGAATCCTTATATGCGGGCAGCACAGGCACATTTTTATTTGGATTTAAAAACAACAAGGCAATATATGTAAATAGGTAGTTGACAAAAAGAAATTTTTGTACTACAATTTCTATTGTTGCGTAACAAAAGTAATGTGTGTTGCGCAAAGTATGGGCTTATAGCTCAGCTGGTTAGAGCGCACGCCTGATAAGCGTGAGGTCGGTGGTTCGAGTCCACTTAAGCCCATTGAAAGAAAATAAAAACGCATTATATAAAAAGAACAGTTCTCGGAACTGTTCTTTTTACGTACTCAAAATTAACTTTTGTAAGTCTTAACCCAAGTGTAGTGATTTTCAAATTAGCTACAATATGCTTCGTGAATGGTATCGTTATTGAGAAAACATTATACTGGTGTATCAAATATTAAGATTTTGAAACAATTTTTTCAATATCTTTTGTTTGCCCGACAATCATTAAGTGCTCATCTTTTGAGAAAACATAGTCAGAGCCGGGAAGAAGCTTAATGCCATCTTTATTTTTAGTACCAAGAATATGCACATTATATTCGGCACGGACATTGATTTCAGTAATGCTTTTTCCAACCCATTGTGAAGGAGGGAGGATTTCGTAGATGGAGTAATCATCTGCTAATTCAATGTAGTCAAAGACGTCTTTGGCACTGTATTTCATGGCAACTTTTTCTGCAATATCCCGGTCGGGATAAATGACTTCGTCGGCACCATTTCGAAGCAAAAACTTTGCGTGAATGTCGCGATTGGCTTTGCTGATGACATATTTTGCTCCCATTTCTTTTAAAAGACTGGTAATTTCAAGGCTGTTTTGGAAGTTGGCTCCAATACAGACAAAGCAAAGATCAAAATTACCAACTCCAAGAGAGGCTAAGACCTGTTCATTGGTACAGTCACCGATTTTGGCACTGGTTACATAAGGAAGGACATTTTCCATAACATCTTCCTTAATGTCTATTGCAAGAATTTCGTTATTGAGTTTTGATAGATTTTTGCATAAATGAGTTCCGAATTTTCCCATTCCTATAATTAAAATTGATTTCACGATAAATCCTCCTTGTTATCCTACGTTGATTGCTTCTTCCGGTTGCATGATGTGTGCTGTTTTCTTTTTGTCGGTAAAGGCAAGAGCGAAAGAAAGACTTCCGACTCTTCCGATATACATAAGAAAAATAATCAGTAATTGTGAGAGTAAATTTAATTGTCCGGTGAGTCCGGCACTCATACCAACGGTACTGATTGCGGATACTACTTCAAATAAGGTGTCTGCCATGGTAAAGTTCTGTGAGCAGCATATAATAAACCCGACAATCATACTCAAGGACAGATTTAAAAATAAAACACAGGCAGCTTTTGAGACAGTGTCTGCGGTAAGCCGGCGACCAAAAATATTGACGCCTCTGGTATGAGTCAGGGTAGAGCGCAAATATAAGATAAGAACAAATATGGTAGTTACTTTTACACCACCGGCTGTGGAACCAGGAGCACCACCGATAAACATTAAAACAATGGATAAGAATTTGCCGGCATCTGTAAGCGCAGCATTATCTACGGTATTAAATCCGGCGGTTCTCGGCGTTATGGAGCCAAATAAGGAACATAAAATCTGTTCATGAAGTGGCATGCCAAGAAGCGTATTATTTCTTTCTGCAAAAAAGAAAAGTACTGCACCCGTTAAAATTAAGAAAACGGAAAATGATAATACCATTTTAGCGTGTAAGGAATAGCGTCTGAAATTAAGTTTATGAACGTAAATATTTTCCCATACGACAAATCCGATTCCGCCAATAACGATAAGTAAAATCAGGGTAATGCATACAAGCCAGTCCCCGGAATAAGCGGTAAATGAGGAACCTGGTGAAAAGCATCCCATAAGATCAAAGCCGGCATTACAAAAGGCAGAAATCGAATGAAAAATTCCATAATAGATGCCGGTGATAAATCCCATCTTTGGAATGAAGCGAATGGATAAAAGAATCGCACCAATTCCTTCGAAAAGAAAGGTTCCTTTTAATATATGCATTACAAGTTTTACGATACCGCCCAGTTGGAGCGCGCTTACACTGTCTTGCAGATTGCCTCTTGTTTTTAAACCGATTTTCTTATGAAAGGCAAGAGAGGCAGAGACACCTATGGTAATAAATCCAAGTCCGCCAATTTGAATAAGAGCAAGTAAAACAAGTTGACCGAATAATGTCCAGTGAGTAAAAGTATCCGTAAGAACCAGTCCGGTTACACAAGTTGCACTGGTTGATGTAAATAGTGCTGTCATAAAATCAGTACTTTCGCCGGCTTTGGTAGAAATCGGCAGCATCAATAAAAACGTACCAACCAGAATCAGAAGAAAAAATCCAAGTGCGATAAATTGCATGCCGGTAAGTTTATTGCGAAATTTGAAAGTAATCATAATATACCCCTAATTTTCCTTTTATTTATATTCTATATAGACCTTACTATAATCATTTTTTAGCAAAAAGACAAGTAAGATTTTTGTAAAGAAAAATGATTGTACTAGGCAGCAGTCTGTAAGTATTATATAATGATACAGTACACTAGAGTTAGGAAGGAGAAGTTATGGAAATAGAGAGAAAATATTTATTAAAAAAATTACCGGAACATTTAGAGAAATATCCGCATCATAAGATTGAGCAGGGGTATCTTTGTACGGAGCCGGTGGTTCGGATTCGGAGATGGGATGATTCTTATATTTTAACTTATAAATCCAAAGGGTTGATGGCGAGAGAAGAATACAATTTACCATTGACTGAGGAGGCTTATCTTCATTTAAAATCCAAAGCAGATGGAATTATCATAGAAAAAGTGCGTTACCAGATTCCTTTTGGAAAATATACTGTTGAACTTGATATTTTCGAAAAGGATTTGGCAACGCTTACATTGGCAGAGGTTGAATTTGAGAGTATTGAGGAAGCCAATCGTTTTGTTCCACCGGAATGGTTTGGAGAAGATGTGACCTATGACAGCCGATATCATAACAGTACATTGAGCCAGAAAAAAAGCCTTGAGTAGCGAAGGCTTTCTGACATTTAGCGAAGACGGTTGACTTCATATTTGCATAAGGTGGCAAGAGCGGATTTCAGTTGTTCATAACGCCGCTCAATTGGTCCATCATCCACGGCAATGTCTAAAGCAACTGATAAATCATTAATCAGACGGTCATCCATATCATCCCGCATATTACATAAGAGCTTGTATTTCTGCTCGTAGGTGTCTGTGTCTAAAATAGCAAGTAAATTTGGATTGACACCGGAGAGGTCTTCTTCATTGCTGGCAGTATTTACATCTGTTGGTGCAGTTACATTTGGTGCAGAAGCGTGTTGCGCAACGGAATTCGTTTTCTGGTGTGGCATCGGATCAGATTCTTCTACAACTGGGACATCATTTGGTTTACATAAATCGGAATGTGCGACTTTTTCAAAACGATAAGTCTGAGTAGCATCTGGGTATTTTTGGGAATCTACTTTTGAGAGGAACATAGAAAGTGGTCTGGCATAGGTCTCAAAACTCCCATATAATGCCTGATAGATTACCATATCCTCATTGGTTTCGGTGTGTTTTGCAACAGTAATAATCTGATACAATTTATTTTTAAAATGGCGGTAGATTTCGCCTGATCTTGGTATTTCCTGCATAGTCTGTCCTTCTTTCTTTTTTAAATCTAACAAATAAAACCTAAAATTTAGTATTTAAAGTATTTCCTGATGTATGGGATTCTATCAGAGCGAGGCCTTCGGCAACAAAATCTCTGTCTGAAGGCAGTTTTACCGGATAGCCTGTTGCGATTAAATCTTCAATTTCCTGCATTCGTGGACTTTCTATCCAAAGTGTCATACCCATATTTATATAATCGGTAGACAATAAATTGGAATCTTTTAAGAAATCCCTGTTGAAATCCGTTTCCTCAAAAGCAACTTTTTTTGCTTTTGACATAGTTGGGGAAACATTTGGAGTAACAGGTGTTTTTCCCTGTTTTAGCGGCTTATTATTTAGTGAAGCTTGATTTTTCTGAGGTATCGGTTGAGAAGTTTCCGGTTTTGCAACCGGCTGAGCAGATGCTTCACTGTGCTGGTATGGTGTAAAAGGTTTTGGTGTAGCTGCTTTGGATTCCTTTGATTTATTCTTTTTAAGACTGACAAAGATCGAGATAAAAATGATAATCAGTGTAATAATAGATTCCATAAAATAATTCCCCCCCTAAAAGACGTTACGTTTCTTTCAGTTTAAGATATTTTCCGTTTGATTACAAGGAAAATTGTGATAAAATACCTTATAGATGCGAGTCATGAATGGAAGAGCGAAAGTTCAGAAAACAAAAATATGAATAGGAGGAAAAGGCATGGCAGAATTAGGGATTTTTTTTGCAGACAAATGTGAGGAAATCGAAGGTCTTGCAGTGGTAGATATTTTAAGAAGGGCAAAAATGAATATTACATCCATTTCAATTGTGGGAAAACCGAAGGTTACAGGTTCACATGATATTACTTTTGAGACAGATACGGTTTTAGAAGAAGTGGATTTTGATAAACTGGACGGAATTATTTTACCGGGAGGCATGCCGGGGACATTGAATCTTGGAGCAAATAAAAAAGTAACAGAAGTAGTAAAAAAATTTGCAAACGAGGGAAAATTGGTAGCAGCCATTTGTGCGGCACCAAGTGTTTTGGGAGCATGCGGTGTATTAGAAGGAAAGAATGCCTGCTGTCATCCGGGATTTGAGGATCAACTTACCGGTGCCAATGTTTTGTTCGAAAATGTAGTGACGGATAAAAATGTAATTACCAGCAGAGGAATGGGGACAGCAATTGATTTTGGACTTGCCATTGTTTCATATTTCGGAGATGAAGCGTTACTTGCTGATGTTAAGAAGCATCTTATCTATAATAAATAGAAAATTTTTTTAAGGAAAGAAAAACTTACCAAACATAATTTTTTTCAACTTACAGATAATACAAACAGGATAAACATCACAAAAATGTTTATCTTAAAACAGACAAAAAGAAGAAAAGATTATGGAGGTAATACCATGAGTGGATCAAGTAATTCTAACACAAGTAAAATGGCTGTACCACAGGCAAAAGAAGCAATGAACCGTTTTAAACAGGAAGTTGCAAGTGAAATCGGCGTACCTTTAAAAGAAGGTTACAATGGAGATCTTACTTCTGCACAGGCAGGTTCTATCGGTGGTGAAATGGTCAAAAAAATGATCATGAAACAGGAAGAACAGATGACAAAATAACAGTGTGCGAAAAGGCCGCAGAACTTGCGGTCTTTTTGTTTGTCTGTGAATAATTCTGGTTTATATACATAGGTGTCAATTTTATAACAGTTCAGTCACGCCATTCGCAATCTCGCTCTTCGTGCTTCAAAGCTTGCTTCACAAGCGGATTGCTCATAACCGGGCGTTCAGATCATAACCAATATGTGTGTTCATCCATGCAAGCATGATTCTCCCACAATATTGGTTATGGCTGAACTGTTACAAAAATTTATATTCTGCATGGAAAAAAACCTTTTCATTTTAAAAAGGTTATGTTATAATGCTTAAATGACTGTTAGTAGCCTTAGTATGCCCTTTTATGGGATATTTGTTGAAAATGAAACGTACATTGATATTCATATATAAGGAGGAAAATGGTAATAATGAGTGTACAGGTAGAAAATTTAGAAAAGAATATGGTCAAACTTACAATTGAAGTTCCGGCAGAAAAATTGGAGGAAGCTTTAAATGCTGCATACATGAAACAGAAAAATAGAATCAGTGTTCCTGGCTTCCGTAAAGGAAAAGTGCCAAGAGCTATGATTGAGAAAATGTACGGACCGGAAATCTTTTATGAAGATGCTGCAAATTCTCTGATGCAGGAGAATTATCCGGATGCAGTAAAAGAAAGTGGAGTAGATATTGTTTCTCAGCCGATGGTTGACGTTACCCAGATTGAAAAAGGAAAATCTTTCATTTTTACGGCAGAGGTTGCAGTAAGACCGGAAGTTACCTTAGGAAAGTACAAAGGCGTAACAGTTACAAAGATTGATACTTCCGTAACTGACGAAGAGGTAGAAAAAGAATTAGAAAACGAAAGAAATAAGAATGCAAGAACCGTAACTGTAACAGACAGAGCAGTTGCAAATGGTGATACAGCAATCATTGACTTCGAAGGTTTTGTTGATGGTGTTGCGTTTGAAGGTGGTAAAGGTGAAAACCATCCGCTTGAAATCGGTTCTCATACATTTATTGATACATTTGAAGATCAGTTGGTAGGAAAGAATGCCGGTGACGAAGTAGATGTCAATGTTACATTCCCTGAAGAATATCAGGCAAAGGATCTGGCTGGAAAACCTGCATTATTCAAAGTTAAGATTCATGAGATCAAGACAAGAGAATTACCGGAATTAAATGACGAATTTGCACAGGATGTATCTGAATTCAATACTTTAGATGAATATAAAGAAGATCTTAAGAAGAAATTAGAAGAAAGAAAAGAAAATGATGCAAAGCGTACCAAAGAAGATGAAGCAATTCAGAAGATTATCGATAAATCTTCAATGGAACTTCCGGATGCAATGATTGATACACAGGTAAATTCCATGATTAATGAGTTCGCACAGAGAATGGCAAGCCAGGGACTTACTTTGGATCAGTATATGCAGTTCTCAGGTGTGACAATGGACAAATTAAAAGAGCAGGTTCGTCCGGAAGCAATTACACGTATTCAGAGCAGCCTTGTATTAGAGCAGATTGCAAAAGAAGAAAACATTGAGATTTCTGATGATGAAGTGAATGCAGAAATCGAAAAGATGGCAAAAACTTATGGTATGGAAGCCGATAAGTTAAAAGAATACATCGGTGAAGAAGAAAAAGAGAGCATGAAACGTGATCTGGCTATCCAGAAGGCAGTTGAGCTTATCATGGATAACATCAAAGAACGTGCAAAAGCTAAGAGTAAGAAAGAAAAAGAAGCAGAGGAAGCAAAAGAAGATTAAGCTTTTCGTTCTGTAATTAAGAAAGATTGGAGGAAGAATTATGAGTTTAGTACCTTATGTCGTTGAACAGACAAGCAGAGGAGAACGTAATTACGATATCTACTCCAGATTATTAAAAGATAGAATTATTTTCCTTGGGGAAGAAGTCAATGAGACAACGGCAAGTCTTGTGGTTGCGCAGTTGTTATTCCTTGAGTCTGAAGATCCGGGAAAAGATATTCAATTATACATTAATTCACCGGGAGGAATGGTTACGGCCGGAATGGCAATTTATGATACAATGCAGTATATTAAGTGTGATGTATCTACGATTTGTATCGGGCTTGCAGCCAGCATGGGAGCATTCCTTTTAGCAGGCGGTACCAAAGGAAAACGTCTGGCATTGCCGAATGCTGAGATTATGATTCACCAGCCATCCGGTGGTGCAAAAGGTCAGGCAACTGAGATTGAAATTGCTGCAGAGAATATTTTAAAGACAAAAAAGAAGTTGAATGAAATTTTGGCAGCAAATACCGGAAAGCCATATGACGTAATATGTGCAGATACGGAAAGAGATCACTATATGTCAGCGGAAGAGGCTAAGGCATATGGTTTAGTTGATGATGTTATTACAAGCAGAAAAGAGTAAGTAAGCAGGATAGGGACAGTACAGAATTTGCGCTGTCCCTTTATGTCTATATGATAATAGATAGTGGGGTGATTGAATGGCAGGTAGAAATGGTGAAGAAAAAATCAGGTGTTCTTTTTGTGGTAAATCGCAGGAGCAGGTCAGAAAGCTGATTGCCGGACCAAATGGTGCTTATATTTGTGATGAGTGTGTGGACATCTGTTCAGAAATTATAGAGGAAGAACTGGAAGATTCTGATGAAAATGAAGTAGATGCAAAACAGGAGATTAATCTGATCAAACCGGAAGAAATGAAGGCTTTTTTGGATCAATATGTTATTGGACAGGATGCAGCAAAAAAGGTACTTTCGGTTGCAGTTTATAATCATTATAAAAGAATTACGGCGGATATTGATGACAGTGTCGAGTTACAGAAAAGTAATATTTTAATGCTTGGACCAACAGGTTCCGGTAAAACATTGTTAGCACAGACGTTAGCAAGAGTGTTAAATGTACCGTTTGCAATTGCAGATGCAACAACACTTACCGAAGCAGGTTATGTAGGTGAGGATGTAGAAAATATACTTTTAAAATTAATCCAGGCGGCCGATTATGATATTGCAAGAGCGCAATGTGGTATTATTTATATTGATGAGATTGATAAGATTACGAAGAAATCTGAAAATGTATCAATTACGCGAGATGTATCCGGTGAAGGTGTACAGCAGGCATTGCTTAAAATTTTAGAAGGAACGATTGCTTCCGTACCACCGCAAGGCGGGAGAAAACATCCACAGCAGGAATTAATTCAGATTGATACCACGAATATTTTATTTATTTGTGGTGGCGCATTTGATGGTTTGGATAAAATCATTGAAAACCGTATGGATGAAAAGACGATTGGATTTAATGGCGTTTTAACGGAAAAGGACGGAAAAAATGTAGGTGAGCTGTTTAAAAAGGCTTTGCCGCAGGATTTTATGAAATTTGGCTTGATTCCGGAGTTTGTGGGACGTGTTCCGGTTATTGTTTCTTTGGATTTGCTGGATAAAGAAGCAATGGTTCGTATTTTAACAGAGCCAAAGAATTCTTTGGTAAAACAATACAAAAAGTTGTTTGAGTTAGATGGCGTAGAGCTTGAATTTGAGCAGGAGGCAATTGAAGCGATTGCGGAGAAAACCATGGAGCGTAAGACCGGAGCGAGAGGACTTCGCGCTATTATTGAGGAAACAATGATGGATTTAATGTACAAGATTCCATCGGATGAAACAATTGCAAAGTGTGTCATTACCAAAGAAACAGTCACAGAGCATGCACCGGCATTGTTGACGACTTGTGAAGAGGCAGAAAAGAGCGCCTGATGATGAGAATGCGTTTTTGGAAACGCTCATCAATATTTGTATAAATTAAATAAAAATAGTGGATAAACTGCTTGGTTTCCAGGCAGTTTATCGTTTCTAAAGCGAAAATAAAAGGAAGAGGATTATGAGTGAACATAGGAAAAGTATTCCGGCGGTTGCGCTTCGAGGAATGACCATTCTTCCAGGAATGATTGCTCATTTTGATGTCAGCAGGGAAAAATCCGTTTATGCCATAGAACAGGCAATGCATGAGACGGAAGAAATTTTTCTTGTCACACAAAAAGAGGCGGAGGAAGAAGAGCCAACCATTGATGGTTTATATAGAATAGGTATGATTGCCTCAATTAAGCAGGTAATCAAAATGCAGAATAATATTGTGCGGGTTTTAGTAGAGGGAACCATGCGCGCTGAATTAAAGTGTTTTTCAGAGGAAGAGAAGTATCTTTTGGCAGAAGTAGAGCCACTTACCGAAGTAGCCGAAGATTTATCGGATAAAGAAAAAGAAGCAATGCTTAGAGGGGTTCAGGAAGCATTTGTGGGGTATTGTCAGGTTAATCAAAAGATGAGCAAAGAATTTTTAAGACAGGTGCAGGAAGCAACTGACTTAGAAAAGGTAATGGATCAGATTTCCAATAACTTACCGGTTCATTTTGAGCAAAAACAAAGAATCTTAGAAGCAGTGACATTGACGGAACGTTATGGTGTGCTGGTGGAGATTTTGTTAAATGAAATTCAGATTATAGATTTAAAGAATAATTTCCAGGCGAAAGTAAAGGAAAGAATTGATAAGCATCAAAAGGAATATATTCTGCGTGAGCAGATGAAATTGATTCGTGAGGAATTAGGAGAAGAAAATACGGAAAATGATGCAGATCATTTTCTGGATGAACTTAAGAAATTAAAAGCAGATAAAGAAGTAAAAGATAAAATAAAAAAAGAAATTCTTCGTTTTAAAAATATAAGTTCCAGTTCGTCTGAGAGTGCTGTGGTAAGAGGTTATATTGAAACCTTATTGGAATTGCCATGGAATAAGGAATCGAAAGATAATAAGGATTTAAAAAATGCAGAAAATATTTTAAATGAAGATCATTACGGAATGGAAAAAGTGAAAACAAGAATGTTAGAGTTTCTTGCGGTGCGTAATCTGACAAAAAAAGGAGAGAGTCCGATTATCTGCCTGGTAGGACCTCCGGGAACCGGAAAGACAAGCATTGCACGTTCGGTTGCAAAGGCATTGAATAAGGAGTATGTGCGTATTTGTCTTGGCGGGGTGCGTGATGAAGCGGAGATAAGAGGTCATAGAAGAACATATGTCGGGGCAATGCCCGGGCGTATTGTAAATGGGCTTCGTAGTGCGGGTGTCAAGAATCCGTTAATGCTTTTAGATGAAATTGATAAAGTAAGCAGTGATTACAAGGGAGATACGTCGTCTGCATTGTTAGAGGTTTTAGATGCCGAACAAAACAATAAGTTCCGTGATCATTATGTAGAAATTCCAATTGATTTGTCAGAGGTATTGTTTATTGCAACTGCAAATTCTGCGCAGGATATTCCGCGCCCGTTGCTTGACCGTATGGAGTTAATTGAAGTTACAAGTTATACGGAAAACGAAAAAGAACATATTGCAAAAGAGCATTTGCTACAGAAACAAGTGCAAAAGAATGGGTTGAAAAAAGAACAGCTTCATATCAGTGATGCGGCGATGAAAACAATTATCCGTGGTTATACAAGGGAAGCCGGGGTAAGAAATTTAGAGCGTAAGCTTGGAGAAATTGCGAGAAAAGCAGCCAGAGAAATTTATGACGGTAAGAAGAAAAAAATACGAATTACGGAGCAGAATCTTGAAAAATACCTTGGTAAAATAAAATATACCTATGATTTAAAGAATGAGACAGATGAAATCGGTATCGTTCGTGGACTTGCATGGACAAGTGTGGGCGGTGATACTTTGGAAATTGAAGTTAATATTATGCCCGGAAAGGGTGAGTTCAAACTGACCGGTCAGCTTGGGGATGTGATGAAGGAATCGGCAGAGGCAGGAATCAGTTATATTCGTTCGATTAGTGATGAGTATCATATTAAAAAAGATTTCTTCACGGAGCATGATATTCACATACATATTCCGGAGGGGGCGGTACCGAAAGATGGACCATCTGCCGGAATTACAATGGCAACGGCAATGCTTTCTGCTATCACGAAGACACCGGTAAGAGCTGATGTTGCAATGACAGGCGAAATTACGTTACGTGGTCGGGTACTTCCAATCGGAGGGCTGAAGGAAAAACTGCTTGCAGCCAAAAATGCCGGAATTACAACCGTGTGTGTACCAAAGAAAAATGAAAAAGATATCGAAGAAATTTCGGCAGAAATCAAAAAAGGAATGTCGATTGTTTTTGTGGAAACAATGGCAGAGGTTTTAGACGTGGCGTTTGTGAAATAGAAAGAGGAAATTATGGTTATTAAGAATGTAGAGTTGGAAACTGTTTGTGGTATCACCAGTACCATACCGGATAATAAGTTACCGGAAATTGCATTTGCAGGGAAATCAAATGTAGGAAAATCTTCTTTAATTAATGGACTTATGAATCGAAAATCATTAGCCAGAACATCTTCACAGCCGGGAAAGACACAGACGATTAATTTTTATAATATTAATCAGTTGATGTATTTAGTGGATCTTCCGGGATATGGTTATGCTAAGGTTTCTGAGTCAGAGAAGAAGAAATGGGGAAAAATGATTGAAAATTATCTCCATGTGTCAAAACAGTTAAAGGCGGTCTTTCTGCTTATTGATATCAGACATGAACCATCCGCAAACGATAAGATGATGTATGAATGGATTGTCTATCAGGGATATGATCCGATTATTATTGCAACAAAGCTGGATAAATTAAAAAGAAGTCAGGTTCCGAAAGCACTAAAAACTGTAAAAGAAGGATTAAAGTTAAAGCCGAACACGACAGTTATTCCGTTTTCTGCAGTGACAAAACAAGGGCGTGATGAAATCTGGGCATTAATGGATGAGTTAATTGGTTATGTGCCGGAAGAAAAGAAAAAGTAGGTTATTGAACTGAAAGGAAGGAATGGTTTGCATGAAGAAAATAAGAAATAAATATGTTTTTACTATGATAATGCTTATTTGTCTGCTTTTTTGTGGGATTGGGCTGACAAATATTTATGTAAACCATGAACGGGAAAATGAAAAAAAAGAATACGTTGTAGTCACTTCCTTTTATCCGATGTATGTTGCAGCAATGAATGTGATAGGTGATTCTAAGGATGTGACTTTAAAGAATTTAAGTGAGCCACAGACAGGATGTTTACATGATTATCAATTGACACCACAGGATATGCGGCTTTTATCAGGGGCAGATGTGTTTATTGTAAATGGTGGCGGAATTGAGAGTTTCTTAGATGATGTCGCAAAGCAATATGATACGTTGGCAATTATCAACACCAGTGAAAAGATTGCGATGTTAGAGGATAATGCACATGTATGGATGAATGTAAGTGATTATGAGATACAGGTGCAGACGATTGCAGAAAAACTTGGGGAATTAATGCCGACAGAAGCGAAACAGTTTACGGAGAATGCGAACGCATATCTGACAAAGCTGGATGTTCTGGAACAGGAAATAAATGAGTTAAAGTTGGTAACGGAAGGACAAAATATTGTTATTTTTCATGAAGCTTATGATTATGTTGCGGATGAACTTGGAATGCAGGTAAGCATTGTCATGGATTTGGATGAAGAGCGTCAGGTTAGTGCCGGAGAAGTGGCAGAGGTCATGCAGGTGATTGAAAGTGATAAGGTGAGCGTGGTTCTTGCTGAGGAACTTTATGGAAAAGATATGGGTGATACGGTAGAGAAAGAGACGGATGCGAAGGTCATTTATCTTGACACTTTAGTACGTGGAGATGGTGCCATGGACAGTTATCTTCATGGTATGGAGCAAAATATTGCAAAATTGAAGGAGGCATTCGGATATGAGGAAAATCATTGAACCATGTGGGCTTCATTGTATAAAAATAAATCATCTGGGCGTTACAATGGGAGAACAGATGATTTTAGACGATGTCAACCTTCATATTCACTGTGGAACATTAACTGCAATTATCGGGAAAAATGGAGCCGGAAAATCGACGCTTATCAAAGCAATTCTTGGAGATATTCCGCATACTGGAAATATTGAATTTAAAGACAGGGAAGACGGTAAAATCCAAAAGCTTAAAATTGGCTATGTGCCGCAAAGTCTTAATATTGAAAAGAATACACCACTGAGCGTTTATGATATGATAGCAAGTTATCAGTCTGGGTTTCCGGTATTTCTAAAGAAAAATAAAAAACTGTATCGGGAAATAAAGGAAATGCTTACGGTTTTCGAGGCGGATTATCTGATTGATAAACAGGTTTCCAATCTATCCGGAGGTGAACTGCAAAGAGTATTACTTTCGATGGCAATTATGGATGAGCCAAATCTGTTACTTTTAGATGAGCCGATTTCCGGAATTGATCAAAATGGTACAGAATTGTTTTATAAAACAATTGATTATTTAAAGAAACATTTTGATCTGGCAATTGTTTTAATCTCACATGATCTGGACTATGTGGCAAAATACGCGGATAAGGTAGTATTATTGAATCATGCAATTTTAAAACAGGGAACGGTCGGAGAAGTATTTCATTCCGATGAGATGAAACAGGTATTTGAAAAAACGGAGGTGGAAGGATGCTAGCGTTTTTTACAGACTGGTGGCAATACGGTTTTATGAGGAATGCATTCTGGGCAGTCTTAATTATTACACCACTCTTTGGAATTCTTGGGACTATGATTGTGAATCGGAAAATGGCATTTTTTTCGGATGCACTTGGACATTCTGCACTTACGGGAATTGCCATTGGAGTAGTTCTCGGGGTAACAGATACAAATCTTTCCATGATTATTTTTGCGATTATCTTTGCATTATTGTTAAATAAAATCAGTAGCAAGAGTACGGCATCCACAGATACGATTATTTCGGTATTTTCTTCATGTTCGGTAGCAATTGGGCTTGCCATTTTATCAAAAGGAGGAAATTTCAGCAAATATTCCAGTTTGCTGGTGGGAGATATTTTAAGTATTACCAAGAAAGAAATTGTGTATCTTATTATAATATTCGCGATTACTTTGATTTTCTGGACAATTGCATTTAATAAACTAAATGCAATCAGTATTAACAGAACGTTGGCGAAAAGCCGGCATATTCCGGTTTCATTGCTGGAGAACCTGTTTGCGGTATTGATTGCAGTAATCGTAATGCTTTCCATTAAGTGGGTCGGTATTCTGATTATCAATGCGCTTTTGATTTTGCCGGCAGCAAGCAGTAGAAATCTTGCAGTGAATATGCGGGAATATCATTTTTTTGCTATTTTATTCTCGGTATTTTCGGGTGTATTGGGACTTATTATTTCTTATTTTACTAATGTCGCGACAGGGCCTATGATTATTATTATTGCATCTCTAATCTATTTTTTGACATTTGCATACCAGAAAATAACACATGGGAATTAAAGCCGCAAGAGGGTGGGTGTCAATTCCTCAAAATTTGCATACCAGAAAATAACACATGGGAATTAAAGGTCAGTTTCTTTGGAAGAATCTTCTTCGGACTTTTTGGATTGGCTGTTAAGGAGACTGCCGCGAACAATTGCATTTTTCCCATAACGGAGTCTGATAGCGTCTACGGCAGCATCCAGCTGTTGCAGGCGTTTTTTTGTATCCTGATTTGAGGTGGACGAAGTGGATATAGATTTTTCCTGTGATACTTGTTTTGAAGTATTTATGTTATCTGTAAAGTCAAAAATATTCATTTGGATCGGGGCATCCTCCGGGAGAAGTTTTCCGGTACGGATTCCAAGTAAACGAAGAGGACGTTTGTTCCATAGTTCTAAAAAAAGCTGGCAGGATGCTTCATAAATGCCCTTCGTCGTATTGGTAGGTGAAAAAAGCGGCATTTGATGAGAGTTGGATGAAAAATCACTATATTTGATTTCTACGGTAATATTCTGTGCAAGTTGGTTGGAATTTCGTAAGCGTTCAGAAACAGTTTCGGAAAGACTTAAGAGAACCTGTTTTGCGGAATCAAAATCCTTGATATCTTCTCCTAAAGTGATGGAATTGCCGATTCCTTTTAATTCGTGTTTTGCGGAATCTACAACGCTATGGTCGATTCCATTCGCGTATTCCCACATCTGAGTCCCGTGGCTTTTGAATTCGCGTTGTAAAAAGTCAGTGTCAGTATGTGCAAGTTCACCGATGGTACGAATGCCAAAGCTCTTTAAGCGCTCAGCACTGGAGTGGCCGACCATATAGAGGTCATCGACTGGAAGAGGCCACATTTTGACGGGAATTTCATCCTTGAATAAAGTATGGATGCGATCCGGCTTTTTGAAATCACTTGCCATTTTTGCCAATAATTTATTGTTGGCAATTCCAATGTTTACGGTAAAATGAAACTGGGATTTGATATCTTCTTTTATTATAGTCGCAGCTTCGATAGGAGAAGTGTAACGAGCTGCAATCGGTGTGAAATCAAGAAAGCATTCATCAATCGATAACTGCTCAATATCAGGAGTGTAGGTGTGTAAAAGGTTCATCATTTTGTTGCTGTATTCTTTATATAGCTTATGATTTGGAGCCTGAATAACAAGAAAAGGACATTTACGGAGGGCAGAAGCAACAGGTTCTCCGGTATGGATACCAAATGTTTTGGCAGATTCGGATTTTGCCAATACGATACCATGGCGGTTTTCCCGATTGCCGCCTATAATGGCCGGAATTGTTCGCAAATCAATGCCATCGTTATGATTGTTTTCTAAATTGTCAACAGATGTCCAGCTTAAAAAAGCAGAATTAACATCAATATGAAAAATAATCGGAGTCATGTAAAAATCCTTTCTTGTTATAGGTATAAGAAATTTTTTGTTGTATAGGAAATTTCAAGGAATTTCTTATACAGCAAAAGCACGGAAAAGGTTATTCTTTCATATTAGTATAACATAAATAAAACAAAATGTGAACATATGTTTGTAAAACGGTGTTGAAATAATTTTCATTTTATTGTATAGTATAAGATAACAGACAAAAAGGGAAGAAGCAGAGAGGAGGGAGTGTATGAGATTTAAACGAATTGATGAGGAAACTGTTCGTTGCCTGATTTCTGAAAGTGAGTTGAATGAGAATGGTCTGGAACTGGAAGATTTTTTGAATAACAAAGGGAAGACCGAAGATTTTTTAAAGAAGATTATTTCAATGGCACAGCAGGAAGTGGATTATAAGGTACAGGGGGGACCGATTTCCGTGCAGGTTGCGGTGCTGGAGAATCATACGCTTGCTCTTACTTTGTCGGAAAAACAAGAGCAGAATATTGTGGATATGTTAAAAAATCTGCGTTCTGCGGTGGAAGTTCTTGCAGGTGTAACAAAAGAAGGAGCAGAAGCACTGGAGAGAAGTACAAATAAATTTGAGCAGGCATTTCTTAACCGAGATGAGACCAAAGACGCTTTGGAAAAGCGTTTAGACCGGGATGTATATGAATTGGAATTTACTTCTTTGCAGGATTTTATGCAGTATTGTGATAGTATTTATATTGATTTTCCGGTGGAAAACAGTTTGTATAAATTAAATAGTAATGAATGTTATTATTTATTACTTACGAAAGAACCTATGACGAATAATCAGTTATGTAAACTGCTTGGCGCTTCGCTTGAATTTACCAGAGGTATTTATTCCGATGGCAGAATGAAGGCATATTTATTAGAGCATGGGACGTGCATACTCCCTGAGGAAGCATTGCAACATATGAAAGAATTAGATATGCATAAAGATACCAAAAACAGTAATTGAACGGATAAGCCACGAATTGGCAACGATTCATGAGAAAGTAGTAAGGAGAATTATGTATGGGTCAGAATACACCAGGAGATAAAGCATCTTTTGAAAAATTTTTCGATGAAAATTATATTCCGGTAGAGTATGCTGTGGTGAAGAATGAATTTCACGAAGTGGCAGAAGAATATGGGAGAGATATGTTTACGGATGAGTATCTTGCAAAAGGCAGGATTCGGAAAGAGGACTATATTCTTTATATGAAAAACGATGTGTATTGTATGTTTGAAGAGATAGTGGAAAATGCAGTTGACAGCTTAAATCAGGATATTGCAGATGCTGTATCGGAAATCGGAAATGAACTGGATTTTGATAATTCTGTGACCGAAGTTTATTTTGATAATATGGAGAAGTTATTAAAACGTTTCTTGGATTGCATGTTTGATGAAGTGTTTATTGCAGGTTAAGAAGATGAGAAATACGTTTTTGTGTAAAATTAAGAGGGCAGGTTATTGGACCGCCCCCAAAAGTTAGACCTAGAAATCTAACTTTTGGGAGGTCGGTTCCAAATAACCTGCCCTCATTTTGTACGACAATGTGCTGCTCGCAGAGAAGAAAATAGACAAATGCCAATTTGCTATGGCTGCACATCCATTTTCCAATAATAAGCATGATATGGAGCCAGTGTAGTGCCTTTACTGAAATCATGCAATGTATCAGTCAGCATTTCGGTAGCATACTGGCATCCGGCATCAAATTGTGCCTGAAATTCATTTTCATCAGCATTGATTGCGACAAAATAACGTTCTGTATCTGTTTTTCGTTCGAAAATGCATTGCTTATTTGTTAAGAGAACGGAACGAAAATCTCCATAATTTAAAGCATGAGAAGATTTTTTGACTTCGGCAAGCCTGGAAATATAAGCACTCAGTTCATTGTCTATTGGGGCATCAAAACAAGCGCGAAGTGCCGGATCCCCATCTTCTTTTCGGGCTTTTGCACCCCATTCACTGCCATAATATACACAAGGAATACCCGGCATACCAAAAGCCAAAGCATAAATTAGTGGTAGATGCCGTTCGTTTGTTAAAATACTGGCAACTCTTGTTACGTCATGGTTATCAACGAAAGACAGGAGATGTTTGCCCTTGTAGAGTGTCCAGTTCTCCGGTCCGAACTGTCTGAGAAGTGAATGATTGATTTCAAACATGTTCATAGAGTTAAAGCTGGAATAAAGTCCTTTATAACATTCATAGTTGGTGACAGAATGAAGCATACTGTCGTTCATGATCTGATTATAATCTCCGTGCAGGGTTTCACCAACTAAAAAGAAATCCGGCTTTTTTGAGTCACAGAAGTTTCTGAGTCGTCTTAGGAAGTCATGATCCAGACAGTAAGCAACATCAAGTCTTAAACCATCAATATCAAAATAGGAAATCCAGTATTCAATACAGGAAAAAAGATAGGAAACTACTTCTTCATTTCGCAGATTTAATTTGACTAAATCATAATTGCCTTCCCAGCCTTCATACCATAAACCATCGTTAAAATTGGAATTTCCATTAAAATCAATATGAAACCAATCACGATATGGAGAAGACTCACGGTTCTTTAAAACATCTGAAAATCCGAAAAAACCACGTCCGACATGATTGAAAACGCCGTCTAAAACAACTTTGATTCCTTCTTTATGTAAACTATCGCAAACTGCCTTAAAATCTTCGTTGGTTCCAAGACGTACATCAATTTTCTTATAATCTCTGGTATTATAACCATGGGTGTCGGACTCGAAGACCGGTGAAAAATAAATGGCATTTGCGCCAAGTTTTTTAATATGAGGAATCCAGTCAATGACTTTGCTAATACGATTTGTTAAAATTCCATCATTTTCAAAGGGCGCCCCACAAAAGCCCAAAGGATAAATTTGATAAAATACACTTTCATTTGCCCACATAGAAAAACTCCTCCCTGTTTTATAAAAAATTATTTTTTGCTCATTGCTTTTGATTTTTCGGTGCAGGTATGCTGTGCTGCGATTACGGTGCCGCGTAAATTGAGCTCTTCCAATTTTGCTACCGCTTCAATCGTGGTTCCTCCCGGAGAGCATACAGCATCCTTCAATTCGCCCGGATGTTTTCCGGTTTCCAAGACCATTTTTGCAGCGCCAAGTACAGACTGAGCTGCAAACTTGTATGCCTGTGCTCTTGGCATTCCATCAAATACGGCGGCATCTGCCATTGCCTCTATAAACATATATACATAAGCAGGAGAGGAACCGCTGACCCCTGTTACAGCATCCATTAATTTTTCGGAAACAACCTCACATTTTCCAAAACTGTTAAAAATCGTGATGACTTTCTTTAATTCTTCCGGTGACACGTTGGCATTTGGTGTTAAAGCTGACATAGATTCCAATACCATGGCAGGTGTGTTTGGCATAGCGCGAACCAGTTTGATTGGATGAGCAAAGAGTGACTCGATTCCGGCAATTGTCTGTCCGGCCGCAATAGAAACAATCAAAGCTTCTTTTTTTACACAATCACGGATCTGGGAAATAACATCTTCGTACATATTTGGCTTTACTGCCAGAAAAAGAATGTCTGCTTTTTCTGCTACTTTGGTATTGTCTTTTGTGACATCAATTTTGTAAGTTTCTTTCATATTGTCCAGGGTATCTTTGGAACGAGCACTTGCAATTACTTTATCTGCGGGAATCAGTCCGGAGCCTACAATGCCACCGATCATGGCACTTCCCATATTACCGCATCCGATAAAACCAATTGTTTCTCCTAACATATGCTGAATCCTCCTTTGGGTCATTTTGATCGTTGTATAAGATTTTTGCAATATATATCGGATGTGGAAATTATTCCATATCCGATATATAAGAGAACCGCCTGCGTATTGCAAGCGGTTCGTAGTAAGCATTTGCTATGTAATTCGATTTAGAAATCTGTGAAGTTCTTTTCTTTTCTCTTTTCAAGGAAAGCAGACATACCTTCTTTTTTGTCATGAGTGTCATTTACAACACCAAAGAGGTTTGCTTCCATTTCAACCGCATTCTTGATGTCCATATCGTAACCATTGTTGATGGCAGCTTTTGCAACAGAAACAGCGTAGCTTCCGTTACGAAGAATCTTAGAAGCCATTTTCTTTGCAGTATCCATAAGCTCTGCCTGTGGAACAACTTTATTTACAAGACCGATGCGGTAAGCTTCGTTAGCATCAATGTTCTGGCAGGTAAAGATGATTTCTTTTGCACGTCCCATACCAACTAAACGTGCAAGTCTCTGTGTACCACCAAATCCAGGAATGATACCAAGACCACATTCAGGCTGACCGAATACAGCATTGTCAGATGCAATACGGATATCACATGCCATGGAAATTTCGCATCCACCGCCAAGAGCAAAACCGTTAACAGCAGCGATTGTTACCTGACGCATATTCTGTAATTTGAAGAATGGATCTGCTGCTCTCATACCAAAAGCTCTTGCTTCCGGTGCAGTAAAATTAATCATCTCAGCAATATCAGCACCTGCAACAAAAGCTTTCTCGCCGGAACCTGTTAAGATTACGACTTTAATGTCGTCTCTTCCTTCGATTTCAGTTAATACTTCGTTTAACTCTTCCAAAGTCTCGGTATTTAATGCATTGAGAGCCTTTGGTCTGTCGATTGTAAGGACAGCAATCTCATTTTCAACTTCTAATTTTAAATTATTCATTGTTGAAACCTCCTAAAAATATTGAAAATCGTTCGGTTTTTATCACCTAAATTCCTAATTCTTAGTGTATAACTTTGTCAAAGTTTTGTCAATCTTTTTCTGACCGGAAACGACATGAAAACTGGTAAAAAATAAGAAGTACGCAAGGATAGAAAGTTATGTTATACTAGCAAAGAAGTATAGTTATGGCAACAGAAAGAAAACAGGAAAATGATAAATGATAGAGGATTTTAATTTAGAACAGATTGTATCTCCTTTGCTTACATGGTTTAAAGGGCATGCGAGGATATTACCATGGCGAGAAGAACCGACACCCTACCATGTATGGGTTTCGGAAATCATGCTACAGCAGACGAGAGTAGAGGCAGTAAAGCCTTATTTTGAGCGTTTTATAAAGGAGTTACCGGATATAAAGTCTTTGGCAGAGTGCGAAGAAGAACGGCTTTTAAAATTATGGGAGGGGCTTGGCTATTATAACAGAGTGCGGAACATGCAGATTGCGGCAAAAACCGTGATGGAACAGTATGATGGGATTCTTCCGGCAGATTATGAAGAACTTTTGAAGTTAAAGGGAATCGGACAGTATACGGCCGGGGCAATTGCGTCAATTGCTTATGGAATAGCGGTACCTGCGGTGGATGGGAATGTACTTCGCGTAATTACAAGGGTATGTGGAGATGATTCAGACATTATGAAGCAGAGTACCAAAAACAGGATGGAAAAAGAGCTTAGGCGGATCATGCCAAAGAAAGAAGCGGGAGCGTTTAATCAGGCATTGATGGAGCTTGGGGCAATGGTATGCCTGCCGAATGGAGAACCCAAATGCATGGAATGTCCCTGGCGTGAATTTTGTGTGGCAAAAGAAAAAAATCTTTGGAACAATCTTCCGGTAAAGTCAAAGGCAAAGCCAAGGAGAATAGAAGATAAGACAGTTTTTATTATCCGGGACGGGGAAAAAATTGTGTTACAGAAACGCCCGAAAAAGGGACTTTTGGCAGGGCTTTATGAATTCCCGAATGTAAAAGGGCATCTGAGCGAAAAAGAAGCACTCTCTTATGTGAAAGAAAAGAATCTGGTACCGGTTCATATTGAAAAATTAGAGGATGCGAAACATATTTTCTCGCATATGGAATGGCATATGACGGGTTATATGATAAAGGTTTCTTCTTTGGAAACAGCTGAAAGCGGGATGCTGTTTGTAGAAACGGCAGATTCTGAAAAGAAATATCCGATACCGGCTGCATTTGCAAAATACACGAAATATATGAATCTGCGTCTGGGCAATGAAAAATTTAAGAAATAACAAAAGCGCGAGTTGGAGAATATTGAGATCAAACTGTTACATTTTAAGAAAATTCTAAGAAAAAATCAATTGGATATTTCTTTGGTTGTGTGTATAATAATTAAGTAATGCATATACATATAGTATAAAAATGTGTAGAAAACTAAGGAGAAGTCAATGAAAATATTATCAATTGCAGTGCCATGTTATAATTCACAGGATTATATGGAGCATTGTGTGGAATCACTATTAAAAGGCGGGGAAGATGTTGAAATTTTAATTATAGATGATGGCTCTAAGGATGCAACTGCAGAAATTGCAGATAATTATGCCAAAAAATATCCAACGATTGTCAAAGCCATTCATCAGGAGAACGGTGGACATGGTGAGGCAGTCAATACCGGTATGCGCAATGCGAGTGGATTGTACTTTAAAGTGGTAGACAGTGATGACTGGGTAGATGAGAATGCTTATTTGCAGATTCTGGACAAATTAAAAGAGCTGATTGGCGGCAGCCAGGTGCTTGATATGTTTATCAGTAATTTTGTTTATGAGAAACAGGGAGCAAAGCATAAAAAGGTCATGCGTTATACAAAACAGCTTCCGCAGAATGAAATCTTTACATGGAATGATGTAAAGCATTTCACGAAGGGAAAATACCTTCTGATGCATTCGGTCATTTATCGGACAAGATTACTGATTGAATGCGGTCTGGAATTACCGAAGCATACCTTTTATGTTGATAACATTTTTGTATACAAGCCACTTCCTTCGGTGAAAACAATGTATTATCTGGATGTTGATTTTTATCGTTATTTCATTGGACGCGAAGACCAGTCGGTAAATGAGAAAGTTATGATAGGGAGAATTGATCAGCAGATTAAAGTCAATAAAATGATGGTAGATGAGTTTAATTTGTATAAAATCAGTAATCGTAAGCTTCGCAACTATATGTTTAATTATCTGGAAATTATCACGGTGATATCTACCATTATGTGTATCAGATCCGGAACAGAGGAAAATTTAGATAAGAAGAGGGAATTGTGGCATTACATAAAGCAAAAGGATTTACGTTTGTTCCATCATTTGCGAAACAGTATTTTAGGACAATTTACGAATCTGCCGGGAAAAGGTGGACGAAAGATTTCAGTAGCTGCCTATAAAATTACACAGAAAGTAGTGGGATTCAATTAAAAAATGGGGCTGTCGCACAAATTAGTGCGCAGCTCCATTTTTAAAAGAAAGATATTACCAGTTTAGCTGAAGAATACCCGATACAGACTGATATCTGTTATCCCAGTCTTCTCCGGCATTTAAACCGCTGATATAGCCATTGAAAGTAATATTGCCGAAATCATCATGAGAGTTCGAAATGGTTGGATTCGTTGTAAAATTATTGTAAGCTTGTGGTTTGTCATAAACTACACCATCTACTTTACATTTGATATTCTCAAAACGTGCAGTTACCGAATCACCATTGATACGACCGGATGCCTCGGCTCTTAAGTAGACATGCTGATTGGCAAGTCCAGGATTAGAATAGGTACCAATCATCTGGTTATTTAAATAAACAGCACCGGAACCGTCCTCATTTACCGTAAGCATTAAGTGATAAGTCTGTCCTTTTGCAACTTCAATATCGCCAGGTCTTGCGTAAACCTGTCCACCTGCTGCATTTGAGTAAACATTTTCGGTCATGACCATAGTTTTTCCGGTATATGGTGCAACGGCACAGGCATCGTATTGAAGTCCATAGGAGATTGCGCTTGTACCGGTACAAATTACTAATTTGGCATGGCAGCCGGTACCGGAACCATCCAGAGTAACATCTGCTTCAATGGCAGATTTGCAGGCAGTACCTGCAATGATACTTGGTGCAATTACAGCAACACCATTTGCCTGTAGATACAGATTTCTTCCGTTTGGGTCTGTCATGTTGCAGTTTACGGCAAGTGAGCCGTCTGCATTTGCATAACCCATGTCACCTGCTTTTACGCCAAGTGTTTCAGCAGCTCCGCCAATACCGGACTGGAACGTGAACCATCCATTTCGCTCAATTACACCATATGGGTTTACATAATACAGATTAGTGCCTGCCTGGTTGTAGGTGAGGTTATTGACATACATATAACCAAATACGTCAAAGAAACATAAATCATCAATAGCCTCTCCGGCAATGGATTTTTTTACATTAGCGAAGTTACTGAATACTTCATGACCGTTAGAGTCCAGATAAATGATATGTGTACCGTCAGGATGATAAGTCAGGCGGTCTTTCATAGGAGTTCCGTCTTTTTGCAGATAGTAAGTATATCCCTTATCATCACAGAAAAATGCATCCGTTACCAGTTTGTCATTCAGGTAGTAATGAGTTCCATCCCATTTTCCCCCATTTTCTTTTAAAGTGTAGTGTGGAACGGTACGTCCGGTTACATTTTCTGCCTTTTCGGTAGTTACCTCTTTGGCAAAGAAAGGCATTTGCCAGGTAAATAATAGGGAAAAGATCAAAGCTGTTACAAAAAAGAAGCGAAGCAGAGGATTTTCCCATCTTGCAGTTACAGCATGAGCTGTATGTTTTTTTCTGGTATTCATTTTTATACCTCCTCATATAATTTTTGATAATAATATATTAGTATATTTTGCGACAAATAGCAACGAGTTTGCTACAAAAACTGAAAACTCAAAGAGACAGTTCCGTTAGATTTTTATAAATATCTTTTAAAGTAGTTGTCTTACAAAAAGCAATTTGTTATAATAAAAAACAATGTCTGAAAAATTTACGGAGGAGTGAAACGAATGAGTGAAGAAACATATGAAAATGAACAGATTTCAGAGGCGAATGACACCATGACAAATATGAGTGATCAGACGATGTATGGTCAGACTCAGAATCAGACCAATGATTATAACACATATCAGAATGGCAGTCAGACGAATTATCAGTCTGATAACATGGGATATAATAATGAGAATGTATATCAGAATATGGGAAACAGCGGAATGAATAATGAAGCATGGAAGCAGCAGTATATCAATCCTCAGCCGCAGAAAAAAGAAGGTGGTAATGGTTTTGGTATTGCAGCGCTTATACTTGGTATTATTTCGTTAGTTCTGTTTTGTACCTGTATTAATATACCACTTGCAGTTCTTGCAATTATTTTTGCCATTGTTCAGTTGGTGAAAAGCGGGAAAAATGGAGCCGGAAAAGGAATGGCAATCGCAGGTCTCATTACAGGTATTGCATCACTGGTGTGCTTTGTTGTATTTTACGTTATGATTGCAGTTGGTATAGCTGATGACGGTGGTGACTTTTATTATAATACCCCATATGAGGAGTTTGAAGATGATATTGATGATTTTTTCGACGATTTAAGTTATTCTACTGGTGATGCACTTTAATAAGTGGGATCACAAAGATATCTTGACAAAGAAATAAGAAGGTTTTATACTTTTAAACGTTAGAATGAAAAGGCGATGACGAAGACAGTAGGTTATTTTTTGAAAGGCAAAGCGAGCCGGGATGGTGGGAGCCGGTGCGAGTAGAAAATATCTGAATATCACTTCCAAGCTGCGGGCTGAAAGATTAGTAGGTACCGACGGTGTGTTCCTCCGTTAAGGGAGCCTTGTATGCAGGAAATATTTTCTTTAAGTACAAAGTAACAGGTGGTAACGAATCATGACCCTTCGTCCTATTACGGGATGGAGGGTTTTTATGTATAGAAAATTTTCTATATCAAATCACTTTGTTGTGAGAACACATCTATGATGATATAACGATATAACCAGTTTAAAGGAGGAAATAAAAGATGTTATATAACAAAGTTCAGGCGAATACGAATTTTGTGGAACAGGAAAAAGAAACAGAAAAATTCTGGAAAGACAATGATATTTTTAAGAAAAGTATGGAGGCAAGAAAAGAAGGACCGACCTATACTTTTTATGACGGACCGCCAACGGCAAACGGAAAGCCGCATATCGGTCATGTACTGACCCGTGTAATCAAGGATATGATTCCGAGATTTCAGACCATGAAAGGAAATTATGTACCGAGAAAAGCAGGATGGGATACCCATGGTCTTCCGGTAGAGCTTGAAGTAGAAAAGATGCTTGGCTTAAACGGAAAAGAGCAGATTGAAGAATATGGTATGGAGCCATTCGTTAAAAAATGTAAAGAGTCTGTGTGGAAATACAAAGGAATGTGGGAAGATTTTTCCGGAACAGTTGGTTTCTGGGCAGACATGGATAACCCATATGTTACCTATGATAATAACTTTATTGAATCTGAATGGTGGGCATTAAAAGAAATCTGGAATAAAAAATTATTATATAAAGGATTTAAAATCGTACCATACTGCCCACGTTGTGGAACTCCGCTTTCTGCGCAGGAAGTGGCACAGGGTTATAAGACGGTAAAAGAGCGTTCTGCAATCGCACGTTTTAAAGTAGTTGGTGAGGATGCATATTTTCTGGCATGGACCACGACACCATGGACGTTACCGAGTAACGTGGCTCTTTGTATGAATCCGAATGAAGATTACTGCAAAGTAAAAGCGGCAGACGGATATACTTATTATATGGCAGCTGCATTGCTGGATAAGGTTTTAGGAAAGCTTGCAAATGAAGAAGAGGGAATTAAGGCATATGAGATTTTAGAGACTAAAAAGGGAATCGAATTTGAGCATAAAGCATATGAACCACTCTTCGACTGTGCAAAAGACATTATTGCAAAACAGCATAAAGAGGCACATTATATTGTTTGTGATGATTATGTAACCATGACGGATGGTACCGGTATTGTTCATATTGCACCGGCATTTGGTGAGGATGATGCAAAAGTCGGAAGAAAATATGATTTGCCGTTTGTACAGCTCGTAAACGGAAAAGGAGAGATGACCGAAGAAACTCCTTATGCAGGTGTATTTGTAAAAAAAGCAGATCCTATGATTTTAAAAGATCTGGATGCAAAGGGACTGTTATTTGAAGCACCGAAATTCGAACATGAGTATCCGCATTGCTGGCGTTGCGATACTCCGCTTATCTATTATGCGAGAGAATCATGGTTCATAAAAATGACGGAAGTTAAGGATGATTTGATTCGCAATAACAACACGGTAAACTGGATTCCGGAATCCATCGGAAAAGGACGTTTTGGAGACTGGCTTGAAAATATTCAGGATTGGGGTATTTCAAGAAATCGTTACTGGGGAACCCCACTTCCGGTATGGGAATGCGAGTGTGGACATCAGGAATGCATCGGAAGCCGCGCAGAATTAGCAGAGCGCAGTGGCAATCCAAAGGATGCAGAGGTGGAATTACATCGTCCGTATATTGATGAAGTTACCTTTAAGTGTCCGGAGTGCGGAAAAACCATGCATCGTGTGTCAGAAGTTATCGACTGTTGGTTTGATTCCGGAGCAATGCCATTTGCACAGCACCATTATCCGTTTGAAAATAAAGAAGTGTTTGAAAAGCAATTCCCGGCACAGTTTATTTCAGAAGCTGTGGATCAGACCAGAGGCTGGTTCTATTCTCTGATGGCAGAGTCAACGGTATTGTTTAATAAAGCACCTTATGAAAATGTTATCGTTTTGGGACATGTGCAGGATGAAAACGGACAAAAGATGAGTAAGTCGAAAGGAAATGCAGTAGATCCGTTTGATGCATTGAATAAGCATGGTGCAGATGCGATTCGCTGGTATTTCTATATTAACAGTGCACCTTGGCTTCCAAATCGTTTTCATGATAAGGCAGTGACGGAGGGACAGAGAAAATTCCTCGGAACACTTTGGAATACTTATGCATTTTTCGTTTTGTATGCCAATATCGATGAATTTGATGCAACAAAGTATAAACTGGAATATGATAAATTGTCTGTGATGGATAAATGGCTTTTGTCAAAATTAAATACAGTTGTAACAGAAGTAGACAATGATCTTTCAAACTATAAGATTCCGGAAGCAGCAAGAGCGTTGGATGAGTTTGTAGACAATATGAGTAACTGGTATGTGAGAAGAAGCAGAGAGCGTTTCTGGGCAAAGGGAATGGAACAGGATAAGATCAATGCATATATGACATTGTATACAGCATTAGTTACAGTATGTAAGGCCGCAGCACCAATGGTTCCATTTATGACAGAAGCGATTTATCAGAATCTGGTAAGAAGCATTGATAAAACAGCACCGGAAAGTATTCATTTGTGTGATTTCCCGGTAGCGGAGGAAGCATACACAGACAAAGAATTAGAAAAGAACATGGATGAAGTATTAAAGGTTGTTGTCATGGGACGTGCGTGCAGAAATGCAGCAAGTATCAAAAACCGCCAGCCAATTGGCACCATGTATGTAAAAGCACCATTTGAACTGCCGGAATTCTTTACAGACATCATTGCGGATGAGCTGAATGTGAAAAAGGTTGTATTTACGGAGGATGTATCAGGTTATACTACGTATACCTTTAAACCGCAGCTTCGTACCGTAGGACCAAAATACGGAAAATATTTAGGACAGATTCAGAAAGCACTTGCAAATCTTGATGGAAATGCAGCTATGGCGCAGGTGAAGAGCAAAGAGGGCTTGCATTTGCCGGAGGTAAGTGATGAAGTGGTTCTTTATGAAGAAGACTTGCTGATTACAATGACACAGCAGGAAGGTTATGTGACAGAAGGAGATAATGAAGTCACAGTTGTACTTGATACCAACCTGACTCCGGAACTTTTGGAAGAAGGATTTGTGCGCGAATTAATCAGTAAAATTCAGACGATGCGTAAAGAAGCCGGTTTTGAGGTTATGGATAAGATAAAAGTATCTTATGAAGCAAATGAAAAAATCAAATCCATTTTTGAAAAATATGGAACACAGATTGCCGGTGAAGTATTAGCAGATAGTCTCACAGAAGGAAAAGGAAATGGTTATGAAAAAGAGTGGGATATTAACGGAGAACATGTTTCACTTGGGGTAGAAAAACAATAACTTGACGTAGTGACTATTTGCGTTATATGATAAAAGCATAAGGCAACTATAATGTGACAGAAAATCCCTTACTAGAGTAGTAGAAAGGGATTTTCTTACAAAATGGGAGGGGGTCATTATGAAAAACCAGGTTTTTGAAAAAGAAACATTCAAAAAAAATGTCAGCGATAATGTGAAAAACTTATATCGAAAGACTTTTTCTGAAGCATCAAAGCAGGAAATTTTTCAGGCAGTATCATATACTGTGAAGGATGTTATCATTGATCAGTGGATTGCAACACAGCATGAGTTTGAACGGGAAGATCCAAAGATTTTATATTATATGTCCATGGAATTCTTGATGGGTCGTGCCCTGGGCAATAATTTAATTAATCTGACTTGTTATGATGAGGTAAAGGAAGCATTAGAAGAAATGGGCGTCGATTTAAATGCCATTGAAGATGAGGAACCGGATCCGGCGCTTGGAAATGGTGGTCTTGGCAGACTGGCAGCATGCTTTTTGGATTCGCTTTCTACATTGGGTTATCCGGTGTATGGATGCGGAATCCGTTATCATTATGGAATGTTTCGTCAGAAAATCGAGAATGGTTATCAGGTGGAGGAGCCGGATAACTGGTTGAAAGATGGGTATCCGTTCGAGTTAAAGAGAAGTGAATATACTTATGAGGTAAAATTTGGCGGTTATGTCAGTGCGAAGACAGATGAAGCAGGAAGAACCCGTTTTGTACAAAAGAACTATCAGTCAGTTTTAGCGATTCCATATGATATGCCAATCATCGGTTATAATAACAATATGGTAAATACCTTAATGATCTGGGATGCACAGCCGATGCAGTCCTTTGCATTGGATGCTTTCGATAAGGGGGATTATAAGAAGGCAGTAGAGCAGCAGAACCTTGCAAAAAATCTGGTTGAGGTATTATATCCGAATGATAATCATGTAGCAGGAAAAGAATTACGTTTAAAACAGCAGTATTTCTTTGTATCTGCAAGTGTTCAGCGAGCAATTGCCCGTTTTAAAAAGAATCACCCAGATATCAGCATGTTGCCGGAGAAGGTGACATTCCAGTTAAATGATACGCACCCAACGGTAGCAGTAGCAGAACTGATGCGAATCTTAATTGATGAAGAAGGGTTAAACTGGGATGAGGCATGGAATATTACAACGAAGACATGTGCTTATACCAATCATACAATTATGGCAGAAGCGTTGGAAAAATGGCCAATTGAGATTTTTTCCCGTCTGCTTCCTAGAATTTATCAGATTGTAGAAGAAATTAACCGTCGTTTTATTTTACAGATTCAGCAGAAGTTTCCAAACGATAATGAAAAGGTTAGAAAAATGGCAATCATTTATGATGGTCAGGTCAAAATGGCAAATCTGGCAATTGCAGCCGGTTATTCCGTAAATGGTGTGGCAAGACTTCATACGGAGATTTTAAAGACCAGAGAACTAAAAGACTTTTATGAGATGTTTCCGGAGAAATTCAACAATAAGACGAATGGTATTACGCAGCGCCGTTTCCTTATGCATGGGAATCCTCTGCTGGCTTCCTGGGTAACAGCACATATCGGAAGTGACTGGATTACAAATCTTTCCCATATGGAGAAGCTTGCTATTTATGCAGATGACGAAAAAGCACAGCAGGAATTTATGAATATTAAATATCAAAATAAACTTCGTCTGGCAAAATATATTCAGCAGCACAATGGAATTGAGGTAGATCCGAGATCTATTTTTGATGTGCAGGTAAAGCGTTTGCATGAATATAAACGTCAGTTGCTTAATATATTGCATGTCATGTATCTTTATAACCAGTTAAAAGAACATCCTGATATGGAATTTATTCCAAGAACTTTTATTTTTGGTGCGAAAGCTGCGGCCGGATATCGCAATGCGAAGCTTACGATTAAGCTGATTAACTCGGTGGCTGATGTTGTTAATAATGATAAAGACATTCATGGAAAGATTAAAGTCGTCTTTATCGAGGATTATAAGGTATCCAATGCAGAAATGATTTTTGCAGCAGCGGATGTCAGTGAACAGATTTCGACGGCAAGTAAAGAAGCTTCCGGAACCGGAAATATGAAATTTATGCTAAATGGAGCTTTAACATTAGGAACTATGGATGGTGCCAATGTTGAGATTGCAGAGGAAGTTGGAAAAGATAATATCTTTATTTTCGGTATGAGTTCAGATGAAGTTATTGAACATGAAAAGAAGAGAGATTATGATCCAATGCAGATTTTTAATCAGGATCAGGATATCAGAAAGGTATTGATGCAGTTGATTAACGGAATGTATTCTCCGAATGATCCGGAAATGTTCCGTGATTTATATAATTCCCTGTTGAATACCCAGTGTACGCAGTATGCGGACACATACTTTATTCTGGCAGATTTCCGGTCTTATGTCGAAGCACAAAGACGTGTGATGGAAGCATATAAAGATGAAAAAGCATGGGCTAAGAGTGCAATTTTAAATGTGGCACATTCCGGTAAATTCTCATCAGACCGTACCATTCAGGAGTATGTAGATGATATCTGGCATCTTGATAAGGTGACTGTGACGATGGAAGATGAGATGTAAATGATAAAAATCCCTTTCCCTGTGGAAAACATAGGGAAAGGGATTTTTTACGTCTGATACATTTGTTGTTCAATGGCTATATAAGCGATTGGTACTTATTCTTTATTTTGCTCTATTATTTGTTGGGCTTTGACAACTTCTGAGGTGGTTGCTGTATCATTCCCGGTTTGGGAGTCAGTAGTCGCAGAGGCACTGGTATTTGCTTCCTGCTTCCAGGCGTCAAATTTTTCCAGAACAGCATCATAGGTCTTTTGAGAAATATCAGGAAGTTCTTTCCCCCATGTCTTGGTTGCTTCTGCAAAGCCTTTTTTAAAAGCGTCTAAAAGTAAATCAGCTTTTGAAACATCATTGCCGGAAAGTGCTTTGGCAAAATCAAGAATTCGGTCTGAGGTCTGTTTTACGCCCCAGTAGCCATCTTCTGAAATTTCCTCCTGCGCTTTTTTCTTAGCGGCTTCATCTACCGTGTAATCACCGGAAGCAAGAAAACTCCAGATATCATCCGCCTTTGCAAGCGTATTTCCCTGTTTGGTAATCATCTGATTTACAATATCGCGAAGACTCAAGATGCGTGATTCGGTGTCAGCTTTTAATTGTTCAATCAGACCGGCATTTTTGATGGAATAATATCCATCGGAAGAAGTCTTTTCGTAAATGACGCCGGAATCTTCCTGCTTTTTGCTTTCAGTTACCTTTTTGGTATCGGTAGTCTGTTTGGCTTCTTCGTTTTTTGTCTCAGTTACCGGAGTCTGTCGTTTGACAGTCTCTGTCTGAGAAGCGGAAATTGTGTTGATTGCATTCACATCCATAATATAACCCTCCTTGGTATTGTATAAATAAGAGTATCCATACTCGTTTCTTTGTATATATATCGGCAGTTTTTTAAATTTCGTTGAGAGGAAAGATTGACTTTTTGCGATAAAATGTTACTATGTATAATGTATACAAAATACAGGAGAAGAACAATGAACGAAATGAAATTGAGGGCTCTTGCCAAAATTAATCTTGGCTTAGATGTCACTGGGTGCAGGGATGATGGCTATCATGAAGTGAAAATGATTATGCAGACGGTTTTTTTATATGACCGTATTTTGCTTCGAATTACAAAGGAACCGGGGATTCAGGTAAAAACCAATCTTTCGTATGTTCCGTCAAATGAAAACAATCTTGCCTATAAAGCAGCAAAGCTATTAATGGAAGAATTTGATATTAAGTCGGGAATTTGGATTGATATCAAAAAATATATTCCGGTGGCAGCGGGAATGGCAGGTGGAAGTACCGATGCGGCTGCAGTGCTGGTTGGAATAAATAAGTTATGTAAACTTGCACTTACGAAGAAAGAGTTAATGAAGTTTGGAGTAAAACTTGGAGCTGATGTGCCATATTGTATTATGCGGGGAACGGCATTGGCAGAGGGAATCGGAGAGAAGCTGACAAGGCTTCCCGGTATGCCGGATTGTAAGATTTTAATCGCAAAACCACCGGTTAGTGTGTCGACAAAATTTGTATATGACAATCTGATCTTAGATGAAAAGACAAAGCATCCGGATATGGATGTTTTAGTAGATGATTTAAAACAGAAAAATTTAGCAGGGTTATCCGGGCATATGGGAAATCTGTTAGAAACAGTTACGATAGAGAAGTATCCGGTTATTCGACAAATCAAGCAGGTTATGAGGGATTTTGGAAGTCTTGGAGCAATGATGAGTGGCAGTGGACCAACTGTTTTTGGAATTTTTGAAGAGGAAACAAAAGCGAAGGTGGCATTGGATGAGATAAGAAAAAGAGAACTGGCAAAACAACTCTATATTACAAGGCCGTATAACCTATAGTGGAGGGAACAAGATGGTAGATGATTTAGAATTAAATATGAATGCGTATCTTCCTTTGCGGGATGTGGTGTTTCATACGTTGCGGGAAGCAATTTTAAAAGGAGAATTAAAACCGGGTGAGCGCTTGATGGAGCTTCAGCTTGCAGAAAAAATGGGAGTCAGCCGGACACCGATTCGAGAAGCCATCCGTATGTTAGAGCAGGAGGGGCTTGCGGTTACAATTCCAAGAAAAGGGGCACAGGTAGCCGGAATGACAGAAAAGGATATGGAGGATTCTCTTGAGATTCGTGCGGCTTTGGATGAGTTGGCAGTACAGCTTGCCTGTGATGCAATTACAGAGGAGCAGTTACAGCAGTTAAAGGTGGCAATGCGTGGAGTTGAAGAGGCAATCCGAATAGGAGATATAAAAAAAATTGCAGAGGCAGATGTCGTGTTTCATGATGTGATTTATAAAGCAACGGGGAATGAAAAACTTGTCGGCATCCTGAATAATTTACGGGAACAGGTATACCGTTACCGCGTTGAGTATTTAAAAGATGATAAAAGTTATCCGATATTGATTAAAGAGCATGAAGAATTATATGAAGGAATTGTGAAAAAGGATAAAGCATATGTTTCTGAAGTGATGAAAAAACATGTACAGAATCAGGCGGACGCAGTAAAGAGCATTATCCGTGAGCAGAAAGCAAAATAAACCCGAATTATTCACTCGCCAAGTGAAATCATAAATTCGGGATGAAGTATAAAATAATAAAAAAAGAACATTCTAAAAGAAGACGGATATGGTGCCGGCTTCTTTTTTTGGTTGTATAGGATTAGGGTGTCAAAAGGTCGCAAACTATTTTTTGCTTGTCATATTACACAAAGATGTAATTTGTCATTTGTTCCGAATTACGGATATAACATTTTCTAAATGTTCTGGCAGGTATTTGAATCACGACCGCAACCGCCCACGATTCGCCATCCGTGGCTCAGCATGGGCTCTCATCAACATCCTGTTGCTGAGTTGCTGGAATATTTTACAGAACATTAAGAAAATCTAATATCCTTCATAAGTCAAAAATACCAAATTCATTTTGTGCAATATGACAGATTAAATTTTCTTGCGACCTTTTGACACCCTAATCCTATACAACAAAAAGAACTTCGTGCAATAATGCACAGCTTACAGAGAAGAAAATAGTCGAATGGTGCTTTGCACACATTTGTTCGAGAATAGGAAATACTAGGAGGTGACAGAGTGGAGAAAATAGCAGGAGAGATAGAAAAAGACAGAGAACATTTTAAAGAAATTTTCAAAGATTGTGCGGATATCAAGATGCGCGATATGTATCTTGGCGAGAAGAAAGATATTGGTTGCTTTGTTGCATATATTGAGGTTGCAGTAAGTGATGTTTTGTTTGAAAAATCAATGATTGGGAAACTGCTTAATACATGCAGCAGTAAGAAGAAAGAAGACGTATATCTTTGTCTTGACAAAAATGCGCTCGGAATTTCAGATTTTACGATTCTTGATACTTATGAGGAAGCAGCAGACGGACTTTTGACCGGAGATGCCATTTTATTTGTGGATGGATACCCACATGCAATCAAAATTCCGGATCAAGGTTATCCGAATATGGGAGTGAATGAGGCAGATTCGGAAAAGGTGATTCGTGGTTCGAATGAGGGATTTGCGGATTCTGTAAAAGTAAATACTGCCTTAATCAGAAAGCGTGTGCGTTCCCCGAAGGTAAAGGTAGTAGAAAAGAAAGTGGGATTGCGTTCAAAAACAAATGTGGATTTAGTCTATATGGAAGATTTGATATATCCCGAATTATTAGAGGAAATACAAAAAAGGCTTGATACCTTCCAAATTGATGGAGTATTGGATAGCGGAGTCATTGAACAATTGACGGAGGAGAAGTGGTATTCGCCGTTTCCGCAATTTCAGACGACGGAGCGCCCGGATCGTGCAGCAATGGCAATATTAGAGGGAAGAATTGTATTGTTGTGTGACAATTCTCCAATGGCACTTATTTTGCCGACGGATTATAACTCTTTTATAAAAACCAGTGATGATTATTACAATCGGTTTGAAATTGCATCACTTGGAAGAATACTTCGGTACTTGGCATCTTTTTTTGCAATGACGCTTCCGGGATTGTATCTTGCCGTAACGAATTTTCATACGCAGATTTTGCCTACAACACTGCTGTTATCTTTTGCAGCGGCAAGGGAGGGGGTACCGTTTCCTTCCATTGTTGAAGTGATTTTAATGGAATTATCGTTTGAATTGCTTCGGGAGGCAGGTGTGCGGCTCCCCGGAGCAATGGGAAATACGATTGGGATTGTGGGAGGTCTTATTATCGGACAGGCAGCAGTGGAAGCAAATCTGGTCAGTCCGATTGTAGTCATTGTTGTAGCGTTTACGGCACTTTGTTCGTTTGCAATACCAAATGAAGAATTTGCCACGGCATTTCGTATTTTAAAGTTCTTTTTTATTATATTTTGTGCATGGATTGGGTTTTACGGATTTTTGTTATGTCTGCTTACGGTACTCATTCATCTGTCTCATTTAAAAAGCTTTGGGATTCCGTATCTTATGCCGATTGTCGGAGCCGATTTAAATGATTATAAGGATGAAAGAGACTGTGTGGGAAGACTTCCCCTTATTTATCTGAATCGCCGGCCGATTTTTGCCCGTAGAACAGAACGGATCAAATTAAAACGAAAGGAATAGTCATGTTTTCAGAAAATCGACAAATATCGAAACGCCAGATAAGAAGACTGCTCATTTATGATTTGTTTGGAATTGGAACCTTGTTGTTGCCGGTGTTTTTGACAAAATTTGCAGGGAGAGATGGGATTTTTTGCGTTTTAGGTGCATGGCTTTTATTGCTTTGTTATTTGAAATTTTTAGAAAAAATGCAGCGGGACGTGACACAAAACTATATCATTTATTTAGAGCAGAGTGTTGGAAAGGTTGTTGCAAAACAATTTTTAATGATTTATTTTGTATACTGTATACTATTTGGCGCATATGCATTATTCACAGCGGCATCTGTGATACAAAGATGTCTGCTTAGGGAAGAATCTTTCTGGCTCATTTTATTTTTTTTATGTTTGCTTGCAGCATATGGAGTTTATGCCGGAATGGAAGGCAGGGCGCGTGTTTATGAATTATTATTCTGGTTTTTGATGTTTCCGCTCTTTTTGATGCTTCTTTTTTCTATGCCACAGGTTAACACAGAGTACTGGTGTCCGATTTTTGACACAGGAAGTAGAGATATGGCACAGGGAATTTATCTTGCAGTTATTTTTTGCGGTGTGCTATTTTTGCTCCCGTTTTTATTCGGCTTTGCAAAGAAAAAAAGTCAGGTAGTTTCTGCAGCAAGGCAGGCTTTGGCGTTTTTTTCCTGTATGAATGTTACGGTAATTTTGATTTTGATGGGGATTTTCAATGAAAATGCGTTAAAAAAACAGCATTTTCCGATTATTACTTTGATGAGTATGATAGATTTGCCTGGAGGATTTTTAAAGCGTCAGGATGCATTTATGGTAGCAATCTGGTTTTTTACCCTATATGCATTTTTAAATACCGGATTATTTTATTCAGAGTACAACTTAAAAGCTATTTGTTTCAGGTCAAAAAAGTTTTTGCCGCTTGCAATCTGTGTAATCCTTATGTATGGCATTGCAGGGGAATTTTACAGAAAGAGTGGGGCAGTCTTTTGGTATTATAAATTCTTATGGTATGTCGGGACGCCGGCGGTTATTTTAATTCCGGTGGTTGCATATCTGTTTGCCGAAAGGAGAAAAGAAAATGACAGAAAGAAGTAATGGTACCAAAAAAGGAATCCTTCTTATTTTGCTTCTTTTATTCAGTATCTGTAGTTCCGGCTGTAACACCAGGGAATTAGAGGAACGGAGTTTTCCGTTGGCAATTGGAATTGATAAAGCAGGCAAGGGGTGTATGGTGGATTTTTATTTCCCTAGCTTAAAAGAGGTCGCGGATGAAAATGCAAAGCCTTCCGAGACAGAATCTTTTCGTGTGGCAGCAGATTCTTATTATGAAGCATGGAAAACGTATGAAGCAGATTCAGACAGTTCACTGGATTACAATCATCTAAAGGTATTAGTTTTCGGAATGGATTTTTTTGAAGATGAACGATGTTTAAAAGAATTTTTGGAATTTTCCATTAATCAGGAAAATTTTGCACGAAATACACTTATTTTTGTAGCAAGTGACAGGGCAGGAGAAATCTTGGCGTTAAACGAGAAACTTGATATGCCGGTTGGTACATTTTTGGAAAGAGTAATGACGAATTCAGAAGTATATAAAGAAAAAAAACTTATAACACTGGGTGATTTATACAATGCATATTATAATAAAAGTGAAGTATTACTGATTCCGGTGTTGAGTGATAATGGCGGAATTCCGGCGATTACAGAGTATTATTTACGGAAGGATTTTAAAACAGTAGGAACGATGGATCAGGCAACGGGGGCAATTGGGATGTTATTAAATAATGCGTGGAAGGAATTCTCAGTTACGTTAGAGCATGGGGAAATGATAAGAATCGATCATCCGGTCTGTGAATTTGAAATCACAAAAGAAGACAATTTACCATTGGTTACAGTAAAATTAAAAGGTGAGGCGAGAATTTTAAATCGGAACTTTAGGGATGAGAAAGAGCGGATAGATCTGGAAAAAGCTGTGAATAAAGAGATGACGCAGCTTCTGCTTGATACGCTTAATGGTGTGCAGGAGGACAGCAAGACGGATTTAACCGGAAGTTATGAAAAACTTGGTGGATATAACCGTTCTCTTTATCGGAGTTATGTGGATAAAAAAGAAATTTATGATGCCTGTGTGGATTATTCTGTGGAATCTATGATTACTTTGGTTGATACAAAATAACAAATGTTGAATAAAAGAAAAAGAGTCGTCAATACTTCTTACTGACAGGAGGAATTGACGATGCATACATATAAAAAAATATTAAGTTATCTTGGCTTTGGAGTATTGATGATAGGAGGTTATATCTTAAAAGATTATTATACGCATAGATTATATCAAGAAGATATCGCAACAAAAGTATTGCGGTTTCATGTGGTTGCAAACAGTGATGGCAGGGAAGATCAGTTGCTGAAATTAAAAGTGCGGGATGCGGTTGGAAGTTACATGGCACCAAAGATGAAAGAGGCTTGTGACAGAAAGCATTGTGAAAAAATCGTTACAGAATCGATACCGGATATTATTGATACAGCAGAAGAAGTAATAAGGACGGAAGGATATGATTACTCGGTTACGGCAAAGCTTGAACAAACGGATTTCCCGGTAAAAACATATGGTTCTTATACGTTTCCGGAAGGGGAATATGAGGCACTCAATGTAGTAATTGGAGAGGGAGAGGGGCATAACTGGTGGTGTGTGATGTATCCGAATATGTGCTTTTCCGGAAGTGTATATGAGGTGGTCGATGATGAGGCAAAGGAATCCTTAGAGCGGGTACTTACACCTGAAGAATACGAATCTCTGATGGAAGATAAAAATTATGAGGTCCGGTTTAAATATCTGTCATTTTTAGATTAAATTCTTTTGCGACCTTTTGACATCCGAATCTATGAAAGCGATTGCGAAACAGAAATTCTTGTGGTATATTCCTACATGAAAGATACGATTACAAAGGAGCAGTGAAAAATGACAAAAGATGTATTGCTTAGTATCAAGGGACTTCAGTTTGCCAATGAACAGGATACGGAACCGGTCGAGGTAATTACATCCGGCGACTATTATAAAAGAAATGGGAAACATTATATTTTGTATGATGAAGTGATGGAAGGATTTGAAGGTGTTACCAAAAATATCATTAAGTTAAAAGAGAATTGCCTGGATGTCACGAAAAAAGGTGTCACGAATGTTCATATGATGTTTGAGAAGAACAAGAAGAATATTACGTATTATAATACGCCATTTGGCAGCATTATGATTGGAATCGATGCAAAGGATATTAAAATCGAGGAAAAAGAAGAAAGTATTTTGGTGAATGTTTCTTATGGACTTGAAGTTAATTATGAGCATATGGCCGATTGTAATATTGTTATGAATATTCAGTCAAAAGAGAGTGGGAAATTTAATCTCTTAAATTAATTTTGCAAAGAAAAAAGTTGCTGGTGTTGATTCACAGCAACTTTTTTGTGTTCTTATTATTTCTTTTTCTTTCCTTTTTCATTGGCGGCAGCCTGAGCATCTTTTTCAGCAGAGGCAGCTTTGGCTTTTACTTTTGCCCAAAAGCCTTTTTTCTTTGGCTCAGAAGTATCGATAGGACCATGTAAGCCCTTGACACCGGTAATATAAAGACCGCTGACAATAGCTTTTACCTCTTTTTTGACCGGAATGCGGTCAAAAATTGCCGCGTCACAGATTAATGTCATGACTTTTGGACCAACCTTTGCTTTTACGATCGGAAGTTTGGAACGGCGCATGAGCTTTGGCGTCTGTTCAACAACGGCAGCAGGAAGACCGGCTTCGTTCAAACGCATTTTTTTCTTGTCTATAATTAACATGGTGATCGTCTGCGCAGCAGCAGCAATCTGTTCATCCTGTTCAGCTTTCTTTTTCTCAGCTTTTTTTCCTAAAAAATATAATCCGATAACTGCAATTACCAGAATAATGGCAATTACGAGTAATACGATGGTAACGGTTGACATTCTGGAATCCTCCCTCAATTAAAATTCGAAAAATATTGTACCATTGATTCTTTGAAAAAGCAACTATCATAAATTGTGAAATTTTATCTTAAAAAAATATAGATGAAAACCTTTTAATTTAGGTGAATTTGTGGTAAGGTAAATAATTGTGAAACTATGATGTATATAGAATTAAGGATGGATATCTGATGGTAGTCAGAGGAAAGGTAAATAAACTATGAAAAAGACAGCAGTGGCACTTGTTTTATGTATGAGCATAATGGCATTTGGAGCCTGTGGCAAAACAAACGCAGATTCCAATATAGAAAGTACGGAAGCAGCGACAGAAGAAGCAACGGAACAAAGTGGGACAACATCCAGCGCAGATATAGAATATAATGTGAATGAATATGTAACACTTGGTGATTATAAAAATATGGAAGTTACATTGGACAATGATTATGCAGTGACAGACGAAATTCTGACGAATTATATTAATAATAATGTCATCAGTACCTGTCCATATTATGTAGAATCAGACAAGCAGACAGTAGAAAACGGAGACGTTGCAAATATTGATTATGAGGGACTTTTGGATGGGGAAGCATTCGATGGGGGAACAGCACAGGACTATGATCTTGAGATTGGTTCCGGTTCTTTTATTGATGGTTTTGAAGATGGTTTGATCGGAGCAAATGTAGGAGAAGAAAAGGAATTAAATCTTACTTTTCCGGAAAATTATACCAGTACAGATTTAGCCGGAAAGGCAGTCGTATTTAAAGTTAAGGTTAATTCCATTAAGCAGAAGCAGGATATGAGTTATGATACCTTAACAGATGATTATGTAGCTTATCTCTCCGATAAAGTAGGGGCTTCTTATCAGACAGTAGATGAATTGATTGCAGATATCCGTGCATATCTTGAACAGACAGCAAGCAGCAGTAAGAGCAAGGCAATTCGTTCTGCAGCGTTGGAAAAATTAGGAGAAATCTGTACGGTGGATAAGTTCCCGGAAGGATTATTGGAGGCAAGAGTACAGGAATACATTGATACTTATACGGAGCAGTATTGTAAAGATACCACATTAGAAGATTATATATCCAAACAGTATGGAATAACGGTTGATGAATTTAAATCACAGATTACTTCTGAAATGCAGGAAGAAGTGAAAACACAGATGATTTTAGAGGCAATTGCCGAGGCAGAAGATATAAAATTGGATGAAGATGGATTTAAAAATTACGTTTCCGGTTTAGTAAGTAACTATGGTTACGACACAGAGGATACCTTATATAAAAATTATGGAACAACGGCAGAGGCTGGAAAGAAATATTTACAGAAAATTTATGTCTGCAATCAGGCATTGGATTCTATTATTGATAGTGTAAAGGTTTCTTATGATACAACAGACAGTACAGAAGCGACAGAAAGTATCACAGAATCTACAGAAGAAGCAACAGAAAATTAAAATAAAGCAGATGTAATCCCGAATTATTCACAGCCACCACACAGACAAGCCACAGACCAGCTACGCCAGCGTATCTGTCGCAGCTACGCAGCTTTTGTCTGAGGCTGTGTGGTGGGGGAAATCTATTCACCCACCAAGTGAAATCATAAATTCGGCTTACAAGCAAGCTTGACGCACGAATTACAGATTTTACTTGGCTGCTGTGAATAATTCGGGGTAATTTTAAATTTTGGAGGAAAGAAAATGGAATTAACAGATATCAGAGCGTTATTCCGAAATCAGGAGAAATATAATAATGAGAAAATTACAATCGGAGGTTGGGTGAGAAGTATTCGTAACTCTAAAACCTTTGGCTTTATTGTGGTAAATGACGGAACTTTTTTTGAACCGCTTCAGGTTGTATTTTCCGAAACACTTGATAATTTTGAGGAAGTTCAGAAATTAAATGTCGGAGCTGCCATTATTGTAACTGGAAATCTTGCGCCGACACCGGAAGCAAAGCAGCCGTTTGAACTTCAGGCAGAGGAAGTTGTAATTGAAGGAGCTTCCGACCCGGATTACCCGCTTCAGAAAAAGAGACATACTTTTGAATATCTTAGAACAATTTCACATTTAAGACCAAGAACCAATACATTTGAGGCAGTATTTCGTGTACGTTCTCTGATTGCCTATGCAATCCACAAGTTCTTTCAGGAGAGAGATTTTGTATATGTACACACACCTCTTATTACTGCCAGTGACTGTGAAGGGGCAGGAGAAATGTTTCAGGTTTCTACGCTTGATTTTTCCGATGTACCGAAAAATGCAGACGGTTCCGTAGATTATTCGAAAGATTTTTTTGGGAAACCGACGAATCTTACGGTAAGCGGACAGTTAAACGGAGAAGCTTATGCGATGGCATTTAAGAATATTTATACATTTGGACCTACGTTCCGTGCAGAGAATTCCAACACGACAAGACATGCAGCAGAGTTTTGGATGATTGAGCCGGAAATTGCATTCGCGGATCTGGAAGACGATATGATTTTAGCCGAAAGTATGCTGAAATATATCATTCGTTATGTGATGGAGAATGCACCGGAAGAAATGGAATTCTTTAACTCTTTTGTAGATAAAGGATTGCTGGAACGTTTGAATAATGTAGTGAATAATGATTTTGCAAGAGTAACGTATACAGAAGCGGTAGCATTGTTGGAAAAGCATAATGACAAGTTTAATTATAAGGTTTCCTGGGGTGTGGATCTTCAGACGGAGCATGAACGTTTCCTGACAGAGCAAATCTATAAACGTCCGGTATTTGTAACAGATTATCCGAAGGATATCAAAGCATTTTATATGAAGCTAAATGAGGATGGAAAGACGGTTGCAGCAGTGGATTGTTTAGTACCGGGAATCGGAGAGATTATTGGTGGAAGCCAGAGAGAAGACGATTATGATAAGCTGGTAGAACGTATGCATGAAGTCGGATTAAAAGAAGAGGATTATAAATTTTATCTGGATTTACGAAAATATGGTTCTGCACGCCATGCGGGCTTTGGGCTTGGTTTTGAGCGTTGTGTCATGTATTTGACAGGAATGGCAAATATTCGTGATGTTATTCCATTTCCACGTACCGTTGGCAATTGTGATATTTAACCTTATAAAAAAGTGGCAAATCAGTCAGACAGAAATATTTTGTCTGGCTGTTTTCAGTCAAAAGAAAGGGAAAATTATGAAAAGAAAAAGAAGCATATTAGCAAAATTAACCGTGGCAGCTGTGCTTTTTTGCCTGACTGCATCAGGAAAAACGGAAACGATATTTGCAGGAACAAATGAAGTACAAAAGGAAGAAATTGCAAAAGAACAGGGAGTTTGTGCAGAGAGACCAAAAGAAAAGCAAACAGTACAGCAGGAAATTTCAGATAGTTCGGAAGGGGAGAATACCCGTGGCAGAGAGGTGCCTCATTATAACCTGACACAGGATGGTGGAAAGTTTGAAGCAGCTTCAGATGGAAAAATGCGTTACTATTTGAATGGACAGATGATAACAGATGCATTTTTCTGTGATGGAACTTATACCTATTATTTACAAAAAGATGGTTCTCCGATGACAGACAGGCTGACTTATCATCCGGATGGGGAACATTTAATTTATTTTGACAGTAACGGACATGAACTTTTTGATAAATTCCAGTATTGTAAAGATGTTCAGTATATCTGTTATTTTAATACTTACGGATATGCTTATTTTGATGAGGTTACATATGTTGGAGATAAGGCATATTACCTGAACGGAACCGGAAAACTTGAAAATAGTGGATGGTTTCAGTTCGCAAATCAGAGGGATTATGGTTATGCCAATGAGGATGGAACGCTTTGGACTTGTGGTTTTGCCTGCAATCCTTTTGGACAGATTGTATATTACAATTGGAATGGAAGAGTAGCAAGAAGTCTTATCAGTGATGGAACATGGTATTATGAAATGGACGGTACCGATGGACATCTGGTTGGTCAGTTCCCGGTATCTGGCTATAGTTCCGGCTCTGCCAGTCATGAAATATTAACAGAAGATCCTACCGTTACGACTTATTATCCGGGACAAACATGGGCGGTAGATGGGGAATGGGAAATTTCCTTTAATGGAGCGTCCAGACATACGGCTTGTAATCCGAAGGGAACTGCTTATCCGCAAATCGTTTTAGTAAGTTATAATTATAAGAATCTTGGTGCCACATCCCAGTTTTTATTGGATTATTACCATTGGTTTGATGTATATGATCAACAGGGCAGTTTTGAGTGGTTATATGATTGTACCTGTCAGGGAAGACGAGTACCACAGGCAGTAGGTCCGGGAGAAATTTTTGCCAGTGCACAACAGGTATTCGGACTTAGCAGTGTAAGTGATTATATGGTGGTGCAGGTTGTAAAAACGGACAGCAGAGGAATTGAGCGAAAGGCAAATTTTGTTTTGCCGATTCAATAAACGGATAAAAGTATCATTGTTTAAGAATGTAAGAAGGGAGCAGAGAAGTGAATTTACTGACTGCGGATAACATATCAAAAGCATTTACGGGACGGAGGCTTTTAGATGAAGCCTCCTTCTATTTGCAAGAAGGCGAAAAAGTAGGAATTATAGGAATTAACGGCACAGGGAAGTCTACGCTTTTAAAAATCATGGCGGGATTGGTGGAGCCGGATTTCGGAGAGGTGATTACAGCAAATCATGTTGTCATGCGTTATTTGCCACAAAGTCCGGTATTTCAGCCGGAAGTTTCCGTATTGCAGAGTGTTTTAGAAGCAGCAGCCGGGAAGCAGGATACCATTATTGCGGGTGAAAAAAGTCAGGATAGCCATGCGGTGAATGAGAAAATCTGGAGTATGGAGAGTAAGGCAAAATCTTTACTGCTGGAGCTTGGAATTACAGATTTTGAGCAAAAAACAGGGGAATTATCCGGTGGACAGAGAAAACGTCTGGCACTTGCAGCAATTTTACTGGTACCCTGTGATATTTTGTTATTAGATGAGCCCACAAACCATATTGATCATGAGATGGCAGACTGGCTTGAGAATTATTTGAAAAAATGGAAAGGTTCGCTCGTCATGGTGACGCATGACCGTTATTTTCTGGACAGTGTTTCTAACCGGATTGTAGAAATCGATAAAGGTCATATTTACAGTTATGATACGAATTATTCGGGATTTTTGGAACGAAAAACGTTGCGAGAGGAAAATGGACTGGCGGGAGAGAGAAAACGCCAATCCATTCTTCGTAAAGAAATGGAATGGATCAAACGTGGCGCGAGAGCGCGTTCTACCAAGCAGAAAGCGCGAATCGAACGTTTTGAGACGCTTCGTGACAGGGAGACACCGACAGAGGATAAGAAGCTGGAGCTTAGCTCGATTTCTACCCGGATGGGGCGGACAACGGTGGAGCTTGACCATGTAAGCAAAGCATATGGGAATCGGGTTCTGGTGAAAGATTTTTCTTATATTTTCTTAAAACAGGATCGGATTGGTTTTATCGGAAAGAATGGTTCCGGAAAAACAACACTGATGAAAATTATAGAGGGGCGGTTAAAACCGGATTCCGGGGAAGTCATAGTTGGCCAAACCATAAAAATTGGATATTATTCACAGGAAATAGAGGAAGAAGAAAATGCCGGTATTGCGTATATGGATCCATCCATGCGTGTGATAGATTATATTAAAAACACGGCAGAATATGTGCGCACCAATGAGGGATTGGTTTCTGCTTCCGCAATGTTAGAGCGTTTCCTATTTCCGCCGGAAGAACAATATGGACTGATTGGGAAGCTTTCCGGAGGAGAAAAGCGTCGCCTGAATCTGCTCCGCGTGCTGATGGAGGCACCAAATGTTCTGATATTGGATGAGCCTACCAATGACCTTGATATTGTAACGCTGTCTATTTTAGAGGACTATCTGGACGCTTATGATGGAATTGTGATTACGGTTTCCCATGACAGATATTTTCTTGATCGGATTGTGAAACGTATTTTTGCTTTTGAAGGTGATGGTGTGATTCGCCAGTATGAAGGTGGATATACAGATTATGTAAACCGAAAAAAAGAGGAAGAATCCAAGGAAGAGAATGAAACAGTTGAAACAAAAAATATGCAAAATTCCAAAAAGGAAGAAAATCAAAAGAAAGGGAAACCAAGAAACTCGGCTCCTAAACTGAAATTCTCTTATAAAGAAGAGCGTGAATATGAAACAATAGAAGATGATATTGCAGCACTGGAGGAAAAGGCGGATGAGCTGGAGCAGGAGATTGTAAAATGTGCTACGGATTTTGTGCGCTTAAATGAGTTGACCAAAGAAAAAGAGGAAGTAGATACGGCTCTTTTGGAAAAAATGGAACGTTGGGAGTATTTAGAGGAACTTGCAGCAAAAATAAAGGCGCAGAACACTTAGATGTACTGTTTCAGGTGCAAAGGCAGCTTTGCTTTACAAAGCAAGATGAGTTTGTTATACTTCTTGCCGGAAGTTGTTTTTTTATTGAATATAGATGTGAAAACGTTTGCAGAAAAGCAGAATGAATGGAGGTCAAAAAATGGCAGAAAATAGTTGCGAAACTTGTAGTAAAGAGGATTGTGCATCCTGCTCTTCAAAAAAAACAAGTTTTTTAGAAGAAATGAATAAGGATTCTTCAATTAAAAAGGTAATTGGAATTGTAAGTGGTAAGGGAGGCGTTGGAAAATCTTTTGTGACGGCATCCTTAGCAAGTGCAATGGCAAAGGCAGGATATAAAGTTGGAATTTTAGATGCGGATATTACAGGCCCGTCTATTCCTAAGATGTTTGGCGTACATGGTCCTGCTATGGGAACAGAGCGTGGAGTAAATCCGATTGAAGCAGAGAATGGAATAAAAATCATGTCCATTAATCTTTTGATGGATGATGAGGAAGCTCCGGTCGTCTGGAGAGGACCGGTTATTGCAGGAACGGTAAAACAGTTCTGGACAGATGTTATCTGGGGTGATCTTGATTATTTATTTGTAGATATGCCGCCGGGAACCGGTGATGTTCCGCTTACGGTGTTCCAGTCACTTCCGGTAGATGGAATTGTTGTAGTGACATCTCCACAGGAATTAGTACAGCTTATTGTGAAAAAAGCATTCAATATGGCAGGCATGATGCACATTCCGGTACTTGGTGTGGTTGAAAACTTCAGCTATCTTGTTTGTCCGGATTGTGGGAAAAAAATTTCTGTTTTTGGAGAGAGCCATGTGGATGAAGTGGCAAAAGAACTTGCAATTCCGGTGCTTGCGAAACTTCCGATTGAACCGGAAAAAGCAAAAGCGGCAGATGCCGGTGAATTTTACAAAGCAGATACCAGTGAATTTGATGCAGCTGTTACCGTATTAAAAAATATATAATAGTGAAAAAGACCTATAAAGTAGTTATGCTGCTGATAGGTCTTTTTTTTCACCAGACAGGCAGAGATAAATGCCTGCGATTGGAAGAAGAACAGCAAGAATCAATCGAAAGCAGACAAGAATAATGTTGTCACCATAGAATAAAATATCAGTAGAAAAGCAGGCCAGGAAGTTGTAAATAATGTGCAACAGCATAGATGGAAAAATGCTGTTACTGATTTTGCAAAGGTAACCCAAAAACAGTCCAAGCACAAAGGCATAAATGCCCTGAAGCATATTCATGTGAAAGATACCAAATAAAGCAGCCTGAATTATGTTGGCAAGCCAAAAAGGCATTGCTTTGTGAAGGTATGAGAGTGATACACCGCGAAAAAGAAGTTCTTCGTTGATTGGGCCTAAAATGACAGAGTAAAGGACAAGCAAAGGTGTCATATCATTGATGCCGGCAGAATCTTCAAGCTCTTCAAATGCGATAAGCCAGTCCGGGTTAATTGCAGCAGTAAAAGAAACGATATAGGAAACAGTGTATTGTAACCCAAGTGCGAGCACAAAGATGCCCAGAATCATCAGTGGAGAAAATATCTTTTTTAATCGTACCGGTTTTAACGAGAATCCTTCAAATGCATTGAAATACCAGCAACCGAAATAGAGAATGATAAATGCGGCACAGATACTTAGAAAAGCGGTATTAAAGGCTGTAGATTCAAAAAGTTCATAAAGCATATCGTATAGTTCGGTGCCGTACAAATTCGGATGAAACATAAAACAATATGCAAATAAGATTCCGCAAACCGGAATCATAAGAAGAAACTGTATTAGAATTGAAAGTGGTAAAGGGGCAAGCCCAAGCAGGGTATGTCCTAATTTTTTTCCAAAACTCATAAAAAACCTCCGAAAAAATTCATACTATTACTATAACAATCTTTGTTTTGGCATGCAAGTAAATCGTGACAGTTCAGCTTCCGACATTGACGCTTTTTTCCCGTCTTGTTATAATAAAATTCATGAGATTTGATGAGGCAGAAGGGAGCAGAACATGGCATTTGCACATTTACACGTCCATACGGAATACAGTCTTTTGGACGGTTCAAATAAAATAAAAGAATATGTCGCAAGGGTAAAAGAACTTGGAATGACAGCGGCGGCAATTACGGATCACGGCGTAATGTACGGTGTGATTGATTTTTATAAAGCTGCAAATGCGGCAGGGATTCATCCGATATTAGGCTGCGAAGTTTATGTTGCTCCAAATTCGAGATTTGACAGGGAAAATGTAAGCGGTGAAGACCGGTATTATCATCTGGTGCTTTTGGCGGAAAATAATACCGGATACAGTAATCTTGTGAAAATTGTATCCAAAGGATTTGTGGATGGATATTATTATAAGCCGCGTGTGGATATGGAGGTACTAAATACCTATCACGAGGGTGTAATTGCGTTAAGTGCCTGTCTTGCGGGAGAAGTGCAGCGTTATCTTGCGAGGGGAATGTATGAAAAGGCAAAAGAAACAGCATTTAAGTATCAGGATTGTTTTGGCAAAGGAAACTTCTTCTTAGAGCTTCAGGATCATGGAATTCCGGAACAGAAAATGGTAAATCAGGAACTGCTCCGACTGAGTAAAGAAACCGGAATTGAGTTAGTTGCAACAAACGATGTGCATTATACTTATGCAGAGGATGCAGAGGCACATGACATTTTGCTGTGCATCCAGACAGGAAAAAAACTGGCAGATGAAGACCGGATGCGTTACGAAGGCGGGCAGTACTATGTAAAATCCGAAGATGAGATGAAGGAACTGTTTCCGTATGCATTAGAGGCACTTTCCAATACACAGAAGATTGCGGACCGCTGTCATGTGGAAATTGAATTTGGAAATACAAAGCTTCCGCACTTTGACGTGCCGGAGGGGTATACCACATGGACCTATCTGAATAAGCTCTGTTATGATGGCTTAGCGCAAAAATATGACAAAGAACAGGCGAGTGAGCTCCGTCCGCGACTGGAGTATGAACTTTCGGTTATTAAAGAAATGGGGTATGTCGAGTATTTTCTGATTGTATGGGATTATATCAATTATGCCAGAACACATGGAATCCCGGTAGGACCTGGACGAGGCAGTGCAGCGGGAAGTCTGGTTTCCTATACGACAGGAATCACCAATATTGACCCGATCCGGTATGGACTGATTTTTGAGCGTTTCTTAAATCCGGAACGTGTATCCATGCCGGATATTGACGTGGACTTCTGTTACAACAGAAGACAGGAAGTGATTGATTATGTCATTAAAAAATACGGAAAAGACTGTGTGACACAGATTGTAACCTTTGGTACTTTAGCGGCACGCGGTGTCATTAGGGATGTGGGACGTGTCATGGACCTGCCTTATGCCTATGTGGATACAATCGCAAAAAACATTCCGATGGAGAATGGAATCACGATTGAAAAGGCATTAAAAATGAATCCGGAACTTCGCACCATGTATGAAACGGACGAGCAGGTGAAAAAGTTAATTGATATGTCAAAACGCCTGGAAGGACTGCCGCGTCATACTTCCGTACATGCTGCAGGTGTGGTGATCAGTGAAAAACCGATGGAAGAATATGTGCCATTGTCAAGAGGTTCGGAGGGTGTTATCACGACACAGTTTACCATGACGACGATTGAAGAGCTTGGACTTTTAAAGATGGATTTCCTTGGACTTCGTACCTTAACCGTCATTGATGATGCGGTAAAAATGATAAAAAAGGGAAAAGGAATTTCGATCGATATCGACCACATTGATTATGACGATAAGGCAGTGCTGGCTTCGCTTGGTACCGGAAAGACCGAAGGGATCTTCCAGTTGGAAAGTGCGGGAATGAAGAACTTCATGAAGGAGTTAAAGCCGGAAAGTTTAGAGGATGTGATTGCCGGGATTTCTTTGTACCGCCCGGGCCCTATGGATTTTATTCCGGCATACATTAAGGGAAAGAATAATGCAGACTCTATCACATATGAGTGTCCGCAGCTGGAACCGATTTTAGCGCCTACTTACGGATGCATTGTTTACCAGGAGCAGGTGATGCAGATTGTAAGGGATCTGGCCGGCTATACCTGGGGACGAAGTGATCTGGTGCGTCGTGCCATGTCAAAGAAAAAGACAAAGGTCATGGAAGAGGAACGGCAAAACTTTGTTTACGGAAATAAAGAAGAGGGTGTTCCGGGCTGCGTGGCAAATGGGATTGACGAAAAAGTAGCCAATAAAATTTACGATGAAATGATTGATTTTGCAAAATATGCATTTAATAAATCCCATGCGGCAGCTTATGCGGTTGTTTCCTATCAGACGGCATATTTAAAATATTATTATCCGGTTGAATTTATGGCTGCACTTATGACTTCCGTGCAGGATAATACCAGCAAAGTGTCAGAATACATTTTAACCTGCAGGAGAATGGGAATTAAAATATTGCCACCGGATATTAACGAAGGGGAGAGCGGATTTTCGGTGTCCGGGAATGCCATCCGTTATGGACTTTCCGCCATTAAAAGTATTGGGCGTCCGGTCATTGAAGCAATCATTGAAGAACGCAAAATCAGAGGGAAATTTACAACGTTAAACGATTTTATTACCCGTTTATCAGGAAAAGAAGTAAATAAGAGAACCATTGAAAACTTTATTAAAGCAGGGGCACTTGACTGTTTATGCGGCACCAGAAAGCAGCTTCTTATGATTTATTCTTCGGTATTGGAGGCAATCAATCAGGAAAAGAAAAATTCCATGGCAGGACAGATGACATTGTTTGATCTGGCGCCGGAAGAAGATAAGTCTGATTTTGAACTAAAGCTTCCGGATGTAGGCGAATTTGAAAAAGAACAGCTTCTGGCATTTGAAAAAGAGGTACTCGGTGTTTATATCAGCGGACATCCACTGGAAGCATACGAGGAAAAATGGCGTAAAAACATATCTGCAGTTACAACGGATTTTCTGTTGGATGAAGAAACAGGAGTGACAAAAGTAAAGGATATGCAAAAAGTAGTGGTTGGTGGGATGCTGACCGGAAAAACCATAAAATATACAAAAACCAATCAGGTCATGGCGTTCATTACGCTTGAGGATCTTGTCGGAACGGTGGAAATCGTTGTATTTCCAAGGGATTATGAAAAATATCATGCATATCTTACGGAAGATGCCAAAATTTTTGTACGCGGCCATGCCAATGTGGAAGAAGAAAAAAACGGAAAACTTATCTGTGAAAAAATCTATGGTTTTGACGATTCCAAAAAGGAACTCTGGCTTCAGTTTGCGAACTTAAAGGAATACGAGGAAAAGGAAAAAGAACTGTTCCCACTGCTCGATGATTCAGACGGAAATGATGAGGTAATCATTTATATCGCGCAGGAAAAAAGAATGAAACGACTTGCAAGAAGCCATAGCGTAAAGGCAGACAGCAGACTTGTGAATGTTTTAACAAACTTTTTAGGAGAGGGCAATGTAAAGGTCGTTGAAAAGAATGTTGAAAACCCGTAGAAAAACATCTAAAATAAGAGTAACAAGGGGATAAAAGCAAAGATACAAAAGTAGGAGGTTTTTACATGGCAAAGGAAATAAAGACAATCGGAGTCTTGACAAGCGGCGGAGATGCACCGGGAATGAATGCAGCAATCCGTGCGGTTGTACGTGAGGGTATTGCAAAAGGACTTAAGGTAAAAGGAATAAAAAGAGGGTATGCCGGTCTGCTTGCGGAAGAAATAGAAGATATGAGTGTCAGAAGTGTCTCTGATATTATTCAGCGTGGCGGTACGATTTTGCAAACTGCACGCTGCAGGGAGTTTATGACATCCGAAGGACAAAAAAAGGGCGCACAAATCTGCGAAAAACATGGTATTGACGGAATTATTGTAATTGGTGGTGACGGTTCTTTTCAGGGTGCACAGAAATTAGCGGCACTCGGAATCAATACAATTGGAGTTCCGGGAACCATCGATTTAGATATCGCATGTACAGATTATACGATTGGATTTGACACGGCAGTTAATACGGCAATGGAAGCCATAGATAAAATACGCGATACCTCTACTTCCCATGAGCGCTGTTCTATTGTTGAGGTCATGGGAAGAGGCGCCGGTTATATTGCATTATGGTGTGGAATTGCAAATGGAGCGGAAAATATTCTTTTGCCGGAAAAATATGACCATGATGAACAAAAACTGATTGATAATATTATTGAATGCAGAAAAAGAGGAAAACAGCATCATATTATTATAAATGCGGAAGGAATCGGAGATTCTATCAACATGGCAAAACGGATAGAAGCTGCGACCGGAGTGGAAACAAGAGCAACGATTTTAGGATATTTGCAGAGAGGCGGAAATCCAACCTGTAAGGACAGGGTTTATGCATCTACCATGGGATGCTATGCGGTAGATTTGTTATGTCAGGGAAAATCCAATCGTGTAGTGGCATATCGTCATGGTGAATATGTAGATTACGATATTGACGAGGCACTTGCAATGCAGAAAGAGATTTCAGAATATCAGTATGAAATCAGTAAGAATCTTGCCATTTAAACGGTACATGAGCAAGCAGCAAAGCGGATTGCGAATGTCCGTTTTACTGGTTTTTGGTTAATAAATGCAGGAAAAGGACACAGAGAAATGATAACAAGTACAGGAAATAAACGGGTAAAAGAATTAGCCCAGTTAGTAAAGAAAGCGAAAGAAAGACGGAATCAGGGCGTGTTTGTGGTAGAGGGAAAGAAAATGTATGATGAAGCGCCAAAAGACCGGGTAAGAGAGGTTTATGTTTCCGAGAGCTTTTTAACAGAGCCGGAGAATCAAAAGCTGGTTGATGCTTCTGATTATGAAGTACTTGCGGATCATGTATTTTCTTCAGTGAGCGATACGGTTACACCGCAGGGCATTTTAAGTGTCATAGAAATGCCACATTATGAAAAAGAGCAGTTCTTTTCCAAAGAGAATGGAATGTATCTTGTGCTTGAAAGTATACAGGACCCCGGAAATCTTGGTACGATGTTTCGAACAGCGGAAGGTGCCGGTATTTCCGGAATTATCATGAATAAAGAAACCGTGGATGTGTTTAATCCGAAAACAATTCGTTCTACCATGGGAAGCATTTATCGGGTTCCGTTTTTGATTACAGAGAATTTGGCGCAAATGTTGATCGATATGAAGAAGAAAAATATTAAAAGTTATGCTGCACACCTAAAAGGCGAAAAAGCGTATGATGCATTTGATTACAAAAAAAGCTGTGCATTTTTGATTGGCAATGAAGGAAATGGATTAAGCGAAGCACTTGCAGAGCTTGCAGATACTTATATCAGGATTCCGATGGAAGGACAGGTAGAATCCTTAAATGCTGCAATGGCATCCGGTATTTTAATGTACGAGGCTCAAAGACAACGCAGAAGAAATGATTGACGGATTTGGCAGTTATTGAAAAAGGATAGATAAAGTGAGGAAAAATAAATGTTCCGATTGTGGGCGAAAGAATTTAAGGATAATCGTATGATAAAGGATATGGTAGTTTGTGATGAGAGCGGGGATACCAGAACACATAAGGTATTTCATGCGCTGGATGAAGTGTGCTATGCATTTGATCTTGGAAAACCAATCTGGCTAAATAAGACGATAGAAGAGTTTAAAAGACATGCAAAAGCACGATTTTATCAGGATAATTTTGTGGAAGAAATCGAATTTGATTATCTGGAAATTCATGTAATTGAGGAGGGGTAAGCCTATACGGATTCGGGTGCCAAAAGGTCGCAAACTATTTTTTGCTTGTCATATTACACAAAGATGTAATTTGTCATTTGTTCCGAATTACGGATATAACATTTTCTAAATGTTCTGGCAGGTATTTGAATCACGACCGCAACCGCCCACGATTTGCCATCCCTGGCTCAGCATGGGCTCTCATCAACATCCTGTTGCTGAGTTGCTGGAATAGTTTACAGAACATTAAGAAAATCTAATATCCTTCATAAGTCACAAATACCAAATTCATTTTGTGCAATATGACAGATTAAATTTTCTTGCGACCTTTTGACACCCTAAGCCTATACGATAAAAACAAGACAAAAATATCAAAATATGGTATAATAGATAAAGGGGAAGCCACCGGGAATGGAGGAATTGGTATGGATACACCGGAACAACTGAGTGAGGGGATTGAGAGTTGGAATACGGCAATGCTCTTATATAATTCAGCATTGAAAGAGGTTGGCACAAAGCTTGAAATTTTAAATGACGAGTTTCAGCATGTGCATCAGTATAATCCGATTGAATACATTAAATCACGGATCAAGACACCGGAAAGTATTGTAAAGAAGTTAAAACGGAATGGATATGAGAGTACCATTGCGAATATGATGGAGTATGTCAATGATATTGCAGGTATCAGAGTGGTATGTTCTTTTACGTCAGACATTTACAGACTGGCGGAAATGATTGGCAAGCAGAATGACCTTACCGTTGTATGGGTAAAGGATTACATAAAAAAGCCAAAAGACAGTGGGTATAAGAGCTATCATATGTTAGTCACGGTTCCGATTTTTTTGTCAGATCGGGTAGTAAATACAAAAGTAGAAATTCAGGTTCGGACCATTGCCATGGACTTCTGGGCAAGTCTGGAACATAAAATATATTATAAGTTTGAGGGAAATGCACCGGAGTATATCAGTAAGGATTTAAAGGAATGTGCAGAGATTGTTTCTATGCTGGATGCAAAGATGCTTTCCTTAAATCAGGCGATTCTGGAGGCAAAGAAAGCCGAGGACGACAAAAAGAAAGAGCAGGAGTCTTAAAAGATATGAAAAAGGGGCTGTCGCACTAAGAAAAATCAGACAATATATAGTATGCTTAAATGAAAAATGGACTATATATTGTAGATGTGATTTTCCGTGCGACAGCCCCTTTTTCTATAGAATTTTTCCCTGTCATAAATAAAACCTCTAAACTGAGTAATTGATCTTACATCAGTTTGGAGGTTTATATAAACTTTGGGATAGTCCCGATTAACATTCTTCCGGTTCCGGATAAGTAACGCCAAATGTTTCAACAGTAACTTTTTTCATGACCTGTGGAGTCATAGGACGGTCATTGTAATCAACAGGAGTTTCTGCAATATGGTTTACGACATCCATGCCTTCTGTGATTTTACCAAAAGCAGCATAAGCACCATCTAAGTGTGGAGCATCTTTATGCATGATAAAAAACTGGGAACCTGCGGAATCCGGATCCATTGCTCTTGCCATGGAAAGAACACCTTCGGTATGCTTTAATTCATTGTCGAAACCATTCTGGGCAAATTCACCATAAATTCCGTAGCCAGGTCCTCCCATACCGGTTCCTTCCGGGTCACCACCCTGAATCATAAAGCCGGAGATGACGCGATGAAAAATCAGACCATCATAGAAGCCTTTATTCACAAGGCTGATAAAGTTATTTACGGTATTCGGAGCAATTTCCGGATATAATTCTGCCTTCATAATATCTCCGTCTTCCATTTCAAAAGTAACAACTGGATTCTTGTCCATTATTTTTCCTTCTTTCTTAACTTTATTTGATATAATGTGTTATTATTTTAACGAAAAATAGATGAATAGTAAAGAGAAAATTTGGAAAGTGGGAAACGATGGGATTTTTATATGTAATTGCGTGGAAAAGCGAACTTGAAACAGGTGGGAAAGTGGATAGCTTGATAGAAGAACTGCTTTCTGGTTTACATAAATATAATATACGGGTTTTTGTGGAAAAAAACAAAGAAAAAGGCAAGGATATCGTAAAACAGGCATTAAAAGAGCATGGATTAAAACCGGAAGACGGATTGTTACTTGCAGCGAGTGACAATTTATTGCAGCAGGCAGAGGAAACAGGACTTGCCACGATTGGTTTTTTGAATCCCGAGTGGAAGAATCAGACCTATCGGAAAGCACAGATTCTGGTAGAAGGATTTGAAGAAGTCGATTTTTATTTCTTAGAGCGTATTTATAATAGAAAGCATCACATTCCGTGGAGGGTGATTGATACGAAACGCTGTTATCTCAGGGAGATGACAATGGATGATCTTGATGATTTATATGCTCTGTATGCCGGGGAAGGAATGACAGAATTCATGGAGCCGCTCTATGAAGACAGAGAAGAAGAAGCAGCTTATACGAAAGCCTATATTGACAATCAATACTATTATTATGGTTATGGCATGTGGCTTGTGATAGATCGTGAAACGAATAAGCTTATCGGGCGCGCCGGACTTGATAATCATGAAATACATGGAAAAATAGAACTTGAGATGGGATATGCCATTGCAAAAGAAAAGCAGAGACAGGGGTATGGTTTTGAGGTCTGTTCGGCGATTCTTACGTTCGCAAAAGAATTTTTGGAATTTGAGCGGGTGAATTGTCTTGTGGAAAAAGAAAATGAAGCTTCTATCAGGTTGTTACAAAAACTTGAATTTTCCAGGATAGAAGAAATGAATTTAGATGGAAAGAAAATGCAGCGTTATGTCAGGCATTTGACGACTTTTTAGTATATGGAGTGTCTTCTTTGCATATATTTTCGTTGAAGGGGGACTTGGCAATGGGAAAAATGCAAAATGAAGGTAAGAGGCAAAACGAGATATTTCTTATTATAAAAATATTGTTTGCCATGTATATCGTAACAGGAGTAATCCTGATTATGCTTGCATTTCTTTTGTACAAAATGGATCTGAGTGAGAATGTAATTAATATAGGAGTGATATTGGTTTATGTTATTTCCGGATTTTTAGGCGGGTTTATTATCGGGAAGGTGAAAAAGGCAAGAAAATTTATCTGGGGTATGTTGATTGGAGGGTTATATTTTCTGATTCTTATGGCAGCATCCTTGATTTTTAATAAAGGATTGGGGAGCGATATGACACATTTCTTTTCGACACTGGTTTTATGCATTGCATCCGGCATGGTGGGCGGAATGTTAAGCTCCTAGTGCATCCCGGCGTATATTGAAAAAAATACTTTTCTTATGAAAAAGGATGTGTTATACTATACAAAGGATTTTTGAAAGGAGAACGAATATCATGAAACATGTAAAGACATTGAATACAAGAAAATTACAGAATACAGTAAAAAAAGGTGGATGCGGAGAATGCCAGACATCCTGCCAGTCAGCTTGTAAGACTTCCTGTACAGTAGGAAATCAGACTTGTGAGCAGTGCAAATAATTTGCAAAATAGTTACGAAAAAAGAAAAGATCATGATACAAACGACCGTTCGCGAAGGCGTGCGGTCATTTGTTCGTTTATGAAAGTATAGAAAGTGAGGACTACCCCGTGGTTCATCAGTATAAGAATAATGGTTATAATATCGTTCTGGATGTAAACAGCGGCGCAATTCATGTCGTGGATGATGTATCTTATGATGTGATTTCATTATTTGAGGCGCACACAAAGGAAGAAATCGTAGCAGAGCTTAAGAATCAGTACAAAGAAGAAGAAATAAAAGAAGCCTATGATGAGGTGGAAGAACTTAAGGAAGCGAAAGAACTGTTTACTCCGGATGAATATGAAGATTATATTACGGAGTTTAAGCAACGAAAAACAGTGGTAAAGGCGCTTTGTTTACATATTGCACATGACTGCAATCTTGCCTGTCGCTATTGTTTTGCCGAAGAAGGAGAGTATCATGGAAGACGCGCTCTTATGTCTTACGAAGTCGGAAAGGCAGCGTTGGACTTCTTGATTGCAAATTCCGGAAGCAGGAGAAATCTGGAAGTCGATTTTTTTGGAGGAGAACCGACTTTGAATTTTCAGGTCGTAAAGGATTTGGTGAAATATGGTCGTGAGCAGGAAAAGATTCACAATAAAAACTTCCGTTTTACATTAACAACAAATGGAGTTTTGTTGGATGATGACATTATGGAATTTGCCAATAAGGAAATGTCAAATGTCGTTTTAAGTATTGACGGGCGAAAAGAAGTCAATGACTATATGCGTCCGTTCCGTGGCGGGCAGGGCAGTTATGATGTGATTGTTCCGAAGTTCAAGAAATTTGCAGATAGCAGAAACCAGAATAATTATTATGTGAGAGGTACTTTTACTCACCATAATCTTGATTTTTCCAAGGATGTACTTCATCTTGCAGATTTAGGGTTTAAGCAGATATCGGTAGAGCCGGTCGTAGCACAGGAGACTGATGATTATGCAATCCGTAAGGAGGATCTGCCGCAGTTGTTTGAAGAGTATGACAAGCTTGCAGCAGAGATGGTAAGACGTCATAAGGAGGGAAATGATTTTAATTTCTTCCATTTTATGATTGACTTAGAGGGCGGTCCCTGCGTGGCGAAGCGTTTGTCCGGCTGTGGTTCAGGCACAGAGTATCTTGCAGTAACACCATGGGGAGATTTGTATCCGTGTCATCAGTTTGTCGGCAATGAGAAGTTCCTTCTTGGTAATGTGACAGAAGGCATTAAGAATACAGAAATTCGTGATGAATTTAAATCTTGTAATGTATATGCGAAGGAAAAGTGCAAGAGCTGTTTCGCAAGATTTTATTGCAGCGGAGGTTGTGCCGCAAATTCTTACAATTTCCATGGACATATTAATGATGTGTATGAAGTTGGCTGTGAATTAGAGAAAAAGCGTGTGGAATGTGCGATTATGATAAAAGCAGCGTTGGCAGATGAGACTAATTAACAGAATACAAGAGAGGTAAATGAAATGAAAAAAAAGAAAGGCATAGCAATTCTTGTTGCCATACTTCTGGCACTGGCAGGACTTGCATATTACGCATCAATTATTCTTTCTTCTACCGGAAAGGGCGAGAACCAGAATATTAAACTTGGTCTTGACCTTGCGGGCGGTGTCAGCATTACCTATCAGGTAGTGGATGAAAATCCGACTTCGGAGGAAATGAATGATACGATTTACAAATTACAGAAACGTATCGAGGCTTACAGTACAGAGTCTCAGGTATATCAACAGGGAGATGACCGTATTACGGTTGAAATTCCGGGAGTTACCGATGCAAATCAAATTTTAGAAGAACTTGGAACGCCGGGTTCCCTGGAATTCCAGGATCCGAGCGGAACGGTATGTCTGACGGGTGATGATGTAAAAGATGCACAGCCGGCTACCGTATCGGACGATATGGGAAATAAGCAGTATGTCGTAGAGCTTACCTTTAATGAAGAGGGAACACAGAAGTTCTCGGATCTTACTTCTGCACATGTTGGAGAGATTTGTCCGATTGTTTATGATAGCGAGACAATCAGCGCACCGCGTGTAGACGAGGCAATTACCGGTGGACAGGCACAGATTTCCGGTATGTCAACTTATGATGAGGCAGCTAATCTGGCGTCTAATATCCGTATCGGTTCTTTGTCATTGACATTGGAGGAATTACAATCTGAAGTTGTAGGAGCACAGCTTGGTAGTGAAGCGATCTCTACTTCTTTAAAGGCAGCAGCAATCGGTCTTGTTTTTATTGCGATATTTATGATTGCATATTACTGGATTGCGGGTGTGGCAGCAACAATTGCACTTGCAATTTATTCTACACTTGTTGTAGCAATTATTTATTTGTTTGAAATTACTTTGACGCTTCCGGGAATTGCAGGTATTATTCTTTCCATTGGTATGGCGGTAGATGCGAATGTTGTTATTTTTGCACGTATCAGAGAAGAAATTGCATCAGGAAAGACGGTCAGAACATCGATACAGACCGGATTTAAAAAAGCAATGTCTGCAATTATAGACGGAAATATTACAACATTGATTGCGGCAGCAGTGCTTGGAATTAAGGGCAGTGGTACAGTAAAAGGATTCGCGTATACACTTGCAATTGGTATTTTGTTGTCCATGTTTACCGCATTGGTTGTAACACGACTGATTTTAAATGCATTGTATGCAATCGGTTTTAAAGATGCGAAGTTTTATGGAAAAACAAAAGAAAGAAAATCCATTGGTTTTATGGGAAAACGTTATGTGTTTTTTGCTATTTCACTGGTAATTATTGCAGCAGGCTTTATTGGAATGGGAGTCAATAAAGGAAGTGGCAAGGGAGCATTGAACTTAAGCCTTGAGTTTGTCGGTGGTACTTCCACCACAGCGGATTTTGGTAAGGATTATACTTTGGAAGAAATCGACAGTGAAATTGTTCCTTATGTCCAGGATGTAACCGGTGATAACGATATTCAGACACAGAAGATTCAAAACAGCACACAAATTGTATTTAAGACCAAGAGTCTGGATTTACAGCAGCGTGAAGCTCTGAATAAAGCGCTGGTAGAAAATTTCGATGTTGATGAGTCTACGATTTCAACTACGAATATCAGTTCTACAATTAGTTCGGAAATGACATCGGATGCGGTCTGGGCGGTTGTGATAGCAACTATATGTATGCTTATCTATATCTGGTTCCGTTTTAGTGATATTCGATTTGCAACAAGCGCAATTCTTGCATTGCTTCATGATGTTTTGGTTGTACTTACCTGTTATGCATTGCTTCGTATTTCTGTGGGCAGTACATTTATTGCATGCATGCTTACGATTATCGGTTATTCTATTAATGATACGATTGTTATATTTGACCGTGTCAGAGAAAATATGCATGCGAATCCGGCGAAAGATGCAGATGACTTAAAAGAAATTGCAAATAAGAGTATTAATCAGACCCTGTCACGTAGTATTAACACATCCGTTACAACTTTTGTCATGGTATTTTTACTGTGGTTACTTGGCGTGACTTCAATCAAAGATTTTGCACTTCCACTTATGGTTGGTGTAATTAGTGGTACCTATTCTTCTATTTGTATTGCAGTAGGATTATGGTTTACTTTTAAAAAGAATTTTGGAAAGAAAGCAAAAACAGAAAAAAATGCAAAGAAGAATAAACAATAGAAATCAATAAAATGAGTGAAATTTAGTTTGAAAGGAGAATTACATATGTACACATTAGAAGATATTAAAGCAGTAGATCAGGAAGTAGCAGATGCGATTACCGCGGAATTTGACCGTCAGAACAGTCATATTGAGCTGATTGCGTCTGAGAACTGGGTAAGCCCGGCTGTTATGTCAGCAATGGGAAGTGTTATGACGAATAAATATGCGGAAGGATATCCTGCACACAGATATTATGGTGGTTGTGAATGTGTAGATGTGGTAGAGGAACTTGCCAGAGAACGTGCGAAAGAACTGTTTGGCTGTGAATATGTAAATGTTCAGCCTCATTCCGGCGCGCAGGCAAATATGGCAGTTCAGTTCGCAGTCTTAAAACCGGGTGATACGGTAATGGGAATGAATTTAGATCATGGCGGACATCTGACACATGGAAGCCCTGTTAATTTCTCCGGAACTTATTTTCATATTGTACCTTATGGTGTCAATGATGAAGGATTTATTGATTATGATAAGGTTATGGAAATTGCCATGGAATGTAAGCCAAAGATGATTATTGCAGGTGCATCTGCTTATGCAAGAGCGATTGATTTCAAAAAATTCCGTGAAATTGCAGATGCATGCGGAGCAGTCCTTATGGTAGATATGGCGCATATTGCGGGACTTGTTGCAGCAGGGTTACACCAGAGTCCGATTCCATATGCGGATATTGTAACGACAACCACACATAAAACATTGCGTGGACCGAGAGGCGGTATGATTTTATGTGCAAAACAGGAAACAGCAGATAAATATAAATTAAATAAAGCAGTTTTCCCTGGAATTCAGGGCGGACCTCTGATGCATGTCATCGCAGCAAAGGCAGTCTGCTTTAAAGAAGCATTGCAGCCGGAGTTTAAAACATATGCAAAGAATGTTGTTGACAATGCGCAGGCACTTTGCAAAGGACTTATGGACAGAGGAATTAAGATTGTATCCGGTGGTACGGACAATCACTTAATGTTGGTAGATTTAACGAACTTTGACCTTACCGGAAAAGAAGTAGAAAAATTATTGGATTCTGTAAATATTACAGCAAATAAGAACACGATTCCAAATGATCCGAAATCTCCGTTTGTAACAAGCGGGGTACGTCTTGGAACACCGGCAGTTACTTCAAGAGGACTTAACACAGAGGATATGGATAAAATTGCAGAAGCCATTGCAACAATGATTAAAGAAGGCGAAGCAGGAAGTCCAAAGGCAAAAGCAATTGTGAAAGAATTAACAGAAAAATATCCGTTAAAATAAGAGTAGTCTTGCAAGAGAAGAAAAACAAGTATATAATGAACCTTGTGTGGCACAAGGAGGAGAACCATGATTGATTTAAAGTTTTTAAGAGAGAATCCTGAGGTGGTAAAACAAAATATCAAGAATAAATTTCAGGATCATAAATTACCGATGGTAGATGAGGTAATTGCACTAGACGAAGAAGCAAGAGCGACAAAACAGGAGGCAGATGACCTTCGCGCCAGCAGAAATAAACTGTCAAAGCAGATTGGTGCTTTGATGGGACAGGGAAAAAAGGATGAGGCAGAAGAGGTAAAAGCACAGGTCAATGCGAATGCTGCCCGTCTTTCTGAATTAGAAGAAAAAGAAAAAGATTTGCAGGAACGAATCACAAAGATTATGATGGTGATTCCGAATATCATTGATCCATCCGTACCAATCGGAAAAGATGACAGCTGTAATGTTGAGATCGAAAAGTTTGGTGAGCCGGTTGTTCCTGATTTTGAAATCCCGTATCATACGGAGATTATGGAAAGCTTTGATGGGATTGATTTAGATGCAGCCGGAAAAGTGGCAGGAAATGGATTTTACTATCTGATGGGAGATATTGCAAGATTACATTCTGCAATTCTTTCCTATGCCAGAGATTTTATGATTAACAGGGGATTTACGTACTGCGTTCCTCCATTTATGATTCGAAGCAATGTCGTAACAGGCGTTATGAGCTTTGATGAGATGGATGCGATGATGTATAAAATCGAAGGCGAAGATTTATATTTAATCGGAACTTCAGAACATTCCATGATTGGTAAGTTCATTGATACCATTCAGGATGAGGAAAAACTGCCATATACCTTGACCAGTTATTCCCCATGTTTTAGAAAAGAAAAGGGAGCACATGGTATTGAAGAGCGTGGTGTATACCGTATCCACCAGTTTGAAAAGCAGGAAATGATTGTTGTATGTAAGCCGGAAGAATCAAAAATGTGGTATGACAAGCTTTGGCAGAATACCGTAGATTTATTCAGAAGTATGGATATTCCGGTTCGTACTTTAGAGTGTTGTTCCGGAGACCTGGCAGATCTTAAGGTGAAGTCCTGTGACGTAGAGGCATGGTCACCGAGACAGAAGAAGTACTTTGAAGTAGGAAGCTGCTCGAACCTTGGCGATGCACAGGCAAGACGTCTTAAAATCCGTGTCAAAGGAAAAGATGGTAATAAATATTTTGCCAATACTTTAAACAATACCGTAGTAGCACCACCTCGTATGTTGATTGCATTTTTGGAAAATAACCTAAATGCCGACGGCAGCGTAAGTATTCCAAAGGTATTACAGCCATATATGGGTGGAATGGAAAAATTAGTAAAGAAAAAATAGTGTTTTAGGATTGTGGAAGCACAAGTGTGTATAGTAGAAAGCCTTAGTACTTATCGAATATGATGAGGAACGGGCTTTTTTATTTATGCGAACACTTGAGAAAATCGAAAAGTGTGTTTTTTATAGTTGTATAGAAAGACAAATGTTCTGGTAATTGACATTTTTCGACAAAATAATTAGAATAAAATTAATTGGAAGTTTTGTCTGTCGGAAGATAAAAGGGGGAAGAAACGATGGGAGTAAATGCAAAAAGCTTCGATGGATGCCGGGCAGTAGTGAGTGATAAAAAAACAGGAGCAAGCATTGCAGATACAGCAATTCTTTTTCATGATATGTCACGAAATATAATAAGAATTGGGCAGAATTTGTTTCAAAAAGGCAAAGATCTGGATAAAGTAAATGTGCTGATTCTTGGAAATCAGGGATTATATGAATATACAGGGACATTAAGAAAAGCTGCATCGAGTGTTGAGACGGAGATTGCGTTATATGCAGGAAAAGAAAAGGAAGCCAGGGGATACCTGCGTTATGAGATGCGCACAAAAGGAAGGGTTGAGTCTGTTTTTGTGGCAGATCAGGAGATAAAACTTAGAAGAATGATATCGGTTCAGATTGTAAATATCAGTGCGAGCGGTATCTTTTTTGCGGCAACAGCAGGAAATTTTGTGATAGGAGAAAAGATTCGTATTCAGATAGATTTAAAAGGAAATGTTTTTTCCAGTGATTATGAAGTAATAAGACTGCAGAAAGACGAGAATGGTATCTGGGGATATGGATGTAAGAATCTGGTTTCCGGCAGGGGAAAAGATGAGAATACTATGCAGAGTGAACCGGAATCCGCAGCGGAAGAATGGGTCGTTGACGCATTGAAGGAAAACGCTTCTTATGAAGTGTTACAGAAGAATCTGGAAAAAAATTCGGGCTATCAGCATTTACTTGCACAGGTAACACATTTTTTGGAGAATGTTCCAAAAGAAGAAGAGAGAACAGAATTTATAGAAAATATTTCGGAAAAAATTAAGGATATGACGCAGGAGGAGATCTTTAATTGTATTTATCGTGAAAGACCGAGAGAGGAAGAGGAGAGCAGGCATTTCCTTAATGTCATGCTTCTGATTGTGTTATGGGGAAATTATTTGCACATGCAAATGCCTGAGATAACAGAATTGCTGAGTTTTTATGTAAATATGCAGATTCCATTTGAAAAAAATACAGTGGATGCAGGAAAAACGGAAGAGCAAAAAGAGTTAGAAGAAGAACAATTAGAAAAACAAAAGGAGTGGGAGAATATTGTTTTGTTTCTGAATGAATATGACACCCAGATTGCAGCTTATGAAAAAGATCATACGGGAATTCCACTCACATTTTTAGTTCGGATGTGCTATTCAGAGACTGCAACAAAAAGAAAGGATTCAAAGGCTGTTTTTGCGGAAAATATGTTAATGAATGTGATGCATAGACCACTGCTGCTTTCTGATGGTACATTGTGTACCTTAGAATATCTTCTGTTAAATGATTTGAGCCATTCTATTATATTGGAGAATGGAATCGGAAAGCGAATGCAGGATTCCGTAGAACCGGCATGGTTCATTCCGCAAAAGAAAGTGGAGGTTCAAATACAGCAATCAACAGAAGAACCGGAAGCAGAGGTTGCTGTTGACTCCAAAGCAGCTAAGGATGATTGAGTATTTGGAAAAGACAGGTCAGTATTGTCATCGATGCGGGTGTCAATATGCGAGACCTGTTTTTTATTGTCCAAAGGAATGCTGTTTGCAATGGCAACATGTTCTATCGCTTTTCTGACACGACGTTTTTTAACGAGTGTTTCCGTAGTTTTTTTTGCACGTTTCAAATTTTTGGCAGCACGTTCTGTCAGAGCTTCTTTTTTCAACTGGTTTTCCCGTCTTAATTTAGCAGATTTTATCGTTGCCTGCTTTTCAATGGATCTGGCAATTCTTTTTGCCTTTGCAATTTCAGTAGAATTCTCAGAGGATTGCCTTACAGATTTTGCATCCATTCGTACAATCGAAACAACAGCAGCCACCTGGGATGGTGTTTTTGCCTGTGCAAGACGCATTAAATATCCGGTTTCATTCATGCTTCGATGAATAGAAAAAGATTTTTTTGTACTCTTATTTTTCGCATTTTTTTTGTGGTTTGAAGAAACAGAAAAGTTTGTAAAAGAAGTTGGTGATACCGGTTTCATGTCAGATGGCTCCTTTCTTGCAATTGCTTATACATATTATATCGTAAGAAAAGAGAAAAACATAAGGGAAAATATAGAAAAACATGGACATAGAAAAACGTCCGGCAAAATGACGAAGTTTCGTTGTGCTTTCGCCTAAAAATAAAAAAAATATAAAAAACGTGAAAAAATCGTAAAAAAAGAAATAAAAAGTGCAAGAAAAGCAACGTGATTTATTGGCTAAAATGCACAAAAAACTGGGGAAATTTTGAAAGCTGAACAAAAATTGACATTCGATTTGAATTTCAGTAAAATACAGTGAAAGTTATAGATAATAACACAAATTGAATGGGAAAGGAAGGGTTAATACGGAGGAACTGTCAAAAGCATTGATGGAAGAATTAGATTGCAAAACAGCATTTACGATTCCTGTTTTCGGTGGTATTCCGGTGGCTGAATCTGTTGTGATTACATGGGTAATTATGGCGATTTTAGTGATAGGTTCCATCGTTCTGGTCCGTGGATTACGCGTCGAGAATGTTAGCAAAAAGCAGCTTGTATTAGAGACCATTGTAGGAACTTTGTACGATTTCTTTTATGATCTTCTTGGCGAAAAAGGAAAAAGATACATACCGTATCTTATGACAGTAGGAATTTATATTGCGTTTTCGAACATGATTGGTTTGCTTGGCATGAAGTCGCCGACGAAGGATGTCGGAGTTACCGGAGCATTGGCTCTTATGAGTATCGTTTTGATTGAATATTCCGGTGTTCATGCGAAGGGACCAAAAAAGTTCTTAAAGAGTTTTGCAGAGCCAATACCGATTATGTTACCGATGAATATATTGGAGATGTTTATTCGTCCATTATCGTTATGTATGCGACTATTCGGTAATATTCTTGGTGCATTTGTAATCATGGAATTGATTAAATATGTAGCACCATTATTGGTGCCAATCCCGTTTAGTATGTATTTTGATATTTTTGACGGGTTTATTCAGGCATATGTATTTGTATTCTTAACATCATTATTTATTAAAGAAACGATTGAGTAACAAAAACAAAATGATTTAGTTTAATTAGAAGAAAAGGAGTTGTTTCATTATGACATCATTAATCGCAATTGGAGCAGGTTTAGCAGCATTAACAGGTATAGGTGCAGGTATCGGTATTGGTCTTGCCACATCAAAAGCAGTAGATGCTATCGCAAGACAGCCGGAAGCCGAAGGAAAAATCACAAAAGCTTTATTGCTTGGTTGTGCACTGGCAGAAGGTACTGCCATCTTCGGTATGGTTGTTGCTATCTTAATTATCTTATTCTTGGGTTAATAAATAAGAAGAAAGGACTTGGTAGAGAATGCAGTTATTAAGAATCGATTGGAATGTTGTCTTTACCATCATAAATCTGATTGTTCTTTATTTGTTATTGAAAAAGTTTTTGATTGGTCCAGTTACAGGAATCATGAAAAAACGGCAGGAGATGATTGACGGACAGTTTGCTGAGGCCGCTGACAAGCAAAAACAGGCAGAGGATTTGAAAACACAGTACGAAGAGATGCTTTCCGGTGCAAAAGATGAGTCGGCAAAAATTGTGGAAGATGCCAGAAAACGTGCAAAGACAGAGTACGACAACAAGGTTGAAGCAGCGGATGCGCAGGCAGAAAAAATTATTGAAAATGCGCATAAGAGAATTGAAATGGAACGTGAAAAGACCATTCAGGATCTTCATAGTGAGATTGCAGGCCTTGCATTAGAAGCAGCAGGAAAAGTAATTGGACAGAATAGTACTGACGAAAACAACCAGTTAATGTATGATCAGTTTTTAGCTAAAGCAGGTGATTCGAATGACACAGACGGCGAATAATTATGGAGAGGTTCTCTATGATCTTGGTATCTCAAGAGAGATTGTGGAGGAAACAAAAAGGATTTTTTCTCTTACCACAGAACTGCCGAAGGTATTGAATAGTCCGGTTGTGACATTAAAAGAGAAAAAACGGCTGATTGATGTAATCTTTCCGGAAGAGATAAGAAATTTTCTTAAAGTGCTGTGTGATTATGGCAGTGTAAGTCAAATCGCAGATATTTTTACGGCGTATGAGAATTGTGTTGATGCAAGAAGCGGTATTTTACGTGCAACATTATTTTATGTTACACCGCCAACGGACAGTCAGCTTACGCAGATAAAAGAATATCTTGCCAGAAAATACAATCAAAAAGAGGTACAGGTAAAGCTGATAGAACAGCCGGATTTGATTGGTGGATTTGTGATTCGTGTGAAGGACGAGGAAGAAGACTGGAGCATGAAGGGACGTTTGAATAAATTAAAGCAAAAGTTGATTTGGAGGTGATAACGTGAGTTCCATAAGTTCAGAAGAAATTATTTCTATTCTGAAAAGTGAAATAGAAAACTATGACATGGTAAGTGAAGGGCAGGAGGTTGGTACTGTCATCTGGGTAGGTGACGGAATTGCTACTGTTTATGGAATTGAGCATGCCATGTATGGCGAAATCGTTATCTTCGAAAACGGTGTCAAGGGAATGGTACAGGATATCAGGCGAGATCAGATAGGTTGTATCATTTTAGGAAAAGATACAGAAATAAAAGAAGGAACAAAAGTAACCAGAACGAAGAAAAAAGCTGGAATTCCGGTTGGCGATGCCTATCTTGGAAGAATTATTAATGCACTTGGGGAGCCGATTGATGGGAAAGGTGAAATTCCTGCAGATGATTACCGTGCAATTGAAGAGGAAGCACCAAGTATTGTAGATAGAAGCAAGGTCAATGAGCCACTGGAAACAGGAATTCTTGCGATTGATTCTATGTTCCCGATAGGGCGTGGGCAGCGTGAACTTATTATTGGTGATCGTCAGACGGGTAAAACATCCATTGCTATGGATACGATTTTGAACCAGAAGGGAAAAGATGTTATTTGTATTTATGTTGCAATCGGGCAGAAAGCTTCTACGGTTGCAAAGCTTGTGAATACTTTAACAAAGCATGATGCGTTGGATTATACGGTTGTGCTTTCTGCAACGGCAAGTGATTCTGCATCCTTACAATATATTGCACCATATGCGGGTACAGCCTTGGCAGAATACTTTATGTATAAAGGCAAGGATGTTTTAATCGTATATGATGATTTATCAAAACATGCGGTTGCATATCGTGCGTTATCCTTATTATTAGAGCGTTCTCCGGGTCGTGAAGCATATCCCGGTGATGTATTTTATTTACATTCCAGATTGCTGGAGCGTTCCAGTAAGTTGAGTGATGAATTGGGAGGCGGTTCCATTACGGCATTGCCGATTATTGAAACCCAGGCAGGAGATGTATCTGCTTATATTCCGACCAATGTAATTTCCATTACGGATGGTCAGATTTTCTTAGAGAGTGATTTGTTCTTTGCCGGAATGAGACCTGCGGTAAATGTCGGACTTTCCGTATCCCGTGTTGGCGGTGCTGCCCAGACAAAAGCAATGAAAAAGGCTTCCGGTACCGTCCGTATTGATCTGGCACAGTATCGTGAGATGGAAGTATTTACACAGTTCAGCTCTGATTTGGATGACAATACGAAAGAACAGTTACAATACGGAAAAGGCTTGATGGAATTATTAAAACAACCACTGGGTCATCCAATGAGTCTTGCGGAGCAGGTTATTACATTGGTTGCCGCGAACAATAGACTTTTACTTGATGTCGAGACGAAAAAAACAAAAGAATTCCAGATGCAGATGCTTGAGTTCTTTAAAAACGAACATGGTGATATTGTAGATACCATTAATGAGAAGAAAGTATTGGATGAGGACTTGACAAAGAAAATCATTGAGGCAGTCAAAGAATTTAAAAGCAGGTGATAGAGCATGGCAAATACCAGAGAAATTCAAAAACGAATGAAAAGTATCAAAGATACCATGAAAATCACGAGTGCTATGTATATGATATCCTCTTCAAAACTTAGAAGCGCAAAACAGAAATTAGAGGATACGGAACCGTACTTTTATTCTTTACAGATGGCAATTTCCAGATTTTTAAGACATATTCCAGATACGGAAAGTCGTTATTTTGATCAAAAGGAAAATATACCAGTGGAAGAAAAAAAGAGAGGCTATATTGTAATAACCGCAGATAAAGGTCTGGCTGGTGCGTACAATCATAACGTGATTAAAATGGCGCATGAACTTTTTGAACAGGGAAAAAATAATAAGTTGTTCGTTGTCGGTGAGCTGGGGCGTCAGTATTTCGAAAAAGAAGGACTATCCGTAGATACAGAATTTAAATACACCGTACAGAATCCATCACTTCACAGAGCCAGAGAAATTTCAGACCGTGTTATGGAATTATATGATGCAGGAGAGTTAGATGAGGTGTATGTGGTATATACCAAGATGGAGAATGCTTTTACCATGAATGCGGATAAGATTAAACTGCTTCCTTTAAAAAAAGAAGATTTTATGCAGAAAGCACCGATTGATATTTATCAGGAGGAAATTAAAGTAGAACCTTCCATGGAGGCAATTTTGGAACATGTTACACCAAACTTTGTAACCGGCATCATTTATGGTACTCTGGTAGAATCATTTGCAAGTGAGCAGAATTCCAGAATGATGGCAATGCAGACAGCGACAGACAGTGCGAAAGCAATGTTGCAGGAATTGTCCATTCAGTATAACCGTGTCAGGCAGGCAGCGATTACACAACAGATTACAGAAGTAATTGGTGGTGCAAAAGCACAGAAAAATAAGAAAAAGAAATAAGAAAGGAGGCTCCTCCCGCTTTTTCGGAGGTAAATGGAATGAAAAAAGGAAAAATAGTGCAGGTTATGGGACCTGTTGTTGACGTTGAATTTGAAGATAATGACCTTCCATTTATTAAGGATGCACTGGAAGTAGATAACGGTGGGAAAAGAAGTGTAATGGAAGTTGCACAGCACATCGGTAATAATACCGTTCGCTGTATCATGCTGGCATCAAGCGAAGGGCTTCATAAAGATATGGAGGTAACTGCGACCGGGGCAGGAATTAAAGTTCCGGTTGGTAAAGGAACCTTAGGACGTTTGTTTAATGTATTAGGGGATACGTTAGATGGCGGAGAATCCTTAGATCATGAGGAACATTGGGTGATTCATAGAGAGCCGCCTACATTTGAGGAGCAAAGCCCGGTTGTTGAGATGCTTGAAACCGGTATTAAGGTCATTGATCTTTTGGCACCCTATGCAAAAGGCGGTAAAATTGGCTTGTTTGGTGGAGCCGGTGTTGGCAAGACGGTATTGATTCAGGAACTGATTCATAATATCGCAACGGAACATGGTGGATATTCTATTTTTACCGGTGTTGGAGAACGTTCCAGAGAAGGAAATGATCTATGGACAGAAATGAAAGAATCCGGTGTATTGGATAAGACAGCCTTAGTGTTCGGACAGATGAATGAGCCACCGGGAGCCAGAATGAGAGTTGCAGAGACCGGTCTTACCATGGCAGAGTATTTTCGTGATAAAGAACACCAGAATGTCTTACTGTTTATTGATAATATTTTTCGTTTCACACAGGCTGGTTCTGAAGTATCTGCGTTGCTGGGACGTATGCCTTCTGCCGTTGGTTATCAGCCGACACTTGCAAATGAGATGGGTGAATTGCAGGAACGTATTGCTTCTACCAGAAATGGTTCTGTTACTTCCGTACAGGCAGTATATGTGCCGGCAGATGACTTGACAGATCCGGCACCGGCAACAACATTTGCACATCTGGATGCAACGACAGTTCTTTCCAGAAAGATTGTAGAACAGGGTATTTATCCGGCGGTAGATCCATTGGAATCAAATTCTCGTATTCTGGAAGAAGATGTTGTGGGAAAAGAACATTATGAAACGGCAAGACGTGTGCAGGAAATCCTGCAAAAATATACTGAATTGCAGGATATTATTGCAATTCTTGGCATGGAAGAACTTTCCGAAGAGGATAAACTTGTAGTATACCGTGCAAGAAAAGTACAGAAATTCCTGTCCCAGCCATTCCATGTGGCAGAGAATTTTACCGGTGTTCCAGGCAAATATGTTCCGGTTAAGGAAACCATTCGTGGATTTAAAGCGATTCTTGACGGAGAGATGGATGATTATCCTGAGGCAGCATTCTTTAATGTTGGAACTATTGATGAAGTGAAAGAAAATGCCAAAAAGATGGCTCATGAAGATTCCACCAGATAGGAGGAATGAAAGATGAATACATTTAGTCTTAAAGTCATTGCCTGTGATAAAATATTTTATGATGGAAGATGTAAACAGGTGATTTTACCACTTTCGGATGGACAAAAAGCTTTACAGGCACATCATGAAAATATGGCATTTGCGGTGGAAATCGGTGAGATTCAGATTGAGGAAGAAGATGGTAACCAGATTATTGGTGTATGCGGAACCGGTTTTGCACAGATTATAAATAATCGTGCAACCGTTATTGTTGATACCTGTGAATATCCGGAAGAAATTGATGTCAGACGTGCTGAAGAAGCCAAGATACGTGCCGAGGAGCAGTTGCGTCAGAAGCAGAGCATTCAGGAGTATTATCGCTCCAAAGCTTCTCTTGCAAGAGCTATGGAACGTTTAAAGGTTGGCAGTAAAAATAAAATTTAAAACAGAATTAAAAAATATCTTAAGGGAATATTAAATAAATTTTATAAAAATTTTCAATACTGTGTTGTCGCAAAGTGCAATAATGAAAAAATAAAAAGCAAAAAGAGAAAAGAGGAGGGTAACTTTGTATGAAAAAAAGATTTTTTTGCTGACCTTAGTTGGTGCATTATGTGTTGCACCACAGACAATGTTTGCGACAGAAACAGAGCAGGTAAAAGCAGTTGAAGTACGTCATTACAGTCTGCAAGAAGATGGTGGAGAATTTAAGCCGGATGAAAAGGGCAATTACCATTATGTAAAGGATAATCAGATTGTAAAAAATGCCTTTTTTACGGATGGAACATATACGTATTATCTGCAGAACGATGGTACACCGATGAAAGATCGCCTGACCTATCACCCGGATGGAAAGCATGTCATCTATTTTGATGAAGAGGGACATGAGGCGTTTGATCAGTTTGCACATATCACAAAAAGCATTGCAGGAGATGCAGTGGATGATGATTGCTATTTTGGAACTTATGGTTATATGTATGTAGATGAGATGGCATTTATCGGTGATACGCCGCATTATTATAATGCATATGGTGTTGAGGAAAATAATGGGTGGTTTACATTTGCGGATGGAAATCTTGGATATGCGTATCCGGGTGGTCAGTTGGCACATAATACCTTTGGCTATAACTCATGTGGACAAAAAGTGTATTTTAATTGGAACGGAACTGTAGCAAAAGGATTGATTTCGGATGGAACTTATTACTATCAGATGGATGAGACGAATGGTCATCTGATTGGGGCTTTCCAGGTAGATGCCAATGCAAAACCGGCAGTAGAACCGGCGGCTGGTGCATCAATTCCATTGGCTAATTATGATTTATATATTTTAGGTGATAATCATATTACAAAGAATTATCCAAATAACAATTTCCTGACATGTGTAAAAAATCAGGCGGATAAGAAAGCAGATACCCAGCTTTTGATCTATCGTACCGCAGACGGTGGGGTATCCAATAGTGAGACGCATAATGGAGAGTTGTTTATCACGAATCGAGGTATTACAATTGGTTCTTCAAAACAGGATGTAATCAAAGCTTATGGAAATCCGGGTGGTCCAACACAACCAGAGATTAGTGGAAAATGTGCAAACGGAAAACTGGAAAATGTTAACAACGCGATTTCACCGGTATTTAAAGAATTGAAAGAAAATGATCCGGGTGTAGCAGAGTGCTTTAATAGGGCAGTCGCTTATGGAGAATATGGTCCTGGCAGCCATTATGATGAGCTGATGAAAGATGATGTATTTTCTTATATCTATTTTGTTCACTCCGGAATTCGTTTCTATTACGATGAAAATGATACGGTAATTATGATTCAGTATTATTCTGAGCGTACGGCAAACAGTCTTCAACAATAGGAAAATGAATAGCGTGGGATAAGTGTTTAGCATAATGTATAAAAATAACAAAAAAATGAAAAAATCTTAAGTACATTTTGTTTTTCACAAAAGGTTGAAAAAAGCGGTGAGATATGGTACACTTTTTACAATTTAGGTATAAAAGGTGTGACTATGCCTGCCGCTTTTTCTTGTATAGAAAGGCATAACTTGCAGAGAAAAACAGTTTGGTAATACTGTTTGTAGGCAGAAAAGGATACGCCAAAGAAGATAAAATTGCATACTGCAAAGAAAGAAAAAGAGATGTTTCACTCTTTTTTTTTGAGAAAAAATAGAAAGGACAGGTAAAGGAATGAAGGCTTTTCTTATACTCGAAGATGGGAATGTATTTACCGGAACCAGTATTGGTTCTACGAAAGAAGTCATAAGTGAGATCGTATTTAACACTTCCATGACAGGCTATTTGGAGGTGTTGACAGATCCGTCTTATGCCGGACAGGCAGTTGTTATGACTTATCCATTAATTGGAAATTATGGAATTACACCGGATATGGAGTCAAAAAGACCTTGGCCGGATGGCTATATTGTAAGAGAGTTATCCAGAATGCCGAGCAATTTCAGATGTGAAGGAACCATTCAGGATTTTCTGGCAAAATATGACATTCCAGGAATCGCAGGTATTGATACCAGAGCCCTTACTAAGATTTTGCGTGAAAAAGGTACCATGAATGGAATGATTACTACCAATGAAAATTACAATCTGGATGAAATTATTCCCCGCCTGAAAGAATACCGGACAGGTAATGTGGTAGATAAAGTAACCTGTACTGAGAAAAGTGTCTTAGAAGGAAAAGGAAAGCGAGTTGCTTTACTTGATTTGGGAGCAAAAAATAATATTGCGAACTCCCTAAACAAAAGAGGATGTGAAGTGACCATTTATCCGGCACATACTTCAGCAGAAGAGATTTTAAAAGAGAATCCGGACGGAATTATGCTAAGTAACGGGCCCGGAGATCCAAAGGAATGTAAAGAGATTATAAAAGAAATTAAAAAGCTTTATGATTCCGATACTCCGATTTTTGCAATTTGTCTTGGACATCAGCTTATGGCACTTGCAACCGGAGCAGACACACATAAGATGAAATATGGTCACAGAGGAGGAAATCATCCGGTCAAAGATCTTGCGACAAACCGCGTTTACATTTCATCCCAGAATCATGGTTATGTAGTGGATATGGATACGTTAGATCCGAATGTGGCAGAACCGGCGTTTATTAATGTGAATGATGGTACGAATGAAGGTCTTCGTTATGTAGGAAAAAATATTTTTACCGTACAGTTCCATCCGGAAGCGTGTCCGGGACCACAGGATTCAGCCTACTTATTTGACAGATTTATAGAGATGATGGGAGGGACAAAATAATGCCAAGAAATAAAGAGATTAAAAAAGTTTTAGTAATCGGTTCCGGTCCTATCGTCATCGGACAGGCAGCAGAGTTTGATTATGCAGGTACACAGGCATGTCGTTCTTTGAAAGAAGAAGGTGTTGAGGTGTGTCTGGTAAACTCAAACCCGGCAACCATTATGACAGATAAAAATATTGCGGATCAGGTCTATATTGAGCCGCTTACGATTGATGTATTAAAACAGATTATTATCAAGGAGAAGCCGGACAGTGTCCTTCCTACATTAGGTGGACAGGCAGGTCTTAATCTTGGTATGGAGCTTGCAGAGAGCGGTTTTTTAGAAGAACAGGGCGTGAAATTAATCGGTACGACAGCAGAAACGATTTACAGAGCGGAAGACCGTCAGGCATTTAAGGATACCATGGAGAAGTTAGGCGAGCCGGTAGCTGCATCCTTAGTTGTTCATAATGTAGAAGATGGTATTAAATTTACCAATACCATTGGTTATCCGGTAGTACTTCGTCCTGCCTATACACTTGGAGGAAGTGGTGGTGGAATTGCACACAATGAGACGGAACTTATTGATATTCTTTCTAATGGTCTTCGCTTAAGCCGTGTTGGTGAAGTATTGGTAGAGCGTTGTATTGCAGGTTGGAAAGAAATCGAATACGAAGTAATGCGTGATGCGAATGGGAACTGCATTACCGTATGTAATATGGAAAATATCGATCCGGTCGGCGTGCATACCGGAGACAGTATCGTAGTTGCACCATCCCAGACTTTGGGCGATAAAGAGTACCAGATGCTTCGTACATCAGCACTCAATATTATTTCTGAACTTAATATTACCGGTGGATGTAATGTGCAGTATGCGCTTAATCCGGATACCTTTGAATATTGTGTTATCGAGGTAAATCCACGTGTAAGCCGTTCTTCTGCTTTGGCTTCTAAGGCAACCGGATATCCGATTGCAAAGGTTGCAGCAAAGATAGCACTTGGATATACGCTGGATGAGATTAAAAATGCAATTACCGGAAAGACATATGCAAGTTTTGAACCTATGCTGGATTACTGTGTTGTTAAGATACCAAGACTTCCGTTTGATAAGTTTATTACGGCAAAACGTACTTTGACCACACAGATGAAAGCGACCGGAGAAGTTATGAGTATTTGCAATAACTTTGAAGGTGCTCTGATGAAAGCAATTCGTTCTTTGGAACAGCATGTAGACAGTTTAATGTCTTATGATTTTACAGAACTTTCCGATGAAGAATTAGATAAGCAGCTTCATGTCGTAGATGATAGAAGAATCTGGGTGATTGCAGAAGCGCTCCGTAGAAATGTCAGCTATGACAAGATTCATGAAATTACCAAAATTGATAAGTGGTTTATTGATAAATTAGCAATTTTGGTAGAGATGGAAAAAGCATTAAAAGAACAGCCGCTTACCGTAGAATTATTGAAAGAAGCAAAAAGAATTGAATTCCCGGATAATGTCATTGCAGAACTTACCGGAAAGACAGAAGACGAAATCAAAAAAATGCGTTATGACAATGGAATTACGGCAGCATTTAAGATGGTTGATACCTGTGCGGCTGAGTTTGAAGCAACGACACCATATTATTATTCCTGCTTCGGAAGTGAAGACGAAGTAATAAAAACAAATCCGAAGAAAAAAGTGCTGGTGCTTGGTTCCGGTCCAATTCGTATCGGACAGGGTATCGAGTTTGACTTCTGTTCTGTACATGCTACCTGGGCATTTGCGAAAGAGGGATATGAAACGATTATTATCAACAATAATCCTGAAACAGTAAGTACTGACTTTGACATTGCAGACAAGCTTTATTTTGAACCTCTTACACCGGAAGATGTGGAGAATATTGTAAATATCGAAAAACCGGATGGAGCAGTTGTTCAGTTTGGTGGACAGACGGCAATCAAATTGACGGAAAGCCTTATGAAGATGGGAGTTCCGATTCTTGGAACAAAAGCCGAAGATGTCGATGCAGCCGAAGACAGGGAATTATTTGATAAAATACTGGAAGAAACGGGAATTCCAAGAGCGGCAGGTGGAACGGTATATACGGCAGAAGAAGCAAAAGCAGTAGCAAATCGTCTTGGTTATCCGGTATTGGTTCGTCCTTCCTATGTACTTGGTGGTCAGGGCATGCAGATTGCCTTTTCTGATGAAGAAATCGAAGAATTTATGGCTGTCATTAATCGCTATGAACAGGATCATCCGATTTTGGTAGATAAGTACCTGCAGGGTAAGGAAATAGAAGTTGATGCAGTATGCGACGGAACTGATATTCTGATTCCTGGTATTATGGAACATATTGAAAGAACGGGTGTCCATTCCGGAGACAGTATTTCAGTATATCCGGCACCGACAATCAGTGATACCGTAAAAGAAACGATTGCAGAGTATTCCAGAAGACTGGCAAAAGCGTTGCATGTAATCGGACTTATCAATATTCAGTTTATTGCAATGGGCGAAGAAGTTTATGTAATCGAAGTAAATCCGCGTTCTTCCAGAACAGTACCATATATTAGTAAAGTGACAGGTATTCCGATTGTAGATCTTGCAACAGAGGTAATTATCGGAAAGAAGATAAAAGATCTTGGTTATGAACCGGGACTTCAGCCGGCAGCAGACTATTTCGCAATTAAGATGCCGGTATTCTCCTTTGAGAAGATTCGTGGAGCAGAGATTAGTCTTGGACCGGAAATGAAATCTACCGGTGAGTGTCTTGGTATTGCAAAAACATTTAATGAAGCATTGTATAAGGCATTCCTTGGTGCCGGTGTTGAGTTGCCGAAGTATAAGCAAATGATTATTACGGTAAAAGATGCAGATAAGCCAGAAGCTGCTGAGGTTGCAAAACGATTTGAAAAATTAGGATATAAGATATATGCAACCAGAAGCACTGCAAAATTCTTACAGGAAAAGGGTGTAAATGCACTCCGCGTCAATAAGATTTCTCAGGAATCTCCAAATGTCATGGATTTGATTCTTGGTCATAAGATTGATTTGGTTATTGATACTCCGACGCAGGGACGTGATAAATCAAGAGATGGATTTTTGATTCGAAGAAATGCAATCGAAACGGGTGTAAATTGTATTACAGCGATGGATACAGCCAATGCATTGGCAACCAGTCTTGAAAATGCAGAGGAAACATTGACCTTAATAGATATTGCAAAAGTAAAAAATCAGGGAAATTTTTAAATTTCATATGTAAATAGTAACAGTTCAGCTTATGCCCATAACTGTTACTGTAAATAAAAAAGAACTGCCGGATTCGGCAGTTCTTTTTTAAATATTTCATACATTTTACGTGCAAAGCGGAACAGGTCTTTTAGGAATTATGCTTTTTTAGCTTTTGCACGAATAATTTGACGACGTTTTTTCTTGCGGAAACGTTCTGCGGTTTCTTTCAAAGGTTCATCTGCGATAAATTGTTTTAAAGTTTCTTCATCCATCACAATACGGTTGTCCATGGTCTTCATAACGTCTTTAACGTGAATCCCCGGTTTGGCACCTTGTTGTCTTAAGTCACATAATTCATTATCTGAGAAGATTAAGAGTAAAGGACGGGTGAAATCTTCCGGATTTTCTTCGATAACCAGTGCTTTTTCACCGGAGTTTAAATCTACACAACTTCCAGGAGGAAGGATGCAGATACTTGCAGCAAGGGCAGCAACAACATCTTTATCATAAGATTTTGGTGAGCCCTTAATATAACGGATTGCCTGCAATTCGGAAATTGGATTCCGGTGCAAACGCATTGCAGTCATACGATCAAAGACATCAGCAACCTGAAGAATCTTTGTACCATCCAGCCATGCAATATGAGCATCTCCGGCAAGACTCTGCATATTGGTTTCGGTACCATAGCGAACCATCTGGGAAATGTATGCTAAGGATTTATCCGGGAATTCATAGCCATTTGAAATCCGCATTAATGCTTCATAAGCGGCAATTCGATGATTCTGTATCTGCTTGCTTTCTTCTGCGGTAAGATTGTCACCTTTATCTAAAATTTCCTGAGGAACAAAAATATATCCATAATCATAAAGCAATGCAGCGGTAACGATGGAACGTTGGATACTGTGAGAAGCTCCTAATGTATGAGAGATCATTGCTGCAAGAATAGCAACACTGAGTGCATGTTTGTATACAAAATCACCGGAACTTCGAATATTTTGCGTAAAGCGTAATTTATGGTCAAGACTACCATAATTCTTTATAATTTCTTCAACCAGAGAATCTAAAGATTCCGGGGCTTTTTCGTTTTTTAAAAGATCAATATTGGTTCGGAGCTGGAACATGGCAACAGTCTGAAACTGCTCAAATTCCAATTCTTCTTTTGAAAGAGGTGGAAGAGGTTCTGCCGGCTCTAAAATGTATACACCAATTAGCATGAAATTTTGAATATTGTTAATAACCTGAACGCTCAGCTTTGTGTCACGTTCGTATAACAAAACCCCGTTTTTGTTGTAGATTGGTTTTGCAAGGCGCATGCCCGGCTTTAAGTCTTTTGCTTCAACAAATTGCATAATCTATACCCTCCATTATGTATGCCGAATAGTATATTTAATACTACATTTTTAATCCCATATAGTAAATTTTAGCATATTGAAAGACGAAATACAATAATGTATAATCTATTTATGGTAATATTTCCGATTATTAAATGATGCATTGGGAAGGAAGGGTTATGCATAATTTTTTTAAATATATGAAAAAAGTAATGATTAGTGTATTATTCTTGTCATTCTTTGTGTCATTTCCTGTATTTGCAGATACGCAGGATAAAATTGATGCAACAAATCAGAAGATAGATGATCTGACACAACAGAAAGAAGATGCCGAGCAGCAGATTGAGGATTTGAATCAGCAAAGAAGTGACATGGAGGGAAAACTTAGTGGCTTAAATCAAAAGCTTTCGGATGTCAGCGGTTCTTTGGAAGAGATTCAAAATAATGTTGTGGCAAAAAATAAAGAGATAGAAGATACAAAATCAGCTTTGGTAAAAGCAGAGGAAAAGTCAGCATCACAGTATGAAGCAATGAAACTTAGAATTCAATTTATGTACGAAAACGGGGATCAGAGTATTATGGCATTGCTGTTTGAATCAGAATCTATCTCTGACTTATTGAACAAAGCGGATTATGTGGAAGAAATCAGCAGTTATGACAGAGATATGCTGATACAGTATCAGAAAACGCAGGAAGATATAGTGAATAAGAAAACGGAACTTGAAGCAGAAGAAACAGAACTTCTGGCACTGGAAGCAGATTTGAAAAGCAAACAGAGCGAAGTAAAGAATTTGATTTCTGACACACAAAATACAATTTCACAGTATACGGCAAATATTTCGGATCAACAAAGTGTGGCAGCAGATCTGGAAGCAAAGATCAATGAGCAGAAAGAATATGAGAAACAGCTTGAAATTCAAAAAGCAAAAGAAGATGCGGCACGTCTGGCGGAGATTAAGCGTCAGGAGGAAGAAGCTGCTGCAGCGCTGGCAGCAGGTACGGCGACACCTCTTCCATCGGGAGAAGGGGATTTGTCATTACTTGCGGCGTTAATCTATTGTGAGGCAGGCGGAGAAAGCTATGAAGGTCAGCTTGCAGTAGGAAGCGTAGTCATAAACCGTGTACGAAGTGCTCATTATCCGAATTCTATCTCCGGAGTTATCTATCAGGGAGGACAGTTTTCGCCGGTTGCCAGCGGAAGACTTGCAACGGTTTTAGGCTCCGGACTTACATCGGCATCCTGTATGCAGGCGGCGCAGGAAGTATTAAATGGAAATATTACGAATCAGTTTTTATATTTTAGAACCAACAATGGTGTAATTCAGGGAACTGTAATTGGAAATCATGTATTTTATTAATTATCCCGAATTATTCACAGCAGCCAAGTGAAATCTGTAATTCGTGCGTCAAGCTTGCTTGTAAGCCGAATTTATGATTTCACTTGGCGGGTGAATAGGATTCACCCACCACACAGCCTCAGACAAAAGCTGCGAAGCAGCGACAGATACGCTGGCGTAGCTGGTCTGTGGCTTGTCTGTGTGGTGGCTGTGAATAATTCGGGATTATATTTGTCCAATACACAAAAGTTTTTCTTCCTATTATATAGTGAGAGAGATTTTTGTGGAAGAAGGACAAAAGTGAATATTATGTAGAAAAAAACATTTTTCAACTTGCAATGAAAACTAAAATATGCTATTCTAAATATTGTAAAAATAAGCCAAAAAAAGAGGCGTTTTTATTTTTTTTCAAAAAGATTGTTAAAAAATTAACATCTAAAATTAGTTAAATGAAAAGGAGACGAGACAATGGCAAAGAAAGTTGTTTTAGCAGGTGCGTGTCGTACTGCAATCGGAAAAATGGGTGGAGCATTAAGCAATACTCCAGCAGCAGAGTTAGGAGCAATCGTTATTAAAGAAGCATTGAACAGAGCCGGTGTAAAACCGGAAATGGTTGATGAAGTATTAATGGGATGTGTTATTCAGGCTGCACAGGGACAGAATGTTGCACGTCAGGCTTCCATTAAAGCAGGTTTACCAATTGAAGTACCGGCTGTTACATTGAATGTAGTATGTGGTTCCGGTCTTAAATGTGTAAACGAAGCTGCTACTCAGATTTTAGCAGGACAGGCAGATATCGTTGTTGCCGGTGGTATGGAAAATATGTCCATGGCTCCATATGCTATGACAAAAGCTCGTTTTGGTTATCGTATGAACAATGCAACAATCATCGATACAATGGTAAACGATGCATTAACAGATGCATTTAATCATTACCACATGATGATTACAGCAGAGAACGTATGTGATAAATATGGTATTACTAGAGATGAATTAGATGAGTTTTCAGCTAACAGCCAGCAGAAATGTGAAAAAGCTATTGCAGAAGGCAAGTTTGATGATGAAATCGTACCGGTACCGGTTAAAGTTAAGAAAGAAACAGTTATGTTTGCAAAAGATGAAGGACCTCGTGCCGGAACAACAAAAGAATCTTTAAGCAAATTGAAATGTTGCTCTGGTAAAGAAGGCGGACTTGTTACAGCGGGTAATGCTTCCGGTATCAATGATGGTGCTGCAGCTATCGTTGTAATGAGCGAAGAAAAAGCAAAAGAACTTGGTGTTACACCAATGGCTACATGGGTTGCAGGCGCTCTTGGTGGTGTTGAACCTGAAATCATGGGTGTTGGACCGGTTGCTTCTACAAGAAAAGTATTAGAGAGAACAGGTCTTTCTATTGATGATATGGACTTAATCGAAGCAAACGAAGCATTTGCTGCTCAGTCTATTGCAGTTGCAAGAGATTTGAAATTCGATATGTCTAAAGTAAATGTAAATGGTGGTGCAATTGCACTTGGACATCCGGTTGGAGCTTCAGGATGCCGTATCCTCGTTACATTATTACATGAAATGCAGAAGAGAGACGTTAAGAGAGGTCTTGCAACTCTTTGCATCGGCGGTGGTATGGGTTGCTCAACTATCGTTGAAAGAGATTAATTTTTAGAAAAATTGATGCCCGGGAAGTAATTTTTGCTTCCCGGATGTTATGTTATATATTATGATCATATCAAGGAGGTTTTATTCATGAAAGTAGGAGTTATTGGCGCAGGAACTATGGGACAGGGAATTGCAAAAGCATTTGCCATGGTAGACGGCTATGAGGTTGCACTTTGCGATATTAAGAAAGAGTGGGCTGAGAACGGAAAAGCTAAAATCGAAAAAGGCTATGCAAGACTTGTTGAAAAAGGAAAGATGACACAGGATAAGGTTGATGCAATTCTTGCAAAGATCACACCAGGATTAAAAGAAGATTTATGTGCTGATTGTGATTTAATCGTAGAAGCTGCATTTGAAAATATGGAAGTTAAGAAAACAACATTTGCAGAGTTGGACAAGATTGCAAAACCGGAATGTATCTTTGCTTCTAATACATCCAGTCTTTCTATTACAGAAATCGGAAATGGCTTAACACGTCCAATGATTGGTATGCATTTCTTTAACCCGGCAGATCGTATGAAATTGGTTGAGGTTATTGCAGGAGTAAACACACCGGTTGAAACAGTTGATGCAATTAAGAAAATTGCAGAAGAAATCGGAAAGACACCGGTACAGGTTAATGAAGCAGCTGGATTCGTTGTTAACCGTATCTTAATCCCAATGATTAATGAAGCTGCTTTCATCAAGATGGAAGGTGTTTCTGATATTGCAGGTATTGATACAGCAATGAAACTTGGTGCAAATCATCCAATGGGACCTCTTGAATTAGGAGATTTCATCGGTCTTGATATCTGCCTTGCAATCATGGATGTTCTTTACAATGAAACAGGCGACAGCAAATATCGTGCATGCCCATTGATCCGTAAGATGGTTCGTGGTGGAAACCTTGGTGTAAAGAGCGGAAAAGGATTTTATGTATATAATGCAGATCGTACAAAAACAGCAATCGATGCTCAGTAAGAACGATTACGTTTAATATGAAAAATATATGAATAATGGAGGAATATAGTATCATGGATTTTTCTTTAGATAAGAAACATGAAATGGCGAGAACTCTTTTTAAAGAATTCGCCGAGAATGAAGTAAAACCTCTGGCTCAGGAAGTTGATGAGACAGAAGTATTCCCACAGGGAACTGTTGATAAGATGGCAAAATATGGTTTCATGGGAATTCCGGTACCAAAGGAATATGGCGGACAGGGATGTGATCCTTTAACTTACGTTATGTGTGTAGAGGAATTATCTAAAGTTTGTGCTACTACTGGTGTTATCGTATCTGCACATACTTCTCTTTGTATTGATCCGATTATGACATATGGTACAGAAGAGCAGAAGAAAAAATATGTTACACCACTTGCAAAAGGTGAAAAACTTGGCGCATTTGGTCTGACTGAGCCGGGTGCTGGTACAGATGCTCAGGGATGCCAGACAAAGGCTGTATTAGACGGTGATGAATGGGTATTGAACGGATCTAAATGCTTTATCACAAATGGTAAAGTTGCAGACGTTTATATCGTAATTGCTATTACAAGTATTACCGAAGATAAGAGAGGAAGAAAGAAAAAGAACTTCTCTGCATTTATCGTAGAGAAAGGTGCTCCGGGCTTCTCCTTCGGAACAAAAGAAAAGAAAATGGGTATCCGTGGATCTTCTACATACGAATTAATTTTCGAAGATTGCAGAATTCCGAAAGAAAACTTACTCGGACCGGAAGGAAAAGGTTTCCCAATCGCTATGCATACACTTGATGGTGGACGTATCGGTATTGCTTCTCAGGCACTCGGTATTGCAGAAGGCGCTTTAGAAAGAGCAATCGAATATACAAAAGAAAGAAAACAGTTCGGTCGTTCTATCGCTCAGCAGCAGAATACACAGTTCAAGTTAGCTGATATGGCTGCAAGAATTGAAGCTGCTCAGTTATTGGTTTACAAAGCAGCTATGGCAAAAGCTACACAGAAGGTATATTCTGTAGAAGCTGCAAAAGCAAAATTATTTGCAGCAGAAACAGCAATGGCTGTAACAACAGAAGTTGTTCAGTTGTTCGGTGGATACGGATATATCAGAGAATACGATGTAGAGCGTATGATGCGTGATGCTAAGATTACAGAAATCTATGAAGGAACATCAGAAGTTCAGCGTATGGTTATCTCTGGCGCATTGTTAAAATAGTCGCGATCCAGCGGATTAAGAATGGAGAAAACAATATTTTGTGCTTGCACAAAAAATATTGTTTGCGAACATTCGGGAGCGCAACGCGCACGAAAAATGCGAAGCATTTTGAGTAAATCTGTACGCGAGCAGACGAATTGTTTGCGAACATTCGGAAATGTAGAATTTACAAATATAATATAAGGAGTGAAATTACCGTGAAAATAGTTGTATGTGTAAAACAGGTGCCGGATACAAAAGGCGGAGTAAAGTTTAATCCGGACGGTACTTTGAATAGAGCTGCAATGCTTACCATCATGAATCCGGATGATAAAGCCGGTTTGGAAGCAGCACTTAGATTAAAAGATCAGTATGGTGCAGAAATAACTGTACTTACAATGGGACTTCCAAAAGCAGATGAAGTTCTTCGTGAAGCAATGGCAATGGGTGCTGACAAGGGAATCCTTGTAACAGACAGAGTATTAGGTGGAGCTGATACATGGGCTACTTCTACTACAATTGCAGGTGCAATCAGAAACCTTGATTATGATTTGGTAATCACAGGACGTCAGGCTATCGATGGAGATACTGCACAGGTAGGTCCTCAGATTGCAGAACATCTTGGTCTTCCTGTTATTTCTTATGCACAGGATATTAAAGTAGAAGGAGATTCTGTAATCGTACAGCGTCAGTATGAAGACAGATATCATGAAGTAAAGGCAAAAATGCCTTGCTTAATTACTGCATTATCTGAATTGAATGAGCCGCGTTATATGACTCCGGGCGGAATCTTTGATGCATATGACAACGAAGTAACTGTTTGGGGCAGAGCTGATTTGAAAGATGTTGATGATTCTAACCTTGGTTTAAAAGGTTCTCCTACTAAGATTGCAAAAGCATCTGATAAAGTTCCAAAAGGAGCTGGTGAGATGTTAAAAGGAGATTCTCCGGAAGAATTAGTAAATGCTTTAGTTGGAAAATTCAAAGAGAAACATATTATCTAATCTAAGAAAGAGTGGTGAAACAAGATGGGTTTAGAAGAATATAAAGGAGTATTTGTCTTTGCACAGCAGGTAGACAACGTATTAGATGGCGTTGCATTTGAATTACTTGGAAAAGGTAAAGACTTAGCAAAAGATTTAAATACAGACGTAACAGCAGTATTAATCGGTTCAGACGTAAAAGGTCTTGTTGATGAATTAGCTGAGTACGGTGCGGATAAAGTTATCGTTGTTGATGATCCGGAATTAAAAGACTACAGAACAGAGCCATATGCTCATGCACTTGCATCTGTAATCAATGAATACAAACCGGAAATCATGTTAGTAGGTGCTACTGCAATCGGTCGTGATCTTGGTCCTACTGTTTCTGCAAGAGTAGCAACAGGTCTTACTGCTGACTGTACCGTACTTGAAATTGGTGATTTCCCAATCAATGCGGTTGCTGGTCAGGAACAGAAACACAATCAGTTGCTTATGACTCGTCCTGCATTTGGTGGTAACACAATTGCTACGATCGCTTGCCCGGATAATCGTCCACAGATGGCAACAGTACGTCCTGGTGTTATGCAGAAAATTACTCCGGTGAAAGGTGCAAAAGCAGAAGTAATTGAATACAATCCTGGATTTACACCAAACAATAGATATGTTGAAATCTTAAATGTTGTAAAAGCAGTTAAGAATACAGCAAATATCATGGATGCAAAAGTATTAGTATCCGGTGGACGTGGAGTTGGTTCCAAAGAAAACTTCAAGATGTTGGAAGAATTAGCAGAAGTATTAGGCGGAACAGTAAGTTGTTCTCGTGCAGCGGTAGAAAATGGTTGGTTACCGGTTGATCTTCAGGTAGGTCAGACAGGTAAAACTGTTCGTCCACAGATTTACTTCGCAATTGGTATTTCCGGTGCTATTCAGCACGTTTCCGGTATGGAAGATTCTGATCTTATTATTGCAATCAACAAAGATGAAGGAGCTCCAATTTTCGATGTAGCTGATTATGGTCTTGTTGGTGATTTGAATAAGATTGTTCCGGCTTTAACAAAAGCTTTAAAGGCTGAAATGGCTGAATAAAGTTAAAAACAAGCGGTAAAGAGGATAGAATTATTGTCTTAGCGTGAATACAATAGAATTCATGAATAAGCAGGAGCCTCGCACAAATTTGTGCGGGGCTCTTGGTGTTTCATGGAGAAAAAATTTTTTTGACAGTGAATTCTCATCCATAAAAGGTTTGGTGTGAAAGATAATTTGTATATTAGAATCTTCATATCAAATTCATATCAGTATGGTATACTAAGAAAAAACAAAGGGGTGACATTATGAAGAAAGCATATCAGGTTCTTTTCTTAGAGGATGAACCTACGATTCGAGAGGTTTTAACAGAATATATGACATTATCCGGCTATGAAGTAACCGGGCTAGAGCGTGGGGAGGAAGCAATTGAAGCTTTAAAAACCAAGCAATTTGATATTGCAATATTAGATATTATGGTACCGGGCATTGATGGATTTGGAGTACTTCAGTATATTAAAGAGCAAAAAATTAATATAGCTACGATTATGCTGACCGCATTAGAGGATGAAAAAACACAGGTAAAAGCATTTAATCTGTATGCGGATGACTATGTGATAAAACCGGTATCCCCCATTATTTTATTAAAGCGAATGGAAACAATTTTACGTCGTGTTGCACCGAAAGAAAGAAAAGAACAACAAGGGTGTCATGAGAATAGCTATCTGGAATTTGAAGTATGTGAGGAAGCGTATTGTGTATATTGGGATGGAACGAAATTACCACTTACTTTGAGTGAGTATTTATTATTTCTTACATTGTATAAAGAACCCCAGAGAGTGTTTACGAGAGAACAGCTCATATTACGTATTTTTAATGAAGATTATATTGGAAATGACAGAATAATCGATGCACATGTGAAAAATTTACGTAAGAAGTTACCGATTTCTTGTATTAAAACGGTGATAGGGGTAGGGTATCAGTTTGATGAAGCAGAACTGAAGTAGAATGATTGAGTTTGGAATTATCGAATAAAAGTAGAAGTCAAAAAGGAGAAAGGTATGCAACACAAAAAAAAGGGACAGAAACTGGGACAAAAGAATTTGAATTATAGTATTTTGCTGGTGGGGGTGCTTCTTGCTTTTCTGATCGTGTATATGATTTCGATGCTGCCATCTTTGTATGTAGATCATAGGATGCAGGCAAACCTGGAGTCTGTTAAAAAGCAGCATATGGAATATGTAAAGAGCGGGAGCTATGAGAATGTACAGGTGGAAAATCCGGTTGCCTGTTTTTCTGTTAAAATTCCGAAGAAAGAAAATACAATTTATGTCGTAGGAAAACAGTTTTCCTTTGAGGTAACGCTTAAAGAGGAGTCAATGATAGAACTTTTAGATGAGTTTCGCAGACTACAGACAAACGCTGTAGAAGACGAGAAGGAAGAAGATTTGACAGATGAGCGGGAGAAGTTTGAACAGAAATTTACGGATTGTATGGAAAAACTGCAAGGACAATTTGAAAAAAATGAGGCATTTAAAATTTCAGGAGAAATTTTTGAAAGTTATCAGGATGGTACAGCATTTTGTGATGAATATACAAAATATCATCAGATTTCAAATCAATGTGTAATTGTTGAAGCGGGAATTTCAGATAGAACAAATTATTATACAACATATTTAGCCATGGAAAATGCAGAGGATGCTTTTATCATTTCGATACTTCCGGTGATGCAGCCGCAAATGGATGAAATACGTTCGGTGGTATTAGAAAGTCTGCCGATGATTGCAGGGGTTATTTTACTGTTGGTGCTTTTGTTTTCGCAAATATATTCAAAAGGAATCGTTGCACCAATTGAAGCATTGGTCTGTCATACCAGACAGATGAAAAATGCAGAACATTTTGAGGTTTCGCCATTACCGGAAAAATATAAGAATAGAGGGGACGAAGTTGGAACGCTTGCAGAAACGATGGATGAGTTGTATTTGGAAATCAGAAAGAATTATGAGGCGTTGGAAGAAAAAAACGAAGAACTGGCGGAAGAGAATAAGAGACAGGAAATATTTTTACGTGCTTCTTCTCATCAATTAAAAACGCCGATTTCGGCAGCGTTGCTCTTATTGGATGGGATGATAGGTGAAATCGGAAAATATAAGGATACTGCGAAGTATCTGCCGGAAGTGAAAAAACAGCTTCTTTCTATGCGCAAGATGGTGGAGGAAATTCTTTACTTAAATCATTGTGGGGATGAGATTCATATGGTTTCAATCGAAGTAAGAGAGCTTTTCGAGAAGAGACTGAAAGAGTATCAGATTGCAATACAAAATAAAGAGTTAGAAGTTCAGCTGTCAGGGATAGAGAAAATGTTCGTTTCTTCGGATGAAACAATACTAATACAAGTAGTCGATAATTTATTATCAAATGCGATTGATGCGACACCAGACAGAGAAAAAGTTACGATAATGTTTTGGGGAGATAAAATTCAAATTTGTAATTATGGAACTAATATACCGGAAGAAATTCTGCCTAATATTTTTGAACCATTTGTGACGGGCAATCAAGAGAAAAAGTCGCATGGGCTTGGATTATACTTTGTTTCCTATTATGCAAAACGGCTTGGAATTAAGGTTAAGATTGAAAATGAAGAAAATGCGGTGCTTACTGAGATTTCTTTTTCGCAGGATGAAATTGCAACATGATTTTTGGCAAAAGGCATATTACTTTTTCAAACTATCTTCATATGAAATTCATTTCGATTTGCTAGAATAAGAACATGCAAAGAAGAGGAGGGAAAATATGCAGACATTATTATCAATTAATAATTTAACCGTGCGTTATGGAAAAGATGTTGCACTTCAAATTGACCAGCCAATTGCAATAGAAGAAGGTGACAGAGTTGGGATTATAGGTTCCAACGGAGCCGGAAAAAGTACATTGATTAAGAGCATTCTGGGCTTAACAGATTATGAGGGTAATATTCAGACAACATTAAAGCCCCAAGAGATGGCAACGCATATGCAGTTTAATGAATATACAAATAGCATGCCGGTAAAATATATTATGGAAGCAATTTTAGATACGAAAATCGGGAAAAATAAGAAATTGTCTGAATTGATTTCTTATTTTGAGTTTGAAGATTGTTTGAGGAAGCGTTATAGCAGTCTTTCCGGTGGGCAAAAGCAGAGATTTACGATTATTCTTGTTATGATGCAGGAGGCACCACTTACGTTTTATGATGAGGTGACTTCCGGGCTTGATTTTGAAACCAGACAGAAACTGGTGGAAAAGCTGGTGGAATGGTATCGGGATAAAGAATGTGGGTTGTGTGTGGTATCACATTATTATGAAGAATTGGAGCAACTGGTAGAGAAACTTTTAATCTTAGATCAAGGACATGTCATTGCATTTGGAAATAAGGATGAATTATTCCATAAATATTGTGGAAAAGCGGTCTTTATTTTAGATAATTCGTTGAAAAACCAAAAACTTTTAGCAGCTTATGAAAGGCTGGAGGCACCGGCGCATTTACTGGCATTATCTTGTAATGATGCAGAAAAAGAACGGGAATTGACGGAGCTTTTTATCCAAAATAATGTGAATTACAAAAGAAGCAATCAGGATATTGAGATGATTTATGTGAATGCAAAAGCGGCTTATGAAAAAAGCAAGGGGAGGAGAAAATAAATGAATAAAAAGAGAAAATTGATATCAGGCTCTATGATTTTATTTGAACTGCGAGATGTAGTAGGAAATCCGTTTATTCATATTTTTGGAATTGGGATGCCAATCTTTTTTGCACTGATTTTACCAAGAAGTATTACAGCAGGAATGAAAGATAGTGACCTTGCGTCTACCATTGTGACAAGTTTTTTCCTTGCAACAGGTTCCTTAATTCCCTTAGCAACGGTTTTAATTGGATATGCGGCATCCTGTGCACAGGAACTTGAAAAAGGAATTCCGCAGAGGATGGAATTGTTTGGAATCAGCAAGAAGGAGACATTATTTAATCGGGCAATTTCGGAAGGAATATTTATGCTTATTGCCTTTGCAATTTATGTTTTGGTGACAGGATTTATCTTAGACTTAAAAAAGCCGGTGTTATCGGGAGTTCTTATTTATGCACTTTGCATGATAGTGCTTGGAATCATTTGCTTTATACTTGCGCATGGGATAGCAAATCTTTTTGAAAAATTCGGGCCGACTTATTGTGTAACAATGCTTTTATATTTTGGCTTTATGGCACTTGGCGGTATGATGGGAATCAGCTATGACCAGATGTCAAAGGGAATGCAGGCAGTGGCAAAAATGTTGCCAATGACTTATATTTCAAGGGATTTTGTTACAGTTTGGACGGGAAAAAATTATAATTTTATGCCGATGATACAATCCTATCTGTTTTTAGCAGCCATAGCCGGAATTTTACTTTTTATTGTTTGGAAAAAAACAGAAAGAAAAGTACATTAAAATTGTATAAAATAAGTGTAGATTGCCATACTACGTTTGGAGCCTCCGACAAGACTGCCGGAGGTTTTTGTTTACGCAATAACTTGGGAAACTCGCAAAGTGTGTTTCTCATAGTTTTATAGAAGGAGTGAATCGACATGACCAAACGAGTTTACCGAATCTGCCTGTTACTGGCAATTATTCTATTTAGTTGTATTGGAATAATATATTATGTTAACCATGAGGAGGAAATGAAGCAAAAAGAAGATGCGGTGTTAGTACAATATGTCATACCGGAAATAGAAGATGGAGGTATTGTGGCATGAAGCAGGAAACACTTTATATAAAAATAGATCAAAATATTCTGTTACATGATTATCATGTAACCTTAGGTGATATTGCAAAGATGGAATGTACAGAAGAGAGTATTTTAAGACAGTTAAAGCAAAAAAAAATCTATTCTTTTCCAAAACCGAAAGGGAGATTGGAAAAACAGAAGCAGCACCAGGTAGTTTCCATTTTAAAAATCATTGAACTGATCCATAAGGATTATCCTAATGTGGATGTGCAGAATATGGGAGAAACGGATTTTGTATTGGAATATGAACCGATGAGGGAAAAAAGCAAAGGCTGGCAGAATTTAAAGACAGCGGTTCTTTGTGTACTTATCTTTTTTGGTGCAGCGTTTACTATTATGGCGTTTAATAATGATATCTCAATTGATGATGTATTTGAAAAATTTTATATGCAGGTGATGGGAACAAAATCAGATGGAGTGACGGAACTGGAAATATTTTATTGCCTAGGTCTTCCGGTTGGAATACTGGCATTCTTTAATCATGTGGGTAAAAAGAAAATTACACCGGACCCGACACCGATTCAGGTGCAGATGCGCAAATATGAACAGGATGTGGATACGACTTTTATCGAAGAAGCAGAAAGGGAAGGAAATAGTCTGGATGTGGATTAAACATATATTTCTCAGCTTATTTGGGTTTACTGCCGGATTGTCTATTGCAGCAGGAACCTTTGCATTTATTATTATGATAGGCGTTATACCAAGAATCATTGGACGAAGCCATACCGGAGAACATATTATGTGTTATGAAAATGCGGTATTACTTGGTGGAGTAATAGGAAATATTTTGTCGGTATTTTTGGATTTGCATATTCCGCTCGGACGACCGCTTCTCATTATTTTTGGATTTTGCGCAGGGATTTTTGTGGGAAGTGTTGCAGTTGCACTGGCGGAGATTTTGCAGGCACTTCCGATTTTGTTTCGGCGTGTCAAGGTAAAAGAAGGACTTCCGTGGCTTATGGTATTTATGGCACTTGGAAAGATGGTCGGAGGATTTCTTTACTTTTTTGGAAATCTTGCGGCAAATTAGTATAGTAAATAATGAGCAAAAGAAGCTTGAATTTTACTTGAAAAAGCGTTAAGATTATTCGCATATGAAACGAGAGAAGGGATGATGGAGAAGGGAAATGGTTACTTCAATTGCAAGACAAAGTATTGTTATCAAATGTAAGTTAAAAGAATCCATTATGCTTGGAAATTATGAATTTTATTATGCGGCCGGTTTAGTGAGCAAATTGACAGGGGTAGAATTTGATGTAGAACTTCCGCCCAAACAATTATACGAGGCAGTAAAAAAAACGGTGACAGAGTATGAGCCTAAGAATGAGAACGAAGCGTATCTTGTGCAATTATTTATGGAGTTTAAACCGGATGAAACGGTAGATGAGCAGATGAAAGAATTGTTTCAGTGGGGACTTACGGAACAAAGGCTGTGGCAGGAATAGTACAAATAGAAATTAAAACTGCATAAAAGTGTAAAAGCTGTACACAATAAGACAGAAAGAAAAATCTGTAAAGAAGGTGTACAGTTTTTTTATATTTACGATATAGCTGTATACCGGAAGGGAGAAGAATGGACGAGAAAAGGGAAAGTTTGTGGGAGGAGTATAATGATTATGTAAAAAAAGTAACACCAACGCATAATCTGCCGTTAAATATGTTAAAAGCATTTATCACAGGTGGGATAATCTGTGTACTTGGACAATTCGTTTTAAATGTATGCAAAAGCTGTGGTTTAGAGCAGGATATGGCAGGTGCATGGTGCAGTATGATTTTAATATTATTAAGTATATTACTGACCGGTTTTAATATTTATCCCAGTATTGCAAAGTTCGGAGGAGCAGGTGCACTGGTTCCGATTACGGGATTTGCAAATTCTGTGGCAGCACCTGCAATAGAATTTAAAAAAGAGGGACAGGTTTTTGGAATTGGCTGCAAGATTTTTACGATTGCGGGACCGGTTATTTTGTATGGTATTTTTACGAGCTGGGTGCTTGGATTTTTGTATTGGATTCTTAAAATATGGAGGGTATTATAATGATAAAAGAAGATGGACTTCCGCTTGGTCTTGGATTTGGACTGGCAATGAATGAAAAAGCAATGCTTCATTTTGCAACATTGGAAGAAACAGAAAAGGAGCAGGTAATTGAGGCAGCAAGAAATGTGCAGTCCAAAAAAGAGATGCAAAGTTTAATTAACAGTCTGGCAGAACTCAGTGGAAAGTGAGGGAGAGTGCCTATTCCGCGTTCAAGCAGTCCCCCACCTCTAAATTGTAGAAACGTAGGTGGGGTAGGGGACATGCAAATTTATAAGTCTAAAGCACTTTTCATAACGCTTGATACAATTCCTTTCGAAGAAGTGGTATTACTGTCTTTTGGACCATGGGTATCAGACATGCTAGTTCCCGGATTAAGGGTTGGGGCGAGGAGAATTTTACCGGTACCGCGATAAACATTTACGAAGCCTTCTCCGTTGACGGCAGACCCCATAAGAGTTTTGGAAGATTTCTCAACGGTAAACTGTAAAGAAGCTGACCAGGCAATTGCCATATTTCCATCAATTTTTACAATGTCATCCTGAACTTCGATTTCGATTAATTCTTCTCTTGGAACCGGACTTTCCAATACAGCGATTCCCTGACCGGAAAGGGAAAGATTAAAGAGTCCCTCTCCACCCAGTAAAGCAGAGCTTACATTGCTTCTGGCAACTACATTATCCGAAAGTGACGCATCGCAGGCGAGGAAAAGACCGTCATCTAATACGATGCCGCTTCCCCAGTTACCGATATCTTCTAATATAATATAGCGATAGGTTGGTTCTAACATCAAAAATCCGGAACCCTGATAAATTGGTTTTACCGTGGATTCTTTGGTTACGGCTCCTTTTAAAGCTTTACCGAAAAAATCACCGACACCTTTCACTCCGGTCTCGGAATCTACGCGTCCTGCCGTCCACTGCATAGCACCGGCCTGTACTTTAACAGAGGAATTGTTTAAATTGCAAAGTACCTGACGTTTCCTTACATTCATTTCATGCATGAAATATGCAACAGATGCAAATTGTGGGGAAACACTCATGTCTTTCTGGTGCTCAAAAACGGAAAAGACACCTTTCTGGTCAATGACCACCATGTTTTTATTTTCTGCTAAGTTGTTTAAAGAAATCATTTATATCCTCCTCATAGATAATATGTTTTATGCGGATATTATAACGGATTAGAGAAAGAAAACCTACAAAAAATTAAAAATTTAAATAAATTTTAAGGTTTTATTTATCAATATAAAAAGGAGATTATACTGTATGATAGAAAAAAATGAAAGCAAACAGGAAAAAGAAAAAACAGGTATCAGAAAAAAAGTCTGGGAAGAAGGTAGTAAAATCGATTACCTGGCAAATTCTGTGTCTACGATGGAATGTACAGGGCTTTTACACAGACCGGCAGAAAACGAAGCAGAAAGCGAGGCATATGGGGAAGTCTATCATTTTCTTGCACCGGAAGAAAAAGAGTAAAATGGATTTTACGGGGTGGAAGATTCTTTTTTTCTGTGATAAAATAAACAAAAATACAAACAAAAAGCGAGGATAAGGATATGTTAGAAAAAGGGATCAAAGGGGTACAGGAAGTTACAGTAGATGAGAATAATACAGCGAAGGCATTAGGAAGCGGAAGTTTACAGGTATTTGCCACTCCTGCAATGATTGCATTGATGGAAAAAACAGCATGGATGAGTGTGGCTCCTTACTTAGAAGAAGGAAGCGGAACAGTTGGTACTTTATTAAATGTAAAACATACAGCACCAACACCGGTAGGTATGAAAGTTACCTGTGAGACAGAATTGATTGAAGTAGACGGAAGAAGACTGGTATTTTCCGTAAAAGCATCTGATGAGACAGGAGTAATCGGAGAAGGAACTCATGAGCGCTTTATTATTCAGAATGAAAAATTTCAGTCAAAAGCAGATGCAAAGTTAAGTTAATGATATCATGTCGATTTATGATGAATTATTAAAGTTACAAAAGATACCGGATGCGTATACCAATTGGCAGGAATACCGAGAACGGTTGACAGATTATATTATTTCAACATTAGAACCAGAAAGCACGCTGGCTGTTTTTGGCGCAGGAAATTGTAATGATATCAACCTGAAACGCTTACAGCAGCATTTTTCACAAATCGTATTATATGATAGAGATATTACGACTTTATATGAAGCATTAGATACTTATCATATCACTTTAAAAGAAAATATTGTTTTAAAGGAAACGGATTTTCTTGGCATTACACCGGAAGAATATCGGGAATATGCGGATGATGTGCTTCGTATGATACAGGTTGATGGAAAAAATACTGACATGGATGAAGTGGCAGAGTATGCCATTTTACGAATGAAAGATTTGTATCAGAAAGCGGAGAAGCGTCCGCTTTCTTTTGGTGATAAATGTTATGATGCGGCAGTTGCAGTCGGGGTTCACAGTCAGATTAATAATATGTTTGCCTGGTTGTGGCAGGTGTATTTAGATGCAGTCGGAAAAAGGGAAGATACTGTTTTTGAGTATGTGAAGAAACAGAATGATATTATAATTCCAAGATTTGACCGGGCTGTTTTTTCCTGTGTCAAAAAGCATGTTATTTTTGGATTAGAAAAAGAGAGAATCGGGATGTCTGGCGGAATTCAGGGCGCCCATCAGGCATTTCTTGATATCAAAGAAATGCAAAAGAGGGGTGAGTGCCTGATTGAAGAATCCTTGCCACTTATCTGGCCGTTTGATGTAGCTCGAAATATCTGTTACCGGATGAGCATTTTAACCATTCAGGCAGTCACCCACCTATAAGTAGTAGAAGTGTAGGAGGGGGGACTGCTTGTTTCGTGCACTAATCTTTATCTGCAGGGGAGAGTTCTGCGGCATGGGAGGAAGGAGTCGGGATTTCACTTCCGTTCTCATCATAGGTTGTTACATTTCCATTTTCGTCACGGATGGTAGTGGTTGAGGAAGGAGTCAAATCTTCCTCAAGAGGAGATTGGCTGGAAGTGTCCGATTCCTTATCTTCTGATAGGGAAGTTTCCGTACTTTCCGGTACAGTATTTCCTGTGGTTGCATTTGTATGCTGTTTCCCGAAAGAGCCGGCATACATATGAAGCACAATAAATGCAAGAATAAGGGCAGAAAAGCAGAAAACGATAGGAAGTGTAATTGCTTTCTTTTTCTTTGCCTTTCGGAAAGTAAGGGAGGAAGCAACAGATTCCCATACCAGAAGAGCAAATTCTTTTGTACTGTAATATTTTTCATTTTCGAGTTCTAAGGCAGTGTATACAAGTTGTAGATTAAAAGGATAAAGAGGTTTGGACACTTGCTGTTCACAGAGTTTATATGCCTGATAGAGCGTATTTTTAGTTTCTTCTAACTCCCACAGGACAGTTTCTTTGACGCAGTTTAATGCAGTGGCAATTTCATTGACAGAAAGACCATCGTGGTAAAAGCATAGGAAAATCATACGTGGTAAAACAGGAAGGTCTTTCAACTGTTTCATAAGATAAGGAGCACTGTCTTCCTTGTTCACACAGTGAATGACCGGTTTATCTGCCTCCGGCAGTGTTGTAGAGGCAGAGGTAATAGAAGGAATATTTGAAAATACATCAATTCCATTTTGTGTAAGGATAGACTGGTAGCAGAGAAGAATATTTTTTGACATCCATTTTTCCGTAGATTCTGCGGTTTCAAGTTCAGCAATATGCAAAAAATGGTATAAATAGATTGTCTTTAAAAATTCTCTGCATTCTACAATATTTGGAAATAAATATTTGGCCCGTACATAATTATAATGAAAAGTTTTATTATAAAAAGAAATAAAACCATTTTGATTGGCATTTTTGATTTGTGCGATGGCAAGTGTAAGTTCCTGATCTGACATAATAAAACCTCTTTTTATTGTAACATTATTTACCAATGGATCTCGCACCAAGACTCGTGCGTGAGTCTTGAACTTGGTATTTAACAGTATTTTATAGTATAATTGAGATTCTTTCAAGAGGAGCCTTGGCGGGAAGGCAGAATATTAAAAAAGTATAAAAATTCTATTGACAAATCTAAAAATATGAGTATACTTTAGAACATAAAGCAAAGGCGCTTAAGGAATACCTTAAGTGTCTTTTCTTATATATGCGGCAATGTTGATGTACGCTAAGCGGGCAAATTGTTGTGTAAATACTATTTAGAATATGTGGGATTACGTGAGCCACAAAGCTGTGGATAAGGGGCGTAGTGTCGCATTTTTTTATTTTGAGGAGGAATGATTTTATGACTTATTCATCAGCAGACGTCATCTGGACGCTTATTGCAGCGGCAATGGTATACTTTATGCAGGCCGGATTTGCAATGTGCGAAGCAGGTATGACAAGAGCAAAAAACACAGGTAACATTATTATGAAGAACCTGATGGATTTTAGTATCGGTACGCCGGTTTACTGGTTACTTGGATTTGGTATCATGTTCGGCGGCAGTGGGGCATTGATTGGTGGATTTGATCCATTGATTCGTGGCGATTATGATTTTGGAACACTTCCTACCTGGTGTTATGTAGTTTTCCAGACAGTGTTCTGTGCAACTGCAGCAACTATTGTTTCCGGAAGTATGGCAGAGAGAACGAATTTCAGTGCTTACTGTATTTATAGTTTACTGATTTCTGCAGTTGTTTATCCAATTTCCGGTCACTGGGTATGGGGCGGAGGCTGGTTATCCCAGTTAGGTTTCCATGATTTTGCAGGAAGTACCGCAGTACATATGGTTGGTGGTACCGCAGCATGTGTTGGAGCAGCGATTCTTGGACCGCGTATTGGTAAATATGACAAGAACGGAAAACCTCGTGCAATTCCGGGACATAACCTTGCAATGGCAGCCCTTGGTGTATTTATTCTCTGGTTCTGCTGGTTCGGATTTAATGGTGGTTCTACGGTAGCAATGAGTACAGATGAGAATTTAATTTCAGCATCTTCCATCTTTATGACAACGAACCTTGCAGCAGCAGTTTCTACTTGTACAGTAATGATCTTTACATGGATTCGTTATAAGAAACCGGATGTTTCCATGACATTGAATGGAGCATTGGCAGGTCTGGTAGCCATTACTGCAGGTTGTGATCTGGTAAGTCCTGTTGGAGCATTTTTCATTGGTTTGCTTGCAGGTATTGCAGTAGTGTTGTCAGTTGAATTCTTTGATAAAGTAGTAAAAATTGATGATCCGGTTGGCGCGATTTCAGTCCATGGTGTTTGTGGAGCACTTGGTACGCTTTTAACTGGCTTGTTTGCAACAGAAGATGGTTTGTTTTATGGAGGTGGCGTGCACTTCTTCCTGGTACAGTTACTTGGTGTTGTAAGCGTTATAGCATATGTAGCAATAGTAATGTTTATTATTTATAAAGTGATTGACAAAACGATTGGTTTACGTGTTCCGGCAGAAGTTGAAATTGATGGTCTTGATATTCATGAGCATGGTCTTGCAAGCGCATACTCAGGATTTGAAATTACAGATATTTTAGGTACTTTAGATGTTAATGAGAATACAGATTTAGGTGAGGATGATATCACAAAAGCTACTCCTGCACAGGTTGATGCAGCAGTAAAGGTAGTAAAAGAAACAAACTTAGATCCGGCGGCAACAACAGGAATGCATAAGGTATCTATTGTAGTAAAACTTTCTAAATTTGATACTTTAAAGAAAGCATTGAATGAGCTCGGTGTAACTGGTATGACAGTAACACAGGTTATGGGTTGTGGTATCCAGAAAGGTGCCGGCGAGTACTATCGTGGTGTTGAAATGGATGCAACTTTACTTCCGAAAGTTAAAGTAGATGTTATTATTGGTAACCTTTCTGTAGATGAGGTTATTGAAACAGCGAAGAAAGCATTATACACCGGTCATATCGGTGATGGTAAGATTTTCGTATATGATGTTGCAAAAGTCGTAAAAGTTCGTACAGGCGAAGAAGATTTAGCAGCATTGAAAGATGTAGAGTAATATCTAAACCACATATTAATTTAAAAAGAATCGGCTATTGCATTTTTTTGCGGTAGTCGGTTTTTTATTGTATAATTGACCTATCAGAAATGCTACACTGGGAAGTAGCAATGATTCATAAGCAGGCAAAGTGGATTGTGAATGTCCGCTTTACCCAGGAGGAGAAAAATGGATTTAGAAAGAACAAGTTTAGAAAAGGCAAAAATAGAAAAAGAAGGCATTGATCAATTTTTGAAAGCAGTAAATGAAAAAGGAATTGAACTGCATGATTTGATTTTGGTACGGGGAGATAAGGTGTGTTATGAGGCGCAATGGCTTCCTTACCGGAAGGAAGACATGCATATGCTTTATTCTTTGAGTAAAGTATTTACGGCACTTGCCGTTGGCTTTGCGGTACAGGAGGGATTGCTTTCAACCGGAGATGCAGTTGTTTCTTTTTTTGATGCAGAATTACCGGAATATCTGACAGAAAACACAAAAAAAATGAAGATAGAGCATTTATTGACTATGAGTACCGGTCAGGAAAGTGAACCACCAATTTTAAATTATGAAGTAGAAGGAAACTGGGTACGGAAATTTCTTGAAATTGAACCTTCCTATGAGCCCGGAACACATTTTTTTTATGATACAACAGCAACCTATATGTTATCTGCGATTTTGACCAAAGTGACCGGAGAAACGGTGGTTGATTATTTAAAACCGAGATTTTTCGAACCGCTTGGAATTGCAGATTATGCCTGGGATGAGTCACCACAAGGCAATTCCCTGGGGGGGATAGGATTTAACGTAACAATAGAAACAGTTGCAAAACTTGGTGTCTTTTTAAAACAGGAAGGAACCTGGCAGGGAAAACAGATTTTGAATCGTGATTGGATGAAACGTATGACTTCAAATCTTATCAATTCTGCCGGAGGAGATGTTTATGATGATGGTGATAACTGGGGGTATGGGTATGGTTATCAGATCTGGCAATGTATTCCGGATGGGGCATATCGTGGGGATGGTGCTTATGGGCAATTTGCAATTGTAGCACCAAAGGAAAATCTTGTCATTGCAACTTTAACAGGCACAGAGGATATGGGTGGTCTGATGGATGCTATGTGGAAATATCTGTTTCCTGCCTGCAAACCTGTGGATAACGATAGTATCAAAAAGGATGTTTCGGTAAAGGAACTATTTTATGTATCATATCCCGAAGGAAAACAAAAATCTGATATTTCCGTTGCTGGAACCTATCAGATGGAGAAAAATGAGGAAAATATTGAGAGGATTGTGATAGAGGAAGAAAAAGATGTAATACATATTACCTGCTTTTTTGCCGGTGGTGAAACGAGAACTTTAGCATATGGTTATGAACAATGGGAAGAAAACCGGATTGCAGGGGTAAAATATGCATCTTATTATACTTGTGGTGACATTCGTATGGTGAATACTGCAGGAGCGTATGCCTGGGAAAATGACAGATTGTGCTTAAAGTTGTGCTATTTGAATGGACCGCTTGGAGTAACGGCAGAAGTTGTGTTTAAGGGAGATAAAATAAAGATACAGGCAGAAAAGCATAGAAGTATGGCGATGAAAATGAAATATGAATTTGATGGTGTCCGTATCATGAGCGAGTAGCAAAGCGGATTGCAAATGTCTGCTTATGTTTCTGGATTTTCTTGCATTTTCATAATATCTGTGTTATACTTTGGAACGTTGCGAAAGCCCATAAAAACAAGGTCTTAGGGGCAAATAAACCGAGTGTTCGAGACCTTCCACTCGTAAAACAAAACTAAAGGAGAATTGAATATGAGAAACAAAAAGGTATTATTTATCACGCAGGCAGCGATGATAGCAGCGATTTATGTGGTACTGACGTATTTTGTAAGTGCGTTTAATCTGGCATCCGGGACAATACAGGTACGATTATCCGAGGCAATGACTGTTTTGCCATATTTTACACCGGCAGCAATACCGGGGCTTTGGATTGGATGTCTGCTTGCAAATCTTTTGACGGGTTGCGGAATTTATGATATTGTGTTTGGCAGTCTTGCAACCTTAATCGGAGCAATTTTTACATACTTGTTGCGAAAGCATAAGTTTTTATGTACATTGCCACCGGTTATTTCAAACATGGTTATTGTTCCGCTCATTTTACGTTTTGGATATGGATTTGTGTTTGAGTATGCTGGAAAGGATTTTTCTATTCCGTTTTATGCATTAACAGTCGGAGCAGGCGAAGTAATATCCGTATGTATTCTCGGAAGTATACTTTTAAAAGTTTTAAGTAAATATAAAGAACAAATTTTTATCACAGTTCAGCCATAACTGTTATCATGTGCGAATATGCTTGCATGTTTGAGCACATGATGACTGTTGTGGGATGAACGTCCGATAAAACTGTATGCAGATTTGCATGCAGTTTTTTTGTTGTATAGGAAATTTCGAGGAATTTCCTATACAACAAAAAGCACTTCGTGCAATAATGCACAGCTCGCAGAGAGGAAAATAGCCTGACGGCACTGCTCGCGCGCGGAACAAAAGCTGTGCAGATTCGTCTGTTGAAACGCGAGAGTGTGCTTTGCACAATTTTGTTCCATTCTTAAAGATGCCTTTGTATAAGTTTAAAAAAGATGCACATATTAAAGAAAGATAAAAACAAAAAGGAGGAATTGGGATTGCAGACAATAGGAAAGCAAAGTATTTGTTTTGCACATCCGCCGTACATTTTGTCCAGTGCATCCGTAGTAGGGAAAAAAGAAGGAGAAGGACCTCTGGGAGCAAAATTTGACATGATCTGTGATGATGACAAGTTTGGTTCTGATACATGGGAAGAAGCGGAAAGCACGTTGCAAAAAGAGGCGGCATCGCTTGCAATGGGTAAGGCAAAATTAGAGAATAAGGATATTCGCTATATTTTTGCGGGGGATTTATTGGGACAGACCATTGCAACATCGTTTGGATTAATGGATTATCAAATTCCGCTGTTTGGTTTATATGGAGCGTGTTCCACAGCCGGGGAATCACTGGCACTGGGGGCAATGTGTGTGGCCGCAGGATATGCAGAAAAAGTGCTTACAGTTACTTCCAGTCATTTTGCCAGTGCAGAAAAACAGTTTCGTTATCCGCTTGAATACGCAAATCAAAGACCAATGTCCGCAACATGGACAGTGACCGGAAGTGGGGCATTTGTACTGGGGCAGGAAAAGGCAGGAGTAAAAATCTGCGGGTTGACACCCGGGCGGATTGTTGATTATGGCATTAGAGATTCCATGAATATGGGAGCCGCAATGGCACCGGCAGCGTGTGATACGATTTATCATCATTTTGAGGATTTTGACAGAAAACCATCAGATTATGACAAAATTATTACCGGAGATCTTGGCAGTGTCGGACAGGAAATCTTAATTAAGCTTTTAAAGGATAAGGGCTATGATATCAGTAACGTTCATACCGACTGTGGAATTGAGATTTTTGACAGTGAGAAGCAGGGGACAGATTCCGGAGGTTCCGGCTGTGGCTGTTCTGCCGTTACCTTAAGTGCACATTTTTTGCCAAAGCTAATAAATGGAGAGTGGAAAAGAATCTTGTTTGTGCCAACAGGAGCATTGCTGTCTACGGTAAGTTTTAATGAGGGGCAGAATGTTCCGGGGATTGCACATGCAGTTATTTTAGAGGCAGAAAGTAAAACATGATGAAAAGAGGAGAAAAAGATGGATTATTTCAATGCGTTCTGGGTAGGTGGATTGATTTGTGCACTCGTTCAAATTTTAATGGAAAAGACCAAAATGTTGCCGGGAAGAATTATGGTGCTTTTAGTATGCAGTGGAGCAATTTTAGGTGCATTGTCCATATATCAGCCATTTGTTGAGTATGCAGGAGCAGGCGCCAGTGTACCATTGCTTGGTTTTGGAAATTTATTGTTTAAAGGAGTAAAAGAAGCAGTAGATGAGAATGGATTCCTTGGTATATTTATGGGTGGATTTGAAGCAAGTGCTGTCGGTATCAGCGCGGCATTGATCTTTGGATATCTGGCATCTGTTATTTTTGAACCAAAAATGAAAAAATAGTGCATAAAAGAGAAATGACTGGTTCATATTAGTAATATCAATAAAAACAAAAAAGGAGAAATATCAATGAAAAAAGTAAGAATAATAGCACTGGGACTTATGTTAGTTTTAACAATGTCTTTTGCAGCATGTGGAACGAACAATGATACCACTAACCGAGATAATTTAAATTCAACGGAAGAAACAGGACACAATAATACGACGGGTGAAAATAATAATACAACAGATAATGATAGAAATAACGGAATGGCAAATAATACGGATACCAATGGTGATGGTGTGGTAGATGATGTTGCGGATGGCGTTACCGATGCAGGACGTGATGTGGTAGATGGGGCCGCAGATGTTGGAAGAGATGTCATAGATACTGCAGACAATGTTGCAAATGATGTTGGAAATACAGTAGAAAATGCAACAGATCATAACAATACTGATGTAAATAATGCAACCGTAACAGATAATGCAAATACAGCGAATGGAACCGGAACTACTACAGCCAGATAAGAAAAAGGATGCTTTCTGAACAGAGAGCATCCTTTTTGCGTTTTTATTTGTTCTTATTTGTCATCAATACTGTAGTTTGGAGCTTCTTTTGTGATGTGAATATCATGTGGGTGACTTTCCTTTAAAGAAGCAGCAGTGATTTTTACAAACTGACCATTCTTTTGCAATTCAGGAATATTCTGGCATCCACAGTAACCCATACCGGAACGGATACCACCGATTAACTGGAAGATAGTATCTTCTACAGAACCCTTGTATGCAACACGTCCTTCTACACCTTCCGGAACAAGTTTCTTGGCACCTTCCTGGAAATAGCGGTCTTTACTACCGTTTTCCATAGCAGCAAGAGAACCCATACCTCTGTATACTTTGTATTTTCTTCCCTGATATAACTCGAAATCACCAGGTGCTTCATCACAACCTGCGAACATACTTCCCATCATACATACGCTTGCACCGGCAGCGATAGCTTTTGTCATATCACCGGAATATTTGATACCACCATCAGCGATAACCGGGATGTTGTACTGCTTTGCAACTTCATAGCAGTTCATGATAGCAGTAATCTGAGGAACACCAATACCTGCAACAACACGGGTCGTGCAGATAGAACCAGGTCCGATACCAACTTTAATGGCATCTGCACCAGCTTCAATTAAAGCTTTTGCAGCCTCACCGGTTGCAATATTACCTGCAATTACCTGTAAATCAGGATAAGCTGCTTTAATTTTCTTGACGGCATTTAGGATGTTTAAGGAATGACCATGTGCGGAATCAACAACCACAACGTCTACATGAGCATTAACCAAAGCAGCCACACGATCCATCATATTTGCAGTGATACCAACAGCAGCACCGCAAAGAAGACGACCATGATCATCTTTTGCAGATAATGGATATTTAATCTGTTTTTCGATATCTTTGATGGTAATAAGACCTTTTAAGTTAAAGTCTTTATCTACAATTGGTAATTTTTCTTTTCTTGCTTTTGCAAGAATTGCCTTCGCTTCATCTAAAGTAATGCCTTCCGGAGCAGTAATAAGACCTTCGGAGGTCATGCATTCGCGAATAGGTTTGGAATAATCGGTTTCAAATTTCAAATCGCGGTTTGTGATGATTCCGACTAATTTTCCGTTTTCTGTGATAGGAACACCGGAAATACGGAATTTAGCCATCAAATCGTCTGCATCCTGTAAAGTATGATCTGCGGAAAGTGAAAATGGATCGGTAATAACGCCGTTTTCAGAACGTTTTACCTTATCTACTTCATCAGCCTGTGCTTCGATTGACATATTTTTGTGGATGATACCGATACCACCCTGTCTTGCCATGGCAATTGCCATCCTATGTTCCGTAACAGTGTCCATGGAGGCACTCATCATAGGAATATTCAGTGTAACCTTGTTAGTAAGTTTTGTTGTCAAGTTGATCATATTTGGAGTAATCTCTGAATATGCCGGTACTAATAATACGTCATCAAATGTAATTCCCTCGCCGATAATTGTACCCATTTTTGTCATTCCTCTCTTTCTTATTATTAAAATATAGATTATTCGTCAAAACTGATTTTTTCAATTCTAGCAAAAATAAGATACCTTGTCAATGTGAAAGAATCTACTTTTTTGAAAAAACAAAAAATTTAATTTGCTATTTTATTTTTTTTTACTCTGTGTTATTCTGTTAAATGATGACTGAAGTAGCCTGTCGACTGCTTTTGACAAAATTCATCATGAAAAAAGGAAAAAGCATTATAACTACAGCTAATAATATGTATTAAAATAAATCATAAATCATACAGGAGACCAAGATGGAATTCAGACCTTGTATTGACATTCATAATGGGAAAGTGAAACAAATTGTAGGGAGTACTTTGGCAGACCAGGGAGATCTGGCAGAAGAGAATTTTGTTTCCACGCAGGATGCTGCGTTTTATGCAGATTTCTATAAAAAAGATAACATTCGCGGTGGGCATGTTATTTTGCTGAATGGGAAAGATTCTGCATATTACAATGAAACAAAAGAGCAGGCACTCCTGGCACTTAAGACTTATCCGGGAGGATTACAGGTCGGAGGTGGGATTACAGATGCGAACGCAAGGGAGTTTTTGGACGCGGGAGCCAGTCATGTGATTGTGACTTCCTATGTGTTTAAAGAAGGAAAGATTCATTATGGGAATTTAAAGAAGCTGGTGAAAGAAACCGGGAGAGAGCATCTGGTACTGGATATCAGTTGCAGAAAACGGGGAGATACCTATTATGTTGTTACTGACCGTTGGCAGAAGTTTACGGATGAGCCGGTGACAGAGGAATTATTAGAGGAGTTGTCTTCTTATGCATCTGAGTTTTTGGTGCATGCCGTAGATGTAGAGGGAAAGGCAAATGGAGTTGAAAAAGAATTGATCCAACTGTTAGGTGACTGGGGAAAGATACCGGTTACCTATGCAGGCGGTGTACATAGCTTTGATGATATAAAGACCATTAAAGAGCTTGGAAAGAATCATTTAAATGTGACGATTGGCAGTGCCCTTGATTTATTCGGGGGAACGCTTTCTTATAAAGAAGTTATTGATTATGTCAAAAAAAATTAAAGGAGAACAGTGTATGAGTAAGTATACCAAAAAAGACATTATTCGCATGGTAGATGAAGAAGATGTTGAATTTATCCGTCTTCAGTTTACAGACATTTTTGGAACTTTAAAAAATGTGGCAATTACAGCAAGCCAGTTGGAAAAAGCATTGAATAACCAGTGTATGTTTGATGGTTCTTCCATCGAAGGTTTTGTACGGATTGAAGAATCTGATATGTATCTTTTCCCGGATTTGGACACCTTTACAGTTTTTCCGTGGCGCCCACAGCAGGGAAAAGTGGCAAGAATTATCTGTGATGTTTATCGTCCGGATAAGACACCATTTGAAGGTGATCCACGTTATATCCTTAGAAAACAAATTGAAGAAGCAAAGAAGATGGGATATACCTTCAATGTAGGACCGGAATGTGAATTTTTCTTATTCCATACAGATGAAGATGGACAGCCAACTACGATTTCCCATGAAAAAGCAGGATATTTTGATTTGGGACCGGTAGATTTGGGTGAGAATGCAAGACGGGATATGGTACTTACTTTAGAGGATATGGGCTTTGAAATCGAAGCATCTCATCATGAGGTAGCTCCGGCACAGCACGAGATTGATTTTAAATATGATGAGGCATTAAAGACAGCAGATAATATCATGACATTTAAGCTTACGGTAAAAACAATTGCAAAACGTCATGGGTTGTTTGCGAGCTTTATGCCAAAGCCAAAATCCGGAATAGCAGGTTCCGGTATGCATGTCAATATGTCTCTCTTTAAGGATGGGGAGAATATTTTTGTGGACGAAAAGGATAAAAATGGTCTTAGTAAAGAAGCATATTATTTTATCGGTGGAATTATGAAGCATATGCGTGGAATGACAGCAATCACGAATCCGCTTATTAATTCTTATAAGCGTCTGGTTCCGGGTTATGAAGCACCGATTTTTATTGCATGGTCGGCAACAAACAGAAGTCCGTTAATTCGAATCCCGGCATCCAGAGGGGCATCGACCAGAGTAGAGCTTCGTTGTCCGGATCCGTCTGCAAACCCATATTTGGTACTTGCGGTCTGCCTTGCAGCCGGTCTTGATGGAATTCGCAATAAAATCATGCCACCGGAAGGCGTGTGTGAAAATGTATTTGACATGGGCGAAGAAGAACGTAAGAGACGTGGAATAGAGGCACTTCCATCCGACTTAAATGAAGCAATTGAAGAATTACGGAAAGATGAATTTATCAGGGGAGTTTTAGGGGAACACATTACAGACAAGTATGTAAAAGCCAAAAGTGCAGATTGGACAGCGTATCGAGCACAGGTTACAGAATGGGAAATCGAAGAGTATCTGTATAAAATCTGATTTTAGCAAGGGTGAAGCCGAGTGAGTAGTGTAATTGTTGCGTTCCCGAAAGTGGAAAATGCGAAGAATATTAGAAATATATTGATAAAAAGTGGATATGATGTTCCATATATATGTACGACGGGGGCACAGATATTGCAGAGTTCTCATACATTAGATGGTGGGATTATAATTTGCAGTCATCATTTTATTGATATGATGTATCAGGAATTATATGAATATTTACCACCGGAGTTTCAGATGCTTTTAGTAGCGTCCCCTGCAGTTTGCAATGAGAGGACGATCCAGGATATTGTCTGTCTGTCGATGCCGCTTAAGGTTCATGAGTTGATTCAGACGGTAGAGATGATGGAGTATACCATTTCACGCAGGAAAAAGAAAAAGCGTGCCATGCCAAAGGAACGGTCAGAAGAAGAAAAGAGTATCATTTTGGAGGCAAAATCTGTGCTTATGAGTCGTAATAACCTGTCAGAAGAAGAAGCACATCGTTATTTACAAAAACGTAGTATGAATAATGGAACGGATCTGGTAGAAACAGCGCAGATGATTTTGAGTCTGATGAATGTTTACTAAGAAAGAATGTCACAAAGAAGTGCTTTACAAGGCACTTCTTTTTTGATATACTACGAGATAGAAAAGAATAGTAGTACCAATAAGGAATACTAAAAGGACATATAAAACACAGAAAGGCAATAAAAGATTTTATCAAATAAGTTTTTGAAAGGAGTAATTTAAATCATGTATCAGATTAATGAAAATTATCAAAAGTTACCGGGAAGCTATTTGTTTAGCACAATTGCAAAGAAAGTAAAGGCTTTCTCTGAAAAAAATCCGGATGCAAATATTATTTCACTGGGAATTGGTGATGTAACACAGCCATTGGCTCCGGCTATTATTGAGGCAATGCATAAAGCAGTAGACGAAATGGCAAATGCTGAGACATTTCGTGGATATGCGCCGGATCTTGGCTATGATTTTTTGAGAAATGCGATTGTAAAAAATGATTATGAAGCAAGAGGATGCGATATTGCTGCAGACGAAATTTTTGTTTCCGATGGAGCCAAAAGTGATTCCGGTAATATTCAGGAAATTTTCAGCCTTGAGAATCGTATCGCAGTCTGTGACCCGGTATATCCGGTTTATGTGGATTCTAATGTTATGGCAGGCAGATGTGGGGATTATAATCTGGATACACAGACATGGAGCAATGTGATTTACATGCCTTGTGTAAAGGAAAATGATTTTGTGCCGGAATTTCCGAAGGAAGCACCGGATATGATATATCTATGTTTACCGAACAACCCGACCGGAACTACAATTAAGAAATCCCAGTTACAGGAATGGGTCAATTATGCAAATAAAGTAGGAGCTGTTATTATTTATGATGCTGCTTATGAAGCATATATTTCAGAGTCTGATGTTGCACATTCTATCTATGAATGTGAAGGGGCAAAGACCTGTGCCATTGAGTTAAAGAGTTTTTCAAAAAATGCAGGATTTACCGGAGTTCGATTAGGTTATACGGTAGTTCCGAAAGAATTAAAATGCGGAGACGTTTCTTTACATGATATGTGGGCGCGTCGTCACGGAACGAAATTTAACGGAGCACCTTATATTATCCAAAGAGCCGGAGAAGCAGTTTATTCTGATGCCGGAAAAGCACAGGTAAAAGAGCAGGTAGGCAATTATATGAAAAATGCTGCTTTGATTAAAGAAGGATTAAAGGATGCCGGTTATGAAGTATTTGGTGGTGTGAATTCACCATATATCTGGTTAAAGACACCGCAAAATATGAAGTCCTGGGATTTCTTTGATTATTTATTGGAAAATGCGAACGTAGTTGGTACTCCTGGAAGTGGCTTCGGACCAAGCGGAGAAGGATATTTCAGACTGACTGCATTCGGCAGTTATGAAAATTCGGTAGCTGCAATTGAGCGTATTAAAAAACTGTAATAGTTTAACCCGAATTATTCGCAGTAGCCAAGTGAAATCTGTAATTCGTGCGTCAAGCTTGCTTGTAAGCCGAATTTATGATTTCACTTGGCGGGGGAATAGAATTCACCTACCACACAGCCTCAGACAAAAGTTGCGAAGCAGCGACGGATACGCTGGCGTAGCTGGTCTGTGGCTTGGTTGTGTGGTGGCTGTGAATATTCGGGTTTAAGAACAGTAAGGGTTCTTTTACTGCATAACACCTGTTTTTTTGTCATATACATGAAATAAGACAAAAGACAGGTGTTTTTGTTTTATGAGAAAGTTACAGAAAATTCAGATAGGAATTTGGGTAGAAATTATTATAACCATTATTGTTCTTGGAGTTTTTGCCGGAAGAAATTATATGTATAAAAGGACGGTTCCGACAATGCAGGGAGATTATATTAAATGGGTAGATTTTAATGTTTCCAGTGAGGCGTTGAATAAAGCATATGATTGGGATGTGAAAACCTATGGGAAAAAGCCACATATTAATTGGATTACGTTGTTGGCGTATGAGGCGGCGAAAACAGGAGGTACGTTTGATGACAAGGCAGTAAGTGATATGGAAAATTGTGCAAAGCAGATGGTAGCAGGAAAATTCGATTTGGAAAAACAGGCAAAGGAGTTAAAATATTATCCATATTATAAAGAGGCATATGGGGCAGTGCTGAATGGATTTGTAGGGGAATATAAAATCGAAACACAAAAAAAGGATGGTTCTGTCTCATATGAAAAAAAGTATGGTTTAAAGGCATTTTCGCCAATTGCAAAAGGATTTGAGTATCGGGATTATGATGATTTTGGAGTGTCAAGAAGTTATGGGTTTAAAAGAGAACATTTAGGACATGACATGATGGGGCAGATAGGGACGCCTGTGATTGCAACAGAATCCGGTTATATAGAGGCGTTGGGCTGGAATCAGTATGGTGGCTGGCGAATTGGAATCCGCAGTTATGATAAAAAAAGATACTATTATTATGCACATTTAAGACAAAATTATCCGTATCAGAAGAATTTAAAAGTTGGAAGTAAGGTGATGGCGGGTGATGTGATTGGCTATATGGGGCACACGGGATATAGTACAACGGAAAATACCAATAATATCGATGAAGTACATTTACATTTTGGATTACAGTTAATTTTTGATGAATCGCAAAAAGACGGAAATAATGAAATCTGGATCAACTGTTATGAACTGACAAAATTTTTGAGTAAAAATCGCTCAGAGGTGCGAAAAGTAGAGGGAACCAAGGAATGGGAGCGGTGTTTTGATATGAAAGAAATGCCTGCGAAGACAAAAAATCCGAAAAAGCCCGGAAATTCTAATTTCTAAAATAATTCTAAAAATTCGAAAGAAAATAGAAACTCTATTGCTTTTTCGGATATCTTTTTTTATACTGAGAAAACAGATTTATGAATTTTTCTTAAAGCTTGCTCTCTTACGGAGAGTAGGATCTAAGATCCTTTTACGGATACGAAGATGTTCCGGAGTAATCTCTAAAAGCTCATCTGTATCAATAAAATCAATTGCCTGCTCCAAACTTAAAATCTTAGGTGGAACCAGAGTTAAAGCCTCATCTGCAGAAGAAGAACGTGTATTTGTTAAATGTTTCTTCTTGCAGACGTTGATTTCAATATCTTCGGCACGGGAACTTTGTCCAATGACCATTCCACCATATACCTTTTCACCAGGTCCGATAAATAAAGTACCGCGATCCTGCGCAGAGAACAGACCATAGGTTACGGATTCACCGGTTTCGAAAGCAATCAGAGAACCGGTCGGACGATATTCAATATCACCTTTATAAGAATCATAGCCATCGAAAATCGTATTAATGATACCATTTCCCTTGGTGTCTGTCATAAACTCGCCACGATAACCAATTAATCCACGGGAAGGAATACGGAACTGGATACGGGTGTAGCCACCACTGATAGGTCCCATGTTCTGCAATTCACCTTTTCTCTGGCTTAATTTCTGGATGACGGCACCGGTAAAGTCATCCGGAACGTCAACATAAGCAATTTCCATAGGCTCCAGTTTCTTACCTTTTTCATCCGTTTTATAGAGAACTTCTGCTTTACTTACGGCAAATTCATAGCCTTCACGACGCATATTTTCAATAAGAACGGATAAATGAAGTTCACCACGTCCGGAAACTTTGTAACTGTCAGGGCTGTCTGTTTCTTCTACGCGTAAAGAGACATCGGTATTTAATTCCTGGAACAAACGGTCTCTTAAATGACGGGAAGTTACAAATTTACCTTCCTGACCGGCAAGCGGAGAGTCATTTACGATAAAGTTCATGGAAATCGTAGGCTCTGAAATCTTCTGGAACGGAATTGCAACCGGATCTTCCGGAGAGCAGATAGTGTCACCAATCTTGATGTCTGCGATACCGGAAATGGCAACAATAGAGCCAATTTGAGCTTCGTTTACTTCTACTTTTTCCAAGCCTTCGTATTCATAAAGCTTGCTGATACGGACACGTGTTTTTTTGTCCGGATCATGATGGTTTACAACAACAGCTTCCTGATTTACTTTTAAGCAGCCATTGTCTACTTTGCCGACACCGATACGTCCTAAATATTCATTGTAATCGATGGTACTGATTAACACCTGTGTGTTGGCATCTGGGTCACCTTCCGGAGCAGGAATATAATTTAAAATGGTTTCAAATAAAGGAACCATATCTTTTGGTTCATCATTCAAATCCTTCATGGCGTAACCATTTCTGGCAGAAGCATAAAGGAATGGACATTCTAACTGTTCATCGGAAGCATCTAAATCCATAAATAATTCTAAAACTTCGTCAACAACTTCAGTAGGTCTTGCTTCCGGTCTGTCAATTTTATTTAAACATACAATAACCGGAAGATTTAAGGCAAGCGCTTTCATAAGAACGAATTTTGTCTGAGGCATAACACCCTCAAATGCATCTACAACTAAAACGACACCATTTACCATTTTAAGGACACGTTCTACTTCTCCACCAAAGTCAGCATGCCCCGGGGTATCAATGATATTGATTTTAGTACCTTTGTAGGATACGGCCGTGTTTTTGGAAAGAATAGTAATACCTCTTTCACGTTCAATGTCATTGGAATCCATGACACGTTCCTGAACTTCCTGATTCTCACGGAAAACACCACTTTGCCGTAACAGCTGGTCTACCAGTGTGGTTTTTCCGTGGTCAACGTGTGCAATGATTGCGATATTGCGAATGTCTTCGCGTTTCATTTTCATAAATGTATACCTCATTTCTATTATAAGAAAGAATCCCAATTTGTGGGATTCACCGCCTGCGGCGGGTCGCATTGGCGACATGGTTCTACAGTTCAAAAGTAAGGTCAAGAAATGACCGACCTTTATATTTTATCACAATTTCCGCAATACGCAATAGATTTCCTTAAAATATTGTGTTATCGACAAATTGGGGCAGATTTTGTGAGAATACAATGATAAGTTAATAAACATTCAAAGGAGGGAAAGAGGGGAAAATGCAAAATGCAGGTTCTAATTAAAAGAAAGAGTGCATAAATATATACCAGGATACAAATCGATATGCCATCGATGTACATTGCCGGCGGGTATGGGAAAAATACCGGGCGCGAGGAAGGGAGAAATATTCATGGCAGATAAAATTTTTGAAAATAATCAGGTAACAATGTTGGGAGAAATCGTATCGGATTTCACATTCAGTCACGAAGTGTATGGAGAGGGATTCTATATGGTAGAAATTGCGGTGAACCGTCTCAGTAATTTCATGGATTATATTCCGCTTATGGTTTCGGAACGTTTAATTGACACAAAACAAAATTATATTGGACAGAAAATCTATGTGACGGGGCAGTTTCGCTCCTATAATCGTCATGAGGAAAAGAAAAACAGACTGGTTTTGTCGGTGTTCGTAAGAGAACTTTCTTTTGTGGAAGAAAATGATATGGAAGAACTACAAGAGAAGAGTAATCAGATTTTTCTGGATGGTTATATCTGCAAAAATCCAGTCTACCGGAAAACACCGCTCGGAAGAGAAATTGCAGATTTGTTGATTGCAGTAAATCGTTCTTACGGAAAATCAGACTATATTCCGTGCATTTGCTGGGGAAGAAATGCAAGATTTGCTTCCGGATTTGAAATTGGTGCACATGTGGAAATTTATGGCAGAATCCAGAGCAGGGAATACATAAAAAAGATTGGTGAGGAAGAGACAGAAAAGCGTATGGCATATGAAGTATCTGTCAGTAAAATTGATGTTTTAGAGTGACAATTCAGCCATAATCAATGTTGTGGAAGAATAAGCATACAATACTGGAATAAAAAGTTGCATTTTTTGTAATGGTGTGGTATCGTTTAAACAATCTGGAAAAAATACTTAGGCTTTTTTGTATGTATCATCAGAGGAGGACAAAATTGAGTACAGGACATGTTCAGATTTATTATGGTGCAGGCAGAGGAAAGACGAATGCTGCGTTAGGAAATGCATTACGTACGGCAGGCAAAGGAAAGAGTGTTTATGTGGTTCAGTTTCTGAAGGGAAAGGGAGAGGACGATATAAAAAAGTATTGTAATCGTCTGGAACCGGAACTTAAATTTTTCTGTTTTGAGCGTGCGGAAGGATATTATGATGAATTATCCGCAGAGGAACAGGAAGAAGAAAAGATTAACATGAAAAATGGATTGAATTTTGCCAAGAAAGTACTTGTGACCGGTGAGTGTGATATGCTTATTCTGGACGAAGTATTGGGGCTTGTGGATAATCAGATTGTATCTGTAGAGGATCTTAAAAATCTGGTACAGGCGAAGGAAGATGAGGTAGAACTTATCTTTACCGGTCGTGTGTTAGATGATGCGATTCGTCCGCTGGCGGATGAGATTTATAATATTGTTGCAGAAAAGTGCAATGGTTGACAGGCTGAAATATCAGTGTTATAGTGAAATTTAGTTGAACCGTTCAAGCTACAAAGTGGCAGCGGTTCATGAACAAGTAGTGAAGCGGATTGTGAATGTCTGCTTTACGATCAGGTTGTGAGATAGAGGTTGCGTGTTTTATCAGTAGCCTGTCTGATGTGGCAGACATAGGTGAGGGCAGGTAAAAGGAGAACACGCCGAAAGGGTATGGTTCTGTAGCCATATACCTTGGGCAGGTAGTGAAGAACTATCTGACTGTCATCTAGAGATGGATGGGGAGCTATCAAAGATTTTGATAAACAAATTTGTAATCTTTGAACCGGTCCCTGGTGGATCGGTTTTTCTTGTATCGGAAATTTCTTACAACACAAAAATTATAATAATTCATATATTATGCATAGGAGGAAAATGGAATGGCTATTTTTAAAGGTGCGGGTGTCGCAATTGTCACACCTATGAAGGAAAATCTGGATGTCAATTATGAGAAGTTAGAGGAAATCATTGAGTATCAGATTGATCATGGAACAGATTGTATTGTAATTGCAGGAACGACAGGAGAAGGCTCCACGCTTACCATGGAAGAGCATGCGGATGTTATTCGTGCAGCAGTTAAATTTACGAAGCACAGAATTCCGGTCGTTGCAGGAACCGGTTCTAACTGTACAAGGACGGCAGTGCAGTTGTCAAAAGAGGCAGAAGAAGCTGGAGTTGATGGACTCTTAGTGGTAACGCCTTATTATAATAAGGCAACACAACAGGGATTAATTACTCATTACAGTCAGATTGCAGATGCAGTAAAGACACCTATTATTATGTATAATGTACCGGGAAGAACCGGCTGTAATATGCTTCCGGAAACAACGGCAGAGTTATTTAAAAAGAAAGAAAATATTGTGGGATTAAAAGAAGCAACCGGAAATGTGGCACAGGCATCTAAGACGATGTATTTGACAGACGGGAAACTGGAATTATATTCCGGCGAAGATGGCCTTGTTGTTCCACTTTTGTCAATTGGGGCAATCGGTGTGATTTCTGTATGGTCAAACGTAGCTCCGCAAAAAGTCCATGATATGGTAATGAGTTATTTGAACGGAGATACAAAAACAGCAATGGAATTACAACGGGAAGGTCTGCCGCTTGTAGATGCATTGTTTAGTGAAGTGAATCCGATTCCGGTTAAGAAAGCGATGAATTTTATGGGCATGAATGTGGGAAGTCTTCGTGCACCGCTTTGTGAGATGAGTGAAGAAAATGCCGCGAAATTAAAAGAAGTAATGAAAAACTATGGTTTACCGTTAGCATAATAAAGAAGAAAATAAACGATAAAACAAAAAGAAGAACAGAAAGTATAAGGTGGATAAAATGACAAGAGTGATTATGCATGGATGCAATGGAAAAATGGGACGTTTTATTACTGATTTAATAAAAGAGGAAGAAGATGTTTCGATTGTGGCCGGAGTAGATACCTATGATGGAGTTGCAAATGATTATCCGGTATTTGCATCTATTGAGGATTGTGATGTAGAAGCAGATGTTGTAATTGATTTTTCAAATGCGAAAGCAGTAGATGGATTGCTTGACTGTTGCATCAAAAGAAATCTTCCGGTGGTGCTTTGCAGTACCGGACTTTCCGAGGAACAGTTAGAAAACGTGAAAAAAGCAGGCGAAAAGGTGGCAGTATTAAAATCTGCAAATATGTCTCTTGGCATTAATATGCTTTTGGATATTTTACCCCAAATTGTACAGTTGCTTGCACCGGCAGGATTTGATGTAGAGATTGTAGAGAAACATCATAACCAAAAGCTGGATGCACCGAGTGGTACGGCACTTGCATTGGCAGACAGCATGAATGAAGCAATGGAAAATTCCTATGAATATGTTTATGATCGTTCACAGGAAAGAAAAAAAAGAGAGAAAAAGGAAATGGGAATTTCCGCAGTACGTGGCGGAAGTATTGTGGGAGAGCATGAGATCATATTTGCCGGCGCGGATGAAGTAATTGAAATTAAGCATACGGCATATTCCAGAAGATTATTTGGAAAAGGTGCGGTAGAAGCAGCAAAGTTTCTGGCAGGAAAACCGGCAGGTATGTATGATATGCGTGATGTGATTGCAGCGAAGAATCAGGCACAGTAATAAATTGGAAAAATGAGATGAAAAACCTCCAAAAGCCGGAGTTTAAAATTCGGTGATTGGAGGTTTTTTATGCATATTTTTATAGTTATAACAATGGAATCCCTGCTTTTTCAAGCTGCTTTACATCATCCGGTTTCCAGAGGGAGCTTTGTACTTCTCCGATATGAGCCTTTCGTAAAAAGAACATACAGATACGGGACTGGCCAATTCCGCCACCGATCGTATATGGAATTTTCTCTTCAATAATAGCCTTCTGGAACGGCAGTTTTGCTTTTTCCGGACAGCCTGCTTTGTCAAGCTGTGACAGCAAAGCTTTCTTATCTACGCGGATACCCATGGAAGAAATCTCGAGGGCAATATCCAAAAGTGGATAATAAACCAAAATATCACCATTTAAAGACCAGTCATCATAATCCGGTGCACGACCGTCATGCTTTTCGCCGGATTCTAAGGTGTCGCCGATTTTCATGATACATACGGCACCTTTGGTTTTGGTGATGTAGTACTCACGCTCGGCCGGTGTGTATTCAGGGAACATATCCTCTAATTCCTGAGTGGTAATAAAAAAGATATCTTTCGGAAGAATCTCATGTATGTAATCATATTGGATAGCCATATATTTTTCGGTTTTCCGCAATACCTGGTAAACTGTTTTTACGGTTTCTTTAAAATAAGCTTCGTTTCGGTCTTCCTTACGGATTACTTTTTCCCAGTCCCACTGATCTACAAAAATGGAATGAATATTGTCGGTATCCTCATCACGGCGAATGGCATTCATATCGGTATAGAGACCTTCGCCAACCGGAAATCCATATTTGCCTAAAGCGTAACGTTTCCATTTTGCAAGAGAGTGAACTACCTGTGCTTCTTTTTCATTTTGTTCCTTGATTCCGAAAGAAACCGGACGTTCTACACCATTTAAATCATCATTTAATCCGGAAAGCGGATCGACAAATAAAGGTGCGGAAACGCGGCAAAGATTTAAACGGGTAGCTAATAGTGTTTGAAAAAAATCTTTGACGGTTTTGATTGCAACCTGTGTATCATGCAGATTTAAACTGGCATGGTAATCTTTGGGTATCATTAATTGTTCCATTGTCTTTTCCTCGATTCAGTATTTGATTCTAAAATTTACCCGAATTATTCATAGCAACCAAGTGAAATCTGTAATTCGTGCGTCAAGCTTGCTTGTAAGCCGAATTACAGATTTCACTTGGTGGGTGAATAGAATTCACCCACCACACAGCCTCAGACAAAAGCTGCGAAGCAGCGACAGATACGCTGGCGTAGCTGGTCTGTGGCTTGTCTGTGTGGTGGCTGTGAATAATTCGGTATCCATTTCCATTATAGCAATCTCATATTTGTTTTTCAATCATTGTATAAAAAATGTATAAAGAATGTATAAAAAATTCTTGCAAAGCAAAAAAATATGTGATAGGATATGAAACAACAAGAAAAGGCTGTGAAAGAGACTCCTATATTCAGAGGTCAACAGGAATACGGCGTCACCGACTGAGAGCGCTGTTTGAAAGAGAATCTAGTGGGAACACTCCGGAGCTGATATATTGAAAACTTTCTTATTTTTATTCTTTTATATTATTAGATGAACGAGGAGAGTCGTAGGTATATCCGTGATACGCGTTAAGTAAATGAGAGAAAAAAGCAGAGCTTTTTTAATGCGGGTGGTACCGCGGATGATGAAGATTCGCCCCGAAATACATCGTAGATGTATTTCGGGGTTTTTGTTGTATGGGAAATTTTGAAAAAATTCCAACTATAACAAAAAGCGCTTGCGGAATGCGCAGCACACTTTTGTTTTTAAGAAAAAGGAGAGAAAAAATGGGCAATATTTACAGAGATGTGACATTAAATCAGGTAAGTGAAAATGATATCGGGAAAGAAATAAAGGTTGCAGGCTGGGTAGAGAATATCAGAGATCATGGTGGTGTATCTTTTATTGATTTGCGTGATATGTATGCGGTTATGCAGATTGTCATAAGAGATGGGGAACTGCTTAAGGGAATCCGTAAAGAGCAGGCGGTTTCGATTGAAGGACTGATTGAAAAGAGAGATGAAGATACCTATAATCCTAAGATTCCAACCGGAACAATCGAACTTGAGGCACATCAGGTAACGGTATTGGGAGAGGTTTACAGTGCACTTCCTTTTGAAATTCAGACCAGTAAGGAAATCAGAGAGGATGTCAGATTAAAATACCGTTATTTGGATCTTCGAAATCAAAAGGTAAAAGACAATATCGTTTTCCGTTCCAATGTGATTTCTTTTCTTCGTCAGAAAATGACAGAAATGGGATTTTTGGAGATACAGACACCGATTCTTTGTGCATCTTCACCGGAAGGTGCAAGAGACTATATTGTTCCATCCAGAAAATATAAAGGAAAGTTCTATGCACTTCCGCAGGCACCACAGCAGTACAAGCAGCTTCTTATGGTTTCCGGATTTGATAAATATTTCCAGATTGCTCCGTGTTTTCGTGATGAGGATGCAAGAGCAGATCGTTCTCCGGGTGAATTTTATCAGTTGGATTTTGAGATGAGTTTTGCAACCCAGGAAGATGTATTTAAAGTAGGAGAAGAAGTGCTTTCTGCAACATTTGAAAAATTTGCGCCGGAAGGTTATACCGTGACAAAAGCACCATATCCGATTATCAGTTACAAGCAGGCAATGCTTGAATTTGGTTCTGATAAACCGGATCTTCGAAATCCGCTTCGTATTATTGATGTGACAGATTTCTTCCAGAAATGTACGTTTAAGCCATTTATCGGAAAAACAGTTCGTGCGATTAAAGTGCACGCAGATATGTCAAAAGGTTTCCATGAAAAGCTGTTAAAATTCGCGACAGGAATCGGAATGGGAGGGCTTGGTTATCTTGAAGTTTTAGAGGATGGTTCTTATAAGGGACCAATCGATAAATTCATTCCGGATGATTTGAAAGAAGAATTCCGTACTTTGGCAGGGCTTTCCGTAGGAGATACGATTTTCTTTATGGCAGATAAGGAAGAACGAGCAGCCTATTTTGCAGGAATGATTCGTAACGAGCTTGGAGAAAAGCTGGATTTGCTTGAAAAGAATGCCTATCGTTTTTGCTATGTCAATGATTTCCCGATGTTTGAAAGAGATCCGGAAACCAAGAAGATTGGATTTACGCACAATCCATTTTCAATGCCACAGGGCGGCTTAGAAGCATTAAATACAAAAGATCCGTTAGATATTCTTGCATATCAGTATGATATTGTCTGCAATGGTGTGGAATTGTCTTCCGGTGCGGTCAGAAACCATGATATGCAGATTATGGTAAAAGCATTTGAAATTGCAGGTTATGATGAAGAAGTATTAAAGACAAAATTCGGAGCGTTATACAATGCATTCCAGTTTGGAGCTCCGCCACATGCAGGTATGGCACCTGGTGTAGATCGTATGATTATGCTGCTTCGCAATGAGGATAATATCCGTGAGGTCATTGCTTACCCAATGAATGGAAACGCAGAAGATTTGATGTGTGGAGCGCCAAATGAAGTAACGGAAAAGCAGCTTCGTGAAGTACACATTAAAGTACGTGATTAGTTATGTAAACTAAAAATAAGGAGCAGGAGGGAATCAGATGGCAAATATAATAAGCGATGAAACCATTGAATATGTCGGTATTCTTGCAAAACTTGAATTAAATGAAGAAGAGAAAGAACGTGCCAAAAAAGATATGGGCGAAATGCTTGACTATATCGATAAATTAAATGAATTAGATACAGCGGGAATTGAGCCGATGTCTCATGTTTTCCCGGTTCAGAATGTATTCCGTGAAGATGTTGTGACAAACGGAGACGGAAGTGAGGAGACGCTTAGGAATGCACCGGAAGAAAAAGATGGTGGATTTAAAGTTCCTAAGACAATCGGATAAGAACGGGAGGAAATAAAATGAGCTTAATGAGTTTAACAGCCGTAGAGCTTGGAAAGAAAATAAAAGCAAAAGAAGTGACGGTAAAAGAAGCTGTGACCGAGGCCTTAGATGCGATTGAAAAGAAGGAAGGAACCGTAAACAGTTTTGTTACGATAGACAGAGAAGGCGCGTTAAAAAGAGCGGAAGAAGTACAGAAGTTAATTGATGACGGAACATTGACTGGCCCTCTTGCCGGAGTTCCGGTTGCAATTAAGGATAATATGTGTACCGAAGGAATGCTTACTACCTGTTCCTCTAAGATTTTATATAATTTTAAGCCGACTTACACAGCAGAAGCAGTAAAAAACTTAGAGGACGCAGGAGCAGTTATTCTTGGAAAGACCAATATGGATGAGTTTGCCATGGGAAGTACGACGGAGACATCTTATTATGGACCGACGAAAAATCCGTGGAATGAGGCACATGTTCCGGGAGGTTCCTCCGGAGGTTCCTGTGCAGCTGTAGCAGCAGAGGAATGTTCTTATGCATTAGGTTCTGATACCGGTGGTTCTATTCGTCAGCCGAGTTCCTTTTGCGGTGTGACCGGAATTAAGCCAACCTACGGAACGGTATCCCGTTATGGATTGATTGCGTATGGTTCTTCATTAGATCAGATTGGACCGATTGCAAAAGATGTTACGGATTGTGCAACTATTTTAGAAGCAATTACTTCCTATGATAAGAAGGATTCTACTTCAATCGACAGAGAAGATACCGATTTCACATCTGCACTTGTGGATGATGTAAAGGGAATGAAAATTGGTATTCCAAAAGATTATTTTGGAGAAGGTCTGGATTCCGAAGTAAAAGAGGCGGTTCTTGCGGCAGCAAAAAAATTAGAAGAAAAGGGTGCCATTGTAGAAGAATTCGACCTTAGTTTAGTTGAGTATGCAATTCCTGCATATTATGTTATCGCCTGTGCGGAAGCAAGTTCAAATCTTGCAAGATTTGATGGTGTGAAATACGGATATCGTACCGAACAGTATGACGATTTGCATAATATGTATAAGAAAACCCGTTCCGAAGGTTTCGGAGCGGAGGTAAAAAGACGTATTATGTTAGGTTCTTTCGTATTAAGCAGCGGATATTATGATGCTTATTATTTAAAGGCATTGCGTACAAAGGCATTGATTAAGAAAGCGTTTGATGATGCTTTTTCCCGGTATGATGTGATTTTAGGACCGGCAGCACCGACAACGGCACCAAAGCTTGGAGAATCCTTAAGTGATCCGATTAAGATGTATCTTGGTGATATTTATACGATTTCTGTAAATCTTGCCGGCTTACCGGGAATCAGTCTTCCCTGCGGAAAGGATAAAAATGGTCTGCCGGTTGGATTACAGCTTATCGGTGATTGCTTTAAAGAGAAAAATATTATCCGTGCAGCGTATGCATTTGAGCAGACAAGAAACTATGAACACAGCCCGTTATCTGACGTGAAATAACAGAAAGGAGAAGAAAATGGCAAAAGAATATGAAACCGTAATCGGACTTGAAGTGCATGTAGAGCTTGCAACCAAAACCAAAATTTTCTGCTCCTGTTCCACAGAGTTTGGAGGGGCACCGAATACACATACCTGTCCGGTTTGTACCGGAATGCCGGGTTCTTTACCGGTTTTGAATAAACAGGTAGTAGAGTATGCGGCAGCGGTAGGTCTTGCGACCAATTGCACCATTACACAGTATTGCAAATTTGACAGAAAAAATTATTTTTATCCGGATAACCCACAAAACTACCAGATTTCCCAGTTATATCTTCCGATATGCCGGGATGGAAAAGTAGAGATTGAGACAGAAGCTGGAACGAAAAACATCGGAATCCATGAGATTCATATGGAAGAAGATGCCGGAAAATTAGTGCATGATGAGTGGGAGGATGTTTCTGTTGTTGATTATAATCGTTCCGGGGTGCCATTGATTGAGATTGTATCGGAACCGGATATGCGTTCTGCTGATGAAGTCATCGCCTATCTTGAAAAGCTTCGTATGATTGTGCAATATTTAGGAGCATCTGACTGTAAATTAAATGAAGGCTCTATGCGCGCAGATGTCAATTTGTCAGTTCGTGAGGTGGGGGCAAAAGAATTTGGAACCCGTACAGAAATGAAAAATCTGAACTCTTTTAAAGCGATTGCAAGAGCAATTGAAGGTGAAAGAGAACGTCAGATTGATTTGTTGGAAGCAGGAGAAAAGGTTATTCAGGAGACCAGGCGTTGGGATGATACCAAAGGTGAGTCTTATCCGATGCGTTCTAAGGAAGATGCACAGGATTATCGATATTTTCCGGAACCGGATTTAGTTCCTATCGTCATTTCAGATGAATGGCTAAAGGAAATTAAAGACAGACAGCCGGAATTACAGACAGAAAAAATGATTCGTTATAAAGAAGAGTATGATATTCCGGAGTATGATGCAAAAATTATTACCGGGCATAAAAAACTGGCAGATATTTTTGAGGCAACGACGAAACTTTGTAACAAACCGAAGAAAGTTTCCAACTGGCTTATGGTAGAAACGATGCGTTTGTTGAAAGAAAATGATATGGAGCCGGAAGATATTACATTTTCTCCGAAAAATCTTGCAACTCTGATCGAGCTTACAGAAGCCGGAACCATTAACAGCAGTGTGGCAAAAGAAGTGTTTGAAGAAGTCTTTAAAAAAGACATTGATCCGAATCAGTATGTGGAAGAAAAAGGACTTAAGACAGTCAATGATGAGGGAGCACTTCGAGCAACAATCGAACAGGTAATGAAAGAGAATCCGCAGTCTGTGGAAGATTACCGGAATGGTAAGGAAAAAGCCATTGGATTTTTAGTGGGTCAGACGATGAAAGCAATGAAGGGAAAAGCAAACCCTGGCATGGTGAATAAAATATTAAAAGAATTGTTATAATTAAGTCACATATTTTTGTTATAGTACAAGACAGGCAGTATTAGCTGCCTGTCTTTTCAACTTAGATAGACAGAATCAATGTTTTGTGTGATAATAAGAAAAGATATAAGTTTTGTAGGAATGGAGTTATTCTATGAGAGAAAAAAATACTGATACCGAAAAACAGATTGAAGAAAATGAGGAGAATTCCGAGCAGGAATCTCATAAATGGACGAAACAGGAAATTCGTTCAGAGATTTTCAGCTGGATAAAAATGTTTATTTTCGTATTTGCGTTTACTTTTGTACTTCGCAAATATGTAGTGGTAAGTTCTGAAGTTCCGTCTACTTCGATGGAGAATCTGATAGAACCCGGAGACCGCCTGATTGGATTTCGGCTTGCGTATTTGTTTGAAGAACCAAAACGTTATGACGTAGTAATGTTTAAATATCCGGTAGATGAAAGTCAGGGATTTATAAAAAGAATTATTGGGATGCCGGGAGAAACAGTTGAAATACGAAATGGAAAAATATACATAGATGGTTCTACAGAGCCATTAGAAGAAAATTATCTGAAAGAAGAATGGACAGTGGCAAATGACGGATATGTATTTCATGTGCCGGAAGACTCTTATCTTATGTTAGGGGATAACCGCAATGTTTCATTAGATGCCAGATTTTGGGCAAATGAAGCGTTAGAAGCAGGAATTGCTGCAACGGAAGACGAGTCGATGCAATATTCTTATGTGCAAAGGGATCAATTACTGGGAAAAGCAGAATTTAAGTACTGGCCGGAGTTTGCAATGCTACGCTGATGCTAGAACAACTATTAAAAAAGTATAAAATATCAAGTATGGTGGTTGAGATTCTTTGATGTATCGCTTATAATGTCGTCATCTTGATAAGGTATATGCATTTTACGTGCTTTAGATAAAGGAGAACAAAATGAGTGAGAATGAAAAAAATAATGATTTGATAAATAATACGGATACCAAACAGGAATCGCATCAGGATGAATATGAAGACATCTGCTATATTTGCCGTCGCCCGGAAAGCGTAGCAGGAAAGATGGTAAAGATACCTAATAATATCTGTATCTGTCATGATTGTATGCAAAAGACATTTGATGGAATGAATGCATCGGGATTTGGCATGAATGATATGATGAATATGGGCGGCATGCCAAATATCGGTATGATTAACCTGAGTGATATGCAGGGCTTTATGCCAAATAATCAGAAACTGAAAAAGAAAAAACCAAAAGAAGAGAAAAAGCCGGTTTTAGATATCAAATCCATTCCTGCACCACATAAAATAAAAGCAAAATTAGATGACTATGTGGTAGGACAGGATTATGCGAAAAAGGTTATTTCTGTAGCTGTATATAACCATTACAAACGTGTTGCGACAGATACAATGGATGATATTGAAATTGAAAAATCCAATATGCTTATGATTGGACCGACCGGATGCGGCAAGACATATCTGGTAAAGACATTGGCAAGACTTCTGGATGTACCGCTTGCGATTACGGATGCGACCTCTTTAACGGAAGCAGGTTATATTGGTGATGATATTGAAAGTGTGGTTTCAAAACTTCTTGCGGCAGCAGACAATGATGTGGAAAAAGCAGAACATGGGATTATTTTTATCGATGAGATTGATAAAATTGCCAAAAAGAAAAATACCAACCAAAGAGATGTGAGTGGGGAATCTGTGCAGCAGGGGATGCTAAAACTCTTAGAAGGTGCCGAAGTTGAGGTTCCGGTAGGTGCCAGCAGTAAGAATGCCATGGTTCCGATGACGATGGTAAATACGAAAAATATTCTTTTTATTTGTGGGGGAGCATTTCCGGGGCTGGAAGAAATTATTAAGGAACGGTTAAATAAAGAAGCTTCCATTGGATTTAAAGCAGATTTAAAGGATAAGTATGATAAAGAAGAAAATTTAATTAATCAGGTTACGGTTGAAGATATTAAGAAGTTTGGTATGATACCGGAATTTATTGGTCGTTTGCCGATTATATTTACTTTAGATGCATTAACGGAGGATATGTTGGTACGTATCTTGGCAGAGCCGAAGAATGCAATTATCAAACAATATCAGAAATTGCTGGCATTGGATGAAGTAAAACTTGATTTTGAGGATGCGGCATTACATGCGATTGCAAAGAAAGCGAAAGAAAAAAAGGTTGGAGCAAGAGCACTTCGTGCTATTATTGAAGAATTCATGTTAGATATTATGTATGAGATTCCAAAAGATGATAATATCGGAAGTGTGTTGATTACAGAGGATTATATTGAAAAAAAGGGTGGACCGGTTATTATGATGCGCGGATGCCCTGAATTGGAACAAAAAGCATAAGAGTAAGTCTTGAATGATAAAGGCCGCAGGAGGCATCGCGTACTTCCTGCGGCCTGTTCTTGTATAGGAAATTTTAGAGAATTTCCTATACAAGAACAGGTACTTTGTGCGACAATGCTATATAATAAAGGAGGGAAGATGAAATGACAGGTTTTGTTTTGCTTGCAGCAGCAGTGATTTTATTATGTCTGGTATTAAATCGTTTGTCTGATAAACTCGGCGTACCGATGCTTTTGGCATTTATTTTGCTTGGTATGCTATTTGGAACGGATGGTATTTTGAAAATTCCGTTTGATAATTATGAGGTAGCAGAACAGGTGTGTTCTATATCACTCATATTTATTATGTTTTACGGAGGATTTGGAACAAACTGGAAACAGGCAAAACAAGTCGTCGGAAAAGCAGTTCTTTTATCTACGGTTGGGGTTGTGCTTACTGCGGTGGTAACCGGGGTGTTTTGTTATTTTATTTTACACTTTGCGTTTTGGGAGAGTATGTTAATTGGTGCAGTGGTAAGTTCAACCGATGCGGCATCCGTATTTTCCATTTTGCGTTCCAAACATCTTAGTTTAAAGTATAATACGGCGTCGTTATTAGAGATAGAAAGCGGAAGTAATGATCCTTGTTCTTATATGTTGACTGTTATTATTTTAACAATCATGAGTGGAAAGGCGAGTGGTGGCGCACTGCTTCTTATGATTTTTGCACAGGTGATATTTGGTATGCTGGTTGGAGTCGTGACTGCAGGTCTGACTTATTTTGTATTAAAGAAGGTAAAGACCACGAACGACGGATTTGATACGATTTTCGTCTTTGGAATGGCACTTTTGGCCTATGCATTTGCTTCTATGATAGGAGGAAATGGATATTTAAGTGTGTACATAGCAGGTATTATATTAGGAAATAAACCTTTACATAATAAAAAATCAATGGTTCATTTTTTTGATGGAATTACAGGATTGATGCAAATGCTGATTTTCTTCTTATTAGGACTTTTGAGTTTCCCTTCCCAATTGCCGAAGATTATGCCGTATGCGTTTGCAATTGCGCTTTTTTTGACGTTTGTAGCAAGACCATTAGCAGTATTTGCAATTTTAACACCGTTTCATTGTCCGATGAATCAGAAACTTTTAGTTTCCTGGTCCGGACTTCGTGGCGCGGCATCGGTTGTATTTGCAATTATGGCCATGGTAAGTCCTGCTTATACGAAAAATGATATTTTTCATATGGTTATTTTTATTGTATTGTTTTCCATCAGCATACAGGGAAGCCTTCTTGGGGTAGTTGCCAAAAAACTGGATATGATTGATGAAGATGGAAATGTAATGAAAACCTTTAGTGATTATTCTGATGAAATGCCAATCGATTTCATCAAAATTGTTATCCGAAAAGGACATCCGTGGGCAAACCAGAAAATTAAGGATATTACCTCTTTGCCGGATGTTTTGCTTGTATTGGTACTGCGGGGAGAACAACGTCTGATTCCCAACGGAGATACAAAATTACTGGCAGGAGATGTGGTAGTGTTAAGTGCATTATCTCCGGAGGAACATCTGGGACTTTGCCTGTCGGAAATGAAGATAGAAAAGGACAGTGATCTGATTGGAAAATCCATTGCCTCCATGCGTCTTGGAAAGAATCATCTGGTGCTTTTGTTAAAAAGGAAAGAAGAAGTGATTATTCCAAATGGTGCTACACGCCTTAGGGAAAGTGATATACTGGTGATTTGTGAGGAATAAGGAGGTACTTATGAAAAATACAGTCGGATATTTGTTAAAAGAACTAAGAGAAGACGCATCCCGGACGATACAAAACACAGCCCGTGGTATTATCAATCCGTCAGATTTGTCGAAACTAGAGTCTGGGGAGAAGGATGTGGAATATCTGGCGTTGGAAGCCCTGTTTGAAACACTGGGAAAATGTATCGATAAGTTGGAACTGGCAGTTACGCAGGAGGAATATGAACTGCTCCAATTACGAGAAGATATTGTAGATGGGTTGGAACAGGGAAATTTTCTGGAAGTGGACCGATTGATTTTGTTATACCAAAAGAAGGCCAATTGTCGAAAACCACTTCATGAACAATATATAAAGCAGGTACAGGCGTTAAATAATTATCAGAAGAATCAGGACAGACAGCAGGCATTACAGGCATTAGAAGAAGCCTTAAAAATAACGTGTATGGGATATAGAGAAAATGATATTTACTTCTTTCATCAGGAAATCCGTCTGTTATATCTGATTGCTTATTTGAAATATGAATGCAGTCAGTGGCAGGAAGCACTTGCCATAGCAAAAAAGGTTATGCAGTATCTGAATCATTCTTATACGGATGAAGAGGCAAAAGTAAAGGTTTATCCGCAGTGCTCGTGGCTCATCGGGCAGATTTTGTATGAACAAAAAGAATATGAGAGAGCCGATGATTTTGTTGAAAAAGGTTTGGAATGTCTACGGGTAAATGGCGCATTGCACTGGATGGACGAGCTAATCTCATTAAAAATCGCATGTATGAAAAAATTGAACCGGAAAGCGGAATTGGACGAATATGGGAGATATCATGCAGCGATGCATATGCTGTATGAAACAGCAGGGATGAAGTTTCCAGAATTTTCTATCATCCGGTTTTTAAAAAGTAATACACAACGAGAGTGTGTGATTAGTAATCAGTTTTTAAGAAATTTAAGAGAAGCAGAGGGTGTGACACAGGAGGAACTCTGTGAAGATGTCTGTGCGTGGGAGACCATTTCAAGGATAGAAAGCGGCAGGAATCCAAATAAAAAGAAGCTTTATCAGATGTGGAAACGGTTAGGAGTGGAAAGAGAGCATTATTATGGATTTATCGAATCTGAGCATTACGCTATCTATGAGAAGGTCAGGGAATATAACCGGCTAATTGGTAAGAGAGATGTAAAGCATGCAGAGGAAGTGTTCTGCGAGATGAAAGATGGGTTAGATCTGTCATGTATTCTGAACAGGCAGTTTGTCGGTTGTGCTGAAATTGTCAATAAGATCATGCAGAATAAACTGTCAGAAGAGGAAGCAATTGACCAGTTATGGGGTCTGCTCAGTCTTACGATGCCGCCAATAGAAGAGGCAGAAAGAATCTATCGGTTGCCATTCCGGACAGAATTTTTTATTCTAAATCAGATTGCGAGACGTTTACATGAGATGGGGAAAACAAGAGAATCCGTCAAGATTTATCAGCAGGTGCTGAAAAAATATAAGAGCAACGGTACCGACCTTAAATATCATGTAGTGCCGATGATTTTGCTTTATTTGAATTGTGCTGCCCATTTGGAGGAAAATGACCAGCTTAAGGAAGCAGAGGCGGTTGCTTTAGAGGGACTGAAATTTGCAATAAGTTGTCAAAGGGGAGATACGGCAGGTAAGATTATTGCTAATATGTCCTGTATTTATGAAAAGAGAAAACAGGAGATTACGGAGAAAAGATATCTCAGAAATGCATATTATTTAAATGTATTATATCATCATGAAAAACTGGCTGACACATTGAAACAGGCGTATGAACAGAAGTTTTATGAGAAATTATATTAGTTTTCCAGTTCATCTTTTTCATAAGATGTTATTTGAAAGCCATTATCATATGTATAGACAGTTGGGGTAATTAGCGTAAATAAAAGTGTTGTAATAAGAATGTATTTTGCTAGTGATTGAAATGATTTTTTATTCATAAGTAAATACTCCTTTGTAAAATTTGTTAAAACACATTATAAAGAACAGATTAAAAAAAGTGTATGACGTTTTTTGAAATAAGTTTTTCAAAAAACGTCATACACTTTTTAGTAAGACTATTATAGGGTATAGATATGGACTATAGACCAAATAAAATTAGGAAGGAGAAGAAATATTATGGAAAATAATAATGTTAGTAAAGATGAAGAAATATCTCTTGAATTAGAAGAAGTAAGAAATGACAAAGAAATTAACTGGTACTTTATCTAATAGTGATGGAATGCATCATGTAGGCATGATTTAATATGTCTATATGGTGTATTCTTTTTATAAATAAAAAGAGGAAAGATTATGGAAGAAGTAAAAAAATATCCGTTATTTAATCGGGATAGGATAGTATATAAATTAAGGGAAGATTGTCTGAGGATTGGTGCTGAGGATGATGATACTATTGAAATTAAGAGTGATATATCATTTTGGCTTGAATTTATTGAACTTTTAGATGGAACAAAAACCGTTGAAGCAATTGCAAAGCAAATGAATCAAAAATATGGAATAAGTTTGCAGAAAACATATACATTCATAAAACAGTTTGAACAAAGAAATTTGTTGGAATTATTGGCAGATTCATATCATTATGACAGACGAATGGACTATTTTCAATCGGTAATAACATACTATTCAAGCAAAGGATTAGGTGGAGTAGAACTTTTCAAGAAGCTTCAAAATATTAAAATCACTATTTTGGGATGTGGTGGGGGAGGAGCAAATCTGGCATTACAGTTATGTCAGTTAGGGGTAGGAAACTTACACCTAGTAGATCCAGATATTGTTAATTGTGATAACGTAAATAGGCAAGTATTGTTTACAATGGATGATATTGGACAGATGAAGACAAAAATTACTCAACAAACATTAAAAAGAAAGAATCCTTATATTACTATTACTGTAAGTAATAAGCGAATGAATAGCGTAGCGGATGTGGAAAATGAGGTGCAGGGTTCAGATTGGGTATTTTGTGCAATGGACGAACCACCATATGTAGCACAAAGAATTACTAATAAAGCATGCATGGAGTTAAAAATACCAAGTTTATATTGCTTCAGCCAAAAAAGTGCTGGAAAAATGTTTATGGTAAATCCTGCGGTGTCTGGTTGTGTGGATTGCCTTCTTAAATCGTGTGATAGTGCAGAGTTTAGAAAGTTGGCAGGATTATTTTTGAATAACAAACAAAAGCTTATAACAGCCAATATTTACCCCAATATTACACTTTTATGTTCTTGGATTGCGAAAAAATGGTTAGACGTTTATTGTGGAATAGAGAAAAATCCATGGAATAAATTATTTCGATTTAGTTTTGATTTATTTGAAGAGAAAGCATTTGTTAAATTTAAAAAAGAATCTAACTGTCCGACATGTGGAGAAAACAATCAAGATACGGTTGATGATATATGGGAGGTATTAAAAATTGAATAATAACATTCCTCTAATTATAAAAAAAAATGCAGGATGCCAGTATATATATTTTTCTATTATGTTTTTGGGAGGAACAGTTATAGAAAATGAAACGAATGTTGGTATTACACATCTTTTAGAACATTTGTTGTTAAGTATGAAAGCGGATGATAATCTTAGTATTTTTTTTGATACAGAAGGAGTGGATATTCGTGGGGAAACAGCTCGTGAATATATGAATATTTCAGGCTATTTTTTATCTAGCCAGAAAAAAATATTTTTAAAAAGATTGATAGATGATATCTATTTGAAAAATATTGAAAGTGAGGAATTAGAAAGAAATAAGAAAATTGTTCAATGTGAGATTCAACAATATATTAATACAGAAAAAAATATTCGGTTAAAAGAAAATAAGATGATTTTTAATGATTCTCTGTGGGAAAATGATATCTTAGGAAATATGCACAGTGTTGAAGATATAACATTGGATGATGTTAATGATTTTAGAAACAATTTGCTAGAAAATAACAGATGTGTAATGTCTTTAATTGGAAATATAGATTATGATGAAATAGATGAGTGTACATACCCACTAGGTATAATTAGAGCGAAAGGTCAAAAAAATCTGATATTAGACGTTAATAATTGTTCGTTTCCCCAATTCAATGTGTTAAAATATACTAATCAAGAAAAAGGTAGTGGTAATACTTATAGTGATATTTCAATTACGTATAAATTAAATTGGTACCCGTTAGAACAATTGATTCCATGTATTGCGATATTTAACACAATGTTAACTGGACTAGGGGATTCAATATTAATGAAAAAATTACGAGAAGAATTGAACTATGTATATCAAGTAATTTCTTATCCTGAAATTCATAAGTCGATTTGTCTGTTTAAAGTGCGGACTAAAACTTTGAAAAAATATTGTGATTTTGTAGTAAATGAAATTAAAATGATATTTAAGGAATTTTGTTGTAGTAATAAAAATGATTACAGTTCATTATTTTTAAAAGCAAAAAAAAGAGTATATAATGAAATAATGTTAATAGAGGAAAATAAACCGCTGGAAACGGTTTCTCAGCTATCAAAAAGTTATTTATTTAATCAACCGACAAATGTTGAAATACTACATTGGTTGGAAACAATAGATTATAAAAGAATGCGATTTGTAGTACAAAAGGCATTTGATGGTTTAAAGGAAAGCAGTATATTTATCAATGAATCATGATGATTCATATGCATATAATGCGAATTATTTGCTGTATAGATATTTATTCTGTTATATAATGACAAGGAGATAATGATTATGAAAGAAGCAGAAAGAAAATACTTGGGTTATTATTTTATGACAGTTTTATTTGGTGCGGTAGCGGCGTTTTTTATGTCAAGATTCTCGCTTTGCCTGGGAAACGTGATTGACGTGATTTCAAAGTCGGATGATACGTTGGGAAAATGTCTGCTCAGTTGTGTGATAATGCTGGTTTTATGGCTGGTTTTTACATTCTTTTTTGATTATGCGGAAATCGTATATGTGAATAAGACAATACGTTATATTAAAAGCAGATTATATCATGCATTGTATCAAAAAGAGCTCAGTGATTTTATGGAGCAGAGTAATGGAAGTTATCTCGGCTTGTTTTCAAAAGATATGGACTTGCTTGTAGATAATTACCTGGTTCCCAAATGTGATATTGCAAGCAATTTTCTTTCGGCAACAGTCTGCCTGGTGTCTATTTTTATGATTCATTGGAAACTTGGACTTATTTTTGTGGGAATATCATTTGTTACAATTGTTTTGTCTCAGTTGCCGGGTGCGGTTATGGCGAAAAAAACATCTGCTTATTCTACGAGTACCAGCAGGTATCTTGGAATTTTGGAAAATTATCTGGGCGGATATGAGCAGGTGAAGTTACTGGGCTTAAATAAGAGATTCTGCCGGAAATTAGATGAAAAAGATGCGGTTTATGAAAAATCAAGAAAGAACTATCTTTTTGCGAAGATTGCGGCAATGGATCTTGGAATGTCGTTTGGGATGCTTTCGCAGCTTTTTTGTATGGCGGCAGGAATCTGGCTTGTACTGCAGAAAGATTTGACGGTTGGATTATTAATTGCCGCGGTACAGCTTTTAAACGGAGTATTTTCTCCACTTCAGAATCTGGTCAATGATAAGAACTTAATGGGAACGGTAGATGATATCTTACATAAGATTGATGTGAATCAGATGATGGAGGAAGAACAAAGACTTGGTCTGGAAGAAAAAATCAGACAGGTGGAATTCAAAGACATCAGTCTGCAGTTTGGTGATAAAAAAATATTCGACCACTATCATGTTCAGTTTGAACAGGGGAAAAAATATGCAATCCTTGGCGAGTCGGGAAAAGGAAAATCGACATTGGCGAAGTTACTTATGAAGTATGTAAAGGATGATGCGTATTTTGGTAATGTGTATATTAATGGGCAGGATATCAGGACAATCTGTTCAGAGAGCATTTATCAGAAGATTGCGTTCATTCAGAGAAATGAATTTTTAGTTGACGGAAGTGTAAAAGACAATATTCTTCTGTATCGGACAGATGCTTATGAAGAACGGCTGAATGGGGTTTGTGATGCATTAAAATTAGATGAAACCTTAAAGAAAAAACAGATTGACATCTCTAATAAAAGTGAAGTTTCTTTTGGGGAAAAGCAAAGAATTGATACTGCAAGATTTATGATTGGTGATTATGATATGCTGATTTTTGATGAGCCAACCAGCAATCTGGATCCGGATACATCAGAAGCAATTTATAATATGATTTTTGCGATAAAAGATAAAATTGTTATTGTAATTACCCATGATACATCCGAAGAATATCTGAACCGTTTTGATGAGGTAATAAAGTTGGCGTAATTTCGAAAAAAGAACAAAGCGTAGTCGTATGCATATCTTAGGTATGAAGGCAATATGATTTGTCAGGATGGGAGGTAAGCATGGATTGCGAAGAGGTAATATATTCCGAAGACTATTATGATTTGATTATTTCATACAGTAGCATAGATATGCAAAAGGTGGTTGTGTTGCCGGACTGCCGTCAGAAAATCAGCATAGATTATGAGATTGGTTATTATAACAGGCAGGGGTTGCCGGAGCTTAATGTGAGTGATTATACGTACACGGCAATTCCACAATGCTTTTCTTTGATGGACAAATCAGCACTCGACAGTAGCGGTATTACTAAGGTGCAGAATCAGCCAACGTTATCGTTAAAAGGAGAAGGGATTCTTTTGGGTTTTTTGGATACCGGAATTGACTATACAAACCCTGTTTTTCAAAGTAGCGAAGCAAATAGCCGGATTTTAAGAATCTGGGATCAGACGATACGGAATGGAAGGAAACCGGAAGGTTTTTTATATGGAAGTGAATATACGAAAGAAGAGATTGATACGGCATTACGTTCTGAAAATCCACATGATATCGTGCCAAGTGTAGATGAAAATGGACACGGGACTTTTCTTGCGGGGGTGGCAGCGGGTTCGGAAGACATAGCAAATGATTTCATTGGAGCGGCACCCTATGCAGAAATTGCAATGGTAAAATTAAAGCCGGCAAAACAAAACTTAAGAGATTTTTATTTTATTCCAAAAGATGCGGAGGCTTATAGTGAGGGTGATGTTATGGCAGCAATTTCCTATTTGAATCAGTTGTCTATGGAATTGAATAAGCCCTTGGTGCTTTGTGTCGGACTTGGAAGCAATATGGGAAGTCACAGAGGCACCGGTCCATTATCCTTGTATCTTAACAGTATTGCGGTGATAAGGAATCATGTGGTTGCAATAGCAGCCGGAAATGAAGCAAACAGTAGACATCATTTTTATGGAACATTTGACGGAAATGAAACGTCACAGACGGTAGAAATCAGTGTGGGGGATGCAGTAAAAGGGTTTACGGTGGAGCTTTGGGCCCAAGCTCCGGAGGTGCATTCGGTGGCGGTTGTTTCTCCAACCGGAGAACAGATTGCAAGGGTTCCGGTACGTCAGGGAAACCGTGTGGTGCAGCAGTTTGTTTTTGAAGAGACAATTGTTAGTGTAGACTATCGCTCGGTAGGTGTGACTACTGGTGACTGGCTGGTGTTTTTTCGATTTGAGCGGCCGACAAAGGGATTATGGGATGTTGTTGTATATGCGGATGAAAATATTGAAAATGGGAGATATCACATGTGGCTGCCTTTGCCGGCTTTCTTAAGTGGAGAAGTGTTTTTCCTTCGTTCGAATCCGGATGTTACAATTACAGTGCCGGCAACCGCTGCAGTTCCGATGGGAGTCGGTGCATATGATGCACAGACAGGAAGCCTGTTTTTGGATTCCGGAAGGGGATATACGATATCGGGGCAGGTCAAGCCGGACTTTGTGGCACCCGGTGTAAATGTATATGGTCCGGGACTTCGGAATCAATATATTCGCATGACGGGAACCAGTGTTGCGGCAGCAATTGCCGCAGGAGGAAGTGCGTTATTATTGGAGTGGGCAGTTATGCGGGAATATGATACAATGGTAAATACAGCAGATATAAAAAATTATATTCTGCGTGGAGCAAGACGTGAGGATAACATCAGGCGCTATCCCAATCGGGAGTGGGGATATGGAATACTTGATGTTTATGAATCGCTCAATAAATTGCGGATACGGTAAGTGAGACGTTTATTATAAAGAAGAAACGGAGAAAAGCAGATGATATTTGTTTGTATTGTGGCAGGTATTTTCTTTTTGGATTATGGCATCAAGCGATATATAGACAGGAAAAGACCGCTTGGTGAAGAACAAAAGATTTTAAAGGGACATATTATTTTAAAAAAGTATTATAACGAAGGAGCAGCACTTAATTTTTTACAGAAACGGCCGGGTTTATTAAAGGGAATACAGACAACACTGGTTGCAGTAATTGGCGGTGCATTTGCGTTTTTGATTGGAAAGCGTGGAAATAACGGAACAAAGACGGCACTTAGCTTTCTTTTGGGCGGAGGCTTAAATAATCTTTACGATCGTTACAAAAAACATCATGTAATAGACTATTTCAGTTTTGAAACAAAATGCAAAAAATTAAGAAGCATTGTGTTTAACATCTCAGATTTCTTTATATTTCTCGGAGCCTTGCTGCTTTTGATTTTTCAGGGAAAGAGAAAATAGATGGTGTATGTCATGCATTCGGTGTTAGAAAGAAAAAAGACGTTTGCTGTTTGGCAAATCCAAAACAGCAACGTCTTTTTTCTTAATCACATTTTTGTTCCCCATATCTTAATCTTAATAAAAAACCGAAATTCTATATTACAGAGAAAGGTACATTGAAAAAAACTAGCTGATTAAATTTTTTTAAATTAGCAAACTGTTACGTTTACAGCCTGAGGACCTTTTGCGCCTTCTGTAACGTCAAATTCAACGTCAGCGCCTTCTTCTAAGGATTTGAATCCTTCCATATTAAGTCCTGAGTAGTGTACGAATACATCTTTGCCTTCTTCATCAGAGATGAATCCGTAACCTTTCTGATTGTTAAACCATTTAACTGTACCCTTCATTTTAGTACCTCCAAAAAATAAATACTTATGTCATCTGACACAAAATTAGCATAGCATAGTCACTTGGAAAAGTAAAGAAAATTCTCGTGCTTTAACGTGTAAAAAATGTAGTTATGTAAGCATTTCATAAGCAATCTGGTGCTGCTTTAAAAAGCGGCAGATGTAAGAATCCCATTCATTTTCAAACGAGTGGTCAAGTGAAAAATTTCGATAAGAAACACCTGTGGTTGCAGTTAAAATACGATTTTGATAATGCAGATTAAAATATACACCGGAAATATCATTCACGGAAAAAGAACTTTTCGTTCTGGCAAGCGTGTTTTCTAAATTTTTCGGTGATAACAGAAATACAAATTTAAAGTATGAGGGGGTACGTTTTCCTTTGATTAATTCGAAACAGTTATTGCGAAGTAAAGAAAAAGGAGCGAAGGTAAGATTGTTTATCTGTAAAGTGTCTAATTCATCTTCTGAATAAAAGGCTGGGTTAAGATGTCCGTCCAGATGATAGGTGATAGAGTTTGTGATGACAGCTTCAGACATTAAAAAATGATCAAAAAGATCTGTTTTTAAAAGCTGATGCATGAACTCTTTGACATCTAAAATTTGTAATGAAATCATAAATTATCTCCCATGTGTACTCCTAAGTGTAAATAGAGTTTTTCTGTATTATAGCGTTTTTTTTGGATCTTTGCAATTGGAACAAATGATTTTGCATATTCTGATTTATACATTAGATGAACTAAGATTATGTACTGCTTCTTTTGTAGAAAGTTTCTTAGAAACACCAGAAGAAAAATGCGCCTGAAAAAAAGACCTGGACCGTCTTCCTTGTTTTTCTAAGAGTCCGCCGGAAAAGCTTCGATTACAGTGCTGCTCCCACAACTCGCCTTGCAGATAGTGGATTTTTGTACGTTCTTGTGCTCACACATGTGTCCGCAGCATGATTGCTTTCCCGGCTTTCACTCTAAGAAAAACAGCGAAAGACTAGAAGGTCTTTTTTCAGACGCATTTTCTTCTACTGTTTCAGCAAGACATGTGAGCAAAAGAAGCAGGGATATACTTTTCATTGATTTTCTCATGTCCAAATCGAAACGATATTTCTTTTTGAGGATGCGAAATGGAAAGTATTTTTCAGGCGTTGCTTGTCATCTTGTATAAAATCATTTCAGTCTTTGTGACTGGTGAAGGACATTAGATTTCGTTAATGTTCTGTCGATATCGAGCAATCCGGCAGCACGGATGCTGACGGAAGGCTGAACTTAAGCCCGGATGGTGAATTTCAGCCGGTTGCGGTCGACTTTCATAATGTTCTCAGAACATTTACAAAATCTTATGTCCGTAACATCGGAGCAAAGAATGAAATGATTTTATGCAAGATGACATTTGTAAACATTGAAAAATACCTGTGTATTATTTCTGCAAATCAGAATGTGTGAGAAAAGGTTTCGAAATTTTCGAAATTATTGTAAAATAGAAAAGGAGGATTGACACGATGAAAGAAATAGAAACATTATTTAAATTAATAGAAAACGGAACATCTCCGTTTCATGTTGTATTAAATTGTAAGGAGCAGTTACAAAAAGCCGGATTTCAAGAGCTTAATTTTTCAGATAAATGGAAGCTTAATCCGGGAGAAAAATATTATGTAAACCATCATGATTCTACCTTGTTTGCTTTTACATTGCCAAAAACAACGAAAAATATGGGAAATATCAGGATGGCAGCAGCACACACGGATTTTCCGTGTTTTTGCATTAAATCAAATCCTGAATTAAAAAAAGGCGAATATGTTTCTTTAAATGTAGAAGCGTATGGCGGATTTATGCTAAATACCTGGTTGGATCGCCCGCTTAGCGTAGCCGGTCGGGTTTCCGTTAAAAGTAAGGAGGTATATAAGCCGGGAATACGTTTTCTGGATATCAAACGCCCGGTTCTTACGATACCGAATCTGGCAATTCATATGAATCATGATGTAAATAAAGGAGTTGCATTAAATAAGCAGGTTGATATGCTTCCATTGTTTGGAATGGCACAAGAAGGTTCGGAAGATTTCATGGAGTTTTTAGCGAAGGAATTACAGGTAAAGAAATCAGACATTCTGGATTTTCAATTATATGTTTATTGTGCAGAAGAACCAATATTACTTGGAACAAAAGAGGAATTTATATCGTCTCCGCGTCTCGATAATCTGACCAGTGCGCAGGCATTGGTGTCTGCAATCATACAGGCAGACAGAACAGATGGCATGAATCTGATTGCACTTTTTGATCATGAAGAAATTGGAAGTAAAACAAAACAGGGTGCCGGCTCTTTTATGTTACAGGAATTAGTGAATCGGATTTTGTTTTGTATGGACATTGATATGGAAGAGCAAAGCCGCATAAAATATGATAGTATGCTCTTATCCGTAGATGTTGCACATGCCATGCATCCGAATCAGATGGAAAAGGCAGATCCTACGAATAAACCGGTATTAAACAAAGGATTTTGCATCAAAAAAGCATGTTCCCAGTCTTATGTTACGGATTGCGAGGCAATTGGTATTGTGGAGCAGATTTGCAAAGCAAAAAAGATTCCTTATCAGAAATATGCCAATCGTTCGGATATTCCGGGAGGTAGTACGTTAGGTTCTATTGCATCCAGCCTTTTCCCGGTTAAGACAGTCGATGTTGGAGTTCCCATTCTTGCAATGCATTCGGCAAGAGAATTGATGGGAAAAGAAGATATGAATGCATTATATAAAGTGGTAAAGGGATTTATGGAGTTGTAAGTAATTATCCAAGTCGTAAAGTGGATTGCGAATGTCCGCTTTATTTTCAAAATGGAGAAGAACCATGACGTATAGGAATAGAAAATGTAAAAAAATCTTTTTATTAATCGTTAGTTTGCTTTTGATGAGTGCGTGTGCAAAAGTGGATGTTCATAAGGTAAAAGAAAATTTGCTTACACAGGCAGAACGAAAAATAGAACTTATCAGTACGGAAAAAGAGGCAGAAGACGAAAAAGTTCCTTGCATTTCTGAAGGAAAGCTGGCATATGATGCTCTTACAGAAGAACAAAAACAGATTTATGATGAAGTTCTTTATGCGATTTTAAATCAAAAAGAAAGCATAATGCTCTCTACTGTGGATGATGGAGAATTAGAAGTTGCCTATCAGGCGGTAAATGCAGACTATGGTGGTTTGTTCTGGATATCAGGCTATGTTTGTACACAGTATAAAATAGCTAATATCGTGACAGCCTTAGAGTTTACCCCACAGTATACGATGTCTTTGGAAGAAAGAGAGACGATGCAGACACAGGTCGATGAGAGGGCGGCAGAGATGCTTGGCGGGATTACCATGGCAGATAGTGACTATGCAAAAGCGAAATATGTGTATGAATTACTTGCAAGAGAGATAGAATACGATACGGAAGCAGAAAATAATCAGAATATTCTGAGTGTTTTTCTCGAGGGAAGAACGGTATGTCAGGGGTATGCATGTGCAACACAGTATTTATTAAATCAACTGGGAGTTTCCTGTGTAATCGTGACCGGAAGTACAGATGGAACGCCCCATGCATGGAATATGGCAGTTTTGGATGGAGCACCTTATTATATGGATACGACATGGGGCAATGCAAAATATTTAAATGGAAATGCAGAACTTAACGGAATCGTAAATTACGACTATTTGAACATCACAACGGCAGAGCTTACGAAAACACATCGGATAGAGACAGATTTTCCGTTACCGGAATGTGATGCGAATCTGGATAATTATTATGTAAAAGAGGGACTTTACTATACCGACTGGTATCCGGATGAGATGGGAGCCTTATATCGGAACGCATGGGAATCCGGAAATTCTGTGGTATCACTTAAATTTGCAGATGCAGCACTCTATATGGAGGCTAAGGACTATTTCATAAAAAACCAGGGACTTGGAAAATATTGTAACGGGTTAGAGAACTATTATTACCTGGAGAATCCGGAACAAAATATTTTAACCATTCATTTTGGCGAACGATAAATCCGAATTTTTTTAAAATAACTCTTTTCAAAAGAAAGTATTTGTGCTACTATCATGTAGTAATAAAAACTACATGATGCGGATGAGTGTAAGACTGGTCATGATTTAGGAGGAAGAAATGGCAGCATATAGAATAATCATAGATAGTTGTGGAGAACTTACGGAAACAATGAAAAAGGATGGACATTTTTGCAATGTAGCCTTAGAACTCATGGTAGATGACTACTGTGTTGCTGATGATGAGAAGTTTAATCAGGCAGAGTTTTTGAAAAAAGTAAAAGAAAGTAAGAATTGTCCGAAATCGGCATGTCCTTCACCGGAGAGTTACATTGAGGCATTCGGGGACGTGGATCATATTTATTTAATCACGTTGTCTTCCCAATTGAGTGGTTCTTATAACAGCGCAGTTCTTGCTAAAAATATTTATTTAGAGGAGCATCCGCAGAAGAAGGTTTATGTATTTGATTCTTGTTCGGCATCCATCGGCGAGACTTTAATCGGACTTAAAGTACAGGAATTGGAAGAGTCGGGATTAGATTTTGATGAGGTGGTTTCCGGTACGGAACAATATATTAAAGAACAGGCGACTTATTTTGTATTAGAGACGTTAGAGACACTTAGAAAGAATGGAAGATTAAGTAATTTAAAGGCAGTTGTTGCCAGTGCCTTAAGTATTAAACCGGTAATGGGTTCGACACCGGAGGGGATGATTTGTCAGCTGGGGCAGGCAAGAGGTATGAATAAGGCATTGGATAAGCTGGTACAAAATGTATTAGAGCGCACGAAAAATACGGAGCAGCGTATCCTTGCAATTTCTCATTGTAATTGTCCTGCGAGGGCAGCATTTGTAAAAGAAAAGATGGAAAAACTTGCAAAGTTTAAAGATATCATTGTTGTGAATACGGCAGGCGTCAGTACGATGTATGCAAATGATGGTGGAATTATTGTAGCCATTTAGCGATAAAGAATAAATAAGAAGATATAGGAAAAGATATACAAAAACGAGAATTTTTGTATATCTTTTTTTGTTGAAAAGTGTTATCATAAATGTGTAAAATTGGGGAAAATAGATAAAAAGCTGAAGGGAGAGGGTGTAATTGTTAAAAGATTGGAACAAACCACAAGAACCGGCGGAGAAAGAATTGGAAGAGCGCTTGCTTGCAGCAAGAGAGAAATTATCCGCCAAACAGATGAAAATAAAGGAAAAGCGCCTTCCGGTATTGGTGTTGTTTGAAGGCTTTGGGGCAGCAGGAAAGGGCAGTACCATTGGAAAAGTAATAAGAAACATTGATCCAAGATTTTTTAAAGTTACGACCATGAATGCACCATCGGCAGAGGAAAAACGCAAACCGTTTTTATATCGTTATTTTGTTGAAATTCCGGAAGGAGGAAAGTTCAAGTTTCTGGATGGCGGCTGGATGGAAGAAGTGACGAGGGAACGTTTGGAGGGAACTTTGGATGAAAACGGCTATAAAAGACGCATTGAAAGTGTAAAGCGTTTTGAACGTCAGCTTACAGATAATGGTTATCTGGTACTTAAATTTTTCTTTTCCATTAGTAAAAAAGAGCAGGAAAAGCGTTTGAAACGTTTGGAAGAAGACAAGAATACCCGTTTCAGAGTAAATGAGGGAGATCTCTGGCAAAACAAACATTATGAGAAGTGTGTGGATGTGTATGAGCAGTATTTATGCGATACAAACCAGTCTACGGCACCATGGTATCTGATTGATGCAAAACACAAAAAATGGGCAGAGTTACAGGTGCTTGAAATACTGGTCAGTGGAATTGATACTGCATTAAAGAATAGCAATCTTGCGGTTCCGTTATTGCAAAACGCATTTCCGCTGGAGCCGATTCCAAGTCTTTGTGATATTTCTCTGGATAAAAAAATTTCGCAGGAGGAATATAAAGAGAAGTTGGATTTATATCAAAGCAGACTCCGGGAACTGCACAACGAGTTATACAGAAGAAAGGTTCCTGTTGTGATTGCATATGAAGGATGGGATGCGGCAGGAAAAGGCGGAAACATCAAGCGAATTACGGAGGCATTGGATCCGAGAGGATATGAGGTACATCCAATTGCAAGTCCGGAACCACATGAAAAAGCAAGACATTATTTGTGGCGTTTCTGGAACAGATTGCCGAAAACCGGTCATATTGCTATTTTTGACAGAACCTGGTATGGCAGGGTTATGGTAGAAAGACTCGAAGGATTCTGCAGCGAGAATGACTGGCAGAGAGCTTATAATGAGATTAATGAATTTGAGAAAGAGCTTTCTGACTGGGGAGCAGTAATTATAAAGTTCTGGGTTCAGATTGATAAAGATACACAGCTTTTGCGTTTCAACGAAAGAGAGCATGTTCCGGAAAAACGTTGGAAGATTACGGATGAAGACTGGAGAAACCGGGAAAAATGGGATCTGTATGAAGACGCAGTCAATGAAATGTTAAAGAAAACCAATACAAGCTATGCACCGTGGCATATTTTGGAATCAAATGATAAAAAATACGCAAGAATCAAAGCCCTTGAAATCGTGATTCACGAAGTGGAAAAAGTGTTGAAAAAGAAATAAAAAGTGGACAAGAATTAACCAACAGAAACATTTTGGGGCAACAAAAAAGATGTCGCAAACCCTGATAAATCAAGGGTTACGACATCTATCTAGAAGAGCGATAGACGGGGCTCGAACCCGCGGTCTCGACCTTGGCAAGGTCGCGCGTTACCAACTACGCCACTATCGCATACGCTTTGTCAGCGACAAGTAATAATATACAATATTGTTTTTACTTTGTCAACAGGAAAAATAATTTTTTTAAATATTCGGAAAAATAATTTTTTTAAATATTCGAATACAAAAAGGAAAACGCACATAAGATAAAATAAAGAAAAAGATGGGAGCGTCCATGAGTGTGAAGACGAAAATTGTTGTCCTGCATATGAAAGAACTGATTTATACGATTGTTTTTGTGATATTGGCGGTACTTTTGATTTCCCTGTTTGTGTTCATGTTTGGACAGGAAAAGAAAGATAATAGTACAGAAACCATGAAATATACACCGGGGAAATATACTTCTTCTATTATGTTTAATGATAATACGATTGATGTGGAGGTTGTGGTGGATGAGAATAGAATCAATTCCATTTCTCTGGTAAATCTGGACGAAAGTGTTGCGACAATGTATCCTTTGATGCAGCCGGCACTTGATAACATTTCCCAGCAGATATACGATAAACAATCCTTGGAGGGACTCGATTATGGAACAGAGAATCAGTATACCTCGACCGTGCTGATTAACGCGATTAAAGAAGCACTTGGAAAAGCACAGGTAGAACAATAGATTTTGCTGTCTTGTTTTTCATAGGAAAAGTTATAAAATAAGCATAGCTGATTGAGATTACAAAATGAGGAAAAGAGGGAAAAGATGCGTTATACAATTAAAAACGAAATAGTAACAGCAGAAATAGAGTCTTTCGGGGCAGAGTTAAAATCACTGAAGAGCAATCGTACCAATACAGAATATATGTGGTATGGAGATCCGGCTTATTATAAAAGAACTTCACCGATTTTGTTCCCGATTGTCGGAAGTTTGAAGAATCAGGAATATTTATATGAAGGAAAAAAATATCCAATGCCACAGCATGGATTTGCAAGAGACATGGAGTTTGCAGTAAAAGAACAAAAGGAAGATGAGATCTGGTTTCTTTTGGTTTCCGATGAGGAAACTTACGCAAAATATCCGTTTGCATTCGAATTACATATCGGATATCGCCTGATTCAGAGTACACTTCGCGTTATGTGGAAAGTTGTAAATAAGGACACAAAAGAGATGTATTTCTCAATTGGGGCACATTCTGAGTTTAATTGTCCGTTAAAAGGAGAGAAAGACAAATCCGGTTATGGATTGAATTTTTATACAGATAAGAATGTTACAGCTTCCCGTATTAATGGTGACGGACTTATGTTAGATGGAACGCAGGAACTTTCTTTAACAGATGGAAAGATGACATTTCCGGAAGGATTTTTCGATGATGGAGTTTATATTGTAGAAAACCATCAGACCAATAAAATGTCTCTTATGAATCCACAGGGGAAAGCCTATGTGACGTTACATTTTGATGCACCACTATTTGGAGTCTGGTCTCCGGAAAAGAAAAATGCGCCGTTTGTTGCAATCGAGCCATGGTATGGAAGATGTGACAGAGCTGATTTTTCCGGAAGCTTAAGCGAAAGAGAATGGGGAAACCATTTAAGTGCAGGTGCAACCTTTGAAAAACAGTATGAGATTACAATTACAGAAGAATAAGGGTGATTGTAGAACAAAAAGCGGTATCAACATGATGCCGCTTTTGTCTGTCTGAACTATTTCATGCTTTCGTGTTCTTTTACCAATTCTTCATGAAGTTTAATAGAATTCCATGAGATGTTGTCGGGAGTTAAAATAGCCTTTAAATCGACGCGTTCGATGTGATTCTTTTTAAATTCCAAAAGGAATCGGTCTAAGAGCTGGTTACTGAAATCTTTCATAACAAGCATTTCATCAGAAAAAGTGTTTTCGGAGAAGCTTACATTCTCGGATGGTTCCATCAAGCCGAAAAGAGAACCAATAGGTTGGAAATAGTCGTTTTTATCTGCTTTTTTGATTCTTATTTTTAATTTTAAACAGATTAATTTGATTTTTCTTCCTTTTTCATTATCAAGATTGTAAAATAAAATCGTTGGTGTCATAGTGATGCCTCCATGATGAATAATTCGGACTAAGAACAGTATAATAAAAAAGTTTTTTTCGTGCAAGAAAGCAGATGATTGCTTTTTCATTAAAAATTTATTATAATTATTCTCTAGAATGAACAAATGATAGAAAATGGGCAAAGTTGGTGATGGATATGGCTGATATTTCAACAGAAGAACTAGAAGAATTAGAAAATGAAGTAATTCCCAAAACAGAAAACATCAAAACAATGAAGGAATTCGAAAGTCCTGAGAGTCTTTATAAAGAACTGATTGCAAGTGTACGGAAATATCATCCTTCCGACGATATTTCACTGATTGAGAAGGCATATCGTGTGGCAGACGAGGCGCACAAAGGTCAGGTACGCAAGTCGGGAGAAGCATATATTATTCATCCGTTATGTGTTGCCATTATCCTGGCGGAATTAGAACTTGATAAGGAGACAATCGTTGCAGGGCTTCTTCATGATGTGGTAGAAGATACGGTAATGACGGTTGAGGAGATTGCAGCAGAGTTCAGTGATGAAGTTGCTTTGCTCGTAGATGGAGTGACAAAGCTTGGACAGTTATCTTATGATGCCGATAAGGTTGAGATACAGGCAGAAAATTTGCGAAAAATGTTTCTCGCCATGGCAAAAGATATCCGTGTTATTTTGATTAAATTAGCAGACCGGTTGCATAACATGCGGACATTAAAGCATATGACACCGGAAAAACAAAAGGAAAAAGCGCGTGAGACAATGGATATCTATGCACCGATTGCGCAGCGTCTTGGTATTTCCAAAATCAAAATTGAATTAGACGATTTATCTTTAAAATATTTAGAGCCGGAAGCGTATTACGATTTAGTGGAAAAAGTAGCACTTCGGAAAAGTGTGCGAGATGAATATATACAGCAGCTGGTTGCCGATGTGCGAAAGAGCATTGAGGCTGCAGGCATTAAAGCACAGATTGCCGGAAGGGCAAAGCATTTCTTTAGTATCTATAAGAAGATGAAAAATCAAAACAAAACAATTGATCAGATTTACGATTTGTTTGCCATCCGTATTATTGTAGAGTCGGTAAAAGACTGCTATGCGGCACTTGGTGTGATTCATGAGATGTATAAGCCGATACCGGGGCGGTTTAAGGACTATATTGCGATGCCAAAGCCAAATATGTATCAGTCTTTGCATACAACCTTGATTGGACCAACAGGACAGCCGTTTGAGATACAGATAAGAACCTATGAAATGCACAGGACAGCAGAGTATGGTATTGCTGCCCACTGGAAATATAAAGAAGCTTCTGATGGTAAGAATGTAGAAAATCAGGAGGAAGAGAAGTTAAGCTGGTTACGCCAGATTTTGGAATGGCAGCGCGATATGTCAGATAATAAAGAGTTCATGAGTCTGTTAAAGAGTGATCTGGATTTATTCTCTGACACAGTATTTTGCTTTACACCGACCGGTGATGTAAAAAATCTGCCGAATGGTTCGACACCGATAGATTTTGCATACAGTATCCATTCTGCGGTCGGAAATAAGATGGTCGGTGCGAAGGTGAATGGGAAACTGGTACCGATTGATTATGTCATACAAAATGGTGACAGAATCGAGATATTAACCTCTCAAAATTCCAAGGGACCGAGCCGTGACTGGCTTTCTATTGTAAAGAGTACACAGGCGAAGAATAAAATCAACCAGTGGTTCCGTAGTGAATTAAAAGAAGAAAATATTATAAAAGGAAAAGAATTGCTCGCACAGTATTGTAAGGCGAAGGGCATTAATCTTTCTGATATTAATAAACCGGAATATCAAAATAAAATTTTGCGAAAATATGGTTATCATGACTGGAACTCCTGCCTGGCGTCCGTAGGACATGGTGGATTAAAAGAAGGTCAGATTATCAACAAAATGTTAGAGGAATATCATAAAGACCATCCGATTCAGATGACAGATGCAGAGGTTTTGGAGAACATCGCGGAGAATAAAGAAAAAGCAGCTCCGGTAAAATCCAAGAGTGGAATTATCGTAAAAGGACTTTATGACGTTGCTGTGCATTTTTCGAAATGCTGCAGTCCGGTTCCGGGAGATGAAATCGTAGGATTTGTAACGAGAGGTCGTGGCGTTTCCATTCATAGAACCGATTGTATCAATATCATTAATTTATCGGATATGGACAAGGTACGTCTGATTGATGCTGAATGGCAACAGGATGCGGCAGGAGAGACGAAGGGACTTTACCTTGCAGAGATTAAGATTTTCTGTAATGACAGAAAAGGGCTTCTTGTTGATATTACGAAGGTATTTACGGAACGGGAAATCAGTATCAATGCAATCAATTCCAAGACAAGCAAACAGGGAATCGCAACGATTTCTGTTTCATTTAGTGTTAAGGGAAAACAGGAACTGGAAAGTGTTGTAGAAAAGGTGCGTCAGATTGAAAGTGTAATTGATATTGAACGTACCACAGGTTAATAGGAGCAGATATGTCAAAATTAAAAGTAAATCAGTACCAGGTAGGACCGGTTTGTACAAATTGTTATTTTGCAATCAATACAGAGACCAAAGAAGTATTACTTATTGATCCGGGCGATGGAGCAGAGTATTTAATTGAAATGGTAGAAAAGGAGAGCTTGAAACCGGTAGCAGTACTACTGACACATGGTCATTTTGATCATGCAACGGCAGCAGAGGAAGTGGCAAAGCATTTTGGAATTTCTGTTTATGCACATGAAAAAGAAAAAGAAACTCTCTTAGATCCAAGACTTAACTTAAGTGGTTCTATGGGTGGGAAAAGCCTTGTATATCATGCAGACTGTTTTGTAAAAGATGAAGAAATGCTTGATTTGGCAGGATTTTCGATTCGCGTTCTTTACACACCGGGACATACAGTTGGTGGTTGCTGCTATTATTTTATCAAAGAAAATGTAGTGTTTTCCGGTGATTCCTTATTCTGTGGTTCTATCGGAAGGACGGATTTTCCGAAAGGAAGCATGTCGGATCTGGTACGATCAGTGAAAGACAAGCTGTTGGTATTGCCGGATTATGTGAAAGTATATCCGGGACATGATATGGAAACAACAATCGAACAGGAAAAGACATACAATCCTTATTTTTAACCGTTCAGGTAGCGAAGCGGATTGCGAATGTCCGTTTTTCTTAGATTAGATATCAGAATTTGAAGAGAGAATTATATGATTACAGTGAAATTAAATCAACCAGGGTTTGAATATGATATTCATTCCCTGGTAAAATCATTTTATCCCACAGAGGATGTTTCTGTAACAGCAGAGGAAAAAACATTTGAAGAGCCGGTTCTGGTTCATATGGATGTTTGTAGTACAGAAGATAAGATAAAGGCGGATTTTTGCCATGCAAAAGGGGAACAGCCTTATCTTGGGAAAGAGGTTTCCATATCAGGCTGTGACAGAAAGGAAATAAAGAATCGCCTGAAACGTATGCTTTATGAAATGTTATCAGAGGATACGAAAAAAGAGCTTCCGTGGGGAACGCTTACCGGGATTCGGCCGACTAAGATTCCGATGCAGTTTTTGGAAGAAGGAAAAAGTGACGAAGAAATTCGTGCGTATATGGAAAAAACCTATTATTGTTCCGATGCTAAAATTGATTTGTCGATTGAGATTGCAAAACGAGAGCTTTCACTTTTGCATCAGCTTGATTATGAGAATGGATACAGCCTTTATATTGGAATTCCATTTTGTCCAAGCACCTGCCTTTATTGTTCTTTTACATCTTATCCGTTATCCATGTGGAAGAGCAGGGTGGATGATTACTTAGATGCTTTGGAAAAAGAAATTGATTTTACCGCAGTGAAGTTTAAGGATAAAAAGTTAAACAGTATCTATATCGGCGGAGGAACACCGACAACGCTTACCGCAGAGCAGTTAGACCGGCTGATCCGGAAATTAAAATGCAGTTTTGATTTTTCCAATCTGCTAGAATTTACAGTGGAAGCAGGAAGACCGGACAGTATCACGAAAGAAAAGCTTATGGTACTAAAACAGCATGATGTTTCAAGAATATCCATAAATCCGCAGACAATGAAACAAAAGACACTGGATATTTTAGGAAGACATCATACGGTAGAGCAGATAGAGGAGACGTTTTATCTGGCAAGAGAGATAGGATTTGACAATATTAATATGGATCTTATTATGGGATTGCCGGAGGAAACGATAGAGGATGTAAAAGCGACTTTTGAGCGATTGAAAGTATTGAATCCTGACAATATTACGGTGCATTCCCTGGCATTAAAGCGTGCAGCACGTCTTAATATGTTTAAGGAAGATTATAAAGATTTGAAAATGGTGAATACACAGGAACATCTTGATGTTGCACAAAAAGCGGCAGAAGAAATGGGACTTACGCCTTATTATTTGTACCGTCAGAAAAATATGGCGGGGAATTTTGAAAATGTCGGTTATGCAAAGCCTGGGAAGGCTGGTGTATACAATGTCTTGATTATGGAAGAAAAACAGACTATAATGGCACTTGGTGCAGGTGCCACGACGAAATTTGTATTTGAAAACGGGCATCGCATGGAGCGAGTGGAAAATGTTAAGGATATTACCAATTATCTGACCAGAGTGGATGAGATGATTGTGAGAAAAATAAAAAAGATGGAGGAAATTTCATGGCATTAGTAAAGAAACCTGTTACGGGAATGAAAGATATTCTGCCGGAGGAGATGCAGATTCGGGATTATGTCACGGGTGTGATCAAAGAGACCTATCGAAGCTTTGGTTTCACTCCAATCGAAACGCCGTGTATGGAGAATATTGCCAATCTCAGTAATAAACAGGGTGGAGAAAATGAAAAATTGATTTTTAAAGTATTAAAAAGAGGCGAGAAATTAAATTTAGATACAGCCGAGACGGAGGCGGATTTAGTGGATTTTGGTATGCGTTATGACTTAACGGTACCGCTTTCCCGTTTCTATTCCAATAATGCAAACAGCCTTCCGTCCCCTTTTAAGGCATTGCAGATTGGCAGCGTCTGGAGAGCAGATAGACCGCAGAGAGGACGTTATCGTCAGTTTACGCAGTGTGATATTGATATTTTGGGAGAGCCTTCCAATCTGGCGGAAATTGAGCTGATTTTAGCTACCACAACTACGCTTGGAAAGCTTGGCTTTAAAAATTTTGAAATTCGTATCAATGAAAGAAAAATCTTAAAAGCAATGGCAGCATACAGTGGGTTCAATGAAGAAGATTTTGATACGGTATTCATTATTTTAGATAAAATGGATAAAATCGGATTGGATGGAGTTGCAGAGGAACTTGAAAAATCCGGCTTTGCAAAGGAAAATATCGAAAAATACCTCGCATTATTCAAAGGTGTGGAAGAGGCAGACAATGGTGTTTCCTATCTTTCCGATACTTTGGGAGAATTTTTAGATGCAGAGGTAACAGAGAATTTTAAGGAGATTATTGAAGCAGTAGAAGCGACAAAAGGAGATTTCTTTAAGCTGGTATTTGATCCGACACTGGTTCGCGGAATGTCCTATTATACGGGAACGATTTTTGAAATCGCAATGCCGGAGTTCGGCGGAAGTTGCGGCGGCGGTGGACGTTATGATAAGATGATTGGTAAATTTACCGGTCAGGATGTGCCGGCATGTGGATTTTCTATTGGATTTGAACGAATTATCATGCTTTTGATGGAAAGTGGCTTTAAGGTACCGCAGGCAGAGAAAACAGCATATCTGATTGAAAAAGGATATCCGAATGATAAGCTTTGTGAAGTGATGACGAAAGCACAGAAGGAACGTTCCAATGGAAAGCAGATTCTGGTCACCCGCATGAATAAGAATAAAAAGTTCCAGAAAGAAAAACTGACAGCAGAAGGATACACAGAGTTTGTAGAATTTTATAAATAGATAGCGAAGCGGATTGCAGAATCCGGTTACTAAAATATATTTTATTTAGGAGGAAAAATTCATGGCAGAGTCAATGAAAGGCATGAAACGTTCCCACAGATGTACGGAAGTTTCCAATCAGAATATTGGACAGACCGTTACTGTCATGGGATGGGTACAGAAAAGAAGAAATTTAGGAAGTTTGATTTTTATAGATTTAAGAGATCGTTCTGGTATCTTACAGATTGTATTTGATGAAGACAGTGTTGGAAAAGAAGGATTTGAAAAAGCAGGAAATTTGCGAAGTGAATTTGTTGTGGCAGTTGTAGGAAAGGTGCAGAAACGTTCCGCAGCAGTTAATGAATCTTTAAAGACCGGAGATATTGAGGTAATCGCAACGGATATCCGTGTGTTATCAGAATCTTTGACACCGCCATTTCAGATTGAGGAAAACAGCCAGACGAAAGATGAAATCCGTTTAAAATATCGCTATTTAGATTTAAGAAGACCGGATATTCAGCGTAATCTTATGCTTAGAAGTAAGGTTACTTACTTGATTCGTGAATTTATGGCAAAAGAAGGGTTTATTGAAATCGAAACGCCGACACTTTGCAAATCCACACCGGAAGGTGCAAGGGATTATCTGGTGCCGAGCCGTGTGCATCCGGGTTCTTTTTATGCATTGCCACAGTCACCGCAGTTATTTAAGCAGCTCCTTATGGTGTCAGGGTATGATCGCTATTTCCAGATTGCAAGATGCTATCGTGATGAGGACTTGCGTGCAGACAGACAGCCGGAATTTACACAGGCGGATATGGAATTATCCTTTGTAGATATTGATGATGTCATTGATGTGAATGAAAGATTATTAAAATATATTTTTAAAGAAGCAATTGGCGTAGATGTTCCGCTTCCGATTCAAAGAATGCCGTGGCAGGAAGCTATGGATCGTTTTGGCTCCGATAAGCCGGATACCCGCTTTGGTATGGAATTAAAAGATGTATCTGATATTGTAAAAAATTGTGGTTTTGGTGTATTTACCGGAGCATTGGAAAATGGCGGTTCCGTGCGTGGAATCAATGCAAAGGGTCAGGCAGCAATGCCACGTAAAAAAATTGATAAATTAGTTGAGTTCGCAAAAGGTTATGGTGCAAAGGGACTCGCTTATTTATCCGTTAATGAAGATGGTACTTATAAATCTTCTTTTGCAAAATTCATGACAGAAGAAGAATTAAGTAATTTAGTAAAAGCATTAGATGCCGAACCGGGAGATTTATTGTTCTTTGCGGCAGACAGAAACAAAATTGTATGGAATGTACTTGGAGCACTGCGTTTAGAGCTTGCGAAAGAATTAGATTTGTTAGATGAAAATCAGTACAATTTCCTCTGGGTAACGGAGTTCCCATTGCTTGAGTGGTCAGATGAAGAAAACCGCTATATGGCAATGCATCATCCATTTACTATGCCAATGGAAGAAGACTGGGACAAAATCGATACAGATCCGGGAGCAGTTCGTGCCAAGGCATATGATATTGTGTTAAATGGTACGGAGCTTGGCGGAGGTTCTGTTCGTATCCATCAGGATGATATTCAGGAGAAAATGTTTGAAGTGCTTGGTATTTCCAAGGAACAGGCACATGAGAAGTTTGGCTTCCTGTTAGATGCGTTCCAGTATGGAGTACCGCCACACGCAGGTCTTGCTTATGGTCTGGATCGTCTTGTTATGCATATGGTACATGCGGAATCCATTCGTGATGTTATTGCATTTCCGAAGGTCAAAGATGCATCCTGCCTTATGACAAATGCACCGGATGTAGTAGAAGAAAAGCAGTTAGAAGAACTTGGAATTGAAGTTTCAAAAGAAGAAGCTTAGAAAAGCAAATAGAGACGATTAAAAAAGAGGGATTATACGTTGGTATCATCCCTCTTAGTAATTGTATAGAAAAATTTCGATACAATAAAAAGCACTTTGTGTAAAGCACACTGTTATTTCATATTAGCGGTGTTCACCGAAGTAGCATAAAATCATACCACCCGGACCAACATGTGTGCCTATGATTGGACCAATCATGGAAATTCTGATATTTTCCATATGATAACGTTCACGAATCTGGGCTGCCACATATTCGGCATCTTTTTCACAGTCTGCATGATTGAGGCAGATAAGTTCATTTTTATCTGCATAAGAGCCTAAAACATCTCCCATATAATCAACAAGAGAATTCAGGGCTTTTTTTCTTCCGCGTACATTACCGTTTGGAATCAAAACACCTTCATCATTAACATAGATGAGAGGTTTTACATTTACAATGCTTCCAATGATGGCAGAAGTTTTAGAAAGGCGTCCGCCACGATATAAGTGATTTAAATCATCTACCGTTAAGGTGTGAACAATATGAAGTTTATTTTCCTCTAACCAGTCATAAACTTCATCAATGGATTTCCCTTCCGCCTGGAATTTAAGAGCATGGTGGATCATGAGAGCAATTCCACCGGAAGCCCCTAAGGAATCAACAATTTTAATCTTGTGAGAAATTCCTTCATCTTCCAGTTCTTCTGCAGCGATGCGTGCACTGTTGTAGCTGCCGCTCATACCGGAAGAAAAAGAAATATGAAGAATGTCACAATCATATTTTTCAAGCATTTGTGAGAAAACCTGTTTTGCCTCAGTTGGATTTACCTGAGAAGTAGTAGGAACGGAACCATTTCTCATTTTTTCGTATAAATCTGTTAAAGGTAAAGGATTATCATAGGAATATGTAGTTCCGTCAACGGTATAAGTCAAAGACATCATGCCGATATGATGCTCTTCTACGTATTCTTTGGATAAGTCACTGGTGTTGTCGGTCGTAATAACAAAAGTTTTCATAATCTCCTCCATATAGACCTGATTTTATATTTACAAAAAACTCCTGTATTATTATGACATATTTTAAATGAAAAATCATTTAAAATCTAAAAAAAATATAAACTATAGGAAATTACTTTACATCCTGAAAAAAAGTAGTATGATGATACTATCTTATTTATCTTTTAATTCAAAAATATCTTATCAAAACACATTTCAAATCATTCGATTGGAGAAATCATGTTACAAAAAAATACCAGAGGATTTTTGTACCGTTTGCGTGTGTTGCGCTATCGGCGTAGATTTTTGCACTTAAATGGTTCTCATGCGGACAAAATGACCGGTAATTATTGGAACCAGAAGTTATTAAAGAAAAAAACAAAACAGCGGAATCGGAAAAAAGGTTCTGCATTATGTAGTATGTTTGGAGCGTTTGCATTTTTAAGCGTTCTGTTTTTGGCAACAGTTGGAATTGTGGCATGTCTGATGCCGGAAGTTCGAATTATCATAGTTGAATTTATGAAGAATCAGCTGTGCCTGCTTATTAAGAAAGGAGAAATAGGATTTGGAACAGATTATTAAACATTTTACGCCGGCAATGGCAGCATTTGCAGTAGGAATTTTATTGATTGGAATTTTAGTGGCTGTATTATCATCAGACGGAACGGTAGCGTCAGAAATCAATCAGATTATTTCGGGATTTTTTGAAGCTGCTTCTGCGCAGATGCCGTCATAAGGAGGAAAAATATTGAGTGAAACAATCAGCTTTTCCGTTGACGAAAAACATTTTGGACCATTTTACCCTTATATGAGGGAAGAGAGTGTGACAGATGTTGATTATAATGGCAGAGATGTCTGGATTACCGATTTAAAAAAAGGGCGCTACCGGGCGAATGTTATGGTTGAAGAACGATTTATTGTGCAGTTTACGCAGGCGATTGCCAATTGTATGAATCGTCCGTTTAATCAGGCAAATAAGGTGTTAGAGGCTGATACGAAAGAACTTCGTATCAGCATAGTACATGCTTCGGCAGCACTTTCCGGAATCAGTATCTGTATTCGAAAATCACCACCGATTCTTCGTCATACGATTAATAGTTTAATTGCGAGTGGTTTTGTAGAAAAACCGGTTTTAAGTTTTCTGGTAAACTGTGTGAAAGCCAAAATGAATTTTGTATTTGGTGGAACACCGGGAGTTGGAAAGACCGAATGTGCGAAGTTTTTTATGCAGTTTATTCCGAAAAATGAGCGTGTCATTACCATCGAAGATTCGTTAGAGCTTCATTATGGAGACATTAATCCAAAGAGCGATTATGTGGAGATGCGGGTAGGCAATGGGTTCAGTTATACGGATGCAATCAAGACCTGCCTGCGGCAGAATCCACAGTGGATTATGTTGTCGGAAGCACGTTCGAAAGAGGCAGCGTTTTTGTTGGAACAATGGAGTACAGGGGTGAATGGATTTTCAACGATTCATGTAAAAGACTTAAGTGAATTGCCGGAACGTTTATTAAATATGATGCATGATGAAAAGGATATCAGACATATGGAAAACAGGATTTATCAGTTTGTGAATCTTGGAGTTTTGATTCGTTGTATGAAAACACCGGATGGAACACTGTTTCGCTATATTGATCAGGTGTACTTTTTTGTAAGAGAGGATGGAGAAAACAAAATTTATCCGATGGTAGAAGCCGGAAAAGTGATTTCTGATGTAATTCCGCTAAAAATGAAAAAACAGTTCGAACAGGCAGGAATTGAAAATCCGTTTGTATGTGAAGAAGTTAATGTGGGATTAGAAAAAGAGAAAGGGGGCTTTTATGGAAAAAATCCGCTTATTAAAGCTGCTCAGTCCTAAATACCTGCAAAAAGAAGTTAATATTTACGGTTATCATTATTCGGCAAAGACACATATTTTTTGTATCATTTCTATTTTGGCGGGCAGTGTGGCACTTGGCATGCTGTTTCAACTGCCTGCCATTTTTGTTTTTGTCATTATTGCAGCAGCAGTTTTTGTATTTCCTCTTTTAATTTTATCTATGTATCGGAAAATGTATGAACAGAAGCGATTTTTTGATGCAGGGCAATATGTGCAGCAGGTTTTATATTCCTTTTTGAAAAATCAAAAAGTTTATATGGCATTAAAAGATTGTCTTTTGGTGATAGAAGAGGGCAGCATGCATGAAGTTTTAGAACAGGCACTGACGCATCTTGAAGCCGGTGTTGCAAAATCAAAGCAGGGTGTGCTGCGGGAAGCTCTTATGATGATAGAAGAAGCATATCCGAGCGAAAAAATAAAGGCAGTAAACCATTTTATGCAAAATGTCGAAGAAAGGGGTGGAGAATTTGAAACATCGGTTTCTCTTCTTCTTTCTGACAACAGTAATTGGCAGAAAGAGCGTTATGCATTGCAGGCGAAGAAAAAACAGTGCCATATAGAAACGGTTTTTTGTGTCTTATTTTCCACTTTGCTCTGTGTGGGAGTTTTGTATGTATTGAATTGGTCCGGAAATCTGGTGCAGACAGGAGAAACATTTCATATTTTCTCCTATCGCCTGATTCAGCTTACCTCTACCATATTTATTATATTTAATCTGTTGGTATTTTATAAAAGTTCGAGAGGACAGGAGACAGACTGGATGCAAAAAGGACTTAAGCGGCAGGAAAATCTGGCAATAGAAGGATATCAGACAATCATGAATTATGATAAAACAGCAGAAAGAAGAAAAAGTCTCTTTTTTTCGATTCCGTTTTTTGCAGCAGCAGTTGCATTTTTCATTTTGCAAAAGGCAGTGATTTCTATTGTCTGCATTAGTATAGCAATATTTTTGCTTTTTCAGGATCGAATCGGATACCGGCTGGCAAAAGAGTCTGTGGAAAAGGAACTTATGATAGAGTTTCCGGAATGGCTGATGGATCTGTCACTTTTGCTTCAAAATAATAATGTATATGTTTCGTTGCAGAAATCTTATGAAAATGCAAAAGAATTATTGAAACCGGAAATAGAGTTGTTACTTTTTAGAATTGAAAGTAATCCTGAGGATGTAAGAAGTTATACGGCCTTTTTTGAAAGATTTGAAGTACATGAAATCAATTCCTGTATGCAGATGCTTTATGCCCTGTCAGAAACGGGAAATGGTGATGCCGAAACGCAGATGAAAAGAATGATTGAAGGTATTTATGAGATGCGTGGTGAGGCACAGCGTCTGGAAGAAGAACGTGTGAAAATGAAAGCGGGTGCGAACTTTTTTTATCCGATTGCAGCAGCATGTGTAAAGATGACGATTGATATGACATTTGGCATGGTTACCATGATAGCAATGCTTGGAAACTTTCGGATCGGAGGATAACATGGCACAGATTATAGAATTTTTCAGCAATATCATATTAATGTTGTTAGGGTTTTTTCTCTGTATCAGCATTGTGGCTGGTGTTTATACCAAAACGCAGGCAGAGGAATACAAAGCAGACATCATTACGGAAATCGAAAACAGCAATTTTAATGAATCTGTTATGGAAGCATGTACACTTCAGGCAGGCGAAGCCGGATATACAGTAGAAATTCGGCCCTGTTATTATGATGCAGATGGGGATATGACATTAGCGGAAGTACTTTTGGAATATTCTTATCAGGTACCATTGCTTGGGATTGCAGAGAAAAAACAGCTTCGTGGAATTGCAGGATAAAGGTAAGGAGAAAAAAGATGGAACAGATATTAAACGAAATCGGCGGAGCATTTTTAAACCTCTTTTTTGGAAGCAGCCTGCTTGGAATGTTATTAAAAATACTGGATGTGCTTACTATTATGTAAAGGAGACAATATTATGGAAGAAATACTGAAAGAACATGGAAGTGGTATTCTTGCAGTCATAAGCAGTCTGTTTTTCCTGAGCTTTTTCGTTGGAACCTATCGAACCGGTGGAATAATCCGGGAAGTGGTGGCAGATTTCTTTTTGGGAGTCTGTGGATAAGAGATGGAGCAGATTTTAAAACATTTTGGTCAGGGAATCCGTGCGGGTTTGATTGCAGTATTACTATTTGCGTTATTCTTTGGAAAAGATCAGACAGAAGAGAATGGCGGAATTTTAAAAGAAGTTTCAAGAAAAACGGCAGATGAGATACAAGAAACAGACTATCGGTTATATGGTGATTATAAGAATCTGCAGATAGAGGCAGAAAAGCCGGAACCTGTGCTTACAGAAACATTCTCATCAAAGAAAATTTTGATAAATGAGAATATCGTCTGGCAGGATGAGATTAAAGCAGAAGATTGTAACGGAAAAACATATCCCGTCTTTTTGAAAAAAGTTGTGGATGCGCAGGGAAATATACTGCCGCTTGAAGAAATAGAAAAGGAACCGGGAGTGTTGTGCTTTGAAGAGCCCGGTGTATATCATCTGGTTGTTATGGTAAAAAGTGATGCGGGAAAAAAGAAATATTATGAAATAATGCTACTAATCAGACAGAACGAATAAGAGGAAAAGAATGAAAAATATTATTTTAAGTATAAGCTCAATCGGAATCAGCGTTTGCTGTCTTTGTATGGTTTGTGTGTTATTAAAACAACATGTGCATAGTACAGAATTGTCAACAAATGTTGCGAATGCGTTGAAAAATACGGTCAGGGAAGAAGCAACAAATGAAAATGGAGAAAGCAGAGAAGAATTTTTGGCAGGCTTTATGGAACGACTGGCAATTTCCCTAAAGGCAGACAGTAAGGTTGAGGTCTCAGTCTGGAATGCAAGACAAGATGAGGGACTGTTAGGAATTGAGGTGGTAGAAACGTTTCGATATCCAAATGGAAAAGAAGGAAAAAGAAAAAGCAGCAGATTTGCAATCTTAGAGAAGCGTGATGCGAAGAAGGAAAATCATACGGTAAAATTTTATTTAGACAGAGAAGATGAAAAAGAAAACGATGGATGTTACAAAAGCTATGTGGTGTCAGAGGGAGAAAAAATCAGTGAGCCGAAAGCACCACAGGTAGATGGAAAAGAGTTTGCCGGATGGGTAGATGCCAATGATTACGTGGCTGATTTCTCACAGATGATTTGCGAAGACATCGTATATTATGGTGAGTGGAAATAATAATTTCAGCTTTCTGATAATATAAGAAGAAGGTCGGGATTAATCCTGACCTTCTTCTGTTTCTTCCTTTTGTTCGGGGAGAATAATGTGAATTTTTTCAATACGGTTTTTATCCATTTTCTGAACACGTAATGTAATATTTTCTTTTGTAGTAAAAGATTCTCCCTCTTTTGGAAAATGCTCTAATAATCCGATGAGATAACCACCGATGGTATCGTAGTCTTCCGAAGAGAATGGAAGAGAGAGAGTTTCACATAAATCCTCTAAATTCATGGAACCGGACAAAAGATATTCCCGTTCGTTAATCTTGGTAAGTTCTTCTTCATCCTCCTCAAACTCATCCCGGATTTCACCAACGATTTCTTCAATCAGATCTTCTAAGGTGATAAGTCCTACGGTAGTGCCGTATTCATCCAGGACAATAGCCATATTTGTGGATGCGAGCTTCATTTCATTTAACAATTCTGCCGTGTTTTTATGCTCATAGGTATAAAAAGGCTCACGCATAATGTCGCGAATCGAAAAATTGTCTTTGCTGTCTAATAAAAGCAAATCCTTGATATTCAAAATACCTACGACATTATCTGTAGAGTTTTCATAGACCGGGATACGGGTAAACTGGTCTTTACGGAAGATTTCCAATAGTTCTTCGTAGGAATTGTTAATATCAGCCATAATCATATCAATACGCGGAACCATGATTTCTTTTGCCTGTGCATCATTAAAATCAAAAACGTTATTGATGATGGCATGTTCTTCGGATTCGATAATACCATTCTCGTGTCCTACATCTACGATGGTACGAAGCTCTTTTTCTGTCATCTGATTTGCGGCAGCATTCGGATCGACATGAAGAAGTTTTAAAAGCATCATGGAAAGTGCGTTGACTACAAAAATAACCGGCGTAAGCAATTTCATTAGAAAAAGTATAATACCGGAATAGGATAACGCTATCTTATCTGCATTTATCGTTGCCATGGTTTTTGGCGAAATTTCACCGAAAATAAGAACCAGTAAAGTTAATACTCCGGTAGCAATTCCGACACCGACACTTCCAAACAGTTTTAAGGTAAGGGAAGTGGCCAGCGAAGATGCAGAAAGGTTAACAATATTATTTCCGATTAAAATGGCACTAAGCATTTTAGATGAGTCATCGGTAATGGCTAAAACCCGGACAGCCCTCTTATCTCCCTCTTCTGCAAGGGTACGCATGCGAATGCGGTTTGAAGTAGTAAGTGCTGTTTCGGCAGATGAAAAGAAGCCGGATAACAGTAGTAGAATAATAAGGACAATCAATTGAAAAATATCAGTTGTCTGCAATAAATGAACACCTCTCAAATAGTTAGTAATAAAAGTTATTGTAAAGTACCATAATAATCATATAAAGCATCCAGATTTACCGGAGTAGTTGTAGTCTCCGTGGTAGAATCAGAAGCAGGCTCATAATTATAAATGGAATAACCGGCCCAGAATACCAGTGCAGCGATAAGTAAAACACCACAAAGTTTTTCAAGAAACAGAAGACGTTTTTCTTTTTTCATGATTTTCTTGCGGTTTGATTTTTCTTGTTTATAACGGTCTACTTTTGCTTGACTCATAATAGTTCTCCTCTTTTAATGAATTACAAAACTCATTATACACTATTATCCGGGATTTGGGTTGAAAATTTTTAAAAATTCAATTAAAATTGTGTAAAAAATATAAAGAAGGATAAAAATGATGAAAAAAGGAATTATTTTTGATATGGATGGAACGCTTTGGGATTCTGCTAAGCAGGTGGCAGAGTCCTGGAATGTTGTGCTGGAAAAAGAATATCCGGAGGTTTCTGTCCGGATTACGAAAGAGGACATGTATCGTGTGATGGGAAAGACGATGGATGTTATTGCGGATCTTTTATTTCCGGATGAAGAAAAGAAAAAACGAGGGGAAATACTGGAAGCTTGCGGCAGGTATGAAAATCAATATTTAAAAGAACATGGCGGGCAGCTGTATCCGAATGTTGAGAAGACATTTCAGGAATTACAAAAAGAGTATGATTTGTATATCGTAAGTAATTGCCAGAAAGGCTATATAGAAGCTTTCTTAGATTATTATCATCTGGGACAGTATATTAAGGACAAGGAATGTTACGGAAATACAGATTTAAAGAAGGGCGATAACATAAAGCTTGTAGTAGAGCGAAATGAGATAAAAGAGGCTGTTTATGTTGGAGACATACAGGGAGATTATGATTCCAGTAAAGAAGCCGGTATTAAATTTATTCATGCGGCATACGGGTTTGGAACGATTGATGAGAAAGTGCCGGAAATCAAAGCATTTGAGGAATTACCGGAAGTTGTAAAAACAGTACTTTAAGCATTCAGGCGGTCCCTGCCTCTAAGTTGTAGAAATGTAGGGAGACATGCTTGTATCAGTAGGTGGAGAAGAGAATGAATAAGATTTTTCGAGGAGTTTTGTATGTAAGTTCGATTTTGTTATTGGGGCTTGTATTTTTTGCTGCATATCAAAATGTGAAAGAAAATAAGTCAAATGCTGTTTTGGATGAGACCGTGAAAGTCAGTACAGAGAACGAGGGAGAGACTGCTTTAGAGAAAAAAGAAGTGCCGGATGAGACACAACAGACGGAAAGCCCGGTAAAATCAGAAACAACACTGGTGTTTGCCGGAGATATCCTAATTGGAAATAGTGTTTCGGCAAATTATGATGCCGGAGGAATGGATGGAGTTTTATCAAAAGATCTGCAGGACATCTTAAAAAATGCGGATATCGTCATGGTAAATGAGGAATTTCCATTCAGTGAACGTGGGGTTAAGATGGAGGACAAGCAGTTTACGTTTCGAATGAATCCTCGTTATGTATCACTGTTTAAGGATATGGGAGTGGACATTGTTTCACTTGCGAATAATCATGTATTAGATTATGGCGTAGAAGCACTTTCCGATACCTTTATGACGTTAGACAAAGCGGGAATCTTGTATGCCGGAGCAGGAGAAAGTGCGGAACGTGCAAAAGAGCCACAGATTATTGAGGTAAATGGGAAAAAATATGGATTTCTGGCCGCATCCCGTGTGTTACCGGTTGCTTCCTGGAATGTGGAAAGTATTACGCCCGGCGTATTTTCCACCTATGATCCAACGGCTTTACTGGAAGAAATAAAAAAGGTACGGGCAGAATGTGATTATCTTACCGTATTTGTGCATTGGGGACTGGAGCGAAAAGAGTATCCGGAAAGTTACCAGAAAACACTGGCTACGCAGTATATAGATGCAGGTGCAGATGCTGTAATCGGAAGTCATTCACACTGTCTGCAAGGTGTAGAATACATAAATGGAAAACCGGTTTTTTATAGTCTTGGGAATTTTTTGTTTGGACAGGATGGTAATACGGTGGCATTAAAGGCAGTGATTGGAGAAGATGGGAGTGTGACTTATGCTTTTGTTGCGGCAAAAGAGCAGGGAGCGCGTACCATCTCCTGTGAGGAAACAGAAGCAAAGAGCCTTTATGATTATCTGACATCCATCTCAGTAAATGCAGTGGTTCGTGATGATGGGGTAATTGAGAGTAGAGAGTGAGAAAGAAAAGAATGACAGGAAAAGGAATTGACTGTTGTTCTTTTTTTTGTGGAACAGAATAGTTTATAGAAAACTATGAATGGGAAAAGAAAATGGATGAGACAAGACTCAGGGAAAATGAGCAGAATAGAAATAATCCCAAAATAGAAAATCTGTTAAATCTGGCATTGGATGCGACACAGGCGGAAAGAGACAAATCGGCAGAACTTGAAGTTGGTTTTAATTCGGAAGAAAAGGTGTGGGAATTAATCGTAAAATATGAGGGATCATTAAAAGAAATTGAGGAACAGATCGAAGGAGTAACGATTATTTATCTGATGCGGGGATATGCTGTTTTATATGTGCCGGAATCAGAAGTAAGAAGAATCGCAGATTTTGAAGAGGTTACTTTTATTGAGAAACCAAAACGGCTCTATTTTGCAGTAGAGGCGGCAAAAAGGGAGGCTTGCATCACTTCTTTTTACAGTTATGGATTAAGACAGGGGATGCAGTTAGACGGAGAAGGCATTCTGGTTGCTGTTATTGACAGCGGTATTGATTATGCACATCCGGATTTTCGAAATGAGGATGGAACGACAAGAATTTTGAATTTATGGGATCAGACGATTTCGGCGGGACCTGCACCATTTTCCTATAAAATTGGAACAGAATACACAAAAGAAACAATTGATGAGGCATTAAAAGAAACCAGTCCGGCTGAGCAATACCGGATTTGTCCGAGCCGTGATACGTCAGGACATGGAACGCATGTTGCAGGAATTGCCGCGGGAAATGGAAGGGCATCGAATGGACAGTATACAGGGGTTGCACCAAAAAGTGGGCTTATTATTGTAAAATTGGGGAATGCAGTGCCGGATTCTTTCCCAAGAACCACACAGCTTATGCTGGCAATTGATTATGTGATGCAAAAAGCATTGGAGTATGGACGTCCCATTGCTGTGAATTTAAGTTTTGGAAACAGTTATGGTTCACACAGTGGGGATTCCTTACTGGAAACTTATATGAATGAGGTTTCAAATGTTGGCAGGGCGGTGATTGCAGTCGGAACCGGAAATGAAGGAGATGCAAGCGGGCATACTTCAGGAAACTTTGTGGTGCAGGAAGGGAACAGAAGAAGAGAAGAGACAAAAAAAATAGAGTTTGCAGTGAGTGACTATGAGCAAAGTTTTAGTATTCAGCTTTGGAAATCTTATGTCGATGAATTTGCAATTTCCATTGTTTCTCCTTCCGGAAATAGTACAGGACCTTTGGAACAAATCGAGGGACCGGAACGTTTTCGGATAGGAAATACAAGGATTTTGGCATACTATGGAGAACCAAGTCCTTTTAGTATTTATCAGGAAATATATTTAGATTTTCTGCCGGTCGCAAGTTATGTAGATAGTGGAATCTGGAGTATAGAATTATATCCGAGAAAAATCGTGCAGGGAGATTATAATTTATGGTTTCCTGGAAAAGCGGTGCGAAATCCGAAGACCGGATTTTTATATCCGACGGAAGAAACAACGCTTACGATTCCGTCTACGGCAAGGCGAAGTATATCGGTCGGTGCTTATGATGCGGTTTCAGACCGGCTTGCACAATTTTCCGGCAGAGGTTATACGAGAAGTACCAATCAGGTGAAACCTGATATTGCAGCACCCGGAGTGAACATTACTGCACCGGCACCGGGCGGTGGATATGCAACGAGAAGCGGAACATCAATGGCAACTCCTTTTGTAACAGGAAGTGCGGCGCTTTTGATGCAGTGGGGTATTCTATATGGGAATGATATTTTCTTATATGGAGAAAAAGTGAAAGCATATTTGATGAGCGGTGCAAGAAGAATTCCTGCCATACGCGACTATCCGAATCCCGAGCTTGGATGGGGCGTTTTGTGCCTTCGGGACAGTATTCCATCTTTGTAAAAATAATAGTAAATCATTACCGGAATGACTGTTTTTGCATTTACTCCATTTCATCATCAAATTGAAAAATCTGACTTTCCGTTTTTTGGGCAAGTTCATTCGTCTGTTGTTCCATGTCATGCAGCTTTCGCTTCATTTTCGGATAAGTCGTTGCATCCTTATAGATAAAATAGATAGAGAACAACAGTAAAAATCCGGAGATTATGGTTGTAAAAGTGACTGATACACCAAGGAGCGGCAATGCTTTATAAAGGGTGGCACCACTACCAATCAAAGAAACGATGGTTCGAAGATAGGAAAGATGGGTTCTGTCAATTGCAAGCCTTGAGTTGGTCAATGCCAGATCTGTGCGGATTTTGGCAAATTCTGTGCGTTCTACAGCGAGGTTATTCTGATTATAAGCCAAAGCTTCATCGGTTTCCATGGAATCCGGGATTTTTCTTGAAATATTAGAAGTCATGTCAAGGTCTAACGTAATTTGTGTTTGCGACTTGGATTTTTGTTTTTTTTGCATAAGCTCACATCCTTTCCTTCTCTTAGCTTTATTTTAATCTATTTTAGAAAAGAATACAATCAACAGAGCAAGATTACAGATACCAAAAAACCGAAGAGTAAAAACTCTCCGGTTTTTTGAAATAAAAAATCTTAGCGATCTCTTATTTATGGGAAATGCAGGAAATGGGACTTGAACCCACACGATATTGCTACCACAGGCACCTGAAGCCTGCGCGTCTGCCAATTCCGCCATTCCTGCATAAAACTGACAAAGACTATTCTATCGTTTTTTCGTAGAAATGTCAAGATGCGAATTTTAATTTGATTGTGAACGACTGCTTGAACATAAGTTCGATTTGTGCTATAGTTTGATTATAGAATGGATATAGCGTGAGAATGCGCACAAGATACGTGGAAATCATGGAGACAGGGGATAAGTTATGAGAAAAAAAAGAAAAATATTTTATAAAGTGGGGATTTTACTGGGGCTTCTTTACATACTATCGGCCATTGCCTGTGGCACAGTAGCAGAGGCTGATACGGGTACAACGCAGGAACAAAGTAATGTTTCGACAGCGATGCAGCAGGTGCAATCAGAATTAGAGGTACATTATCTTGATGTCGGGCAGGGAGATGCAACATTAATTCTTTGTGACGGGCACGCAATGCTAATTGACGCCGGAGATAACAGTAAGGGTACAGCAGTACAGTTGTATTTGAATAAACAGAATGTAACGACACTGGATTATGTGATCGGAACGCATCCGGATGAGGATCATATCGGTGGACTGGATGTTATCTTAACGAAGTTTGACTGTAAAACGATTTTTTTGACGGATGAGCAGAAAGATACGAATACTTATCGGGACGTGCTGGATGCACTTGATTATAAAGGATATGAAAAAACACAGCCGGTAGTCGGAAATAGTTATATGCTTGGAAGTGCAAGTTTTACGATTCTTGGACCGGATAGACTGGTGGAAGAATCAAACGATAATTCCATTGCAATTTTATTAGAACATGGAAATAACCGGTTTTATTTTGAGGGGGATGCGGGAGAACAGGAGGAAAATGATATTTTAAATACCGGAATTCCTGTTCTGGCAGATGTATACAAGATTGGACATCATGGCAGTAAAACGTCTACTTCTGATGCAATGCTCTCAGCGGTTCATCCAACGTATGCAGTAATTAGTGTCGGTGTCGGAAATTCCTATGGGCATCCGAATGCGGAAACGTTAAATAAGCTAAGGGCAAATAAGGTACAGGTGTTCCGTACTGACGAACAGGGAACCATTGTTGCAAAATCAGATGGAGAGACACTTACTTTTCTGGAATCTCCGTCAGAAAGCTGGCAGGTGGGAGAAGCTGGTAGTGGGCAGACAAAGAGTAGGGAATATACGAATGAAAGTACAGGAGAGCAGGATGTGGTTACGTCTTCTGCAAATGCTACGCAGTCAGAAACAGAAGAGGTGATGGTGCATATTACAAAGACGGGGAAAAAGTATCATAGTGCGGGTTGCTCTTATTTAAAAGAAAGTGATACAGAAGTGTCTTTAGAAGATGCAAAAGCAATGGGACTTACGCCATGTTCCAAGTGTAATCCGCCACAATAAAAAATTTTAAAAAAGGCATTGACAATACCAGTTCAATTTGATATTATATGAAAGTCGCATGGCACTACATTCGATATGCGGAAGTGTCGGAACTGGCAGACGAGCAAGACTAAGGATCTTGTGATCATTGCGATCGTGTGGGTTCAAGTCCCATCTTCCGCATTACGTTTTTAAGAAAAAGCCTTGAATTTTCAAGGCTTTTTTCTTTTGCTATTTTTGTTACACTTTGTTACATCGCCTTTGACCCGAAAACCTTGGCGAATACATCCGCTTTTTCTGTGAGTGGAGTAACAGAGTGAATATAATATTTTTGAGTGGTTGATATATCCTTGTGACCAGCAAAATCGGAAATCATTCTATCTGGTAATAATTGACTGTCATGCAGTTCAGAGATACAAGTTTTTCTAATCGCATGGTTTCCGCTAGGCTTACCAGAAATAATAAAGCGGTCTTTTTCATTTCTTACGCCGTTACATCTGCGGAGTACATTATTCACAGCATAGTCATGCATTCGTTCTCCCGTTTTTGAAACAAAGATATAATCTTCATCCTTTAAGCCGTTGGCTTTGTTTTCATCAATCGCCATTTTAATATATTTTTTGGCGTCTGGTGTTAAAATAAGAGTTCTAATGCCTGCGTCTGTTTTGGTGTGTGGAACAATTTTGTAACCACTTCTATAAATTTTGCCTTGGGCATCTTTATCGTATTCCTTGACTTCACCGCGCACAATATGAATAACATCGCTCTCGATGTCACTTTCACGAATTGCAACAAGTTCTCCAACACGAAGAGCCAGATTGAAATTAAGACAAACAGCCAAATAAGCGGTGTTTCTTGTCTTTTCAAATTGTGCAAGCGCCTCGCTAATAACTTCGCTTTTTGTTTCTGCTGAATAAATTACTTCAGCCTCTGGTTTCTTTTCCGTTTCAGCAAAAATATTTTTAGATGGAAAGCGAATTTGCCGAGGCAAATTTATCTGGATAATATCCTCACTAATACAATAATCAAAAAGTTGGTTCATAACGCCTTTCACTTCCATGTATTTCTTTTTGGTAAGTTTCTTGTCATCAACTAACTTTAATAACCAATGGGATAGTTTTCCAACTGTTAATTTAGATAGTTCCTCTTTAACAATGGAACTGCCTTTGTAATAAGTATCCCATACCCATTGCGCTTTGTTGGCTGTTCCTTTTCCAGAGGACAAGTATTTAAACTCAATCCATTTGGGATAAATTCGCTCCATTGTTAGAACTTCTTCTTTTTCAGACTTGATATAAAAATCAACTATGAAATTTTCAAGGTTCTCTTTTGTGGCTCTGGCTACTAACTTTCCGTATTTGCTACCGTCTGGAATTTTGGTTTTCCATCGTCCATCGTCAGCAAGCCAGATTTTGTATTTTTCAGTATGCTTTAAAAGAATTTTTTCTCTTCTCATAAGTTCTAATTCTTTCAGCACATCATTCTTACTAATCATAGCTCTCTCTGTTGCTTCTAGCAACTCTTCTTTCGTGCATTTAACACCATCGATATTACATTCATTTGAATTCATAAATAACCTCCTATTCGGAAGCCAAACGCTTGCAGTTTGCAACTCTGGGAAGCATCTGGAAGTTATGAACTCGCGCGCGTGTTCTTGTTACAGCCTTATCGTAGCATGCTCGATAATTGATTTTTGGAGGTCAAAAATTGAGAACAGCACATTGCACAAAAAAGCAGAATGAACTCATAAAAAACGAAAAAGAAAGGGCTATACAGAAAGAAAATCAGTGTTTTGAGATTAGATATTTTTTTATTTTTGTTACATTTTTTCCTTGACATTTTAAGCACCAAAAATAAAAATCAATTTTTCAGTATTGGAACATAAAAAAAGCAAGCGTTTTGTGTGCTTGCTTAATTGATTTATCTGGACTTTTGATGGTGGCATACTATATCTCGTGCTTTGGCTAGGTTGCCGAGTTCTAGTTGTTGGGCTATTTCCCGTAGCCTTTTAATATTTTCTAGTAGGCGGTTATGTTCTTCAACCATCTCATCTATTTTGTGGCTGATTTCTTTTGCTTCGCTTTCCATCTGCTTTTTATATTCTTTTGCAGATAGTCCGCCCTCATGACCAACTGTGCCACGTTCTACATCAAAACCATGGGCTTGCAAAACGATTGGAAGTTTATCATGTATAGATTGGATAAATTCCCTGGTGATGAGTGCTTTTGAAGATAAGCGACCCTCTGGGGTTATAAGCAAAATGTCAAGATGTAGATGGCTCAATCCACCCTCGTCGCAGTGAGCCACCGCTTCAATTACATTGTCTTTGCCAAGTCTTGCGCCCATGTATTTAATGATTAGTTCAAAATAGTCATTCATTCTGTCGGGCGGTAGTTCTTCGGGATATGAGAAGATACATTCACATATCCAATTACTGTCTTTTCTTACCCTGTGCCCTGTGTCTATTACTTTTTCTTTTATAATTGCTTTGCAGTCCGCATACAAATTCTTTTTCGGTGCTACATATACTATATTGTTGGCAGAGCGTTCATTATCAATATCGGGGTTGCTTTTATGGTTCTTATGCAATCGTCTATTGTGTCCATCAATGCCCACTAATGCGCCAGACTTGTAGTTCTGGCAGTGAAAAGAAAATAAAGCCATATAATTCCTCCTCTCTGTGCGACCATTTACAAGACCGCCTATGCTTCTAAATCTTGTAAAGGTCTAAGCCCCTATACCTTTTGCAAAGGTGGGGCTCTAATTATCTTTCATCATCATCGTAACTGGGTGTTTGTCGGTTGTACTTCTCAAAATCATCTCCCAATTGGTCTGCATCGTCCTCGGTATCCCAACTGTCAATTATTTTTTGTGCTTCACACATTAAAGTATGAAATGCAATTATCTGGTCTAATGTCATATCATCTTCATTCATGTAAAATCCCTCCCTTCATAAAAAATATGAAATTTGGCTATATGGCACAATTTGAAGATTAAGTGGTCTTGCATATTTCCTAATGAAACCAATAAACAGCCTTGTTGCCTTACTTGACATAGGCAACATTTTTGGCGGAGTAGAAGAAAGGAAGAACGCACATGACACTATTAGAGATAATAGAGAAACAAAAAGAGGAACAGAAAATAAAAGAGTTGGCATTAAGTCAAATGATTACCAAAGAGGAAGCGTCTTGGAGATACTACAAAGGCAGAGCATTTAAGTCCATATTTGAAACCCCGCAGTTTTATAATATGAAGCATGTAAAGTATTTAAATCATGAAGAATATCGACTTTTTAAGATACCATTTCAAACGGGTAATAAAAGGACTTCCGCCCATGTTGAATATGAAGAAATAGACGGAGTAGAGTACAATAAAGAAACCAAGAAAGAGCGCACAAAGGAAAGCAAGGAACATAGCGAGCAGTCATCTTTAAGCAGAACAAAGCAAAAAATCTATAATTATGCTTTTTCAAATGATTGGAGCAATGGATTATTTTTCACAATTACATTTGATCCAAAGCAAGTAGATAGTTTTGATTATGATAAATGCTATAAGCGATTACACCAATTTCTCAAAAATATAAAAGACCAGAACCCAGATTTTAAATATATCTTTGTTCCAGAATTCCACAAATCTGGGAGAATTCATTTTCATGGTATCGGTACAAATTGCGATAAGTTAAAACTTGAAGATAGTGGAATAAAAAAGAACGGGAAAAAGATTTTTAATGTCAATTCCAAAACTTTCAGATATGGATTTACTACGGTTTCAAAAATTGAAGACACCCAGAAAGTGAGTAGTTATATAACCAAGTACATCACAAAAGAAATGATTATCACCACCAAAGGAAAGCACCGCTATTTATGTAGCAGAAACCTTGACACCGCAGAAGTGGAGAACATCATGCTTGATGATGTTGAAAACTTTATGAAATCCGTTGAACTAAATCCCAAAGTATGCAACCAAAAGAAATACACCAACGAGGAAACAGGGCAAGAAATTACATATATCAAAGTTAAAAAATAATTTTCTATATTTTCATAGCTTGGCGTGATATAATTAACTTTACAAAAGAAGTTGTAAAGGAGGAGAAAATCTAATGGCATTATGGATAGCTATAGGTGCAGCAATAATTTGTGCGGGAATAGCAATATACTATGGTACAAAAAGGAAAAAATAAATTCCCGTTTGTAAGCGCGACAAATCCCAATTTGTCGGCTTCTTCAAAATAATGCGGAGATGGTTTTGTTACTTTTTTGTTACTTTTGAAAATGATGTGCTGAAATGCCCTTTCTATCAGTATTTTTTGTACAATGAATATTTCAAGTCCCATCTTCCGCATTGTGAAAAAGAAAGACTCAGATGAGAAATCGTTTGGGTCTTTTCTTTTTAAATACATAACCAAAGAATTAGTTTCCATGTCCAAAGGAAAGCATAGATATATTTATAGCAAGAACCTAACTAAAATTGAAGAAAGTCCACTTTACAAACAAAGGCTCGCATGTTATCCTAAAACAATCCCGGCAGAGAGTTCTTCTCTGCCGGAAAAATATCTGAGTGAGCAGAAAATATTCTGTTACACAGCCGGGGATTCCCCCAATTATTTCAAAATAAGAAAAATAGAAAAGCAGGAGGACAATAGTTGGAAGAAGAAAAAATAAGATATGGTTTGAAGAACGATTACATGTTCCGTGCCGCCATGCAGAGCAATGAAAAGGTGTTACGAGGTCTGGTATGCGCGTTATTAGATTTGCGCATGGATGAGATAAAAGAGTGTGTAATCGAAAATCCCATCATACTGGGAGAAGACATTGACGATAAGACCTGTATTCTGG
>NZ_JADYUI010000049.1 GCF_021531695.1 Roseburia hominis | reverse complement strand
CTTTTTGTTGAGCCCGCTCTTGTGCGGGCTTTTATATTAGGGATTTCTCCGAAAGGAGAAATTTCCTAATATACAAAGAAAAAGAACGAATACCTCTCACGTGTATTCGTTCTTTTTCTACTCATAACCCGTTTTATCCGTGTCATATTTTTCTCTACTCACACTTCCCATAATTCAAGAAATGCCAACAGCCAGCAATACACTTTCCTTCAAACCATTCCCCTTTTTGAAATATGTGAACCTCCCGCTCATTTCCCCCCTGAGTATTATTCGCACATTCCATTTGAAAGAAAGCATATCTTTCCGACATCTCTTTAATCACTTTGTCGGTTCTCTGCATCAGCAATATTGCTTACCATTCTTTGCTCCCCGGATAAACAATATTGCTCTGGCTGTCATACCCCTTTTCTACAAGCCATTCTATTAAGTCAATCTTCAGTAAAGAGTTTAACAATTAATCCTAACTGTCATCTCTTGATAAAATAATACAATATGATATGCAACTAAAGTGCAACTTTTTTCCATTTTTCGACACTTTTTTCAAGAAAAATGTATTTTTTTACATTAATCCCGAATTATTCACAGCAGCCAAGTGAAATTTGTAATTCGTGCGTCAAGCTTGCTTGTAAGCCGAATTTATGATTTCACTTGGCTGGTGAATAGAATTCACCCACCACACAGCCTCAGACAAAAGCTGCGAAGCAACGACAGATACGCTAGCGTAGCTGGTCTGTGGCTTGTCTGTGTGGTGGCTGTGAATAATTCGGGTTAATTCCAGTCGAATCTATGCAAATACCCTTCTGCCCAGACATACTCAGGCAAATAAACATTACTTTCATCATTAACATCAATTTCACGTTTTCCTGCCAGATAATCAAAATAGTCGCATGTTACATTTTCCCGCCTGATGCAACAATAACCACGTCCATTTTCAAATACATCTGTAATTCCACGTTCCCTAAACACCGAATTCAAATAGATTACAGCTTTCCGGTAAAGACTCTTTACACTGCTGTCATATGGATGATCCTCCCACAAAGTATCTACCGCTTTTTCCATAGACACATGCTTTCCCTCCATATGTACACACAATGCTAAAAGCTCTTTTGCCTTACGATTCACCAGATGCACCAGCTCTCCGTCCATATAAACTTCAAATCCACCAAATGTACGAATCACCACTCTCTTTTCCATACGGCTGGAAAGACTTAACGCGCGACTCACCACATCTTCAATATCCTTATTATCATATGGCTTTAAAAGATAGTAATCTGCCTTTAAATTTAAAATTGCTTCTTTCAGATAATTCTCATACCCGGTTAAATAAATCAGGATGACTTTAGGATTCATTTCCCTGAGTCTTCTTCCAAGTTCTAATCCATTCATATATGGCATTTCGATATCGAGTAATGCAAATTCCACTTCGTTTTGCTTCGCAAATTCCAGGGCTTCCCTTGGATCTTCAAAGCTTCCCACTATTTCAACCTGCTTATATTCTGTTAATTCCTCTTTCATCTGATTGATGCTCCATGCCTCATCATCGACCAAAATGGTTTTCATCTAAAGTTCTCCTCCTTCGCAGTCAAAACCCACTCGCCCGAATTCTGATATGGAATTCGAATCTGTACTGTTGTTCCCTCACCTACAACACTTTTCATGCTAAATTCTGCTTTTGTCTGACGAACCAACCTGCTTCTCACGTTAGAAATCCCCATATAAGAATGGTTTTCTTCTGTTCTTTGCCATTCTTCCATATCAAAACCAACTCCATCATCCTGAATTTCTATCATAATAGAATTCGATATTTCCCTGGTCCGAATTGTTACCGTTCCCGCATCCTTTCCCTTTCGCAGTCCATGCCGCACCGCATTTACAACAAGCGGTTCAATGGTAAGCGCCGGTATCTTAAAATTTTCTGTTTCAATTTCATATTTCGCCTGAATACGATTTGAAAAACGTTTATTTTCTATATTAAGGTATGCTCTAATCTGCTCTAATTCTACCGAAAATGGAATCATTTCTTCCTGCTGCAATGCATCCAGACTCGCCCGCAGAAATCTTGAAAAATCATACAACATATCATAGGCCGTATTTGCATCTGTACGAATCATAATACGGATTGCTCCAAGTGCATTAAAAATGAAATGAGGCTGTAACTGGCTTAATGTAACCTCAAGCTGCCGTTTTCGCTGTTCTGCTTTGCTCTTTAAAATAATTTCTTTTTCTTTTTCCATTTTATAGAACTCACCAATGGCAATGCAGGCAAAACACACCAGAATACCGCAACGACAGAAATATCCGGTAAACCACCCCGTCCGATAATATTGGATAATTTCCAATATGCAAAAAAACGTTAAGATTAACACACCCAATTTCCCATGATTTCGTCTTGCAAATTTATTTTTATGAATTTCTACAAATTGATCCCAGAAAATCTCCAATCCAAGAACAATTCCCAAAGCATGCATCACCCAGATGGTCTCCACATAATCAAAAATCCCTGCCCGTTTTAAGACAACACTAATAACTATATCAGCGGCGAACATGCGCTCCAGTACATTATATTTTCGGTAATGCTCCTTTGTATAAAATTTCACAATTCGACAGGCAAAAATAGACAAAAGAAACCAGAGCCAATAAGAACAAATCATTCTTTGCTGATTGGTCAAAATATAGACATCCATTCCGGACAAACCGACACGCATCCAAAATCCCATCAGTATAATAGATATTCCAAGATTGCTCATAAAACGCGAACGTTTTTTTATCGCAATCAAATAATTTGCATATCCTAAGACGACTCCACCAATCACAACCAAAAGCAAATCGATAAACATATTGTATTGATAAACTGCCTGATGATATAAAACCAGATCTGCTTTTTCGCCATAATACATTTTTCCGATATTATTCCCATAATGACGATAAGGACTTGCGACTACAAGACAAAGTGTTTTTGTACCTTTTGGGATTTCAATATAATTGCAGCCATTGGTCGGTGCATTTTTATATTTTTGTGTTTGATAAGTTTCTCTTTTATATATAAGATCATGATCCGCATAGGCTAAAACCCATTTGTTTACCGATTGATAATAGATACAATGCTCCCAGTCTTTTCTTGTCACATCATGATAAATTTTTATTTTTTCAAATGGTTCAACTTCTTCTTTATACGGAAGTTGTATCGGTATTTTCTTTCCATCCTCAATGCGGTACCAGCCTTCATCATAATCCGTCACTTCCAAATTGCTTCGATATCTTGCCGTACCGGAACTAATAAATCCCGGTATAATAATAACAAAAAGCAACATTGCCATTGCTATTACAAGAACTACTTTTCTATTCTTTGTTTCCATAACTCTCCCATATTTCTCCCAATCTCTGTACCACTTCTTCCGCAATTAACGTTTTCGGTACAATTTTCTGTATTCTGTTTCTCCTTAAAAATTCTTCTTCATTTTCCAATGGAAATCCTGTATATGCTATAATCGGTATTTCTTTGGCATCCTCCCTTTCTAAATGCCGAATCCGAAACGTTGCCTCCATTCCATTACACTCCGGCATTCCCATATCCATTAAAATTGCATCATATTCAAATGGTTTTGATTCTTCAAATAAAGCAACCACTTCATTCCCATCATAGGTCTTATCTACCCAGACTCCATACTTTTCAAATGCATCCACCATCCATTCCATAATGACATCATCATCTTCTGCAATTAAAAGTTTTTTCCCTCGTAAAGTTTCCTTATCTATTATTTTATTCTGTTGCCCCCCGGTTTCATCGTTCTGTTGTTTTACACTGTAATCTTCATCTGCAGCATCAGCTTCAATCCGGACACAAACTGTCGTTCCTTTGCCTTTTTCTGAATGTATTTCCATCTCACCGCCAAGAAACTGAATTAACTTTCTGGTCAGATTCAAACCAAGCCCGGCTCCTTTTCCCGGAATGTATCCGTCCTCTTGTGTAAATGGCAAAAAGGCTTTCTCTAAAAATTCTTTTGTCATCCCTCTTCCATTATCAACAATTTCAACCCGAAAAATGCAACGATATTCTTCTATCTCCGTAATCCCAATCCGCACTTTAACTTTGCCACCGGCAGGTGTATATTTAAACGCATTTCCTATCAGATTATTTGCAATCTGAAGCGAAATTCCCTTATCCAGATAGATATAGCGAAACGGGCTTTCTCCCGTCTCAACTTCAAAAGTAACCTGATGGTCTTTTGCCTGTATCGCATAATATTTATATAAAATCTCTTCAATCTCCCCAAGCGTAATCGGTGCAACATTCAACTTAAGTTGTCCTTCACTGACTTTTAACATATCAAGTGTCTGATTCAGATACTCAAGAAGCGTTGTTACACTTTTTTCACAAGACTCAATCTGTTCCCTTTTAATTTCCTCACCAGTCAAAATATCTCTTAGCATACTCTGCGTACACACCAGTGGAGTTCGTACCTCATGTACCAGATATGCAAACAGACTGGCATTATCATTTTTTCCTGAGTTATTTTCCATCATTTTCCACTCCCAATATCTGAATTGTATCAAATTGCAAAAAAATGTCAACTTCATGCATTTTTTATTTACAAATAGCATGTACTATGCTATAGTAACATTGTTTTTAGCGGAATCCCCGCTATAGAAACAAATATTTTATATTAGCAGAGTAGAATTCTGTGCGTTAAGTGCCATATGAACAGGGAGTTGTCATACGGACGAAAAGCAATCGCTTGCGGTACAGGTTTCGCATCCCGCTGCTACATCAAGGTTATCTGTGTCTCCTTCTTGTAGTTTTAGGAAAACTGCTAAAAGGAGGCTTTTTATATGAAAAAATTTATTCAGACACTGCAAAGTTCTCTGCATGAACTTTCCACAACCAAAAATCTTGTTCTTTGCGGACTTATGGCTGCACTTTCCATAATTCTTGGCACGTTTGCAAGTATCTCAGTAGGACCTTATATCAAAATCGGCTTTTCTTCCATTCCAAACCGGATTGTTGACTGCCTGTTCGGACCGGTGGTCGGATGCATGTTTGGTGGTGCTCTTGATCTTTTGAAATTCCTTGTAAAACCAGACGGTCCGTTCTTCTTTGGTTTTACTTTTGATGCTATGCTTGCCGGTTTCTTATACGGAATTATTCTTTATAAGAAGCCTCTCAAATGGCAACGTGTCCTGGCTGCCGAATTTGTCAACAAGCTGATTGTTAACTGTGGTTTCAATACCCTTTGGATTTCTATCCTCTATGGAAAAGGCTTTTTTGTTCTTTTCCCGGCAAGAATACTAAAAAACCTCATTATGTTGCCAATTGATACCGTAATCCTCTTTTTTGCTCTGACACTAATGAAACAGATTGCAAAGCAGTTTGGATTCGGCTCAAAAGTTGTGACAAGTCAATCCTGATAAAACTTGATTTTAAGGCATAATAAAAGAACCGGTAAATATCTAAAACACAGATACCGGTTCTTTTCATTTGCAGAAATAACAATCTATTTCTCTACATTATTTTTTATTTTGCTTCTTCTGTTTTCTTTGCCTTAAATAATTTATCCAGACAATGATATGCAACCAAAGCTCCAAGAATCATAAGAAGAATTGCTACAATAAGCTGTAATCCTTCTACTAAGAAAGTTGCTGTTCCGTTGGACACGCTTGTTACCAATGCAATGACTTTCTGTACCAATGCAGTGAAAGTAACTGCAAGCATCGCAAACATCGGAATATATAAGGTCCATCCGGTACGTCCGGTTGTTTTTAAGAATACAGCTAATGCAATCAGTACCATTGCTGCCAATAACTGGTTTGCAGAGCCAAACAACGGCCAGATGTTATTGTATCCACCCAAAGTTAAAAGATAACCCGGAATCAGAGTAATGATTGTTGCAAAATATTTATTCGTCAAAATCTTATGTAATGTATCCATTTTTGCCGGATCTGTTGTATCGTCATAGAATAATTCCTGGAATGACATACGACCGATACGTGCAACAGAATCCAAAGAAGTAAGTGCAAGTGCAGAAACACACATTGTCATGAATACGACTGCAATTTCATTCGGCACACCAAGCAGTTCAAGGAATCCTGCAACACCGGATGAAAAGATTGCAAATGGTGTTCCTTCCGGCTTTGTTCCATTGACTGCAACAGCGCCAACAACTACAAGAGCAACAATACCAAGTAAAGTTTCTACAACCATGGCTCCATAACCAACCATCTGCATATCTTTTTCATTACTGATGGTCTTGGATGAAGTACCGGAAGACACCAAACTGTGGAATCCGGAAACTGCACCACAGGCAATTGTTACAAACAATGTCGGGAATAACATTGTCTTTGAGCCATCTGCAGCAACTAACGTAAAGCCGTTAAATGCATTTAAGTTCATAGCCGGATGTGCTACAACTACACCGACAACTGCACCGACAATCATACCAAGAAGCATGTAGGTTGTCATGTAATCTCTTGGCTGCATCAATAACCACATTGGTAATACCGATGCCAGGAATAAATATACCATGATAACATAAATCCAGGTTGTTTTTGTTGCATACATTGGAAGATGCATACCAACAGCGAACATAACAACGATAAGAGCAACGGCAATGACACCTTTTAAAACTTCATTTATTTTACCGACTTTCTTTAAGATAACACCTAAAATAATGGCAACAACAATAAATAACATAGAAACAGATGCTGCTGCACCATCTGCGAAATTCGGTGTTGTAACAGCTTTTCCGGTAGCTGCATCAATCGGAAATGCATTAAAGGTACCTGCAACCATATCCGTAAATGCTGCAATAACCAATAATGTAAATAACCAACAGAACAACATAAATAACTTTCTGCCGGTCTTTCCAATATATTTTTCAATCAGCATACCCATGGATTTTCCTTCGTTCTTAACAGATGCGTACAGAGCACCGAAATCCTGTACGGCACCAAAGAATAATCCACCGATAACCAGCCATAACAATACCGGAACCCATCCGAATACAGATGCGAGAATCGGACCTGTGACAGGGCCTGCACCGGCAATGGATGAAAACTGATGGGAAAACACTGTAAACTTGGAAGATGGAACATAATCCTGTCCGTCTTCATACTTGTAAGCAGGTGTTTTTGCTTTTGGATCGATTCCCCATTTTTTTGCGAGCCAACGACCATAAAGCAAGTAGCCTGCCGCCAATACGACAATACCAATCAAGATAATAACTAAACCACTCATTATTTCTTCACCTTTCCTTGCTGTTAGTTTCTTTGGGAAATTTTTGTTATCTTTTTACATAACTACAAGTTATGATATTCATTCCTGTGATAACATTATATTTCCGTTAAGTTGTACTTTAACACTCTGATATAGAAATGTCAACAAATTATAAAGTGGTTTTTTATACATTTTTTATTTTTTCTTAATTTTTTCATCTTTGTAATCCGCCTTTCTGCGAAAGGCACCAATGCGTCATGAAACGTGTTGGCTGACTTTCGCTTC
>NZ_JADYUI010000048.1 GCF_021531695.1 Roseburia hominis | reverse complement strand
TCAGCCACCGAAAGATGGCTTATTTGTGATACTCAAATTTATTCTTTATCCACTACCTCTTTGTTTCAAACTTGTACCGCCAGAAAATTTCCTCGAACGCCTCATCCAAACGCTTCAGTCCGTCTGCTTCATCTACAATTTCACTTTTATTTTGAGATTCGCAAATAGAATCTCGTAATATAAATCTGGTCGGAATCAATTCATCCGATACTTTTTCTCCCTGCACAATGCGTACTGCCATATGAAGTGCACGTTCTCCCAGATCAGCTGCATCTGCACGCACGGAAGCAAGCGGCGGATTCGCTTTTGCCGCTGATATAATATCATCAAACCCAAATACGGAAATGTCTTTTCCCGGTTGAAGATTTCTTAACTTTAACTCATGATAGAATCCCATCGCCGTATCATCATTCACACAAAAAACAGCGTCCAGATCCGGAGTCTGATCGAGAAGTTGTACAAACTGTTTTTTACTGTTTCTGGTCAGATCCCCTTCCACATACCACTCTTTGGCTACCTCTAATCCATGTTCCTGCATAGACTCAAAAAAAGCTTCTTTGCGTTCTTTTGCATCGACATTCATACTACTGCCACCAACCATGCCAATTTTTTTGCAATTGACTTTCTCAATCAAATATTCCATGGCTTTTTTCACACCGGCTTTATTATCATACATAATACTGGCATATCCATCTATTTTAGAAGCAACCAGCACACATGGTATTGTATATTGTTCCAACATTTTCTTCATGTTCTCCGCAGAAGTAAAGCAGCCAATACTCCCGGCCATCACTAAAATGGCATCCACATTTCCTCTCTTCGCATAGGAAAATATCGTATTAAACTGATATTCATACATAAGTTCCTGATTATCTGGCAAATCCCGATCCAGATATTTTCCCGGAAAAACCATAATATCGACATCCATCTGTTTTGCGGCTCTTTTTACTCCTTTGCAGACCGTCTGCGTAACATTATCAATAATTCCTCCAACTAACACCCCGATTCTAATTCTTTTATTTCCTTTTTGCATAACAGCAACCCCCTCTTTGTTCCCTGCCTCATTTTATCAGCTCTAATTTCCAAACTATATTGGAAACATACTTTTTATCCATACTTTATTTTGATACATCGCACAATCTGCTGCCTGAAAAACATCGGAATAAAACATTTCATCCTCTCGATGGTACTCTGCCATCCCCCGTGCGATAGAAATCGGAAACTTCGTTTCTCCGCAGATCAATTCTGCATGCTCTATTTCCCGGTCGAATTTTTCTATTAATCTATCCTTGATATTATAATTTTCTTTCTCTAAAATTGCTACGAATTCATCTCCACCAATCCGAAAAACAGCTTCTTTTCCAAAAATATCACACATAAATTTTGCGGCACTGACAATTAATTGATTTCCCATCTCATGACCATATTTATCATTAATCCCTTTTAATCCATTAATATCCATTACCACAACAGCAAAATCTACGCTTCGGTTTTCTATTTTTTTGTCCAGTTGATTTAACGTATATCGATAAGCCGTAGCATTCTTCAATCCGGTCAGAGGATCATGAAATGCTAACACATCCATATCCTTTTCTCTTTTACTTTGCACATTTAAATATAAATATTCAAGATCAAACGCAAGAATCGGCCAAAGAGACAGTCCATATACTAACGTACCTATGATTCCTCCTAAAATTGCTATGCTGATAAAAATCAACAGATGTTTTGCCGTTTCCTTATCCGTTGTATGTACATAATGAATAATTGCAACTATCATAGCCAGAACAATATAGAAAAGCGGCCAGATTTCCAAATACAGAATTCCTGACAACGGATTATACTGCTTATTTTCAATTAATTTGAAAGCAAATGGTTTATATATATTAACGACAACTCCAATAATCACTAAAAACATTGGAATAAATAAAAGTATGTGCTGCCATTTTTTTATTTTTTGGTCATTTGCATGAATACAGTATTTTAGCAACTGAAGTGTCAAAAGTGTCTGACCAATATAATACCCACACAATACCAGCATATGCATCCAGTACTTGTGACTTATAATGTGTTCCTGCATACTCCATGACAAGATATCTAATACCAGCATTACCACGGTGATCCAGTTAATCCAGTTAAAGGACCTATCTCCTATGATTGGAGAATCCTTTCTCTTTTGCTGATACCAGACTGCAAAGCACATCAAAATTGAAATGATATTCATTTCAACATATGCGCCACTTTCCATAACCACACTACCTTTCGTTTGGAATCTGCTTATCCATCCTTAAAATATGATTTGTTAACCAATTCAACAAAAATTCCAACAATTCATCCAAATATTCTTTTTGGACACGGTCAACATCATCCAGATTAATCTCATTGAGACGATCTACAAACGCCGTATGTGCCATACGTTGCAATTCCAATCCTTCATAATGAATCTTTTCCATATATCGTTCTTCATCTTCGAAATGCATGATGGTGTAATCTTTTAATTCCCGCAAAATCTGTACAATAGCATCGTATTTATCATGAAGCAACTCTGCTTTTATCAAATCATTGGTTTCCCTAATAATTTCAAACAGTCTTTTATGTTCCTCATCAATTAACGTAATTCCTGTTCTGTATTTATCGGTAAAAGCAAAAGCATCTTCCGTTGTATCTGTATTGGCAATTTTTCCAATCATAATATCGCTGCCAAGAATATGATGATAAATCCACCTCGCCATAAAAGGAAGAAGATCATTTACTACCCTTTCGCTTTCTTCTTCTGTTAATTCCGTCACCTGATAGCTTTCCACTTTTTCCATAAACTGTGCATGTTCCTTTTTCTGACGCGGAAGCTCCGGATCTTTAATCTGCTCCATATAATCCTCTTCATGAGCAAAATGTGTTTCTACATATTTTTTTAATTCTTTTAGCAAATTCATGCCCACAATTTTGGCATCACTGCCTTTCCCCATCAGTTCCATTGTCTCATTGATAAGCCCAAACAATTTTTTATGTTCCTCATCAATTTTTTCCACTCCTGTCATGCAATCTTCTGTAAATTGATACATAAAACCCCTCCTGAAATTATCTCTTTTGTAATTACGTGAAAAAATCCCTATATCTGACATAATTATATCAAATATTTACTTTCCTCACAACGTTTTCTATGATAAGAGTTCATATTTGTCTGTCGTTTCTTTCAAGCTTTTCATACCATTTCTCGTTACTTCTCACAAAAAGAAAACCGCAAGTCCTCATAAAATGAGGAATTCCGGCTTGTATTTAAGTTTCTATGATACACCGTGCATTTCGTAGTGTATTTGATAAGCACACTTCGAAAATGCTACGCATTTCCTCAGTCGCGGCAGTCGCCGCTTAAAAATAAGCATAATAAAACCCAGTAGCAAGTAAACTTGCTCTGGGCTTATTATGCTTATTTAATCTTCTCGTTGCTTTCGCGCAGATTACTCAATGATTGTAGCAACACGACCTGAACCTACAGTTCTACCACCTTCACGAGTTTACGGTTCATATATCATGGTGTAATATACTGATTTTAGGTGTTTTCTATCGCACATATCGCCTGTATATCATATAAAAAAATAGGCTTTTGAAATTTTTAGAGCCATATTAGAGCCAATGTTTTTATAACTAATGAATCTCATCAATCTTCAAGCCCCCAACTTTTATATGCTTTATCAGAATAGACTCCAAGCACTCCACCTTTGCCTCGCATAAATCTCCAGCAATAATTCCTATTCCAATTCATTTGTTCTTTTCTATCAAACCGTTTTTCTTATTCTTTTCGCTCTCATGTTGTGTATCATTTGATACGTTTTTCATCAAATTCAACTCGTTCAGAATCTGTTGTACCCAAAGTGTACCCAGACCATCTCACACTACTACATATATTTAACAATGAGTACTTGTCCAAATTCCTTTTCTGCAAATTCTTGGAACCTTCAAATCACTTTATGAAACATCTTTTATATAATCCATAAAAAGAATTGCCTCAATTGCAGGCGTTTTAGAAGCAAATTCTGCTCTTTCAATTCCATTTGTACGGATCAATCGTTCCCATATATTGGGATAATCACGAAAATCAAATTCATTATCATCCAGAATTACATACTCATCTATTTCCGGATGAGACTCCAAATAACGTTGAATTCCTTCTCCTCTGTTATTGTAATGATCTGTTGTCTTTCCAACCACTTCCAAGCCATACTTTGCAAGTTTTGAAATCAAATAAACATAATCATCTTCTTCTGGTCTAGGTTCTTTCCAGTCAGATGATAAAATAATTTCTGTTGGTCCATACTTTTTTATTGCTCCGGCAAGAACAGCGACTCTTAAGTCATCAATACCAACATGATAATCCGGCGTCCGTTCACAAGTAGTTCTCGAATTCAGCACTCCGTCAACATCTAAAAATACTGCAAATGACATCCTTTTTCCTCCTCGCGTTATAATGCAACCACATCATCATACAGGCAATAAAACATATCCTCCACTTCCGTATCTTCATGGAAATGTCCGAAATACCATGCATCAAATTCTGTAAAGTCCGCAATACGTTGAAGATATTGCCTCAGCTCTATTTCATCATCGGACAACTCTCCATAACCCATTGATGCTGCAACTTCTCTGGGAGCAGTATGACTAAAAATATAATCTACTTTGAAATCAACTTTCTCCAGATTGTTAAAACCTTCCTCATATTCTTTTTTTGTCGGAATTTCCTCAGGAAACCATGAAATGCCTTCCGTTCTATACATCTTATCAATGCTATATGCTCCACCAAAAGTAAAGAATGTTGTTCCATCAATATTATAAACCTGTCCACGCATCAGGTGAATAATATCACTTTCAATAAAATGAACCTTTCCACCATTCCATTCTTCTACTGCATAGGAATTCAACTGTTCAAAATTTTCATGATTTCCATCAATAAATAAAGTGGTAACCGGCAAATTTCGTAATATCTTTCTTGTTTCAGCTTCATTTTGAGCAGAGAAACCACATACCCCTACATCTCCGCAAATAATTAAATAATCCTCTTTTGAGTATTTACCTTCACGTTCCCCGAAAAACTTTATTAACTTTCCAATATCTAAAGTCCCATGAATATCTCCAGAAATAACAAAGCTCATTACCTTGATCCTCCTTAAGAATATTTAAAGAATTTTTTGACCAGTATCTTCCTTCCATTCTCAATTTGATAATACTTGTCTTCATCCTCATCGTAAACTAACAAAATCAGTTTTCCACCTTTATATACTGATCCGTCAATGTAGTAGTGACTCTCTCCATCGAAATAAACATCATGATAATTCCTATCATCAGCAAGGTCCCTACTGCCGGTTCCGACATGCCCTGCTATTATCGTTTTATAGAACTTTCCTTTTGTCGCAGGAAATTTACCAAGAAGGATACTTTCGGATGTTCCCCACATCCAATACTCTCCCGCATCTTCATCAACCCCAGCATGAACAAAAATCTGTTTTTCCGATTCATAGTACAAAGGCATATTCTTAATCCACCCGAGCAAATTCTCATGACTAGAAAGAATCATTTGTACCGCTTCTCTATTGATTGTATCCAAGGAACATGTTCTTGATATCTGATTCAGAAAATCCATCTGTTGACTCGAAATAAAAGTACTTATTGTATTTGCACCATACTCAAAATCTGTCCGCAGCCAATCATTGAAGGTCATATAGTCTTCCGAACCGTCAGAATATATATTTCTATAATCATCAATCCATTCCAAAAACATTTGCTCATGATTCCCTTTTAGAACAACGACTTTTTTATCACCGTATTTTTTCTGCAAATCCCAAATATATTGCAAAACCTGATATGAGCTATCGCCGTAATCTATATAATCTCCAAGAAATACAATGCGATTATCTCCACTAAGATCTACCTGCTCCATCTGCTTTTGAAGCTCCTCTATACACCCGTGTATGTCACTCATTGCATATATCATGTTTCAATTTCTCCTCTCCATTAGGCGACGAATAATATTCTTCTCCTGTGTCCAGACATATGGCTGCAAGCCTGCCTCCAGGATAATGCGCTCCGCAATCGATAACTATATGATTATTATGCCTGTAAATAAAGCCGGGATTAGGATTGTCTTTGATTGTCTGTGTCGGAGTATGGCCCGTTATAACAAATATGTCTTCGTAATATTTCAAGCTATAATCAGCCCTCATCCATATCAGTTCATGGAGTGAATAGTCTTCTATATCTTTTTCTGGCGAATAGTTTCCTAAGCCTGCGTGGATGAGAAGATAGTCTTTGTTATTAACTGATAGCTCTTCATATATCAGAAACTCTTTTATAAAATCTATCACCTCTTGTTTTGTATCCGAATCCAGTTTTCTAAACTCATCAATAGTCGATTTACTGCCATTATATTGCCATGTCACAAGATTATCCAGTATCTTTTCATCCAGTTCCCCTATGGACATATCCGTAATTTCCTTACTAAGAAATTCCAGACATTCTAATGCCATAAGCTCATGGTTTCCAACCATACATATAACGTTTGGCATTTCCATGAGCTTCATGAGTGTCTTTATTGGATGTGGTCCGCGATCAACCACATCTCCTAAAATATAAAGCGTGTCTTTTTCCTTAAGCTTAATCTTATCAAGTAATTCCATAAACATGTCATATTGTCCGTGAATATCTGAAATAACATATGTAGCCATAAAGAATCGCCTCCTTATGCATAAAATCTCTCTCCCGTTTCCAGACAAATGCATGCGAGTCGTCCTCCCGGAAGCCCGCATCCACAGTCAAGTAAATAAACATTCTCTTTAGAGTTGTGCCATATTGATTTCTGATATTCATCCATATACAGATTTCGATCTTTATTCCACAAGATATTCCCTGTTGGAGTATGCCCACACATAGAGATATATCCTTCTATGCCATCAAGCAAGAATGAGTCATAATCATAGTTCCCCATTAGATGATATTCACTTGATTCAGGTACTGATGGATATGATGTCATTGCATGTGCAAACAGATAACGCTTATTATCTATTACCATATCTTTTTGTACAGGCAGTTTCATAATAACATCAGCAATATCCAGCATATCTACCCTGGCAAGCCGAGAAATCATCAAATCGAAAGAATTATAAGAGTACGGCCACATTTTTTTCTGCTTTCTTTCTGATTTTGAAAAATAATCATATATGTATTTCGCAAGCCACTCATCATGATTGCCTCTAATCCAAGTCACCTTCCCTTGCAGACCAGAAAGGGTAAAATAAACTCCGACAGGATCCGGATTAGCTCCCCCTCTGTCAAACAAATCCCCCAATACTATTAGTTCATCGTCTTTTGTAATATTTATTTTTTCTAATACACTTTGAAGTTTATCCGCTTCATTATGTATGTCTCCCATCACATAATGCATAATCCTTATCCTCGTTTCACCTCATCTATCAAATCAGTTAATACATCCATAACCGACAGCTCCGCTTGAAAATCAATTTCTCCATTTCTTATTTTTTCATTATACTCTTCTATTCTTTTACTACATCTAAAAACACTAGTCCCACCATAGAGTAAACGTTTCCTTATTTATTAGATGCTCCAACATCTCTTCCGGCTTACAATCAACAATTAGTGCACATAATGCTTCGGCTTCATCCATCAGTTCCTTAGCTTCAGACTCAGATAGTTTTCTACAAGTAAATGTCAACGTGTCATGGGATATTTTTATCAATTCTGCATCATACTTCTCATACCATTTCTTTGCTATTTTTGCCATTTCCACAGATGTCGGAGTACTGTTCCATCCACCCCAATAGTGCTCGAGCATCTCTAAAATTTGATAAGAATAGTCTACATTAAATCGCACAGTTATCGTTTCTTCGTTATGTCGTCCATATCGTGGCAATGCATCATCATAAACATATCCTGATAAAGTTCTTTTTATCTTATCAAGTTTAACCTCATACATATACAGATTATCAAACACGCACTCTACCATCTTATAATTATCTGTATCGGCATTTTTTCGCCAAAACAACTGCTCCGGTTTTACATTATAATGCCACCGCCCTGTAAACTCGTCAAAAACATTAATCATTATTTTTTCATGCTTTACAATATAATCAACCTTATCACCCAGCAACCCCGTCATATTCTTATGTTGTTCTTCTAATTTCTGCACTGCCACTACATAAGCGTCCTCTAGCCTTGCCAGACCATCATAAATTCCAAGATACTTATTGTTTTGCTCTTCTTCATCTTGTCTTACATCTATTCCCTTTATCAAAACATAATGCATCGGATGCGATTCCATTTCCGCTATATATGATTGTAAATAAGCATTCCAATATTCATAAGGCAACGGTTAATACTAATTCTTCTTACTGAAGTGATATCCTGCACCAGTAAGAACTTTGCGTACGCTATCATAACTACGTCCAGAGGCTTTTGCCATTTCTCTAATTGTCATCTTACGTGCTGCGTATGTTTCAATAATCTGCTTATCGGTCATAATATTTTCTCCTTTCGACCTTGAAAATTGTACTAAAAAGTATTATACTCTATTTGTGAATTAATTTCACAATTTGAGTCTGTAATAAAAATACCACAGATTATTGACTATTGCAATACCTTTCTGTGATATTTTTTCACAATTTATACAAAGTGAGGTATAAGTTTGAAACAAAGAGGTAGTGGATAAAGAATAAATTTGAGTATCACAAATAAGCCATCTTTCGGTGGCTGA
>NZ_JADYUI010000047.1 GCF_021531695.1 Roseburia hominis | reverse complement strand
CAAATCTAACAAATGAAATGAGAGTGAAGTGCTTGCATTTCCTAGCAATCATTATGGATGAGAATTTAGGCTGGCACAAGCCGTCGAAATACTAAGCGCTTACTATATTCCGAATGAACATTTGAAGGAAAGGGATAATTTTCGATACAAGAAGGTTAATATTCTGATGGGAGGAAATGCTACCGGCAAAACTTCTATTGGAAAGATGCTGATGGCAATTTGCAATTTTATAAGGCAGAAGGAATCTCAGAGTCTGCTGGAGAGGATTGCAGATAAGGATAAAGAGGCTACTATATCCGTTGATTTTGTCGGTCAGAGATTTATAATGTACCGTTTAGATGTCAAAATTGTTCCGGGAGAGGATAAAAAGACAAATCCGGAGATTTTTGTGCGTAAGCGAGAGATTACCATTGGCGAAAAGGATCGATATGAGACTTGTGCTAAAAAAATTGATGATATGTCTGTGGAATATACAAATGATTATAAGAAGGTGCTGGAGGGCATTGAGCCAATTGGTTGGATGTTTACGTATCCTTCAGATATGAGTGATAATAAGGTAAGTTTTCCAGAGGGCAAAGCATTTATTAAGGTTTTGGATTATACGTTGAGATCCTTAGACCCTGCAATTATAAAAGTCGATCAATCCAAAGAATTTAAGAATACCTATATTATTCATTTAAATTCTGGAGATTTATTGGTACAGGATGGAGAGGTTATTCGCAAAAATATTTTATCGAGTGGAACGAAAGCCGGAATCGATATTGCAAGTTTGATTTTTTCCATATATCAAGGAGAATGTGGTTTTTATTATTGTGATGAGAAATTTTCTTACATACATAGTGAACTGGAGAAGGCTTTTTTGACAATCATGATTGATGGATTACGCGATAATGAGCAGCTTTTCTTTACAACACATAATTCTGATATTTTAGATTTGCCATTACCGAAGCATTCGTTTACTTTCTTGAAAAAGGAGATGTTTGATAACGAACAGTTGATAAAATGTGTTTATGCATCAGATTATTTGAAACGAAGTACGGATTCTGTACGACGAGCAGTTGACAATGATTTGTTCTCTACAGCGCCTAACATAGAGTTGGTTTATAAGATTGCAGAGATAGAAGAGTTCGCAAAAGAGGAAGGTTAATGAAGAAAAACGAGATAAAGTATTATCAATATTTTGTTGAGGGAGAGGATGAACGGAAATTAATAAATCCAGTGCCATCGTGTACACCATGGTTGAAATGGCAAAGGTCAATGACCTGAATGTATACAAATATCTGACTTATTTATTGGAACAGTGTCCAAATGAATTCATGCCAGATGAGCGGTTTGAAAAACTCACACTCTGGAATGAAGAGGTAAAACAACGCTGTCAGAACTAAAATGAAGTAAAACGCTTGCATCTAGCAATTAGGGCAAGCGCTTATTTGGCGTGGACGTAGGAATACTAAGCGCTTACCATCTTACGCTGATTCTTTTTGCAGTTTCTCATAATTTTTCTCCAATTAGTTTTTTACTCAACACATCTTCAAATCCAACTATTGGTTTCCTATCCGTCAAAATTGACATCAATTCTTCGCCAGCGCGCGATAAAATAACATTTCCAACTTTTATCTCTTTTACTTCACTAATATCTATATGCTTATCGAAATACATTACTTCTTGTTCATTTTTAACATGATAATTATATCCAATGGGCGACACTTGAATCAAACCAATATCTTCAAGTCTAAAAAGTTCTCCATCTTTTATAACATTTTCAATGGAATTTTTGTGTAATATATCATAAAAAATAATCACCATCTCTCTTTTATCAATTTTAATACAATAACTTGATAACTTTGAAAAAGACTTTGCTTCATCTTGGTTTATAACTGTTAAAATATGTAACAACTGTCTTGATACACTATTAGGGTTCTGGATTTCCTTAGCAAGTAGCTTTGACCAAATTATTTTCATATCTTCTTTTCCTATAGCTTTTGCTTTATCAAAGAAGTATTCTAACCAATCATCATCTACATCATCCACTTTATCCAAATCACTTTTTTCATCAAGAAGCTTCATTGCATCAGCAAAAATGTCGCATTGATTCGTATACTGCTTTATCAATTTTCTAACATTGCTTATGCAAGAAGCCTTTGCAAGTTCCGGCATTTTTTCATCATTCTTTATTTTTTCAATCAAATATTTCTCTGCCTCTGATCTATACTGCTTGTTATTATTAGGCATTACTAACAAACCAATAGCATTAGACACTTTATCCAATAGTTTTTCTCCTAGACTTCCGGCCGCAGTAAATGCTTCTCCAGGAATCACTTGTAAATTATCGAACATAACATCTCTTCTTTCGTATTTTTCCTTTAGTATATCATACAATGTGTATTTGTAAAACCACTTATACACTCTGCCCAACACTACAAAATTTTTTATTGAAGAACGGAGTGAAATGATATAATATGAGACTATAGATGCAAAATGCCGAATCAAGGGGATGTTATGAAGGCAATTCTATTCTCGGGAACACATGGTGTTGGGAAAGGATACTTTTTAGATATGATTATGCGTAAACATTTTTCTTGTTAATTGAGGCATTTTTCTTAAAACTCAACCAACTTGTACCATCTGATACTATTTGCCCTATAGTATGACTTTGGGGTATAGTCAATACAGTACCCACTTCGCCAATATACCATGGATATGTAGTCAATACCCCTTTTTTTAATTACTACTTCCGTATCAGGAAACATTTGCAATGTATTTGCAGACAAGTCAACTCCCACATACGAAGATAAGCTGTTAAAATTTCGATGGTCTAATACACCTGCTAACAGAGTGTCATGTCCGAATATATAACATCTACCACTTTTTATAAAGTTTTTTTGTTGCATCAGCTACTACTGCACTCAAATCTTGACCACCATTAATATCTAAAGCGCCATAAAAAATAACATCATAATTCCAATGACCACTAGAATCTTTTAAATAAGCATACGGGTTTGAATTATAGTCACCAATATATATTGAATCAACTTTGATGATTCCTTTTCTGTATCCGTTTGTTTCCATCCATGTTTTTAAGCTACTTGAGTATGATGGGTTAATTTGTAAACACCTAACTTCTTCAACTAATGTATAATCTATACCGACTGTTTGCATTACAGTTTGCGGAAACTCAAGATATTTTGTGGTATGTAAAAGAAAAAAATAACATATCATATAAAATGGTATCAATGATACCAAAACAGCTTGACAATTATCAGAATTGAATGTATTATGATGAAAATGGTATCAATGATACCAGATCGGAGGTGAGACTATTGAGTATAGTTGATACTACATCTTCTTCTGACGGCTACATTAAATCTAAGGAGGAAGTTAATGCATTCCTGAATCAAGCTAAAAAATGTTTGAGTGACGATTCATTATGGAAGATTAATGACGAAACATGGGCTGGTGGCAGAGTTAATAAAACTCAAGCTTTTATGGCTGAAAAAAATTTACACGATGATGATGTCGCTGAAGTGATTAGAGAATTACAGGTTGCCAATTATTGTTATACAGCAGATGATAGAAATGTAAATTTTCCAAATGAGTCATTTTGGTTCTTTGGAATAACAAGATTAATTATTGATTCGGAAGAGAAGCTTTATATAAAGCTTAAAATTAGAAAATTTGAAGATGATTTTCTATTGGTGATGTCGTTTCATCCTGAGCAACCGACAAGTTCAGATAATGAATTGACATTTCCATATGCAAAGTAAATATAGTAAAAAAGAATGATACAGTTGGCTTATACAAGCCAACTGTGAATAATAGAAAAGAAGATAAAAATGAATAAAAAAATGAAGAAAGGAGAACACAAATGGGAAAAAGTAGATGTTTTGAATGTGGAAACAATTCTGGAAATTGGGTATATTACAAATCTAGAAGAGAATATAAAGGAGAAGGATATTGCTTTGAATTAGATGTTGAAACTCCTTATTGTGAAAAATGTGGTTCTCCAATTTATGACAAAGAGATAGAACAAGAGATACGAGAAAAAGCAAACGCATTAATAAGAGAACAAACAAGCATTATTTCAAAAGAAGAGATATTAGAGTTAGTAGATTATTATGGAGTAAGTCAAAAATATTTGAGTAAGGTATTAGGCTGGGGAGAAATAACATTACCCAGGTATATTAAGGGGAGTTATTCTCCAAACATGGAAAATAGTAATAAGTTAAAATCAATTAAAAATCCATACATTTTATTAAATCTAATGGAAAAAAATATTGAGGATAATGAAGATCCTTTACGAGAAAAATTATTTCGGAACGTTAATCAACGAATCTCTAGTAGGGAAGAGGTGAAAGGTAAAATATATAAAGTTGTAGATTGGTTTTTGAATAATACATCTGAAGAAGGAATAACACATTTAGCTCTTCAAAAGATGTTATATTTTGTGCAGGCGTGGAGTTATGTTCTTAATAGAGAGTGGATGTTCCCTGAAGATTGTGAGGCTTGGAGACATGGCGCTGTTTATAGAACAGTTTATGATGATTTTAAATCATTTAAGTACTCTCAATTACCACGGTTGCGTACTGATACAACATTAAGTCAAGAAGAAATAAGAATTCTCAAATTTGTTAAAGAGAATTATCTTGATATATATAGCGCAAAAACATTAGAAAAAATTTGCCATTTAGAAGATCCATTTAAAAATACGAGAGGAAATTTAGAAGAAAGTGCTCATTCTGAGAGTATTATTTCGAAAGATTCAATTGCAAAATATTATGAAAAAATAGTAGAAAAATATGACATAGATAATAATAATTTAAATAATGTTCGAAACTATTTAAACGATCTTTTGTTCGCGTAAATTTGTGAGAGATTTATCTCATAACATAGAAAAGGTGCAATCGCATGTCAAAGGAGAAATTTGTTAGAAATAGCATTTACGAGAAAGGATTAAAAAGAACGGCTATGACGTGACGTAATATGGTAGAACGAAGAATTGGGGGAAGATTATTATGAAAATTTTTAATCAGATTTTGAAAAAAAATAGAAATGATACGTTGTATGTTATTGGAAATGGATTTGACGTGCAAAATAATTTACCTACATCATATAATAAATTTCACACATATTTAAAGAATAGATATGCAGCAAATGATGTGTATTTAAATGAATTCGGAAGATTTGAAATAAAAAGAAAAAATAAAAATGCACCAAACGATAAGCAGAATGCAACGTGTATTTGTCAAATGATTAATGCTTCGTTAAAAAAGAATTTTCCGAAAAGCAATAAGGCAACTCAACCTGATTGGTGTGATTTTGAAACAATTCTGGGAAAATTAAGGTATGAAGATGTTTGGGAAGAAGGTGAAAAGAATGAATTGAATGGGGTGATAATGCATATTGCTTTTTCACAACTACCGACGTATTTTAGAAGTTGGATTGAGAGTGTTGATGTGAAGAAGGCAGTTCCGATAAAAGATTTTCCTAAACGAGGAGAAAATGCACTATTCCTCTCATTCAATTATACTACTACCTTAGAAACAATATATGATGTTCCAGCTGAGAAAATTTGCTATATTCATGGAAAATGTGGCACAGAGCAGGAATTGCTCTTTGGTCATAAAGAGAATAATGAGTGGCAGGATGATACATCTTCAGCAGATAGGCAGATAGGAATAATTCGAGATATGTATATAAAAGATGTGCAGGAAGTTATACGACAGAATAAAGATTTCTTTACTAAACTTAATAAAAATATAAAACGAGTGATTTCGGTAGGGTTTTCATATGGAGAAGTTGATGAATTATACATGAGGGAAATCATCAGACGTATAAATAAAAATGCGGTGTGGTATTTGTTTGATTTTAAATCAGAGGAAACTTTAAAGCAAAAAGAAAAAATAAAGGGATATGGATTTAAAGGTGAAATTGTTTCGTTTAAAAATTGGAAAGAGCCATATCTGAAGAGTGTGAGTTTATAGCGGTAATAGTCTGTAGACTAAGCGTAAACAGTAAGGTGACAAGGAGAATAGTAAGAAAAATGATATTTTTTTAAAGGTGTAAGAAATGGTAGCAGGGAAAAACAAGAATTTATATTGCATGTTGGTGGTAGTGCTGTTTATAATATAGAAAGATATACCAAGAGTAGTATGGAATATAGTTTACCACTTACACAACATTGAATGTCATCCTGCGACTAAATAAACATGGTTTATTACCAATGCTAAGAGTCTGGGCTCAATGTTCCACTTGTTTGTGCTTGTAAGGATGACGGCACATATAAACATACGGGGGCGAAATAAATTCGCCACTCCTCCTTCCGTGCTCTGTAGTGTATTGCTATTTCATATAAGAAGTATAAATTAAAGAGAGGAGGGGGCACAACATTTTTTCATAACTTGTTTGTGCCTTGAGCGAAGCGAAAGGAATGGTAAAAAGCGTGACAAATAATTTAGATAGTATTAATGTATTTAAAGATTTTGATATAAATAATGAATATGTGCTTGGTGCTGTTTGTGTTTTGTTGATTATTGGGTTTGCAAGTTGTATTCAATCGTTTTGTGCTTCTAAAATAGAAATAGTATTAATGCGCAGTGGAGATGAATTAAAAAGGCTAAGTTTAATATATATTATTTGTTTCTTTTTATTTTTGGGAGTGAATTATGTATTTGCCAAAGATACATTATTTCTTTTTGTTTGCTTTGTATTATGTGTATTAACGGGAGTAGGTTATGTTTTATTATATATTATAAATAAATGTGGAAAGGCAAAAAAAATATTTTTATTGTATAAAGAAAAAATTAGATTATTTTTTATATTCCTTGAATTTCCTATAGCGACGTATGGAGTTTTTATTATAGCCAATATTAAAATCATAAGTTGTGCTATATTATGTGCGTTGGTAGAAATAATTATAGTAGGGTTGACAGATTTAAATGATGGAGAAAGAAATTCTTCAATTACCTTAAAAATTGAAAATGAAAAATTTTACATATTCAAACGAATTGGTAAAAAATATTTGCTATGTGGGGATAAAAATAATATTACATTATCTACAAAGTATAGATTAATAGAATTAGATGATGTTGTACAGAAAAAAATATATTTTGAAAAAGAAAATATTGAGAGCAAATAGTGTCTGATTAACGTAAGCGCTCCATCCCGAGTACCTTGACAAGTTTCGGGGCTGTCGCTTTAGCGAATAAAAATTCGTGAAGCGGCAGCTTCATTTTTGGAGTTTTAAAGATAAATTTCAATAAAAAACTCGATTTTTTTCTGGCGGGCAATGATAAAGGCGTACTTTAATAAGCCATTCCTGATGGCCTGGAAATTCATTTTGAAAAGTCTAAATTTAGGTGTTTTTTATTGGAAACAAATGTGTTCCTGTTCTTCCGGTTTGAATCTTGTTATGAAGTTTGTTTATATTTCTCGCCATGGCAAGCAGTATGCTTTCTGCAAGGACATTGGAACTTCCCCTGCTTAAGTATCTGCGGAACTGCATGTCCTGTTTCAAATCCCCAAAAGAACCCTCGACCTGAATACTCCTGTTTGTTCTCAAAAGGATTCCATCCTCTGAAAGAATCCGGTCTAAATCTGCTTTCCTGTGTTTCAGAAATGTTTTGGCAACATACAGCGTCTTTGTTCTTTCTTCCATCGGTGTTTTGCAGTTGTTCCCTTTAATATATTCACTCTTGTAAGGGCACCCGCTACAGTCCTCACATTTATAAATCGTTTTTTCGCTTACATAACCGGCCTTGCTTTTTGAGTGCCGGATATGGTCTGCCCCTAACTTTTTGCCATTCCTGCAGGTATAGATGTCCGTTGCAGCATCATACTCCATGTTTTCAATCTTTCCGATATCATTTTTATATTTACGGGTCTTTGAAATCTCATAGTTGGCAGGTTTTATGTAAGACAGCTGTCCGTTTGATTCCAGAAACAGATAGTTTTCCTCACTTTCATATCCGGCGTCTGCTGTTATGTTTTTATATTTGAATTTTAAATGTTCTTCAGCCTCTTTCAAAAGTAAACGCTCCATCCCGAGTACCTTTGAACGCGGCCAGTTGAATGCACCGTTATCCAGACGTTTGTACATGAGAAGAAATCCGTCGCCCTCCCACAAAAGTGCCTTAATGCGGTCACATCGGCGTCCGCAAAAAAGAAACAGGGTATTTTTGTCATACGGATCAAGCTCAAACTGAAAACGGATAATCGCTGCCAGTCCGTCAATTCCGCGTCGGAGATCTGTGTAACCGGTGGCCAGATAAATTTTTTTGAATCCGGTTCCATCATTGAGCATGTGCGAAACCCTCCATGATGGTATGTAACATTTCAGACGATATCCCCGGAAGGATTTCAATGGAAATCCCATTAGCACCACGCAGAATTGCGATAACCTCCGCACGTACGGGAGTCTGCCTGCAGTCTTCTGGAGCGACATTGGATTCGCCTCTGCCAGATGAGACAGGCAGTTCCACAAAACCTGGATTGCTGTTTTCGGATTCTTCTGAATTCGGAATACATTCCATGATTGCCTGACGGACACGACGTAGGCAATAGTAGTAATTCGGCTTACTGATTCCATTCTGGCTGCACCATGTATCCACACTCATACCGGCCGGCCGATTCTGACAATCTTTGATTAATGCTGCCCACTGTTGCAGGCGAACCTGCTCTGCAACTAAATTGATTTCTGTTCTCATGACAACCTCCTTCGGGTTAGTAAAAAAAGTATAGTACTAAACTTTTTATACTGTATTAATCATGAGACTATTATGCCAAAGCATTGGATGTTGGGCAAGATACCTAGGATGGAGCGTTTACCTTATATCTCTGCATATTTACATATATTAATGGATTCTTTTAATGAGCCGTTTTTATCTTCTAATACGATTAAATACATCATTATAATATTGGTTGTTAACTATGTTTGTTATTCTGTTATTTTGATTTTGCCTCTCTAGCCAAAGCTGCTATTGTTGTGATACCAAGAAACTGATTTGATAATAGTTCACCAAACGTTCCGTCTTTCTTTGGGATGCATAGTATTAATATTGTCACCAAAATATAAACATATAGTTTAGTATATTCTAAGTAAGCGCTTAGTATTCCTACGTCCACGCCAAATAAGCGCTTGCCCTAATTGCTAGATGCAAGCGTTTTACTT
>NZ_JADYUI010000046.1 GCF_021531695.1 Roseburia hominis | reverse complement strand
TAGATACTTTGACGAGATAAATGAGGTTCCGATTGTGTATCACTGGAAGTATAAAATGGATGACTTCGGCAAAGAATCAATTAGTCTAGCTAATTAATTTACGATATACTAGCTACACTACAGAAGTCTCCTCTCTGATTTGGCAGAATACTTAGCTGATTATTTTTTACATATGTCTGCCATTTTTCATTTTCATCAATAAGAACATAGTATTCATCTAACCAATCCCTCCAATCAATATGATCCAATTTGGTCACTAATGTATCTACATTTTCGAAATAACTCACTTGTTCCGATAATGTTTCAAATGTATAACTGTTGCATCCTGACCATAAGGAATGATACCATTCATGCAAATCTTCTTTCTGAGGGATCATACCTGGAATCATATGACTTAATAGTTCCCATATTTTTTCACGTGTTTCTGTATTTCTATCGGAAATAATAAACAACTGTTGATCATCCCAATCATCTAACAATGCTTTCATATCTCCACATGCGTTGCAAACAATCGGCGTATGTAATATCACATCTTTACACTTGGCAATTATTTCTTCCAACCATTCTTCGTCGTACCATTCTTTCTTACCATAAGCATTCACTTTTGTAATATTATAAATGCCATTCCACTTTTTCTCTGCTACATATTCCAACAGCTTCATATATAGTTCACATGCCTTTTCTATAATATTACGATTTACTTCTATTTCTTCATCCATTCTCGCCATATTTTTACATGTCAAAAACACCCCATCTCTTGGTTCTGTGGGATTAAAATCTGGAGAACTAATTAAAACCGGAAAAGGGAAATCCTCTGTTCCAATCAAAGGGAAATCACAAAACAATTTTGATTGATTCTCAGAAAATGGAAGAATCTTCATATTATCATCCATATGCTCCAATGCTATATAAATAGAAACATTGTCCTCTGTCATTCCTAATACATATTTATTACAACAATGACCTTGCTGCTCCACTTCAATTTCAGATACAGTTGCATTTTCTAATCCACATTTCACTTCTCTCTTATACCGAAACTTCTCTCCAGTATTTTCAACAGTAATTTCCTCAATATCAGGAAGCATAGCAAGAACATATGCTGCTGATACTCTCAAACTCTCCAATCCATCTCGTGCCGTCTTCATCCCGTACTCGTCTAGCTCATACTCGAATACAGTATTATATTCGTCTTCATCAAAATCTAAGAAATCAACAGGTGTACAACTTCCCAAATCACCAACAGCCTTCTCCATAGTTGCTATAATTTCATTTTTTTCCTTTCCTGTGCGGTCTAAAGAAATAGTAAACTTAGAATATTCGTCACCAATTTTTAGAAGTCCGGAAATATTAACTACTTCTGATAACAGATGTGTAGTAATAAATCCCGTTCCAAACTTTCCGCTTTTTCTCTCACTACCATCATTACGATCCTTAGAAGAAGCCTGATTGATAAGCGATAATATATTATCCATTGAAAAAGCCTTACCATTATGTCGAAAAAACACTTTTCTCTGCATTTCATCAAAATTTATGCTTATTTTTACTTTTCCTGTAGAATTGCAGACATCTTTGGCATTCTGACATAACTCCCATATCCATCTTTTCGCACTATTCTCGTTATTGCTGTAGCGAAGCTTCTGTAAAAGCTGTACAATTCTGTTTGCAGCACCAACTCTCAAAGAATTATTGTCTGCAGCTTGTATATCCATATCAAATTGTTGCTTATTCATCCGTACCTTCTCCCCCATTCTTCTTATCAAATTTCTTTAATAATTATGTCGGTATATTAACATGTGTTTTTATATAATCAGCAACATCATCTATTTCCGGATAAATCTTTGCTTTATTTATCCCCAAACTTTCCAACTCATTTAGTAACTCAGCTTTTTTATCAATAATGCAAATTGTAATCTTTTTATTATCCAACTTTAATCGCAAATTTGATAATGTATTATACTTTTTACCACCATATGTTTCCTCAAGCAATCCACAAACAATAAATGCACCTTCTTGATTATCAATTCTTCTATTCTTCCTTGCAGGAATGCAAACAACAACATCTCTTATATCCTCTGCTCTTATTTCCGATTTAAAACCAGGACGTTCCATTCTCACCTCGTGAACAAGGCGTTCAACTTTATCATTAAAATCATTCACATTTGAAGACTTGACAAAACTTGAATGGTAAAATTGCATTTGCTCATCTTTAGTAAACAAAGGAAGGGATGCTAGCATTGCAACAGTATCACTTTGAAAATATTTTATAGAATCCAAACTCTGTGAAAAAATTATTATTTCGCCATAATACGAATGCTGGGATTCACATGCAAAATAGAGTGCAACCAATGGATTCTGAGTGACATCTAACAATCTTGTAGGCAAACCGTAGTGTTGCATTTCTGCCAGTTTTTCTATATGTGATTCTAATCGTTCGAATTCATAAGGACATTTCGCCATTAATTCTAAATACATTTTCTTTTCATTTGATAACCATTCTTCTTTTCGAAATAAAGACGGTTTCAAATCATAAGAAACTTTACTGTGTCCTCGAAAAAACAGTTTCTCCTCTTTTTTTCTAATTTGTCCCAAAAAATCTACATACTGATTAATTGAAGATATAAAATTCACCTCAACCTTAGCCGCATCAAAAACTATTCCGTTTGACATCCTGATATCATACTCTTGCTCGTGCTCATTCCAAGTTGTGTATAACTCTTTTACACAATCAAGCTTCTTATCAACAGATTTGTACATTTGAAAGATAAAATAAATAATGGCAAAGTAGTTGTATTCATCAAAAGAACTTTTATTTTTTGATAGTTTTTCTTCCAGTTCTTTAAGTACTGGTAGCATTATTTTTTCGAGTTCCTCAGTATTTGTAGCATACCTTCCTGCAAAAACTTTAGCCAATGGAGAATCTAATTTCTTTAAATTATTTTCTATTTCAGATTTAGAGGTTCTCGGTCTCCCTATTAGTGGATTAATATCACAATATCCTTCCGACTGCAATTTTTCGAACATCATCTTTTCAAAAGCGCTTTTTACAATGGCATTATGTTCTAGTTCGCCTATTTCGCTATAAATGAAAAAAAACATTTTATGCTCCTCCTTCGTATATGTCACAGTTTATTGCTGTTATAATTCACTTAATATACAACACTCTTGTCAAATTACAGATAATTTTCCACGCCTTCAATATTTGTTTTTTCATCATAATCAAAAACAATTCCCACACTATATCTTGCTCTTGTTATTGCAACATAAAATTGAGACCTTGTTTTGGGTTGCAATTTTTTTGAATGGTCCATCATCCAGTTCCTCATTGTACCGGTTGGATAAATTAGGACTCTATCATATGTCAATCCTTTAGCCTCACCCATATTTATTACTGCATATGCGTCATTCACTTTTACTGTTCTCTTCTCCCTTAGTTGCATTGGTTTAAATTTTTCTAAATATGCATCAATATCATCTGGTCTTACTAAAAAAACTCCGTCATGTCCAGTAACCTCAAATTGCTTTGTTCCAGTTTCGCCATATTCTTCATACAACTGCGATGAATATGAACATATACTTTGGTTATTTCTGTAAGAATCATTCAAAGTCTCTTTATCAATAATGCAATCTATTTTTTTACACTCACTTCTAATAAATTCTTCTATCTTACCATCTGCATACTTCTTATACTTTGCTTCATTATGCGTATGATATGTTACCTGTCTGGGATCTCCTACTATTGTCACATCACAATCCGCTTGCAACATACTTTTTATGATGTCTAAATCATATCCCGCCAAATCTTGAATTTCATCTATATATATCTTAGGATAAATCCTGCTAATTCTTTGCGAAACCCTTCCTTTAGTCTCCTTTTCACAACGACATACAAATTTTGCAATCTTATCAGAATACATTTTCATTCCATCCGTGAAATAAAAATTTCTATAGTCCTCTTCTGCATAATATACCGGACCATATTTTCCATTATATTTTTTTCCAGACTTTTCATTGACTAATATCATACCATTAATCTTATCATCTAAGACCACTCCCTGAAATGGTCGAACCCCATGCTGTAAAAGAAATGAGTACCATGTTTGTATGGTAACATTATGCGGAACACAACCATTAAGTTCTACAAATTTTTTTCGGATTTCCAGTTCATTAGCAATAGTGTATGTTGTTATTAACACACTGTCCGATTGTTGCATCGCCTGTCTAACCAAATATGTAGTTTTACCAGATCCTGCTGCCGCAATTATCAATCTATTTACCATTTGATAGCCTCCAAAATATATTCCGGTATTTCTATCTGTTCAGAAGATTCGAAGATTTTCAATCCGCATTCCGTTTTGTTATGCTTCATAAATTTCCTCAAATCGTCCTCATCCGTATAATCAGTACCCAAAATACGATTTAACTTATCTAAACCATTAGCTTTCAAAAGTTTCGGTTCTAAAGTGTTGTAATTATAATCACTCTTGCCAATCTTAAGTGTCCCTGTGTCCACAACATCATCAACACATATCTTTATATAATCTTTCTGATTTGCACCTATATAATTTTCATACTTTTTGTTGATAGCTGCCAAATCCCCATCGTTATCTGTAACAACCGCAATTTTTGTCTGAATACAATCTGCAATCTCAAGGAAACGTAAAAATGATACACCTACGGAAATCACTTCTATACCATCCTCTATCGGCAACCGCCCATCATTAAGTTGCATATATGCTTTTTGAATCACCAGCTCGTCCGAATCTCCTTCACACAAAATAGCTTTCTTACATAAAATCATTCGCAACGTATCATACCCAGCCACCTTCTTAAAGAAATTATATGTATCTTCCGATAGTTCAGAAAATTTTGTTATCCTTAAGTTATCAAGCAGCATCACTTTCCCCAACCCTAACTTATTTGCAACAAAACTACTATGTGTTGAAATAAGTATCTGTTTTTCTGCATATTGTTCCGAAATACATTTAATCAATTGATTCAATCTTGTATGTGATAAATGATTTTCTGGTTCTTCTAACAAAATGATACTTGCATTTTGCGAAGTACGTTTTGCTAATGCCAGTTCCGTCTTAACAACACATTGCTCACCCTTTCCCACATAATGAAACGGTATTTCATCCAATTGTGTAACAAGACTATTTTCCCATGCATTCTTTGTAACTAGTTCCACAGATAATGCAATTTTTTTGTCTGTCAAACTAGCATCCTGATTTATTTTGTTGTTAATGGCTTCTATTGACGGATCATTAACAAAAGTATCCCTCATTTTTCTATGTGCCTGTGCAATTGAAGTTATATCTTCCGGTTCCAATGACCCCTTTATAATTCTCGACAAATACAAATCATTTCCACTTTGATATCTATATTCAGACGAATCAATCAAACTTGATTTATAAGGTATACTACGTGTTGTGATTACATCTCTGGCAAAGGTTGTCCAAGTAATATCATAATATTCAATCGGTAAACTTTTAACATCTCCCTGTTGCACTAATGCCTCATATTCATCTGCATATTTGTTATTAAATGCAATTTTGAAACAAAATCCTTCCGCACTGTTATCTCTATCTGAATTTGCATCACCATTCATCAAAGGATTTTCATCCCCTCCAAAAAAGATTTCTATTGTTATGTATGGAAGTGCTATAGGTGCTGTGCCTAACGAAACAATATACTCATCTACTGACTCTTTATTAAAAATATACTGTGAAATTTCATTCCAAATACTCTTTCCGCTAATAATTCCGGTTAGTGCCAGATTTATAGCTTCTAGTATTGTAGACTTTCCCGCTTCATTATCTCCAACAACAATGTTTAAACCTTCTTCAAGAGTAATTTCAAAATCTTTATAGCATTTAAAATTATGAATTTTGACTTTTCTAATAAACATTCTATACCTCCTCATATTGCTCATATGTATTTCTGCCAAAAACAACATCTTTTCCCATCATGAGAAATATACTATATTACCTATTTCTATACACTTACGTATAAATCCAAGATTTCATCTCTATTTTTTCTTCTAAGATAATATTTCTGCTTTCCTTCCCATAGCCACCGACTTCATATACCACCATATGTATATACTGCTTGTGCTCTTTCTTTTGATATTTTGTCAAATATATGCCTAAATTGTAACCTCCACTTAACTTTCTCTTTATTTCCTTATCCAAAATCTCAAAGTACTTACTATTATTATTTATTTTCTCTTTTACAATTTCGCTCATTGGAGAGTCAAACAAAAAAGTGTGATAAATTGATATTGTTTCCTGATATCTAAGCATAGCATATGGTATATTGTACTTATTTACTGCTTTATAACTATACGCATGAGATTCCATAAAAACTTCATACATATGTTCCATTACAGAATTCGGTATATTAACTCCTACAATACCTCTAATATCCTGCTTTATCCTTCTCCAATTCTTTTCAATAATTTCTTTTATTTCCTCGGACTCTTCTGTTTTTGTTCTTATTTCCGTGTTCCCCAATGGTGATGGCTTATATAATGAGCATTTTTTCATCTCAGCCTCATTCCAATACGGAAAGCCTTCTACCGCTCGACCTGTATGTTTCCCATAAAGAGTTACTTTATGGGTTACATTCTGCATCATTTCTTCCCCATACATATTGACAATCTGAATTGGATTTCCACATTCAGGACAAATCGCATACAAAGAAAGTCGTTTATCCTTATTAGTTCTGTAATAAGGATAATCATGGCATGTCTGTTTTTCAAATTCATCTACTGAAAGTTTCAGTGCCTTTCCTTTTTCTATTGCAAAAACATCCATATCATCAAACCTCCCGATTCAAACTATTTTTCTTTTCTGCTCTTTACCATTTCGAAAAATCTATTAAGTATTCCTATCCCATCCCAAGGACCAATCGAACATAAAAATCCAGGATTCTCCCGATCTGCTTCCATACGTAGCTTATCAATCAGTAAAATATTTTCAACCTGAAGCTTTGATAAACCTTCAACATCTCTTCTACGCTGATTTACGCTTGTGGAATTTATATACTTAAACAGTTTTCCTAAAATTCCTGCTACTACATCCGATAACTGCACGAATATGTCTGTCTCAGATTTCACAAACTTGAAATTATCTGCCATATTCTCCCCCATTGCTATCTGCTTATTTACTATATCCTGTACTGTCGTTTCCTCATCAAATATGTGCCTTGACTTCTGATATTTTCGGATAGGGTCAGCATAGAATTCCGCATAGTTTTCCTGCATAACATAATCATCGTTATCATGTAAAAATACTAATTCATCACTCTCTGCTGCCCTGGCAAGCATTCCGGCTAGAAACTTTTCCTCTTCCTTCATTTCTCTCCTGCTCCCGAGCAAAAACAGTAAGTCATTACAAAATGCTTCTACATCCTCCCGCTGTATATTGGGGTACTTATATTTGAACATCAAGATTTGTAATGCGTCTGCTTTCCCTTTAAACATATAATAAAATACACTCTTCATTTTAAAATAGTCATATCCAAATTCACTTATCTCATCAGGTTTTACAATGGAATCGAATATTTCAACAAGTGTATAAAATAAATTATTCACATTAGTGTAATGAATATAAAAAGGCGATTTATCTATCCATGATAAAGTTTCAAATAATCGTCTTTCCTTCACACACTGCAAAAAATCACCTTTTGCATACAGATTTTTAAACTTAATCTCTTCTACATTTGCTTGCAACTTTAATGGTTTGCGGAATGTTTCAAGCGAAGCTTCTACTTTTTCTTCCTCTTTTCTTACTAACCCTGCCAGCACAAAGTCAGCTGTATGATCCGTATTAAACTGCTGCTTACTATCATCAACCCAAAACTTTCTGCAATTATTACTTTCATCATAATAGAACACATACTTCGTTTGATTGTTGATCCCCCACATATCACACAGTTCCTGTTGCATGGAAACTAATGGATCTATATTCTTTTCTTCTGCCATAGAACGAATACCTCCCATATCAGAATTGTTCAACCTCTTCCACCACTTATATTATAGCACTTGAATATACCTTTTTCTATTCTTTTAAACACCAACGACCTATTTACAATACACAATGTGCATTCCACATTTTACACATTACACACGCTTCCGTGTTTTGAAAGTCTTTCCACTCATTGTCGATATAAATAAGAGGTAAAATGGTTCAGGTTCCTAATAACTCTAAAAACAATAACTGAATTATAAAAAGGAGATACTTACACATGAATACACTTATTCCCATTACTGAGAAATACCTTGAATACTGTAAATCACAAAAAAGACTAGACTATAAGACAATTAAAGCATATCGAATTGATTTAAAACAGTTTACATCCTTTTACAACAATACAGATATACACACTTTATCTGCAGCCGATATTGAAAACTTCATCGGATATTTACATCAAAATTTCAAACCAAAAACAGTAAAAAGGAAATTAGCCTCGTTGAAAGCCTTTTTTCACTATTTAGAATACAAAAGTATTATAGAAATAAACCCTTTCAATAGAATTAAAACAAAATTTAGAGAACCATTGCTTCTCCCTAAGACAATTCCTTTACATATGGTTGAAAATCTATTATCAACAATGTATAAAGAATACTCCCTTGCCCATACTGCTTACCGAAAAAAACGTACACTCCTAGATATTGCTGTTTTAGAAACATTATTCTCTACCGGTATGAGAATTTCTGAGTTATGTAATTTAAAAAGTTCTGATGTCGATATGCATGATGCAGTAATTCGAATATATGGCAAAGGAGCCAAAGAACGAATAATACAGATTGGGAATGAAGATGTCATTAACCTACTTAAAAGCTATGAAAATGAATATGTTTCAGAAATACAAGATAGCGGTTATTTTTTTACAAACAAAAATGCAACACCACTCTCCGATCAAGCGGTTAGGCGAATGATTAATAAATACTGCTCTCTTGCAGCGATTGAATTACATATAACACCACATATGTTCCGACATACCTTTGCTACAAGCCTGTTAGAAGCTGATGTTGATATCCGATATATTCAGGAAATGCTTGGACACAGTTCCATTACAGTGACTGAAATTTATACACATGTTACGCTTTCTAAACAAAAAGACATCCTTACTACAAAACATCCAAGGCAGAATTTTTCTTTTCCTGAAACGTATGCTAAATGAGTGATAGATAATTCTGAGTTATCTGTCTGAAATA
>NZ_JADYUI010000045.1 GCF_021531695.1 Roseburia hominis | reverse complement strand
TCTCCAATTTGGAGATGCAACATTCTCCAATTCTCATTTGCAACTTTCGGTAATTATATTTTACAACAAACATTTATGATACCACTGGTTTTGTCGCCCCAAAACACAAACGCCAAAAAGGAAGCTGAATATATCAGGATGTATCCAATTGCAGTTTTATACTTTTTCGCGGTAAGTAAAAATACCGCCGGTAAAATACAAAAAATCGGAGTCAGAAGCTGTAGCTTTTCTCCACCCATATAGCCTAAGACAAATACTGCCATAGTAAAAAGGAGAAGTAACTTCGTTCTGGGATCCAGCACAAGTCCTCGATTTTGCACACTGGTTTGTAAAATTCCTTTTCCCATTATGCAATGCCTGCCTTAACAAAATGCTTTTTCAACAATTTCTTTCCAAGGAGTGCCCCCATTACACCTGATACAAAACAGCAGACCAACAGCACAGGCGCAGTCCAAGGCTGCATAATATTGGTCAGCGAAGTAATATAATCCTGACCAAAACTCTGTCTTGTAGAAAAATATTTATCTGCATTTAAGTATAAAGGCAGGAAGTTACCAAAAAGGAGAATATGGAAAATACCATTTCCTATCACAGTTTTGATTGCACTTTGATCAACTGATAAATCGTCATCCCACTCCTCCTCTCGCTACTATTTATCTGTAAGTTAATATATAATTTTAGAACTATTAAAAAAAGAGTCCGTCACCGGACTCTTTCGCGCCCAAGCGGTATCGTTTACGACTAACTTTATCTCCGCGATGTGCGCATCTTTTTCCTATATAAATATTATCCTTTCACAGCTCCGGCAGCCATTCCGTTCACCATGTTTTTCACCAGACAGAAATACAACAATACAATCGGTACTGCAATAAAGACACTTCCTGCTGCAAATCTTGCAAATTCTGTCTCATCCAGACTCATCAGTCCTACCGCTACCGTATAGAGATTCTTCTCTTTTAATAACAGTTTTGGCAAAATAAAGTCACTCCATGGCCATGTAAAGGAAGTCAATGCTGTATATACAATAATCGGCTTTGACAACGGCAAATTGATTTTGGTAAACACTTGAAAATTCGTAGCTCCATCAATCCTTGCTGCCTCATCTACGGCTTTTGGAATCGTATCAAAAAATCCTTTCTGTGTCAGATATCCCATCGGTGCTCCTGCACTATAGATTAGAATCAATCCCCAAAGATGATTGATCAGATTAAACTGTGTCATCAGAAGATAAACTGCAATCATTCCCATAAAGGATGGAAACATGCCAAGCACCATGGTTGTTTTCATGATAGGCTTTCTTGCTCTAAACTCAAATCTTGACATGGTATAAGCTGTCAAGATAGTTAAAAACGTTCCTAAAATACAGCTTCCGGCTGCAACAAACAATGTATTGAAAAACCACTTCGGATAATTATACATTGATGTATCTGTAAATAATTTTTGAAAGCTTGCCAAACTGTATTCCTTTGGAAAAAATCCTTCAAAGGAATAAATGGTTCCTGACTTTGAAAAGGATGCCAATATCAGCCACAGGCAAGGAAAAAAGAATATAAATGCCACTACGATTAACAATATATAGGTAATGGTAGTGTCCACCACTTTTCCGGCACTTCTTTTTTTTCTCATTGGAAAGTATCCTCCTCTCGATAGGATGGTGATTTCACATAAACAATTAATGAAATTATGGATGTAATAATGAAAATCACTAAACTAATTGCCGCACCGATACAATAATAATTATTATCAATGGACAAGTTATACAACCAGTTAATCAACAAATCCGTGTCACTGGCAAGGAAATATCCATCCAGATACAATCCACCTCTTAAGAAATAGAAAATTCCAAAGTTATTGAAATTTCCGGTAAACTGACCGATTAATACTGGCATAGTGGAAAACAATACAAAAGGAAGTGTCAGCTTCTGAAATTGTTTCCATCTGCTTGCTCCGTCAATTCTTGCCGCCTCATATAACGATTCATCACGATTCGACAAAATTCCCGTTGTAAGAAGCATAATGGACGGAACGCTAATCCAGCAGTTCACCAGAAGTCCGATAATTCTTGCGGACCATTTTGCATCCAAATCCAAGAAACCAATCGCTGTTCCTCCGCTTGCTGTAATCAACTGATTGATTGGACCTCCATAAGAGAACATAAACTTAAATGCAAGCAAGGTAATAAATCCCGGAATCGCATAAGCAAGCACCGGAAATGCCCGCCAGAAAGCTTTTCCTTTCACACATTTTTTATCCAATAACAACGCCAATCCTAATCCAGCAAAATAGTTTAGCGTTGTAGACAATACTGCCCACAGTAAATTCCAACCCAGAATATTGAAAAATGTCGGTGCAAATTGTGACAATGTCAGCAGTTTTGAAAAGTTCTGAACTCCCACCCAGTCCACCAGTTCAGGGGGAACGATATCTCCGCCGTAGTTGGTAAAAGCAATTAAAATCATAAAGACGATGGGAAGTATATTAAAAATACATACCCCAACCACAGGAAGTACTAATACTGTCGCATAAAACTTTTTATCTAACAAACTAGAGAGTTCCTGCCGAAATGTTGGCAGAGGTCTTCCCTGCTGTGCGAGTTTCTGCATATGATAAGCATCTTTAACATTACAACGATATAGACACACCAAAGCGGCTATCACAATCCATGCAAAAATTCCCATCAAAAGCATGATAACAGAATTATCTCCCTGAATTCCCAGCCATGCATCCCCCTTTTGCTCCCCTAAGGTAAAGAACCCTTTTAGGTCTTCAATTCCCCGACTGATAAAGTAATATAATATACTGACTTCAGACAGCAGGAACAGCAGACCTTTTCCAATTCTGCCATAGGCAAGCTGTCCTGCTCCCATAATAATCATAGACAGCTTTGTCTTTCCGTTGCTGTTTTTTATTATTTCTTTCATTTCTTCTTCTCCTTACTTCAAGGTAAAGATTGCATCGTAAATCTGAGCGTCCACATCCTCCAATCCAGCTTTCATGGATGCCATATCCGGATACTTTTTCTCGCTCTCACTGCGAAAAGCGTCTTTTGCTAAATCAGTGAAAAAAGTCTGTGCCGGAGTCCAAATCTGTGACACTTCCTGAATCGATGGCATCAACACGATGGTTCCTTTTTCCATATTCTGATACAGTAATTCTGATACTCCTCCTACTTCTTCTGCCGCATCTTCTCTTGCCGGTGCAACTCCAAGCATCTCACTTCGTTTTACCTGCATCTCATAGTCAGCTGCAAATTCTACAAAGGCAAGACTGGCATTTGGTGCTTTCGTATACGCACTGACCGCATAACCATTTACTCCACCCATGCTCTTAGTATCAATCAGTGTCGGATTTTCTTCTGTTAAATCACCACTTTCTGGAAGTTGTGGCAACGTAGTCATTACCAGATTTTCCTGTGCCTTTGCTTTTGCCTCTTCTGTGGTTAATCCTTCTTTTTCATATTCCATCGTCAACTCATCTAAAAATGTGGAATAAACATCCGGTGTAGAAATAGTTGCAAAATAAGTTCCATCTGCTAATTTACTATATACATTGGTGGTAATCGTATCATCAATACACTCTTCATTCATGGTAGACGCAAGCTGAGATAACACCCATGCGCCCTTCTCTGCCTCTCCCTTGGAAAATCCGATATCTTTCGGATTGGTATTGTTATCTCCAAACACATAGCCACCATAAGAAAACAGGAATCCACCGGAAAAATATACATCATACAGTGACTTCATATAACCATACTTAGAGGAATCTTCCCCATGTCTTGCAACAGAAAATGCATACATATCATTCCAGTTTTCAATCATATCCGGCACTTTGTTACCATCATCATCCCAAGTGGTTTCCCAATCTGCCGGCAAAAGGTCTGTACGATAATAAAGCATTGGTGCCTGTACATTTACCGGAACACCGCAGTAATATGTATTGCCATCTACCTCTGTCTTATAGGCATCCCACGCAGTTTCAGGTATCTGTTCATAACATTCCATAGATTCTACCGGAAGCGGATAAATATGTTTTCCGTCCGCATACTGCATAATGATATCATTTGCCTGATATAATACATCTGGTCCATAGCCATAAGGTCCGTCATTTGCAAGATCCAAATATTGATCCATGTTTGCATCTACCGCAGTAATTCCCTTGTCTTTATACTCTTCATTAAAGGCATTGATAAGCTCGTCAAAGTATCCCTTGGAAATTGCCGTATCATTTTCCAACACTCTTATGGTTACATTCTCCTCCAACTCCCCGGTAAACACACTGTTTGCTGACTGTCCGGTATTCGCCGTATCCTTTTTTTCACCGGAATCACCTCCGCAACCTGTCAGTACGGAGATTCCCATAATGACTGCCATAAACAACGCACTCTTTCTTTTCATCTTTACACCAATCCTTTCCCTCTCAAGCCTCTGTTATGGTTATTAAAAACCTATTATCTTCACAAAGTACCGTTTCCTCCGGTTGCTTTGGAATTTTCTTTTCTTCCTCTGTCATGTTAATTCTTAAAATAATTTTGCTGTTCTCCCACATGCGTTCTACATGAAGCATTTCCTGCTCTTCCTCAATTTTGATTTCGCCATACTGAACTGCCGGCTGTTTTCGAATGCGGATTAATTCCTTTACTTTCTCTAGGAAATCCATATCCCAAGACTTGGTATCCCATGGGAATCCTCGTCTGGAATCCGGATCATAGCCACCCTCCATGCAGAGTTCTGTTCCATAATAAAGACATGGCGCTCCTTCAAACACCATTTCCAATGCAATGGCTGCCAGCATCTTGTCTTTATCTTTGTTTACTTCCGTAAAAAAACGATGGGTATCGTGAGAATCCAGTAGATTCAACATCATACGGTTCACCTGCTCTGTATTTCGCATCAGATTTGAATTTAACTTATCTGCCATATCCTTTGCAGAAAATACTCCTTTTGCAAAATAATCCAGACATGCTTTGGTAAATGCATAATTCATAATACTGTCGTACTGGTCGCCCATAAGATAAGCATAGGCATCATGCCAATTTTCCCCGATAATGACACTGTCCGGTTTTTCTTTTTTTACTGCCTTACGGAATCTTCTCCAGAAACCATGAGAAACCTCATCTGATACATCCAAACGCCATCCATCAATATCAGCTTCCCGAATCCAGTATATTGCAATCTCCAAAAGGAAATCCTGTACTTCTTCATTTGCTGTGTTCAACTTCGGCATATAGTTACATGCTGCAAAGCACTCATAATTCATTTTTTCCGGTTCCGGGAAATCTCCGTCAATGATAAACCAATCATAAAATCTGGATTCTCTTCCCTTTTCCAACACATCCTGAAACTGCTGCATTTCCATACTGCAATGGTTGAATACCGCATCCAGTACTACGCGAATTCCATTTTCATGTGCCAGTTTTACCAGCTGTCTTAATTCTTCCTTTGTTCCAAACTGTGGGTCCACCGTAAAATAATCAATGATATCATATTTGTGGTTGGAAATGGAACGAAATACCGGTGTCAGATACAAAGCATTGATTCCAAGCTCCTTTAAATAGTCCATTTTTTCGATGATTCCTGCCAAATCTCCTCCTGCAAAACTCTTAGGAGTTGGCTTTTCATCCCACTTCATGTTGATATAGCTTGTGTCCTTTTTTTCATTTCCCTGACGGAAACGTTCTACGAATATCTGATAGAACACAGCACTTCTCATCCATTCTACTGTGTCCATGACATCGTTTTTATTAATATAGGGCATCTGGAAGAAATTGTAAAACGCTTCTTCAAATTTATACTCTTTTGTGACGCCATCCTCACTGAAGTACCATGTATTTCCATCCTCTTCTATTTGAAAAATGTAGGCAAATCTTACATCTTCAAGTCTCATTTTGATTTCGTAATAATTATAAAGTCTATCACTGTATTTGATTTCCATCGGCAATTTTTTCCGACAGAAGGTAAAATCATATTTCTGCGCATATATCAGAAAAACCTTTGCTTTTTCATCTTCTCTCGCCATCCGAAGTCGAAGCACTAACTCCTTTTCTCCGGTTGCAAAACAATAACGGGAATCTGGGATATGCAACATTGCACATTCATTCATGTCTTTTTCCTTTCCTGTACTTTCTAGTTGACAAATTTTCCAAAATTCTATATAACAAAATTACTAACTCAGGAGCAAAAGGAGCGTATTGAAATGAAAAATAACATCACTATAAAAGACGTAGCCAGAGAAGCGGGGGTTTCTGTTGCCACTGTTTCCTATGTCATCAACGAAAGAAATGACAAACGAATTAGCGACAAAACCCGCAAAAAAGTACTACAGGTTATCAACCTGTTAGGCTACACCCCAAACCAATCTGCAAAAGCTCTTGCCACCAGCAGAAGTGGTATGGTTGCGCTCTATGTAACTCCTGATTTTTCAACCTTGAAAAATGCAGAACAACTGCATTTTATCAATTTTTTATCCTCTTTTCTTCATAAAAAGAACTATGACTTAATTTATTTAAGCGACACCTACACGAAAAAATTCGACCATGCAGATGCGATTCTATGTTATGATGTTTCTTTAGAATACTTCCTCCAAATTGGTGACAATAACTTTGCTCCCCTGATTGCTCTGGACTGTATGATTAATGACCCATTGTTTTTCCAGGTTAATTCGGATTATGAAAAAATGGCTCAACAGGCTTGTGCATATTTTCATTCAGAGGATTACGCTCTTTTACTGCTGGAAACACCTAATCTGGAACGGAAAGAATATCTGAAACCTCTTTTTCAGAACATCGTTTATGTAAAGGATTTTGCAGATATTTCCGCTCTTCCAAATCAGAACTTTCTGGTGGTAGAACAGACCCTGTATGATTGTTTCAAAGACCATACGAAGGTCTGCTATCTTCCAACGCTTACCACCGAGAAAGCTGAGGTTTTATTTTCCTGTATGGAAAATGCCATCAAACGTATTCCTATTAAGGAACACAATATTCTGGTATAGTCTTACTGACAATTTACAGTCAATACCTTTGTAGATGCATCATAAGTAAATGTATATGTTCCTGCCTGACTTGCTACAAGATTAGCACTATCTGTACCAGTTACAAAGGACTGGCTTTTCAAATCATCTGCTGCAATGTTGCTGTAACGAATATATTCTGTTCCTACTCCACTGGTCTCTCCAACAGTTACCATTGAAGTGAAGATGAATTCATCTCCTTCTTCTAAGTCTACGGTCAGTGTATAGATTCCATTTTCCTCTGTAAACCTTGTTTCGTCGGTATAAACATCTTCCCATCCGGTAATCTTAGCGCCCTTGATATAATAATCGGTCTTTGTGTCTCCGTTGTCAGCTGTACTTTCACCATTATAAGTCCATGTAATCACATCATAAGCGTTAATGTTAAATGCCTCTTTATTTTCTTCTGTATAACTGGAATTATCAGTTTCATAGGTATCTTCACCCGGATATGTAGTCAGAGTAAAGGTATAATTTCCTGCTACCGCACATTTGATATTGGAACGCTTGGTACTTACATCGCCTAATCCACCGGCATTCGCAAAATATTCTTTTCCATCCTTAGAAATACTCTCTAAATAACCATATCCTCTCTGGTTGTGCCAACTGGAATTGGTCGCAAACTGGAATTCATCACCTTCATTTAAATCTAACGTAATGGTATAAACATTTGCCTCGTCATTGTCTTCCTTGGTCATCTTCTGAGCATCACCTAATACTTTTCCCCAGTTAGATTCCATCAATACCGGACTTGTTCCACTTCCTACCACAGAATATTCTCTGGTGTCTTCCACATAAGTCACAAATCCACCGAAAACTTGTGTGTCCTCTGTAATTGGTGTAGAAAAGTCAAATCGATGTGACATCTGAGGTGTTGCAAACCATCCTACAAATCCTTCCTTTTCCGGTACATACTCTTCTGCACATTCTCCGCTCTTTACTTCCAGGGTCTTTAACTCTGTTTTTCCGTCAGAATCATAAAACGTTACCTTACAGGTATCTTCCTTTACCTCTTCCTGCGTGTTGCTTCCTGTGTTTGTTTCATTGTTACCACATCCCACAGTCCCTATGGAAAGTACCAATGCTGCTAAAACAATCATTAATCTTTTTCTTTTCATCCTTCTCCGCTACCTTTCTTTTTCATTTTGACTGTTTTCTAATTCTTCTAGTTAATCGGTTAAGCATCATGGTAAATTTTAAGCAAACTGCACAATTTGCAAGTTCGCTTAACCGTTTAACTTATTATAAATGTACCACCGCTACGACAATATGTCAAGAGGATTTTGGGTAATTTTTTTCAGATTGTGTAGGGTTACAATTGATGTGACACCCTAACACTATACAAAAACGGTTAAGTACATTAGAATTTTAATCGCCAAACCAAAACCCTAACAAAAAGGAGTACTTAACCGTCATGAATACAATAACACATTCACAACGATATTTGCCACATGAAATTAACACAAAATTCTATGCAGTCAAACTTTATCGCTCCGGAGTCGGTGTTTCTTTTGTCTGTCGAAGATATCATATCTCTAAATCTTCTCTTCTTCGATGGAACAAAAAGTTTGATGGGACAAAAGAGTCTTTGCTCGATAAATCCCATAGACCTCTCTCAAAACATCCAATCGCCCATACGGATGAAGAGTTGAAATGGATTCGAGATTACCATAGACGCAATCCAAAAATTTCTGTGTGCGAATTGTACGGAAAACTCCGCGCCAACAAAGGTTACTCTCGTCACCCCCACCTAAAAAACCATTATAATATTATACCATTTTTATGCTCTATTCTCCACACAAAAGCCCTATTAGTCCAATTATTATTAGTATTGGCAATGCTACATATATAAGTCCGCCAACAACCAATAGAATCAAAACTATTGGAAAGAAAACCAGATAGAATAAAATCTTTGTAATTCCCCATGCCGCCTTAATTGCTAACACTATTAATTTCCATCCAATCCACAAAAACCCGATTGTAAATAATATATACAACATAATCATTACCTCCATATGAACTTTCTTCTGTTTATATGATAATTTTACATAACGCCATCTTTACAATATATATTGATATGTGCGAAAAGCTTTGCCGTATTTCCCTAAAACAGAGAAAAGAGAGATGCAAACAATAGCATCTCTCTCCTAGGAACATAATGAATCTTACTCGAAATATTCTGAAATAATACGCTCTACCTGCTCTTCGAAGTATTCCTTAAATTCTTTCACATACTCCTTTTTGACATTATACGGAATGCCGTCCATGATTCTATTAACCTTTATTGTTCTGTTATAAACGGTCTTTGTCATCTTCTCTTTGGCATTAGCACCGATCTTCTTTCCAAAAACAGTATAATAAATCTCTGTCTCAGAAAACTCTTCCGCTTCCATATCCTGCAAATCATCACCGAGCATTCCATTATTTTTTAAGAATACCAGCCAGTCCTTATCCGTCATCTTCTCAAATAACTTGCCAAAATAACTTCTTGTACGCGAATCAAGATTGGAAACATTAATCTCATCCTCCGTAAATCCCGTAACAAGAGACGAGTCATTTAACCGGACGTCATTTATATCAAACATTTCTTCAATAGACAACGAGCCTTTGAGCCAATCCATCATGCTCTCGATAAGTCCTACTGACAATGGATGCGACGGCCATCTCTCGTCCATTCTCTCTTTAACCATTTTCGGAGTAATATCTTCCGAAGCGATACCATTCTCATTCATGAGTTCCCCCATGGTTCTATGGATGGCGCTCAAATTCTTAATCTTTGCCTCTGAAAGACTGCGCTCTTCGCCCATTAGAGAGCGAATATACTCAAATTTATAAATACCTATGAAGGTACTGATGGTGTAATCGGTATCTGCACTCTTGTTGAAGAGGTTGAAAATCTCAACCATCTTCTCATCAATAATGCTAATCAGATCTTCCGCTTTTTTTGGATCAAATTTATAGCATCTGATAATGTACCAAGCCTCTCTGGTAGCAACCTTGTGTAAATTTGCGAAGATGCTTTCCACAACAGCTGCCTGCTCATACTCCGAAAGCTTTGCAAAATCTTGTTGCAACTGTGTCCTGCAAACCCCGGTTTTCACAGCATCATAAATTTCAGCGGCTTTTGTAAAGTACTCCGTTTCCTTCTTCTTGTTAAAAGGTAAAAAATCTGTTGCTAACATAAATCGTTCCTCCTTGGAAATAAAAAATTTCTTAGGGAGGCCGATTTTTAGCCCCGAGAATAAAAATGGAAACGAACACTAAGAACGAAAAAAACTTCCTCCCCGGCTGCTAACCAGGCAAGGAAGCTTTACACGCAAAAAGGGACATGATACTTCCAGTTACTCTGGTTGTATCACGCCCCTCGTGTCCGCTTTTCAAAGAAAGCCATCACGCTCATACGTGCTTCAATATGTAATTTTTAAGATTCTGTGGTTAAATGAAAAACTTATCTCCAACCACTTTTTCCAGAAACATCTCTTCCGTCATGTTGTGAAGAGATCTGGCTTCTTTACAATAGGGACAGCAAATAGTAATCCCTTGTAAAACTAATGATTTACCGTCACCGGTAGGTGTGTAGGACATTCTGAGTCCTTTTCTGTCTTTACGACAGTGAATATTGATCGAACGCTTCATAATTAATTCGCTCCTTAAAAGAATCTACTTCTATCAAAGAGGAAAAGGGAAAATGTCACCTCTTGCGTTTGTAACCATAGCCGTGATCAATCGGCTAACGTAGCAATGTTTCCGTTAAGAGCCGGAGTCAAAGCCCCATCACCACGCATCTTCTTGCTGATCGATACCAGAACATCAGTTTGGCATCTACGATAATTATACCAGACAAATCGAATATTGCAATGATTTTATCGAACATCAGTACGCCTTTTCCACTTCGATATTAATTTGTAAAGGTACAAGTTTTGAATGCTGCATTCTTCTATATCCCTTGGGATTGTCTTTATTCTACTACTATAAAATCACGATAACGGGACACTTCCTGTCCAATAAAAAAGTGTCTTCGACACCTCAACTCCCCTGCCCCTCATTCATGAGGGGATTTAGGGGTTTTCTTTTTGG
>NZ_JADYUI010000044.1 GCF_021531695.1 Roseburia hominis | reverse complement strand
GAACCGTATGGAAGATATCGTTCGAGCCACAGCGGATGCAGCGTATCGGGAAGAGCTATATAAGGAATTCAATCTATAATTAGGAACCACCCCCATTTCAGCCTTTGCTCCACGTTACAAAGGCTGAAATGCATATTGTGAAAAACAGCTCCTATTCCTCCCCCACAAACTCCGTATTCACCAGCAAATCATAAGGCGGTTCCGCCTTAAGCTCCCCGGATTCCCTTAAGATAGAAAGCAAAAGCTCATACCCATCCTTCGAAAAAACTAAAGAATCATTCCACGTATCCTGCTTCCCGTAGCGCTCCACAATCACCGCAATCGTAGAAACCTCCGTATCCGGAAACTGCGGCGCAATCACCTCAGCAATCTCGGAAGGCGTATGCGAATCCACAAAATCCATTCCCCGCCTTAGCGCCCTCGTAAAAGCCGAAACCGTATCCCCATGCTCCTTAAGAAAACTTTCCTTCGCAGAAAAAGCAGTATACGGAACATAGCCCGAATCCACACCGAGCGAAGCAACCACATAACCCTTGCCCTCGGACTCCAAAGCAGTCGCAGCAGGCTCAAACTCAATCGTATAATCTCCGGTGCCGCCCGAAAAAGCAGCAGCAGTCGAGCCAAAATCAACATTCTGGACAATCGTAAGATCCCTTGCCGGATCCATACCGTTCTGGCGAAGCACATACTCAAACACCATCTCCGGCATACCGCCCGCGCGTCCCCCAATCACCGTATGCCCTTTCAAATCAGAATAAGAAAAAGAATCCATATTCTCCCTCGCAATCACAAAATTCCCCGCCCGCCTGGTAAGCTGGGCAAAATTAATGACGGGGTCATTCGCCCCCTCCTGATAGGCATACACCGTAGTCTCCGGTCCCATAAAGCCGATATCCGCCTCGCCCGACAAAACAGCCGTCATCGTCTTATCCGCACCGAAACCGGTCACAACAGAAAGGTCGATTCCCTCGTCGGCAAAATACCCCTCCTCAATCGAGACATAAAAAGGAGCATAAAAAATGGAATGTGCGACTTCATTGACCCGTACCTCGGTAAGTGATTTAGAAGCATTTTTGTCCCCACAGGAACATAATAATAAGAAGAAAGACAAAAAAAGAGCAAAAGAAAAGCAGTAAGGAAAATGTTTTTTCATAATCATACAATCCTTATTTCATATTTTTTATATTTTTTTTATAATATGACTTGCAAAATAAAAGGTGAATGGTTATAATAGCAAAGAGATGGTTGAAAAAGGAATGCGTGGAAATGCCTGGTTTCTAAATAAATACAAAAAAATCCTTGACATTTTCGCGATTTGTACTAAACTATCTAATAGATATATTGGTAGATATCTATACATATAGGATAATAATGGCAGGGGGATTTTGAGTTAACCATTACTGCGTTATTATAAATGGTTTGCCTTTGGAGAGAGAGAGCGAACCGCAACAAATAATAATAAGGGACGTGAGTTCCCTAAAATCAGATGCGGAGGAGAAAAGAATTATGCAGAGATTTAAAGATTTCACAAAAAAGAGCGGCAAAGTAGCTAGCGCAATTTTGTCCGCTGCAATGGTTACTTCTATGGTTGCAGGAACTAACGTAATCCAGGCAGCAGAAGTAAACACACAGGCAGTTGATGTTCAGGCTGCATCAACACAGGAAAATGATAAAGAAGCAGTATTAACTGCAACAGCTTATTATGTAGAAGCAGTAAAAGATCTTCCAGTAAATGCTGCAACAGCAGAGACAGAAGATGGATTTACAGTTCCAGAAGAAGCACTTGAAACCAAATTTGGTGTTACAATTACTGTAGCATTAGAAAAAACTGATGTAAAAGGTAAAGTACCTGATGCAGCAAAAGGCGGCGAAAAAGTTGCAACTATCACAGTTACTAAGGGCGCTTATGCTAAAACAACTGAAGTTACATATAAATTAGCTAGCTTAACAGAAAGAACAGAAGAAGCTAAGAAATTAATCGAAGCAAGATTAGACAAATATGCAGCAAACAACGCACTTAAAGATGCTTTGGCACAGAAGGAAGTAGACAATGCATTAGACGTAACAGAATCTGGTATTGATTTATACGCTGATATCAAAGCAGCAGTTGGTACTACAGTAATAACAAATTCTACAGCAACAGAAGAAGGCGCTGTACAGATTCCAGTCGAAATTGTGGCTGAGGATGGTCAGACTACTGCTGCTAAGAAAACAATCAATTTCGATTATTCCAAGAAAACAGAAAATGCTACAGTAAGAGCAAACGCTGCAACAGATGCAGTAAAAGCATACTTGGCAGACTGCAACCTTCTTGATAGTACTTTTGCTGATGGTACATTGAAAACTGCTATTGATAATTATCTTAAATTTAATGGTTTCCCAGATGTTTTGACAGAAAAGGCCGTTGCTCCTGCAACAGCAGTGGGTGTAAAAGCTACTGTAGATGAAGCAACAACTAATTTCAGCGATGGCAAAGGAACAGCAACTTATCAGTTGACAACAATGGCAAATGATGGTACTACAGCAATTGTATCCGCTGACAAAGTAGAACAGAATGTTACATTGTTATGTGCACAGACAAAGGTAAATAAAGCAACAGCAGAGTTGAAGGCAATTGCAGATGATGTTAAAGTTGATAAAGCAGATGAGAAAGCAGATTATGCAAGAAGCTTCACAGAGAAACTTCAGGCTGCATATCTTCCAACATATCAGGCTGCAGACCCAACTACTTTGGCAATGACAGCAGCTGGTGCAGTAACTGATTTCACTACTGTTTATCCAGGTGTAACAGCTACAGCAACATTCTCTGATAAAGATGCCAATGCATCTGCAGATGGTGCTAAGACAGTAGTTATTACAGTAGCAAGTACAGAAAATGCTGAGATTGTTGCTACTACAGAAAAAACATACGTGCTTAACAGTGCACAGTCAGAAGCAGATCAGGCAAAAGCAGCAGCAGAAGCAGCAATCGCTGATATGACAATTACAAACGATACTACAGATGCTGAAGTAAAAGCTGTGATTGATGATGCAATTGCTGGATATGATGTTACTCTTACTAGCTTCTCATTTGATAAGACAGATGCTACAGCTGATAAAGAAGGAAAAGCTACAATTTCTTTCATAGTAGTAAGTACAGCAGATAATAATAAATCTGCAGAATCCAAAGTAGAAAAGACTTTCGCATTCAAGTCTAACACATTCGTTGTGGAAGATGGAAAGAAAGTTTACTACAATAAAGAAGGAAAGAAATTACAGAATACATTCCTTCAGGGAACAGAATCTCCAGATGGATATACATACTACATCCAGAATGATGGTTCTGTAATGCAGGATAGATTAACATATCATCCAAACGGAAAAGATGTTATCTACTTCGATGCAGAAGGACATGAAGTATTTGATGCATTCGTAAATGTTAAGAAAGACATTCAGGGTAATGCAGTAGATTATATCGGTTACTTCGATACATTTGGTAACGCATACGTTAACCAGACAACATATGGTAATGGCGAAGGCGCTTACGCTACAGACGCTTTATTCTACATCAACGATTATGGTGTATTAGAAAACAAAGGTTGGTTCAAGAACGCTGCTGGCGAAATCGGATATGCAGCAACAAACGGAACATTAACAACAAGTCAGTGGAGCCTTGATCAGTTTGGACGTAAAGTATACTTCCAGGCAAATGGTTTCCTTGCAAAAGGATTAATGACAGATGGTGTTAAATACTATCAGTTAGACGAAACTGACGGACATTTAGTAGGTGAATTCTAAATCTTACTCATAAGCTTTAGATGACATAGATATTGATTTAGTTATACACGATATCCTACGCATAGAAAAGAGACAGAACTTCGGTTCTGTCTCTTTTCGACATTTAAAACACAAAGAGAAAAATTAATAAAAGTATGGAGGAAAGTATGAGTTTAGGTAGGTATAAACTTCATACAAAAATATTATGAATATGATGTATTTGGATATTATTATACCATCAGCAATAAGTATAATTGGATTTGTTATAACATTTAGAAAGATGAAAAAAGAGTATTTATATCAGCAAAAATTAAAATATAGTGAAAAATGTATGGAAATTGTGGAGAAACTTCCACTTCTTATATTAGAATACCTAGATATTTTGAAAAAATTTGGGTATGGTTATTTAAGTGTTGTGGATAAAATGCAAGAAAAAGCAAATGAAATACGAAATATGATTATTCCTTATGCATCAAAAGATGCAATGAAAATTTGGGAATATATTTGTCAAACAGTTGCTGAAACGACGGAAAATATGGATAATACGAGTAAGATTGGTGGAGAAAAAATAATTGCACCAGTTGCTATATTATTAATGCAAGTTAAATTTGATTTGACAGGTATAGAAGCGTCACCTCAAATCTGGTATGTTGGAGAATATACAACCAAAAAGGCATTAGAAAATGGAAATTTTTATCAAGAGTCTATAGAAGAGAATAATAAAATTGTTAAAGAACTAGGATTAAAGAACTTTTTGAAAATTGAGCTTAAAGATAAATCAGGAAATTTCCAAATGAGTTGACACCGAGAGAAGGTATATGTATATTAGATATTTTAAAAAAAATAGTGGTAAAGAACAGGTAGCAAAGCGGATTGCAAATGTTCGATTTACCATAGTATCAAGGACAATATAAGCATTGCGTACACGTACAGAACGACAACAATCCGTAAGCAGATGGTTAGGTACTGTTAATAAAGATTGAAGAAAATAGATAAAGCAAAGGAAAATGTTATGAGTGCTATTTTAGATAACACAGAATTATTAATTCAATATAATCGTAAGCATAGTAAACTAAGTCAAGTTACATGCCTGTCAGATTTCTTTATATATGAGTTGAATTTGCAGAAAGTTAATATTGATAAATCGAATATTGCAATTCCAGAGGATGCTGTCGAACGAGAGTCAAACGCGTTCACTTTAGAAAGTTTGAAAGATGTAATTGGTGTAATAAGTAATAATAAGAAGAAAGGTGTAAAGAAACCAATAGCCTTTGTATCTAAAAAACCTATTCTTTTTTCGGATAATTTGACAGTAAGCATGACGGAGTATGTTCTGTATTTCGCCTATTCTGTTTGGGGGATTAGGGCATATATTAGTCAGGGAACTCATGATAAAAAGAATTTTGAATTTTTCACTTATCCAGATAAACCATTTTATCATAATGGATTCTGCTTAGGGCAGATAGAATCTAGTTTCCTTTCTACATCATTTATTTTGGGATGGAATGCACTCACAGAAGTAAATAGTAATGAATTGGAAAAAAGATTCTTTGTTAAAGATTTAGAGTTCATTGAAGCTTGTTCTGATCTTCGCTATAAAGCAGTGATTGGAAAAGGACCATGGGATGCTTCAATAGTTATTAGTGAATGTGAGGCTTTTTTGCAGAAATCAGGCGTTCCAGAGACTGGAATTAATGCGGTTATGGATGTTGTGGGAGAACTAGCTCCGAATGCAATTGAACATGGTGATACGAATTGTCTTGTTGATGTTTCTTGTACAGAAGTAGAGATATATGAAGATGAGCAAGTGAAAAAGGCTATGAATATTTCATTAGTAATCTTTGACTTTTCGGAGAGATTATTAGGTTCTGCTTTGTATGAGAAGATTTTCAATAATGATCAACTTGCAAGTTATATTCATAAACAGGATAGAATCAGTACAATACGTTCTGCTCACGAGTTTCATAAAGAAAGATACTCCAAAGATTATTCAGAAGAAGATTTTCAAAACCTGATAGTATTTCAAAAAATTACAGGTCGTAAAGGGGATAGAGCCGATGGGGGCTTAGGAATAAGTACATTAATCCAAAGAGTTCAGAAATATACAAATACTAATATGAACTATTGTTATGTTCTTTCTGGCAACAAAGCGTTAAGACTTGATGCAAAATATACTGGTGAAGATGCTGAAGGGTACATTGGATTTAATAAGGAACGTTGTTTTGTAAATAAGATACCTGATTTTGATGCAGTAATGGGCTCCAAATTCTATATGCCGGGTGTGGCATATAATTTGTGTTTTAATTTTACGGAGGCAGGTTAAATGAATCGAATTGAAGTAGATATTCCAAAAGAAGTGACAATTGTGGCAGGTCCAATTCCGGGAAGGGAAGCATATAAGCTATGCAAAGATATGATAGATATAGACGACGTAAATATGCTTTGCTTTTCAGAACATGTTTCAAGAATTATTGGTTCGTTTTTTACAGGCTTTTTTGAAGAGTTATGTAAGGATATGACCACAGGTGAAATAAAGGAGCATTTTTGTTTTGATGAGAATATGAAATGCTTTGAAAGTGCCAAAGATGCTTTTGAAAAGTATACTCAAAACTACTAAGATGAGGAAATGTTAATGAAATTTGTCGAGACTATTAATACTTTTTTAGACTTACTGGATGCTCACGAAGGTGCGGTAGCAATGTTGGGAATTGCAATAACCGTATTTATATTTCGCAGTGAATTAGCTAACAACTTCTTTACATTGGAACAAGAAAATTTTAATAAGATTTTCGGTGAGGTGATTCAGAAGGATATACCAAATTGTTTGACTGAATTGAGAAAGGCTACAGCTTCAGAGTGGGATAAAAAATATCAAGATTTAACGGATACTCTTGATAAAATGTTAACGAATTGTCAGTATTACATGTATGCAATGCCTTTTTTCTATTTTTATTTGAAGGAGAAAAAACAAAAAATTGGTGATTTGGTTAGACATGATAATTGGTCGTTATATCGTACGTCGGCACAACAGACAGGTTTGGTTGAAAAAGAGTGTTGTAAGATAATTAAAGCAGTAAATAATGTTTCAAAAGGACGAGTTTTTGAGGTTAGAATAAGTCAGTTTCGTCCCATTTGTTCAATGAAGAAATGGTTTGAACGAAAATTTGTAGATCGACCAATTGATAGAATTGTTGAGAATATAGTCCCGGCTTCGATAGAGAGTAATTTTAGTGTAACAAAAATAGATGGTGCAAATATATCTGAGGAAGATTATTGCAGACTTTGTGTAGATACAGTTAATATTGTATGCCTGAGCCCCAATTATAATATTGATAGGATTATTCCAGTAAAACCATCTGGAAAGTTTTATTTTGGGTACGTATTTAATCTGCGATTTGGTAAACGACTAGGAGTGATTCAATTAAAAGGAGAGAGAGATCGAACTGTGTCGGTTAATCGAACAAACATTAAACTATTTGATTGTAAATTGCATAAAGTAGTTGTCTTGTGGAAGAAAGAAAATACTTTTAAAAAATATTTTACGGTTTTTAAACTAAGAGTGGATGGAGAGGAGTAGGTTATTGTAGTTTCAGTTTAGCTAAAATGATTGACAGGTCAAAAAGTTGCTTGCCTCTGATTTTATACCACCAGTATAAGTTAAAGCTTAAAGATTCCGTGGGACTATGACGGATGAATTGAAAAGAATGAAGGAAAGGCTATATCGAATGTTATGACAGGCAGTATTTTGGAGGCATTTTAAATGACTGAAAATGAAAAGATAAGAAAAGAAAACTTAAAAGAGATGAATAAAGTTTTCAATTAAGATTGGAGCATCTACCTTGGAAATAGGTGTTCTTTTTTTGTTGATAAAAATTATAAATTGTGATAGTATAAACATACATTCAAAAAGAACTAATGTTTGCATGAAATGATAAATGGGAGAACATAAAATAAGATTGTTAAAAGAATAGTGAAGCAACAATAAACGAAAGATTACTGTTCTTAACCAAAGTATATAGATTTGATTAATGTGTATGCAGAGGCAGGGAAAAATAGGAGCGTTTATTTCTTTTGGAATAGAGAAAATACTTGAAAAGTAATGTAGATGATAAATTTCGAAATATAAATAAAAATCAACTTTATAATAAGAAAATATGTTATAATAAATATAAAGAGATATTTTGAAAGGAGGGCGTTGTATGGAAAATTTATTTACAATAGGACATTCGCAACATACTATAGATTATTTTGTGTATTTATTAAATAAATATAGTATAAATTATGTTTTGGATGTAAGAAGTACGCCATATTCAAAATATGCAGAGCAATTTAACAAAGGGAATATATCAGTTTTTTTAAATAAGGTTAATATACATTACTTTTTTATGGGAAAGTATTTTGGGGCACGCCCAATAGAGACATCATTATATAGTGAAAAGGGTTATTTAGACTTTGAAAAGGTTGCACAGTCAGAGAGATTTAATAAAGGCATGGAAAATGTAATATTGGGATTAGAACGTGGAAATAGAATTGCTTTAATGTGTACTGAAAAAGATCCAATGGATTGTCATAGAGCTATAATGGTTTCGAGAGCTTTTGATAAAAAAGGAATAAAAGTTAAACATATTCTTCCAAATGGAGATATTCAAACTCAACGGCAATTAGATAATAAATTAGCTGATAAATATTTTCCTAACAGAGGACAATTGTCAATTTTTAATTACGAGAATATTATGAGTGAGGAGGAATATATATCACAAGCCTATCGAAAAAGAAACGAGGAAATAGGTTATAGAATAGAACAAAAAGAAATTTTGGCAATTTAAGGAGAAATTTTATGAACATATATACAATGGGCTTTACTCAAAAAAACGCAGAACAGTTTTTTGGTATAATTAGAGAAAATGAAATCGAAATGTTGATTGATGTAAGGTTGAATAACCAGTCACAGTTGGCAGGGTTTACGAAGGGAAAAGATATAGTTTATTTTTTAAAAGAATTATGTAATTGTAATTATGATCATAATATAGCTTATGCGCCTACAAAAGAGATATTGCAGCAGTATAAAAAAAATAATATATCATGGGAGGAATATGAGAAACGATATAATAATTTGATTAAGAGCAGAGAAATAGAAAGTAGCTTTAAAAGTAAATATTCACAGTATACCAGGGTTTTGTTATTATGTTCTGAAGCGACACCGGAGCATTGTCACAGGCGTTTATTGGCAGAGTATTTGCAAAAGGAATTAGGGTGCAGTATAATTCACGTTTAGGGGGGAAAAATAATGGGAAATATTAGAATTATCATAATGACAGAATCATCAAAATTTTCGAAGAAATGTGTTGCCGGAATAAATATTGATAATGGTGAATGGGTAAGATTAGTTAGTAGTGATAAAGAAACACATGGTGCTATTTCTGATGAGGATTTGAGATGTTTTGATGGAAGAAAATGTAATGTATTAGATGTTGTGAATGTACCAATCATTCGGACTTGTGGGAATGAAATACAGCCTGAAAACATACTGATGGATACATCAAAATATATAACAATTGAAGGAAAAGCAACATTGTCTGATGTATTAAAAATTCATTCTGCGGAAATAAGAGACAGTATTTTGGGAAATAAATATTCTTATATTACGGAATCAAAAGTTAGGAGTGTAGGATATTCATTAATTTTAGTACAGGTGGAAGATTTAGTGATTTTTCAGGTAGAAACATCAGAGGGAAAAATAAAGACAAGGACTACTTTTAGGTACCGAGGAAACGAATATCAAATGTTGTCTGTTACAGATCCTAATTTCTATTCGATACCAAATGGGACGACATATAAAAATGCATTTTTAGTTATAAGTATTGGAACACCCTACAATAATAGGTATTATAAGTTTGTTGCGAAAATTTTTGTGTAGAATTTAGATATAATAGCCTATATGCAAATGGTGATTAATCAAATATGTTAACTGATGATTTGCTTGACCGTGAATTATATAATCATAATATTTTGCGAAAGGAATTATATTTATGGAATATCATTCTATGAAAAAAGATAACATATATCTACGTCAGGCAATGTGGAAAAGTTATAAAAAGAAATGTGTTTACTGTGGAAATCTAATTCAACCACGTTATATTGAAATAGACCATATTCTTCCAGTAAACGAGAAAAATATAAAGAATAATCAGGATCCGGATTTAAAGAACTATATTGAAGAATTAAAGAAGAAGGGGTTTGAAAAAAATTCTGTCGAAAATTACATGTTATGTTGTACAGATTGCAATAAGAAAAAAAGCAATTATCAATTTAATGCGGCTAATTTTAGATTTTATCATGAATATGCAGCTAGACATGCTACAGATATTTTAAGACGGATAGAACGAATCAAAAGAGGAATAAATAGTTTTAGTGATGAGAAACAAAAAGAATCTGAAGTAACAAAATATAAGGAGAAAGAATTAAAATGTGATTTGCAACTTCTTAATTCCGGAACTCAGTGTTATTTTAAATATGGGAAGGGAAATGTAAGAATAGATGCATATTTACCTGTAGATTATGAAGGAACATTGTGCTGCTTGATTTTTTTTAAAGAACTATGTCAGACGGATATTTTTCTTGCTTATGATGAAGATATTATGAAAAAATATTTTTTTTCTGGCTATCAGACTCCATTTAACTCAAAGGAACGACGGTGGTGTACCTTTGTTAAAGGAGAAGATGGTGAGATTATATATCAAATGAATCTTCCACCTGTTAAATTGAATGTATCCCGTAAAACTTTTGAACAGATGGCAGTGATATGTGATAAATTATATGAAGAGTATATAGCGCAAATAAGTATTATAGACAGCATTCTTGACATAAGTGATTTCCCTAAAATAAGTAAAAAAGCATGTAAGTTATTTGCCATAAGTGAGGAAACGTATAAGATATTGCAGAAGTTTATACATAATCATAATTATCAAGGCGCACCAGATAATCCATACAATATTTTTGATGTGGGTCGTTATGATGGTGTGGTTAATTTGCAAAGGAATCCGAAGATAATTCAACCAGGAGATATATATGCCAGCATTGAATTTAAACAAGTTGAGGATAATGGTTATTATGATGTAATATGGTCACCCGGATATGAGTTAGACGAACCTGACAAAATGGAAAACTTTGACAATAAAATAAAATGGACGGCAAGCTATACGTACGATTGGCTCATTAATGAATGTATTCCTAAAGCATTTAATGAATATTATAATAAATCAAAGAGTAAATTTCAAAAAATGTTTGGTAGATATAAAAATACTGATACTTATATAGCACAAAAATTATTAAGAAAGCGGTCAATTATATCGTATAGAAATGAATAATTCCTAGTAGTATCAAAATTTAATCGGATATTTTCCGATATATCATTGCACAAATTAGGCTTGTTAACAAGATTCTAAATGGATGTCAATATTTTTGCTTTTATCTTTTGAGGATAAATATAGTTTCATAATTACAGTAGTGGTAGCAGTTATATTCATATAAGTTTTTTGGGAAAGTTATTGTCTTTTCAAACCGTTCTTGCTATAATGTGCCTAAGCAGAGTCCGAAGCCATAGATCGGATAGGAGCAGAAAAAGGTATATGGCGAAGACGAAAAATTTTAAGGACTTGAATTTATCGAATGCGTTTCTTTTTGCGGTTGCGATGCAGGATGAAGAAACCTGCCGGATCGTATTGGAGACGGTTCTTGACAAAGAAATAGGAAAAGTAAAGGTAAATGTGGAACATACCATTTTGTATTCATCGGATATCCGGAGCGTCCGGCTGGATGTTTATGCGAGAGATGCCGTCGAAGTGGATTACGACAT
>NZ_JADYUI010000043.1 GCF_021531695.1 Roseburia hominis | reverse complement strand
ACAGAGAAAATTATCTTCCCGCCTTCCTGAACCAACTTGATATGGATAACGGCTTTTCTCCCCGCCTTTACGACCTTTAAACACTCATGAATGGCATTGTCCAGAAGGTTGGACAACAGGATGACCGTTTCCTCCTCGTTCAACCGCATTCCACTCATGTCGCCTACCTTGAATATCATGGAAGTCCCCTGCTCCCTTGCTAAATGAAACTTTTGGTTCAGGACTGCGTTCACGACAGGATGGTTTGTATTGACCGCTGACATCTCCACCAATATACTCTCCGTCAGCCGCTCCGCAAGCGTGGCGGCTGCCTGCGAGTCACCTTCCTTTATCAGAACCTGTATTGTCCTTATCTGGTTTTTATAATCATGCATCTTTCTCCCCTGCCGCTCATATACTGTCTGCATATCCCGGTAATATGCAAGCTGACTTTCTTTCTTCTGATCTGTCAGCGCACTTTCCCGTAGTAGTTCTCCCTTCTCAAGGATGTCCTGCATCAGCTCCATCACAAGGAAATTCATCACGATCAATCCTACTGTGAGGAAAAGGTAGGAAGCTTGTACCTTTTTGTCGCTGCTGTAACAGTAATACATGAGCAGCATAGCTGTTGCCGTAAACAGCGGCATCATGCCAAACTTCCACCATTCCTTATGAGAAAGCCCCTCATAGTTGTTCTTTCCTTTCCATATTTTCCTCAATATAAAAATCAGGCAGACCCAAACCAATTTTGCAGGCAGAATCAGATAAGTAAATTCTGAAACATACATTTCATTCTTAATAATCAATATGTTCTCGATTTGTAATGACAGGAGGTCTGCCAAAAATAACATCGTATAATTCAAACTTGAAAAGAAAATGCAATGTTGCCAGTCTGCCCAATAATACACCTTGCAGAATACTATATATACCAAAATTACCAACAACGCCTTGATTCCCATTGAATCAAGGTACTCTCCCAGGAACGGTATGGTCACAGTAGCCAAATACAAAGCAATATACCTGCTCCTCTCCAGACGCTCCATTCTTTTTCTTTCCATAAAGGTATCAAAAAAATACACACTCCCCCATGTCTCTATCGCCATGAGGAAAAACGAAAGTAACCACAGTCCTATTTCCATAATCACTCTTCCCCCTTAAACAGCATGTACTGTCGCTTTACCTGTGCATATCTGGACTTCGGAACTGAAATCTCTTTTCCTGTTGTGAGAGTAAGAACATAACTGCTGATTTTCGCAATATAACGCATATTTACAAGAAAACTTAAATGTATTCTTACAAACCCCATGTCTTTTAATTCTGCTTCCAGTTCATCCAGCTTTTTATAAATACTGTAAATCCCCTTTTCTGTGTAAAATATATTTTTATGTCTGGCTGTCTCAATGTAAATTATGTCGTCTGCATGAAGCTTTATCGTTCCCTCCACAAAGGAAAACTCCAAAATCCGGCTGTTTTTCTGAATCTCCACGATAAGGTCATCCATGCACTCGCCGATTGTTTCAGCCAGATTATCCTTTAGCAGAAACCGGCTTGCCTTTACCTTATATCCATCCAACGCATAATTCATGTATGCAGTAACCAGAACAACTGGAAGTTTCGGATACTCTTCCTTTATTTTCATAGCGGCTTTCAGACCGTCCATATCTTTCATATTGATGTCCAGAAACACAAGCTGGCACTTCTGTAATGCAGATTCATCCTCACAAAGACTGGCTCCTGAATCATACTCAATCATTTCAAAACACTGCTTCTTTTCCTGTGCATAGCTTTGCAATAGCTCTATTAAAATTTTCCTGTCATTCTGACTATCATCGCAAATAATAATGTTCATGCTTTTCCTCATTTCCAATCACATATTTTATTTATTATATCGGAAAAAGCATTTGTTATCGTTAATTCACTGCACCAGATGACTATTTGTTGCACCAAATGACCATTTCGTACTTCCCTCTGCTCGTCACTTAATCTTCTCGGCTTACGATAACCACATAACAGGAAAAAGCAGATAGAAACTACCTGCTCTTTCCATAAAACTTTATAAACTTGCTTCCTGACTCTTGGTCTTTGGTTTCTCCGGCATCTTCTCATCGGATATTTTCTGCTTCATCTCTGCAAGTTTCTCCTTGACGGACACCCGCCCTCTGGAACTGTCTGCTAACATCCGTTCCTTGTCATGCTCTGCTATACGTTCCGACATCAGAAAACTTGCAGCAGGCTTTAACGGTTCATCAGCCACCGCCTGTATATCTTCTGCCCTGTCGGGCTCGCCCTCCTGTGCGCTCTGCTCTCCGTTTTCGTCCTCCGGCTCATCATCTCCCATATCCAGCGCATTATCACCCTTTTCGTCCATGTTAAGAAGTGCATTTAACTCTGCAAGGCGCTCTAGCTTCTCCGCCAGTTCCTGCTCCTGTGCAAAAGGTTTTGTGACTTCCACCTTTGCGGTTTCAAGCTGATGTTCCACGTTGGAAAGCTTCTGCTCCACGTCTGCCATTTTTCCGGTCATTCCCTCTAATGCATTGGAAAGTCTTTGCAGATTTCCAAGCGGATCGGCTCCGATTTCCACCTCATGACTAAGACTTCCTTTTAAGCTGACCGTAAACTTGGAGAAGAACGAGTCAAAGGACACGCTCATCTTAAATCCCTGAAATTCTCCGATTGTGACCGCCATGTTTGGCTGTTTGGCACTCCGGCACATATCAATCAACGCCGCACCCGCTTCCTTTTTGTCCGTATAGGTACGGTTTCCTATCTTCATGAAAAAATCGTCCTTATCCACAGGCTTATGCGCCGCATAGGTCTGAATGTCCGCCCGGTATCCCTCAAGCCTTTCTTTTAAGGCTGTGATCTGCATCGGGTAATGCTTTGCGATATTGTCCTCCAGACGGTAACGCTGGCTTGTGTGGTTCGCCTTTAAGAGCTTTAGCTTTGACACCTGTATATCCAAGTCCATCTTCTCCTTAATATACGGGTTTCCGGTTGCAAGTGCTTTGACCTCTGCATAAGAGAGCGCCGCTTCGTCAATGTCCTCACAGGAACGTACCGGAGACTTGCTCGTCATGATCTGCCCGATAAACTTCTGCTTATTCTCAATGAGCTGCCATGAATAACTGTCGAAGGTGCCTTCCGTCACATACCGGAAAATCTTGACCTTATCATTCATGTTTCCCTGTCGTAAAATACGACCTTCCTGCTGTTCAATGTCAGTCGGTCATTTTTTGCGGACAGTTCATACATGCTATCCTTTTCTGTTCTCTGCTCCTGCGTTTGCTCTCGTTTGATTTCTCCCTCCGTATCTTCTTGGCACAAGCAGGACAATACCTTGATGCACCAGAGCCCGGGACATATTCAACGCCGCACACCGTACAATTTTTAGCGGGCATTGCTGCCCACCGTTTTGTAGGTATGATATGTAATTCATCGACAAAGCCGATGAATTTATAGTAAATCTTGATTTCCTGCTTCACTGTTCCGTCTGCCATCTTCTCACGCTCCGAAACAAGTATCTTGTCTATGAGTGCGTTTATAACTGTTGCATCCAGTTCTTTTAAGCCTTGATAATTTCGGATAAGGGCGAGGAAGTCACGGATTCCCCGTGATTTCTCGTAGCTTTCATTAAGAGTTTCCGTCACCTCTTTCAGCCTTGCTTCAATTTCAAGCTGCTCTTTCTGGTATTTCCCCGACATCATCTCAAAATTCCGCTCGGTAATACGCTCCATGACCTTATCCTCGTAGAGAGAGGAAAACAGCCTGTCCAGTTCCGCAAGGCGTTTGTTCAGCTTCTTACGTTCTTTCTCTAATGCTTTCGCCCTGCTCTGGTCTGTTTCCGTGAGCCGCTTTTCTATGGCCCTGACCGCCTTTTCATCATTCACTGCCATATCCGCAAAACAGTTGATGTCGGCAAGAACGGCATTGAATAAATCCCTTGCTTCTATATTGTGGGCACTACACTCGCTTCTTCCGTTTCTTGCATAATTATTACATGAATACTGTACACAGTCGATAATCTCTGGGCGTTTCCTCCTGTGTACGTTCATTGCCCGCAGAGCACATCCGCAGTCCACACACTTGATAACGCCTGCAAAAATATTTACAAATCCTCCCTTGTTCTGTGGAAGCCTACGACTTGTAATAAGCTGTTGGACAATATCAAATTCCTCCTGCGTGACTATTCCCTCATGGGTATTGGGTATCACTTCCCATTCTTCGGGCAGCTTAGAGGGGCGTTTCTTGCTTTTCATATTGGCGGCAATCCGTTTGTAGCCTACAAGATTTCCCGCATATATCGGGCTTCTTAAAATGCTCCTCACGCTGTTCCCACTCCAAATATAGCGTTTGTCCTCGTTCCCCTCAAAATGACGTTCAAAGCCTGTTTCGCCACGCTCCGCCGCATAAGCGGCAGGGCGTAGGATATGCTGTTTATTAAGATGTCTGCAAATTTTGGCAACTCCATTCCCTTTTAATGCAAGGTCGAATATCTCTTTTACAACATGTGCCACTTTATCATCTATCAGCAGATGGTTGTGGTCGGCAGGGTCTTTGATATAGCCATAAGGGGCGGTAGTTCCCATGAATTTCCCCTGTTGAAACCTCGCCCGATATGCCGATTTTATCTTAACAGATATGTCAGCGGCATACATTTCGTTTAAAATGTTGCGGAAAGGCGTGATGTCCATAGCAGATTTATTCAAGGTATCTACGCCGTCATTGACCGCTATATACCTCACGTTATGCTCTGGGAAGAAAACTTCCAGATATAACCCACAATCAAGATAGTTTCTCCCCAGACGGGATAAATCTTTCGTAATCACGCAGTTTATCAGACCGCTTTCAATGTCTTTTATCATATTCTGGAAACTTGGTCTTTGGAAATTTGTACCAGAATAACCATCGTCCACATACGTTTTTGCTATGTGCCATCCCTGCTTTTTCACATAATCCGTGAGGATGGATTTCTGTGTCGCAATGCTCGCACTCTCGTTATCCGTACCATCGTCTTTAGATAAGCGGCAATAAATGCCGACTAAATAGATTTTCTTTTCTTCTTTGATTCCTGCCATACTGTAAAACCTCCGTATCTGTCCTATCTGTTTTCATGTCCCATTGCGTACATTCTAAGCGGACAGCCCCTCATTGTCGAAGGTGTCGCCCTCGGCAATCTTCTTCCGAATATCCTCGGAGATAATCGGGACAAACGCTTCTGTAACGGTCTGTGTGCCGACATATTCACGGCTGATTATCATCTGCACTGGTGCTTTTGGCACGATACGCTTTCTCTTTTTATCTGCTTTCTTATCCTCGCCCATACTTAAATCTTCCTTTCCAGACAGGGCAGGGAAGAGTTTGGAAATGTCCCCGCCCTGCCAATCAGATACCATTAATCCTCGCTGTTTAATTCTTTCTGTAATGCTTTAAGGAGTGCCGCCGCTTCATCAGCGTTCAGCGTGATTCCCTTGCCGCACTTTTCACGGTTCGGGGAAAAGCTGCGGATGTCATACTTCGGCTCTTTCCCATTCCATGAAATGAGATTGATTTCCTTTGTGTAGCCACTGTCGCCCGTAGACAATACTGCGATTTCCTTTACGATTTCATACTGGATTTCTCTCATTCTCCATACCTCAACTCTCTGTATTTACTTCCCGAAAAAAGAAGATTAGCGGCTGTCACGGTTGCGTTTCCTCTGCAACTCACGCTCCAAAAGTTTGATGATGGTTTCCTCCATCTGCTTCGGCGTTGTGTTCTTCGGAAAGTATTTTTTCAGCTTGCTTGTGTTGATTTTCAAGGTTTCTTTCTGGTTGCCCTTTTCCTCCGTCATAATCGCAAATATCGTATCCATGTCAAGCCGCCCGCTCTGGCTTAACTGTTTCATCCGCTGTGCCTGTGAGAGTGAGGGCGTTGCTTCTTCGCTCTCCATCGTGGCAAAGAGGTTTTCCTGCTCGTCTTTCTTCAAGAAGGACAGTTCCACCGCAGGCGTGAGGGCGATTTTCCCCTCGTCCACCATCTGCAAAATCGGCGGTATCAGTTCCGTCAGGCGGATAAAACGCTGCACGGTCATCCTGCCCACGCCGAAGCCCTGTGCCACCTTGTCGTCCGTCCGCAACTTCGTCACAACTTGTGACGAGGTTAAGTCTGTGCGGAAACCCTGCCGCTTCATGGCTTCGGATTTCATCTTGTAAGCAAACGCCCGCTCCGATGGCAGGATATTCTCACGCTGCAAATTGCTGTCTACAAGGGTGATGATGGCTCGGTCACGGTCTAAGGGCAGGACAAACGCAGGCACGGTATTTATCCCTGCAAGTTCAGAAGCACGGACACGCCGCTGTCCTGCAATCACTTCATAACCGTCCCCGTCCTCTTTCGGGCGTGTGATTATCGGCGTGACAATGCCAAATTCCTTGATGCTTTCCGCTAACTCTGACAGTGTTTCATCTTCTGCCACATGAAACGGATTGTCGGGGAACGGGTACAAGTCTTTGGTCTTTAACACCTTAAAATCCTGTTTCTTCATTCACATATCTACCTTTCTTTCGCTCTGCTTCTATGATTTTTCTGCAATTCTTCCAACACTTCGGGCGGTATTTTTGACAGCAGCCGCCCCATCTGCTCGTTGGTTCTCTGCAATTCAAATATCTTCTGATTCGCTTTCTGCACCTTTAGTTCCTGCTCGTACTTTTCATCACGCATACGCCCCGCATAGTCTGATTCCTGCCCAATTCTCTCTTTCAAACTGTCGATATACGCCTGCTGTTTCCCGATTTCCTTAGAGAATTTCTCCACGTCTGGCAGCCATGCAGAGAGTAAATCTAACGCTTTATCCCTTTTCTTCCCTGCGTTAAAGGCGTTGATGTCGGATAGGGCAGACACGATTTCTTCATACTGTTTATCAAGCCTGCCGCCTAATTTATAGAGCCATGTGGGGACGTGTTTCCGCTTGGTTTCCATTGAGGACTGCCCCCGTTCAAGCTGATTCCACCGTGAGGACATCCGCTCATGGTAGGCGGTCTGCCACTCGGATAATGATTTCTGGTTGCCTAAGATAGCTTTCGCTGACAGCTTATTGTCTGGCGTAATCGGCACAAAGCAGAGGTGCATATGGGGCGTTCTCTCGTCCATATGGACGACAGCGGAGAGGATATTCTGCTTTCCAACACGCTCCGAAATGAAGTCAAGAGCCGTCTGGAAATACGCTTTTTGTTCTTCGGGCGGTAACTGGTTCATAAATTCTGGTGAAGCTGTGATGAGCGTTTCCACCATCATCACGCTGTCTTTCCTTGTCCTGCACCCCGCTTCGGCTACCATGCGGTTAATCTCTTTCTTGTAGGTGTACTTTGGTGGTGCTATGAGATGGTAATTGTTTTTAGAGCGTTCCATATCTATATCTGGGTTGCTTTTGTAGGCTTCTTTCTTCCGCTCGTTGTGGCGTTCACAAGCCGCAACGCCGCCCGCTTTTCGTTTCTGGAAACGCAGGATTGCATAAGGCATAGGCGGATTCCTCCTTTCTTTCGGCGGGTGACCGTCCTTTGGGGTGACAGCGGTGACGGTGGTGACAGCAGTTTTGGGATACCCCCTGCCGACTGCCGCAACTGTCACCCTCACCCCCTGCATGACGGTCATGTCGATGATGACGGTGTTTTTGGGATACCCCCCTCGCAAGAGCCGTCACCGTCATGCCGCCATTCTTTTATCCGAAGCCGTAAGGCGTAGGATAGCAGGGCACAGCCCTGCCTTAAGGGAGTCCAGAGGGAACGTCTGGCACACGACTTTGCAGGGCAAAGTGTAGTGTGTTACACCCTGTAAACGCAGTCGGAAAAATCGGAATGATTTTTCTGACCGCAGGGGTGGTTTTACACGACCGAAAAGGGCGAGTAAATCTCACGCCTGCATTTTGCGTTTACGGGGTGTTCTCCCGTAGGGATGACAGCGGCAGGGTATCCTAAAATCACTGTCACCACCGTCACTGCTGTCACCCGCAGGGCAGAGCCGCCAGCTTTACATGGCTTTAAGCGTCAATGACAGTAACAGGGGGGTATCCTAATATCGCTGTCACCACCATCACCGCTGTCACCCGCCCTCCTTGCAAGGGCAATCCGCCTGCCGTCTTTCCTGCGGCTGTACTGGTAGCAGATACGGTTCTCGCTTAAAAATGTGGTGCGGTATTCATTCAGCCATTTCGTAATCACCGTGGGTATGGTTTCCGTTTCCCCCATAGCGGCTAACAGTTCCGTTGCCGTGCCTATCCATTCTTCCTTATCCCTCATAAAATCCACCAACCGAAAAAGGACATCTGGTATCGTTTCTTTCGCAAGCTGCTCCTGCGTTTTCCGCTCCACAAGCTCCCAACGGCAATCACGGAAACGCAGCGTGTATTCCTGATAAGGCGTGTCCCTGCCCGTCACATACAGCTTGGCGGTGTCAGACGCACGTTTCTCCTTTTCCAGAACAAAGGTAGCGTCCGCACTCCCCGTTAATCCTGTCGTCCCAGACACCTTGTTGAACACGTCGCTGTCATTCTGCTTTCGGATGTGGTGTACGACAATGACCGCCAGAGAGTGCCTGTCGGCAAAGTCTTTGATGAGGGAGATGTCCCCATAGTCGCTTGCATAGGCATTGTCTTTTGAAGCTGTACGGACTTTCTGCAAGGTATCAATGACAATGAGCCTGCTGTCTGGGTAATCTTTCAGATAATCTTCAAGCTGCACGATAAGACCGTCTGACAGCTTGCAGCTTGCCACGGCAAAGTGGAGCCGCCCGCTTGCTTCGTCCGTCAAACGAAATAACCTGTCCTGTATGCGGCAGAACGTGTCCTCAAGGCAGAGGTAAAGCACATCGCCCTCCATTGTCGGCATATCCCATAAAGGGATTCCCTGCGACACGCATAAGCATAGCTTCAGCATGAGCCAGCTTTTGCCTATCTTCTGTGAGCCGCAGAACAGCGATAAGCCTGTCGGGATAAGGCTGTCCACCACAAAGGATGGTTTCTCAAGCGGTTCATAAAGGAGCGTTTCGGCGTTGACTGTCTGTAACTTCTGCATGGCTTTCCTCCTTTCGGGCGGTGTCTTTGTTTTCGTTGCACATAGGCGTTGACCTCCTTAAAAATAGATTTACTCCCACGGAAAAAAGTGAGAGTATGTAATGCCGCCAATCCCACACAAATAAAAAACAGATTTCTTTTTCGGGCGGTGTCGGTCACGGTTGGAGATATTTCTTCAATTTCCGCCTTTACTTTCTCCTTTGCAATCGCAACAGATTTCTGTATTGCCGAAGCGGTGCAATGCTCCATAGCGGCGATTTGGTAAAAATTGAACTCATACTCGTAGTAGAGCAGGAAACGCCGCCTTTGTATCTCTGGAAGGCTCCCAACCGCCTTATAGAGCGTTTCATTCCGTTCTTCCTCAACCATGCGTTCATCAAGGCTCTTAGGCACACGCAACGCCCGTCTGTAAAGGGTTTCGTCCCATACCTCGTTAAACTCCCTGTGCCGCTCGTCCCATTAGAAAAGATTCCTGTTCCTGCGCTCCATCTGCCGAAACTCCATAAAGAACTGTTCCGACACTTCCAACTCGTGGGATTTGCCCTGCCCGTCCTTAAAGCTGATAAAATACCTTGTGCCGCTTTCCGTGGATTCCTCCCGAAGCGTGTATGCCTTAACCCTGTATGCCATCCTGTTGTCCTCCTGCAAAAAATGAGTGAGGGGATTTCCATCCCTCACCCAGTAGCCCGCAGGATGGCAGGCTGTTTTAGAAGCTATAAAATTTTCCGCAGCTTCTTCCGCAGATGGTCTAACCTCGCATAGATGGCACCAGTCGTCAAATGCACAAGCGGGGCAATCTCCTTTGTGGAATACCCCTGCATTTTCAGCAGGACGATTTTCAAGGTACGCCCGTCCACCGTGACTAATACTTGATAGAGATTTTCGCTCTCAATCTCTTCCAGTAACTCCGCAACCGTACCCACTTCCGCCTGCCGCTCCCTGCCTGCCATGTCCTCAAGATATTCCGCAACGTCATTCGTCCATCGGTAAAACCGCCTGTTGGAATTGAAGTCTGCCCTGTCCGCCATGCGTATCTGCTCAATGGTCGCTTCATCAACGCCGCACTCACGCAGCAGCTTTTCCTCCGCTTCTTTCCAGATACGCCATTTCCTGTCCTCCCGTCCGTGGTTGTATGCCATTCTTACTTCCTCCAATCAGAATTGATTGAGAGGGCAGAGAAAAGCCCCCTCATCTTCCCAAAGGAAAAAACAAGGGGGCTGAACGCCTTAAATTTTAATTTTCTATTATCTTTCTTAGTTTTATTAGGATTCTGGCTTTGCGTTTGTTTACAACGCTCTGGGTTATGCCCAACCTCGCCCCGACTTCACGCTCGGAAAGTCCGTCAAAAAAGATTGCCTGTATCAGCTCCTGTTCACTATCCGACAGCAAAGGCAGGGCGGCTTTCAGCCTGTCCACCATGACCGCATTGACAACGGTTTCTGCAATGTCCACCGCTTCATCAGTGATAAAGTCCAGAGGATTCCCCTCGCTGTCCGTAAATCCGTCGAGAGATAGCAGTCTATTCTTTGTATCTAATTTTTGCAGATAACGCCACCGTTCCTTGTCACGGTAGAAGTCTGTGTATTGCTCCCTCACGACTTCAAGCAGACAGCCTTGAATGGGGATAAACAGCTTGTCCATATAGGTCTGGTCGGATTCCCTGCAACGGCAGAACTCCGTGTAGGATAATTCCACATAGCCGCCACTTTCTCTGATATATACCTTTCTTGGTGCATATTTCACCATAAATACCTCCCATCTGAATTTTTGAAATGTAAAAAATCCAGATGGAGAGGCGGAGAACGACACCGCATATCAGAAACAGCCCTACGGCACTTTCCAACAAAAATCGACAAAAGAAAAACCGCAAAGGCTCTGTGACCTTTACGGTTATAGGAAATAGTAATTCTATTGTATGGAGATTGTACTTCTACTTTCAAGGTGAGAAGTACCGTTGCACTGGCAGAAATTTTTTTAACTGGTTTCCTGCCGTTCTCTGATATGCTATGTATTGATAAATTTTGCTTCGTATGAGCAGATAGATAACTGCCCGAAAAAAGGACATAAAAAAATCCCTCCAAATTTAAAAACAAATTCAGAGGGTAATTTAGGGTATAACAAAATAACCCACCCGAATATCGTTTTTTTTATTTGGTGAGTTTGTTCTTTCAAATACGAAACAAAAAGAGCCGATGATTCGTGAATTGTTCCACAATTTCATCGGCTCTGCGTCTTAAGCGTCTGGCTCTTTGATGACAGTTATCTTCAAGTTGTCAACTTTAATCAATCTTTCTTGTCTGCATTTTGGACAATAAAGGGGATAATTCTCCAAAACAGTGTCCTTCCTAATTTTATTACGGGTTTTGCTCCCACAAACAGGACACAATATCCATTCGCATTTCATCATAATTAGTCTCTAATCCTTTCAAATCTCATTTTATATGACTTTTGCAAGCTGTTAAGCTAACTTGTCGAACATATGCCGAACCTTATCTATACGGCTATTCGGGCGGCGGGGTTGGCAAATAAATTTACCAATAGCTGGCTGGTATCCTTTTAACTCTGTCAAGCAGACTCCCTGCCCATTTGTGAAATAAGTTAAATCGTTCCTGTATTCTTGAATACATCTAGCAGGGATTTCTCCTTTCAGAATGACCTCGTCATTCTTTATCTGAGTACTTACAATATCTGCACAATACCTTGGAGCATCATGATACGCCCGTGAGAGATATTCCTGCGGTGCATAAATTTCAAAGTGGAGATATGGCTCTAATAGTTCTGTCCCTGCTTTTTTTAAAGCCTGCTCCAATACGATAGGGGAAAGCAGCCGAAAGTCTGCGGGGGTACTTACAGGACTATAATACAATCCATATTCAAAACAGATTTTACAGTCTGTCACTTTCCATCCATACAGCCCCTGCTCGCAGCCATAAAGAACCCCCTCCATAACCGCATTTTGGAACGATTGATTTAAATATCCAAGTGAAACTCTGCTTTCATACTGCACTCCGCTTCCAATAGGGAGCGGCTCTATGGACAACCCGACAGAAGCCCAGAAAGGATTTGGCGGGACTTCTATGTGGATGGTATATTCTGCTTTTCTAAGCGGTCTTTCCATATATATAACAGTAGGCTCTTTTATTTCTGCCTCCACATGATATTTTTCCTCAAGGATGGCACAAATGACTTCCATCTGCACATTCCCCAAAAAAGAAAGTATAATCTCATGCGTTGTAGTATCCACATAATATTTTAAAAGAGGGTCGCCATCTGAAATTTCTGTAAGTGCCCCAAGCAATATTTCCCGCTGTTCAGGTTTCTTTACTGCAATCGTTGTTTGGAGCATAGGGAGAGGATTTTCAATAAATTTTCTCTGCGGCAACAGCATTTCGTTCCCCAAAATACTGTTTAGCTGCAAAACATCATTTGGTAAAATTACAATATCACCAGAGCAGGCTGTATCGGATGGATATAATTCACCGTTTGTCGGAACATACATCTCTGTGATTTTTATTTTCTCTTTTTCAGATATTCTAATAACATCCCTCAAATGCAATGTTCCGCTATATATACGCACATAAACAAAACGCCGCCTTTTCTCTGAATATTCAATCTTAAAAACCTGCCCGCATAGTTCAGATTGACCTTCAGGCGTTGATGAATAAAATTTACTGGCAATTACTTCTATAAGCTGCCGAATCCCCAGATTGTTTTTAGCGCTTCCGTGATAAACGGGAAATAACGTTCCGTTTTGGAATCTCCTGTTTTCTTCCTGTTCCAGTTCTGACATTTTAAACGGTTTCCCTGACATATATTTCTCTAATAGTTCATCGTTTCCCATAATTACCGCATCCCACTGTTCCATATCGTCATTGTCCGTTACATTTATATGGGGATGCTGCCCAACCTTTTGCTTCACTATAATTTCCGAAGAAAGCTTTGCTTTCATTTCCCGATATACCATTGGCAAATCAATCCCCTCTTGGTCAATTTTATTGATGAAAAAAATTGTCGGAATCTTCATTGTCTGTAGTGCATGAAACAGTATACGGGTCTGTGCCTGTATGCCATCCTTTGCAGAAACTAATAATACTGCTCCGTCTAATACGGATAAAGAACGGTATACTTCCGCCAAAAAATCCATATGGCCTGGCGTATCTATAATGTTGACTTTTACATCCTCCCACTGAAAAGATGTCACTGCTGTCTGGATAGTGATTCCCCTTTGACGCTCCAAATTCATTGTATCTGTCCTTGTTGTGCCTTCATCTACGCTCCCTGGTTCTGCAATTGCACCACTGGTATACAATAAACTTTCCGTTAATGTTGTCTTTCCTGCGTCAACGTGAGCCAGAATGCCTATGTTAATTATTTTCATGTGATTTTCCTCCTATCAACACCCAAAAAAGGGCATAAAAATACCCAGTGATAAATACTCCTATCACTGGGTAAATAACTCCAATAGCCCCAAAACACTTATATGTTTTCGGGCATATAAAATTACATGATAAAAGTATTCTTAAACTGGGTACAAAAAACTAAGCCCCATATTAAAAGTGAAACGGGACTGCTACTTTTTGTTCCCACTATCAAATTGACAGTTTATTTAAGAATACCTTGCCGCATATTTATTAACTCCTTGTATAATACTGAATCTAATTATATTCCTTAACCCTTTATTTGTCAAGCTGACAAACTAAAGCAGAAAAAGCGGCAGGATTTCCCCCTGCCACTAATCATCTGTTTATGCAAAAATAATTTCCTTTTCCACAATCTCCCTCGCACAAGCCCTTATGTTATTGAGGCATCCTGTCCATTCTAAGGCGTTTTCTGCCTTTAGCTGTTCCGTTATGCCCTGTGCCTGTTTCATACCCTCTATGAGCCTTTCAAAGCGTTCCTGTGCCTGTCTGTTGATGTCGGCAAGGTAGGCGTTTAGCCTGCCGCTTGTAAGAAGATTGGTGTATGTA
>NZ_JADYUI010000042.1 GCF_021531695.1 Roseburia hominis | reverse complement strand
ATGAGACTGTACACGATGTTGTTTTACAGTATGATGACAATGCACCTGAGTGTGTAGAGTATACTTTATCACTCACAAACAAACCGACAGAACCAAAGCTTCCACAGACAGGAGATAACTTCAATCCTTGGCTTTACGCCGGATTAGGTCTTGGCGCTCTTGCACTTGGTCTTTTTGCAGCATTCTGGAAAAAGAAAGAAGATGGAGCAGAGGAAGCGTAAAACCAAATAGTAACAAGTAACCCAGCGGGGGATGTAAGCTAATGACTTATGTTCCCCGCTATTTTTATTAAGAAAACGGAGGAATCGTAATATGATGGAATACGAGATTTTTAAAGGAGTAGTAGGAGAAAAATTCAAGGAGTTTTTACCTGAGAAGTATCAGGATGCACAGGTGGAAATTAGACCGGTAGATAAGGTAAACCGTACACTTGACGGATTATCAATCAGGGTAAATGAACCGGGTATGAACATCAGTCCGACAATCTATGTCAACCATATGTATGAGGACTATGTTACAACAGAGAATCTGAATGCAACGCTTGAGAGAGCTGCAGAAGGTTTTATGAAGGCAATGGAACAGAAGGAGAGTATCAATGTAAATGAGCTTACAAATGCTGAATGTGCAAAGGATAAGATTGTGTTCCAGCTTATCAATACAGAGCAGAACAAAGAAATGCTTGCCAATATGCCCCACAGGGAATTCAAGGATTTGTCGGTTATCTACCGTATGGTGGTAAAGATTGACGGGGAAGGAATTGCTTCAACACCTGTCCATAACGGACTTGCAGATACTCTTGGATTCACTGAAGAGCAGATGTTCAAACTTGCCGCAGAGAATACAAAGAGACTTTTACCACCAGTTGTTAAATCAATGAATGATGTGATGAGAGAAATCTTTATGAAGGATGGTATGCCGCCTGAGATTGCAGATATGATGCTTGGTGAGATGCCACTGGAACAGCAGATGTATGTAATCAGCAATAACAAGGGAATCAACGGAGCTGTCAGTATGCTTTATGAGGATGGGCTTCATGACCTTGCCGAAAAGCTTGGTTCAGACCTTTATATCATGCCAAGTTCAATCCATGAGGTTATCGCAGTAAGTACAGATATGGGCAATCCAAATGAACTGGCTGCAATGGTGGCTGAAATCAATATGGATCAGGTGGCTCTTAATGAGAGACTTTCCAATCAGGTATATCACTATGACAAAGACCTTCGCAAGGTAACACTTGCAACAGATACTCCGAATAAGCGTCTTGACGGTATTGTTGCGGAAGCGCCTATGGTATATGAAGCAGGCAAGACCAGATAGGAGGCTGCCATGGAAAAAGAGATAACAATGGAGGAGCTTGTGAAAATGGTAAATGAAAGCTCAGGTGAGATTATTATTCATGTGGAGCTGGGAGAGGAGCGTGATTCTGATGAAGGAAAAGAATCCGTTCAACCTTGATGTTGTCTCGGTAAGGCTTGTAAAGGATGCCCCGATTATGTCGGGACATCCGATTACAAATCCTGAAGATGCAGTCCTGCTTTTGGGAAAGCATTTGTGTGAAATGGACAGAGAGGTATTATGTGTAATCAACATGAAAACAGATGGGACACCCATTAACTGCCATTTTGCAAGTATTGGATGTTTGAATGAATCAATGGCTCATCCGAGAGAAATCTTCAAAGCCAGTATTCTTTCCAATGCAGCAACAATAATGCTTATGCACAATCATCCCAGTGGAAATCTTACACCAAGCAAGCATGATACCATGATGACGGACCGTATGGCTAAGATGTGTGAGCTTATGGGAATACCTCTTTTGGATCATGTTATTGTAGGCGGTGATAACCGTCAGTATTTCAGTTTCAAGGAGAAGAAGCTGATGGATACACCGAAAGTATTTCTCGAAACGAACTATCAATCACTTGATTTAAGTTCAGGACTGGTGGCAGAGCAGGGAAAGGCAAGGTGATGGGATGCAGAATTTCACAGAGGATGAGTTGGCAATCGCAAAGTCAGTTGACCTTGTGGCAGTTGCATCAAGCCTTGGATACACACCGAAAAGGATTGGCAATTATTACACGCTGAAAGAAATGGATTCCATGAGAATTTATAACCGGAGTCACTGGTGCAGATTTTCAAGGCGCTATGAAAAGGGAGAAAATGGTGGTTCACAGATTGACTTCTTACGGGTATTTGCCGGTATGGATGTCAAAGAAGCAGTATTCTGGTTATTAGATTTTGCCGGATATCGAAGAATCCACGATACTCCTGAAAAGCCAATACTGATATACCAAGTCCCATATAAGAAAGTGGAAAAGAAACCTTTTGTGTTGCCATAACCAGCACACAGCAATGCCTATCTTTATGAGTACCTTACAAACGATAGGGCTATCAGTAGAGATGTTGTGAATTTCTTTGTTAATCAGGGACTTATTTATGAGAGTATGCCTTATCACAATATTGTGTTTAAGGGAAATGACAAGGAAGGTGTTACCAGATTTGCAAGTATGCGGGGTGTTTTTGACAAGCAGGGGAAACCATTTAAGTGTGATGTGCCGGGCAATGATAAGCGGTATGGCTTTAATATTGCAAATGAAGAGAGTACAGAGCTGGTGGTATTTGAGGCTGCCATTGACCTGATGAGCTATATGGATATTCACAGGGATTTTGAGAGTAACAAGATTGCCCTTGGCATGGTGGCTGATGCACCGCTTGAAACATTCTTAAAAGAACATCCGCAGATATCAAGCATAAGGTTTTGTCTTGACAATGACAAACCTGGGAGGGAAGCGACGGAGAAACTGATGGAAAAGTATTATGAACTTGGTTATGAAGTGGCAGATTCTCCACCACCGAAAGGCTGCAAGGATTACAACGAATGGCTGGTGAAAGCAAGAAACGAAAAGCAGTGTAATCTTTACAGTAAAAACAGGGAAATACCTTAAAAAACACTGTAAAGTGGGTTTTTCACATCAGAAACTCATGTAAAGGCACAAATAGCCAAAAAATGGGCAGAAAAAGTGCACATCATTTTTTGATGTGAAAATGCCAAAATGTATCATATTTTACAGTAAAGAGCAATATTTACCCTATATTTTACTGTATGTAATATTTTTATGATTTTTGGCTTCAAAAAAGTCACCCATATTTTACTGTAAAATGGCTGAAATACTTCGTATTTTTGTGCAGATGGAGTTTTTCACTCCATATTTTACAGTAAAGGGATAATAACAGGGGTTTCAGGGGGTTAGCTCCCTGACAAGATGCATTGGAGGAGGCAGAGCCGTCTCTAATGCGTATCTTGCCATGGACTGGGACAGTTCATGGGAGAGAGATTAGGAAAAGATTTACAAAACACGGATAAGGAGGTGTACAGGAGCAATGGATGAAAAAATGCACTTTATGACAGAACCGGAAGAACTTTTGAACTGGATGAAAGAGCATGAAGAGTTCAAAGTGATGAATAAGGAAGATGCACAGATACTTCTGAATTATATGGAAGGTCATGATTACAGGCTTGGTACAGATAAGGATGGAAGCCTTGTCAGAGTGGATATCAATACTGATGAGTATGAGGCAGAGCCATATTCACTTGATGATGTAATCGACATTGTGTGTGAGTGGAATGATGAGCTTATCCGCTACACGTCACAGGAATTAAATGAGCTTTCACAAGGACAGGATAAGAGTTCGCTGGAAGTGAAGCTCGCAAGCTTAAAGCAGGATGAAATAAGACTTGATAAGATGTTTGAACAGACAAAATACCCGGCAGAGATAGAAGCCCTTGCCGTACAGCTTGCAGATGCTTTCATTGAAAGACTTGGACTTGTTGGTATTGACCAGTCTGTTAAGGAACTTACAGATTCTATTCGGTCTGAGCCTGTTAAGGGAGGTGCCAGATAATGGCAGATAAGATTCATTGCGTCAAAAAGACGCTGAGACTTACACCAGCTGAGAGCAGACTTCTGTCTGAAAAAGCAGAGGCTTTTCATATGAATGAGGCAGAATATTTAAGACTATTAATCAGCCAGACGCCGAACGATTACCCGGAAATCAGACAAGAGCTTAAACAGCTGATAAATGAGATAAATCATATCGGTGTGAATATCAACCAGATTGTGCATCATCACAATTATGAGTTGTATTCAAAAGAGGACAGACAGCAGCTTATCGCATATATGAAAAAACTCAACAATACAGTTAAAGAGGTGGTGGTGCGGCTTGGCAATCAGTAAGATTCTTCATATGAAGGATTGCGGAAGCAGTTTTCATGGAAAGCATTTGAAGTCTGCCCTTGAATATATTACTGTTCCGGAAAAGACACAGAATGGCAGGCTTGTATCAGCCATAAACTGCCAGGTGGATAATGCCTTTGAGCAGATGAAGGAAACAAAGAAAAAGTTCAACAAAACAGATAAACGGCAGGCGTATCATATCATACTTTCCTTTAAGGAAGGGGAAGTTAGTCCGGATACTGTATTTGAGCTGACTGAGAGGTTTGTGAAAGAGTATCTTGGAAATGATTATGAAGCAGTATTTGCAGTTCATGACAATACTGAGCATCCACACAGTCACATTGTATTTAACAGTGTATCCTTTAGGGATGGAAAGAAATATCATTACCAGAAGGGGGATTGGGAGAAGTATATCCAGCCAATTACCAACAGGCTCTGTAAGGAGTATGGTCTTTCCACGATTGAGCTTGACGAAGAATCAGGAAAAAGAAGAGGAAGGGATTCCTATCAGGAATGGAATTCCTACCGTGACGGAAAGTTCGTATGGAGCAGGATGGTGGCAAGGGATGTGGATGCCTGTATCATTCAGGCAGCATCATTTGAAAGTTTTGTATCCATGCTTGAGAACAAAGGCTATGAAGTGAAAAATGCTAATGGCGAGGGAAAGTATCTGGCAGTCAAGCCACAGGGAATGAAGCGTTTTGTAAGACTAAAATCTCTGGGAGAGGAATATACCGAAGAGCGCATCCGACAGCGAATATATGAAGAGAATATTTCCTCATATATAAAAGAAAACAAGCCAAGAATTGTATATTGCAGGGTGCGCCGGTATAAAAGGGCAAAGATGTCCGGGTTACAGAAAAAGTATTATGCGAGGCTGTACCGGATTGGGAAGCTTAAGAAAAAAGCCTATTCTGTGGCATGGAAGTACAGGGATGAGATTAAGAAGATGCAGAAATTGCAGGCACAGTATCAGTTTCTTGTAAGGCATGATATTCATTCCGTAGTTGATCTAGCACTTGTGGAAGATAATCTTACGGATAAAAGAAAAGAGGCATCTGCCATGAAAAGCCGGATTTACCGGGCAAACAGCAAGAATAAGGAGCTTTATGATATTGCAAATGAGATGGATGAACTTTTGGAGTGTGAAAATTCCTTTAGAAACGGAGATGTGTTTTTCGAGGATGAGCATAACAGATGGCTTTTGCTGGAGAGCAGATTAAAGGAGTTTGGCTATTCCTATGATGAGGTAAAGGCATTAAAAGAGCATTACCGTAGTGAAGGAGCAAAACTGAAAAGTCTGGAACAGGAAGCATCGAAAGAGTTGAAACTTGCAGAATCTATCAGAAAAGATTTTGTTGGTGCAGACGGACAGGAAGTTGAAAGACAGCAGGAAGAAGTAAAAGAACAGAATATGGAACACGAGAAGCAGCCAAGACGATAGGCTGTTATTTTTTTGAAAGAAGGAGGAAATGCAGATGGAAAGACAGATGACGGCAGTTGATGTCCAGGCATACCTTAGAGATGTAAAGGACAGAATCATGGATGCCAGGGTCATAGCTCTAGTCGAAGAAGATTTGGAACACGGGCTGATGCCGGGCGAGATTAATGATTATACAGACAGGGGACTTAGTTTTGAACAAATGAAGGCTGTTTCTGATATGTATCGAAACAAAATTCCCATGGCAGTAGTTGCATCCATTGGTGCAAAAAAATATGATGCAGAGAAAATGAAGGTGGCAACAGAGCTTTATCTGAAGCAGATACCGGTTGAAGATATTGAGAAGGCATTGGCAGATACAAATACTGCACTTGATATGAGAAAGGCATTTGGAGTTGCATTAGGTAAGGCACAGACTGCAATAGCGGTTTCTGAGGATACGATAACAAAGGAACCTCTTGAGAATGAACAGGCAAAGGAACTTACCGAAATGATCCGTTCTCTTACGGAGGCTGTCCAGTCCCATACGGGGAATTATGAAGCTATAGAGAAAATGCTTAAGCAGATGGAAACAATCCGTCTTGATGAAGCTGTAGCAAAAAATCTTACTTCTCTTAATGAAAAGCTTGAGAAGGAGAACAGAGAATTCACAGAACAGCTTGAAAGTAAGCAGAACGAAGTCAATAAGGGATTGCAGACCATAGCACAGCTTCGTACAGAGCTAGAAAACTTAAAGAAGGAGATGAAAATCATGCAGGATAGAAATACTGACCTTGAACAGCAGATTTCCCAGAGGGATGAGACAATCAGGGAGCAGGGACAGGCGATAATTGCAAAGAACTCAACCATTGAAAGGTACAAATCAGCAGAAGAAAAAGCAGCTGATGAGCAGCATCATGGGAGAACCGATTTGCAGGAAGAGACTGTGGAAAAACAGTCAGAGATTGAGATGAAAGAGAATTATGATTCACAGGCAGTAGGGCAGACGCAGGGAGCAATACCAAAACAGGCTGCAACCATTCCGGCGGGTGCAATTCCGGTATATGCAAATGCTGGCGGAATCCCCGTTTATTACACTATGACGCTGGTGCAGGATAAACAGGTCTTGCAGAGAACAGACATTGATTATATGCACCGCAAACCATCCGTGTTTGAGGGAATTATGAGTAAGTTCGCATTCAAGAAAAAGTCTCATAAGGATCTGGTACAGCTGGTCATTAACAAGGAACTTTCACCGGAACAGGTGAATGCCATCCGTGGAGGACTGGAAAGCGGTCTTGACGAGGAACAGTTAGAGCTTATCATCAATAAGAATCTGACACCGGAAAAGATGCAGAGTATTATCCGTTTTGCAGCTTTACAGAACAGCCTTAAGGCAGAAAGGGGTGGAGTTTAATGAGTCTTATTATGATTACAGAAGCGATGAAGCTTATGGAAGAGACAGATGCAGATTTCGGAATGGAAGATAAAGAGTTTATTGCCCAGTATGCATTTCGTACTGGGGATACGGACCTTGTGAAAAAGCTGATCGAAGAGTTGCAGGAAAAAGATGCAGACAGGGAGAAGGTAAAGACAAAGTATATGCAGCTTGCAGACAAAAAACCGGAATGGGCAGAGCAGATAGAAAATCTTCTGATTGCTCTTGAGATGTACCGTATCGAGGAAGATAAAGCGGTTAAGAGAATCACTGATTTTCTTACTGCGCACGGAATAGATATTTCCGAATCAGTTGTTAAGGATTCAGATGTAAGTGATATCAAGAATATGATATCGGAAGCAAAAGAAGAACCATTGAAGGAGCAGGAAGTAATTCCTACGGAGAAAGCACCGGCATTATAAGAGAGGAGGAAAGCAAATGTCAGAAGAAATCAGAGAAGCGGTCCAGATTATTGAGGTCGCATACGATGGAATTGAGATTGCAATGAAGGTGGGAAGTGGCGGTATTGCTGCCATGCAAAAAGCAATCGACTTTCTTAAGGGAATGCTTGATTATGAGAAGTCCCTTGGCAGGACTTCCATGAGAAAGCTGCTTATGAAAGGAGGAGACCTTCAGGTATTAGAGTTTGCAACAGCTGATATGAAGAAGGTTGAAAAATATGCCAAGAAATACGGCATTCTTTATTCGGTACTTCCGGATGCAGACCGAAAGAATGGAAAGACAGAGATTATCTTTCACACAGAGGCAGTGCCAAGAGCAAATATGCTTTTGCAGAAGCTTAGCGGCGGAAGAATTGCCACCTTTGACGATTATCTGAAAAATGGGGATGAAAAGCAGCTTAACAAACTGATGGAGTTCCTGAAAAATCAGAAAAAGGGAAACGAGATGAGCCCGTCACCGGAGAGTGCAAGAGCAAATATGCTGATGGACGGGCTGATTGAGAAAGTCGGCATGTACGCAATGGAGAAGAAAACAATCAATGTGGATGCGGTAAAAGAGAATTTCAGCATTAACCATGAGCAGGCAGAAAATGTAATAAAACAGCTTGAAACCATAGGTTTTCTTGATAAGGGAGATGAGAGTGGAAACCATAAGGTTATGATGGACAAAGAAGCTTTTCAGAACCGTATCAGAGGCTATCAGGATCTGGCTGACCGAATGAGGGCTGTTGCTGAGTCGAAGCATATGAACCTTTCCGATGTGACAATTTCAAAGACACTTATCCAGACGGAGAATGAGAGAGCCGTGAAAACAAGAATTCCCGGAACATGGGGAGAGAAAGCAAGGTATGTCTGGATTAAGAAAGAAAACATCATGGAAATCCACAGCGGAAAGACAATGCTTACCTTTATTGACAAGGAAAAGGACTACAAGATTTATGATAAGGACAACCGGGTAGTTGAGACGATAAAGGGAGAAGCTCTTTACAGCAATCATTATGACAAGGTTGAGTCTTCAGTCCGTAAGAGATATGAGAAATCTCAGGTTGAAACAGAAACCAAAGTTAAGACAGCAACAAAAGCAACCACACAGAGAAAGAGGTAAGTGCTTATGCAGACAAGTAAGAAAAAACCTTCTGTGATATTTCTAGCATTTGGTGCAATTCTTGCGGCATATCTTGGGTATCTGGTTGGTGGAGCATGGGAGCAGGGCATTGACCTGATGAGTTTTATGGAACGATTCAATTCAGTCTGTGCAGCTCCCTTTGCAAATTATTTTAATGAGAATACAGTGAAGACAGTAGCCATCGTAGTAGGAATCTATGCGATGGCTGTTTTAATGTATTACACCAGTCAGAGAAATTATATGCCCGGCAAGGAGTATGGTACTGCAAGGTTTGAGAATCCGCAGAGGGTAAACAGTATTCTGATGGATAAGGATGAGAACTTCAATAGAATCCTAAGCCAGAATGTGAAGATGTCTCTTGATTTCAGAAGGCTTAAGCTCAATGGAAATATCCTGATATGCGGAGGTTCCGGTGCAGGTAAGACGTTCTATGAGGTAAAGCCGAATCTGATGCAGATGCCCCACAACTGCTCTTTTATCTGTACCGACCCCAAGGGAGAAATCTTAAGAAGCTGCGGGCAGATGCTAAAAGACAATGGCTACAATGTGAAGGTTATCAATCTGCTGGAAATGGACAAGTCGGACTGTTACAATCCGTTTTCCTATATTCGTGAGGAAACGGATATTGTGAAGCTTATCACGAACCTGATTGCCAATACCACACCAAAGGGAAGTACTCCTTCAGACCCATTCTGGGAGAAAGCGGAAGGACTGTTTTTACAGGCAATTTTCTATTATGTGTGGTTAGAGGAGAAGCCAAGCCGCAGAAACTTTGAGACGGTTCTACAGCTTTTGGGCGAAGCCGAGGTAACACAGCAGGGCAAACCATCACATCTTGATGTCAGAATGAAATTCCTTGAGGAAAATAATCCTCTCGGACCAAACCATCTGGCAGTCAAGCAGTACAACAAATGTATGCGTGGTGCGGGAGATACTGTCCGTTCCATTATTATCAGTGCCAACTCAAGACTTGCATTCTTGGAAAATAAGCAGGTGCTTCGCCTGTTGTCAAAGGATGAGCTGAACCTTGCAGATATTGGAATAGGTGTAAACGGAGACGGAGAAACAAAGACAGCATTGTTCTGTGTTATACCGGATAGTGATAAATCTTATAACTTCATTATCGGTATGTTATACACACAGATTTTTCAGGAGCTTTATTATCAGGCAGACTTTAACTGTGGTGGCAGACTACCGATTCATGTGACTTTTATGCTGGACGAGTTCGCCAATGTCGCATTGCCCGATGACTATTGTTCGTTGTTATCGACAATGCGAAGCCGTGAAATATCAAGCATTATCATTATCCAGAACTTCGCACAGTTAAAGGCATTGTTTAAGGATACCTGGGAAACTGTTCCGGGGAATTGCGACACTTTCATCTATCTTGGCGGCAATGAGCAGTCAACGCATAAGTATGTTTCTGAGCTGCTTGGAAAAGGAACGATTGACAAGAAATCAAGCGGAGAAACGAAAGGAAGACAGGGAAGCTCTTCAAGAAATTATGATGTACTTGGCAGGGAACTGTTTACACCGGATGAAGTGAGAAAGCTGGATAACAAAAAATGCATTATCTTTATTCGTGGGTTTGACCCGATTATGGATAACAAGTATATTCCATTCGCCCATCCGATGTTCAAACAGACAGCAGATGGAGGTGGAAAGCCTTATGTACACCATATGAGCAGTAATAATGAGGTCGTTGGTCCGCCTTACGAGATTTTATCCCAGAAAGCTTTGGAGCACTATAAACAGCTGAAAGAAAAAGGTGAGAATGTCTATATTGATAAGCTGACTTATGAGGAATTTATGATGATTGGAGATAAGGAGCTTGGGTGGAGATTCCAGATGCTTGATGAACAGGAGCAAAAAGACCGTTTCAATGCAGAGCAGGGACAGGAGCTTGAGTATTCCGAAGAATCAGAGATAACGGATAAAAGAAAGGAACTTCCTAAGATTGATGGTAAAGACACGATTCTTAGAAGAATGGCTCAGTGGGAGTTTACAAAGGAACAGCAGGAGGAGGCACAGAAGGCAATGATTGTCGGAGTGCCTGAAAATAAAATATTGGAATACTTCTATCCGGATGTCGAAGTCGAAGAGATGAGACAGGTTAGGGAAAATTTTGAGAAAGCATCAGCCTAAACAGGTTGGTGCTTTTTTTAAGGAGGTGGTTGTCGCAATACCGTGTCAGGGAAAGCCTGACTGAATTTCACAACCGGGGATATCCCGTTCAGATACAAACTAAGTGCCTGACCGGATATCCCGGTCGGGTAAATCAAAAAAAGGAGATTGAAAGCATGAGACAGAATGAAAGCAATTTAACAATGACAACTGATGTGGCAGTAACCACAAATACAACAAATATGGAGGAAAAAGGAATGAAGGGATTTTTTAAGAACATGAAGAAAAAGGTATTGCCTGCAGTGGCAGGTTCGGTAACAGGAGCAATGCTTATGACAAGCACATGTTTTGCCGCCGGTACAGGTACAACAGCGGTAACACAGCCACTTGAGAACTTAAAGACACTTGTAATTGCAGTAATCGGTGCAGTCGGTGTAATTATTCTCGCAAAGAATGTCATGGAGTTTGCACAGGCATATCAGCAGCAGGATTCCTCAACAATGAACTCTGCTCTTAAGGGTATTGTAGCCGGAGTTATGATGGCAGGTATTTCAACAGTATTAACATTCTTAGGTTTCTAGGAAAAGCAAAGAAGCGAGGTGAGAAAGAATGGATATTTTTAATCTTGGAGATCAGATCCTTGCTCTTCTCGAAATGGTATTTGGATTTTGGAACAATCAGATATCGCTTGTATTTTCAATGTTAGGTCAATCGCCCGTGAACTTCAAAGGTGGAGGTCCATGGGCGGTTATCGCCGGCATTGAACCGATATTTGTTGCTGTTGGCTCTTCGCTTGTAGTACTGTTCTTTGTCATAGGCTTTTGTAGTGAAAGTATTGATATCAGGGAAGAGATGAGGTTTGAAGTAATCCTTCGTATGCTGATTCGACTGGGACTTGCGGAATGGTTTGTCGCAAACAATGTCACGATTATGAAGGCATTTTTCACATCCATAGGAAATCTGGTTAATCTGCTATCGGCAGGAAGCTATACAACACTTACGATTGACAGTACACAGGCTGATATCATCAAAAATCTTGGTTTTGGAGAGAGTCTTATCATGCTGATACTGGCAGCACTTCTTTCCATCATCATTATTATCTGTGGTTTCTTTATGATATACACGGTATATTTCAGATTCCTAAGATTACTGATTATTGTTCCTATGGGTTCCATTGCATTTTCGACAATGGGTGGTAACAGAACGGTGAACCACACAGTAGCTGCATACTGCAAATACTTCCTGTCTGTGACATTTGAGGCTGTAACAATGGCACTTGCTATAATTGTCTGCAATGCCTTTATCAATGCGGGTCTTCCGACATTTACTTCAAGTTATGCAGACTGGGCAAAAACGCTTATTTATCTTTGTGAAATGACATTTACCATTGCACTTACGGTAGGAAGTGTAAAGGGGGCACAGAGTCTGACAAGCAGGGCATTTGGACTGTAGGAGGTTATGGCATGAACGAAGAAATAAAAGTGATAAAGGATGACCGGGGAGTGGAGTATAGGTGTCTGACTTATACTTCACGCTTTACCGGAGAAACAGATGTGGCATTTGACATTCAGCAGTATATGAATAACGGAAATATGTATATCGGTCTTGGGTGTAATGAAGAAGGATATCTGGAACCATTTGCAGATTTGACAGTAAACCTTGGGGATACAACACCAAATTACTGTGCATATGTAGACACTAATAATCTGCCGGATGCAGAAAACTTTATTGCAGACAACGAACTTGGAACATTTACAGGTTTTGTTAAGAGAAGCGGTTACTGTGAATATCCGTTGTATATGTTTAATCCGGATAAACTTAGAGAGCTTTGTCCGGATGGACTTGCAATGTATGAGAAGAACAAAGGAATCATATCAGAGAATAAGCAAAAAAATGAAACGAGGTGAGAAAATTGGTAATTGAAATCAACAAGGATATTGACCGTTATCAGGAATCAGTTGCTATGGGGCTTACAGCCAAGCAGCTGATTTTTTCGATTGCAAGTGTTGTGATAGGTGGAGGTCTTGTATATCTTCTTTATCCGTTTATCGGACTTACGGGAGCTGCATATGTAGCTATCCCGGTTGTAGCACCGATTGCACTCGGTGGATTCTATTCCTATAACGGGATGAGTTTTTATGAGGTAATGGGAAAGAAATTCCACTATATGTTTGGAAACAGGGCATTAACCTATGTCTCAACGGAGGGCGAGCCTGCAATTAAGGCATATGAGCTGGAACAGGCAAACGCTTTGAAAGCAAAGGGAAAGGGTAAAATGTTTGGTGCTTCAGGCAAAGCAGATGTATCAGTTTCAGATGAAATTGATACGGATAAAAAGAAGAACAGTCAGGCAGAGTTTGAAGCAAGTAAGAAGAAAATGATGAGAATGCTTATCATATGCATGATATTTATCGTGCTGCTGGTTGGTGTTGCGGTTGCATATAAGCTTGGTTATCTTGCACCACTCATCAGTTATGTAACTAAGAAATAATTTCTGACCTGTTTGGTCGGAGTGATTTTGGCATCAGCCGGATTGCTCCGGCGGTGCCTCAGAAATAAGGAGGACAAACAAATGGGTTTATTTACAGATGGATTTAAGGAACTGAAAAAAGCAAGTGAACCACTTTACAAATCCCCTAAATCCATACAGGAAACAATTGAGATTATGGCAGTAGCAGAAAATGGTATCTTCGAAGTGGCAAGGAACCGTTACAGTAAATGTTATCTGTTTCAGGATATTAATTACACTACTACCAATGAGGATGAGCAGATAGATATCTTTGAGAGATACTGCAAGTTCCTCAATTCACTTGACTGTAATTACAAGATTACGGTCAATAACAAGAATAAAAATATGACAGAGCTTCGGGAAAAGGTCATGTTCCCCAAGAAGGGTGACGGCTTTGATGAGTACCGTCAGGCATACAACGACATCATTGAGGAAAAGATTCTGGATGGAAGACAGGGAATCGAACAGGAAAGATATCTTACCCTTACCATTGAGCGTAAGAACTTTGAAGAGGCAAAGGCACAGTTTGCCACTTTGGAAGCCACCATTCACAAGGCATTTAATGAGCTTGGAACAGAGATTGTTCCCCTTACCGGTAATCAGAGACTTAAGATTCTCCATGATTTTTACCATCTTGGAAATGAGGAAGAATTTGACTTCGATATTAAGAAGGCTAAGAAGGTGGGAGCTGACTTTAAGAATGATCTCTGCAATGGGATGATTAAGTTCTTCCCGGACAGCTTTGAGGATGAGAGCAAGTTCTGTAAGGCACTTTTTATCAAGAAGTATCCAAGTAGCTTATCAGACAGGTTTTTGAATGAAATTACTTCATTACCTGTTCACTCCATTACAAGTATTGATGTAGTACCTGTGCCAAAGGATTTGACAACCAAGACATTGCAGAAGAAATATCTCGGTATTGAATCTGACATTATCAAACAGCAGAGAGTCCGTAACAAGAACAATGACTTTTCTTCTGAAATCTCTTATGCAAAGAGAACGGAGAAAAAGGAAATTGAGGCAATCATGGATGATGTCCGTGAGAATGACCAGTGCCTGTTCTATGTGGGTGTGACTATCATTCTTATGGCAGATTCAAAGAAAGAGCTGGAGAGTATCACGGAAACCGTTGAAACCATTGGAAAGAGAAACAGCTGTACCATTGATGTGCATTATCTGAAACAGAGGGAAGCACTCAATACAGCACTTCCGATTGGTGTAAGACAGGTGGAAAGTTTGAAACAAAGAGGTAGTGGATAAAGAATAAATTTGAGTATCACAAATAAGCCATCTTTCGGTGGCTG
>NZ_JADYUI010000041.1 GCF_021531695.1 Roseburia hominis | reverse complement strand
AGAAAGGGTATACACTTATTATATGTAATAAGAAACATGATAGATGATAGGAAAAGAACATATGTTTGAAAATAATATAGTAATCAATTATTTGGAAAAATATAGTGATTTATTATTAGAAGAAAAAATAAATTTACAGGCTCAGCAAAAAAATATAGAACAAGAGATAAAGGAAACAGTTGCTTTTCGTAAATTATTAGAAGAAAAAAATGATTCTAGTTTTGAAATATTTACACCACATATTGTAAATTCTAAAAATAAGGAAGAAATTAAAAAGTTAGAACAACAAGAAGAAAAGAAAAAACTTGAATTACAAGAAATATTAGAGCAAATAGAACAACAAGAAGAAAAGTATGAAGAGTTAGCTGTAGTAATAAAACAGGCAAAACAGGATTATGCCAATCATCAAGAAAAAAGTTCATTACAAAATAGTTTAGATGAAATTGTTTATAAACGTTTAGAACAGTTCATTACTAAAATAGATTTGTGCTCTAATTTATTGAATTTAGATTCTATGCGTTGCAAAATAGAATTAGATAATATGAAAAAGTCTGTTTTAGATATGCAGCATGAATTGCAAAAAGTATTTCAGCCTTATAATACAATTAAAAACAATGATGCAAGAAAAAAATGAGTAAATGTTTCACGTGAAACATTTACTCATTTTTTGAAAATATTGAAAATTAATTATCTTTTGGCAACGTATGTTATATATATAAAGTTAAAAATTATAAATAGAAATATGATAGAGTGAAGTGAATAGAAGTGCTCGCTTTATATCAATATTAAGTAAAAAATATTTTGAATTTCATAAAAATATGATTTTAGAATGTTTCACGTGAAACATTCTAAAATTGAGTAGAAAAAACAATAACATGGTGATATAATTATAAAAGTACATGTGTAGAAAGGAAAAATAAGATGGGTAGAATTATAGCAATTGCAAACCAAAAGGGTGGGGTTGGAAAAACAACAACAGCAATAAATTTATCTGCATGTTTAGCTGAAGCAAAAAAGAAAGTCTTGACAATTGATTTAGATCCACAGGGAAATACAACAAGTGGTTTGGGAGTTGATAAAAACGAAACGGATAATACAGTATATGAATTAATGTTAGGAGAATGTACTGTTAAAGAATGTATCCAAAAAACACAGATTGAAGAACTATATTTAATTGCTTCAGATGTTAATCTGGCAGGAGCCGAAATAGAATTATTGGGAATTAACGATAAAGAGTATATATTAAAAAATGCAGTGGATTATATTAAAGATGACTATGATTTTATCATTATTGATTGCCCTCCATCACTAAATATGTTGACTGTAAATGCAATGACTACTGCAGATACGGTATTGGTTCCAATTCAGTGTGAATATTATGCTTTGGAAGGTTTAAGCCAATTAATACATACAATTGATTTAGTACAACAGCGATTGAATCCTAATTTACAATTAGAAGGAGTTGTTTTTACCATGTACGATGCAAGAACAAATCTTTCTTTGCAAGTTGTTGAAAACGTAAAAAATAATTTGAATACCACAATATATAAAACAATTATTCCAAGAAATATCAGACTAGCTGAAGCACCAAGTCATGGATTACCAATTAATTTGTATGATAGTAAATCTGCAGGTGCAGAAAGTTATCGGTTATTGGCACAGGAAGTTATGAATAGAAAGGATATATAAAATGGCAGTAAAAAAAGGTGGCTTAGGAAAAGGATTAGACTCTCTTATTACAGATAAAAATATTTCAATGAATGGGAAGGGGAGTATACAGGAAAAAACATCAGAAATAAAAGTGAAAATTACAAAAGTAGAACCAAATAAGGAACAGCCACGTAAAAGCTTTGATGAAGATGCTTTGATTGAACTTTCAGAATCTATTAAGCAATTTGGAATTTTACAGCCGTTGCTTGTACAGGATAAGAAGGATTACTATGAAATTATCGCAGGAGAACGCAGATGGAGAGCTGCTAAAATGGCAGGATTAAAAGAAGTCCCTGTAATTATCAAAGATTTTACAGAGCAAGAAGTAGTAGAGATATCTTTGATAGAAAATATTCAACGTGAAAATTTGAACCCAATTGAAGAAGCAATTGCATATAAACGTTTACTTACAGAATTTAATTTAAAACAGGATGAAGTAGCGGAGCGTGTTTCAAAAAGCAGAACGGCTGTAACAAATTCTATGCGTTTGTTGAAATTAGATGAAAAAGTACAGCAAATGGTAATTGATGATATGATTAGTACGGGACATGCCAGAGCATTACTTGGTATTGAAGATAAAGAAAAACAATACCAGATAGCACAAGAAATTTTTGATAAAAAATTAAGTGTACGAGAAACAGAAAAGCTTGTGAAAAAAATGCAGAAAGAAAAAATTGCTCCGGAGAAAGAAAAATTAGATGAAAAAACTTTAGTGGCTTATCATGATGTGGAAGAAAAAATGAAAGCAATTTTCGGAACAAAAGTTAGTATTAATGCAAAAGATAATAAAAAAGGAAAGATAGAAATAGAATATTATTCTATGGATGAATTTAATAGAATATTTGAAATGTTTCAAACAATTCATAAATAAGCAGAAAGGTAAATAGAAAACGGAAAGATGAGAAAAATGGGTATTTCAGAATATTTAGGAATTAATTTAGATTATGCAGTAATTGGAATTATAGCCCTTATGGTATTAGTTCTTATTTTAATTATTATTATGATTGTACATACGGTACAGATGAAAAAATTAAAGAAAAATTATCGTATCTTTATGGAAGGAAAAGATGCAAAAACATTAGAAGATACTTTAATAAAAAGGTTGGATCAGGTAGATACTTTGATAGAAGCAAATGAAAAAAATGCGGATAATATTGATAAAATTTTTCATGATATGAAATTTACATTCCAAAAAGTTGGGTTGGTAAAATATGATGCATTTAATGAAATGGGTGGAAAATTAAGTTTTTCATTGGCATTGTTAAATGAGACAAATGACGGATTCATTATCAATGCAATGCATAGCAGAGAAGGATGTTATACTTACATCAAAGAAATCATGGATGGAAATTCTATTATCGTGTTAGCAGAAGAAGAAAAAGAAGCTCTGGATATGGCAATGAAATCAAATAATGAGGAATAAATATGCATAGTTATTTAAGAGCAATTGGTTTTAGTAATATAAAGAAAAATAAAGAAATAGATAAATTATTGAATGAAGTAATTGAAAAACCAACCCGCCTTGAGGTGGCAAAGGATTCAAATGGAAATGAATTTACAGAATTTTCAAAAGAATTTGGCGGTTGCATTGGAATCACGGCATGTGGGGAATATACAGAAGATGATGAATTTCAATTAGCTTATTATTATCCATATTTTTGTGGAACCAGAAATGAAACTACATCATCAGAGTTGGAAGTGGAAAAGCATGCAGAAAAAGAATCCTATGCGGGAATTTGTGATGAAATGCGTTTGGGAGTGACGTTGATTTTTTATCTGCAAAATGTCTCAGAATATTTAAATGAGATAAATCACGGAAGAAAAAATTTGAAACAATTGCATGCAACATTATCAGCACTTTCTTTGGAAGGAAAAATACTTTTACCAATTCAAAAAACAAAGAAACAAATCGAAGATATTAAGAAAAGTAGTCAGGATCGGAATTATTTAATTGCGGCAGCGCGTGAAGGGGATGAAGATGCAATTGAAAATTTAACATTGGAAGATATAGATACGTATTCCATGATTTCAAGACGAATTGCCAATGAAGATGTTTTAAGCATTGTAGATACTTATTTTATGCCTTATGGAATTGAAAGCGATCAGTATTCTGTTTTGGGTGAAATTTTAAATTCCAGTTTAATAAAAAATAAGATTACCGAAGAAGAAATCTATATTTTGACAATTAACAGCAATGATTTGATTTTTGATTTGTGTATTAACAAAAAGGATTTATTTGGGGAACCATTACCGGGAAGAAGATTTAAGGGAAATATCTGGATGCAGGGACGAATTGAATTTAACGACTTTTAAAACAAATATATGTTCTTGTTATTATTTGAATCGTTCAAGCAGTCTCCCATCTCTAGGTTGTAAAACGCAGGGGGCAAGGGGGACTTGCCTGTATCTGCCGGGTATAAAAGCTCTTGCGGATAGGCCACAGAGTAACAGAGGCTGGCAAATAGCGAAGCGGATTGTGAATGTCCGCTTTGTCTTAATTGTTACATAATAAAAAATAATAGTGAAAAAGAAAAATTGACTTTGCTTTAGTGGATTGTTATAATACTTGAGGGAAAAGAATCTTGGTTATATAGATTGGTGTTAGCACATCTGTATGTTAAGATTCAACCATGGAAAACGATATTCGTTCTCATAGTTAAATGGATATAACAAGCGCCTCCTAAGGTTCAACCATGGTTGGACCCGTTGGAAAGAAAAAGGGATAAACTTGGAGTTCGATTCCAGCAATGGCGCCTGTGATGTCAGAATAAGAAATAGAGGTAATTCATCACGAGAGTGATTGGATTCATAAATATGGTTGCCGATACCAAAGAGGCTGAAAAGCCCGAAAATACGGCATTCGTTCTCATAGTTAAATGGATATAACAAGCGCCTCCTAAGCGCTAGTTGTGGGTTCGATTCCCGCTGGGAACAGCCATTTTTGCAGTAATAGTTGACCACAATTATTACTGCAATTTTTGTTTTTGGAGCGATTTTGGGTGGCAACTTGCCACCGAAGATTACCGCTAGATACAAAATCTGCCACCGAAAATGAAAAACTGCCACCCATTATGATTTTTTGGATTGCCACCCGGAGAGTTCAACTACAGTGTAGGATGAGGTTTGGGTTGTAAATCAGTGATAACATTATATTCTTGCTTGGAAGTATTCAAGCCTGACGGTAAGACCCGTTCAGATTAGAGAAAAATAAATCTAATCTGGGCGGGCTTTTTTACGTTCAGGGAAAAGGAGGAAAAATGCCAGTAGCAGAGAAAACAGAACAGCATGATCCGGATGAAAAGATTATTGAGATTGAACTGGAGAGGTTGAGATCCTTTACCAATCATCCGTTCAAGGTGCAGGCAGACAGCCAGATGATTGAGCTTCAGGACAGCATCAAAAAGTATGGGATTCTAAATCCGTTGATTGTGCGTCCAAGACCGGAAGGGGTATATGAGATTATATCCGGACACAGAAGAAAGTTTGCTGCAGAACAGCTGGGATACCAGAAAGTTCCAGTCATCATCCGGGTAATGAAAGATGATGAGGCAGTAATTTCAATGGTTGATTCCAATTTGCAAAGAGAACGGATCAGCCCAAGTGAAAAAGCTTTTGCTTATAAGATGAAATACGATGTCATCAAGCGAAAGACAGGCAGAAGAAAATGTGGTCAGGTTGACCACCATTCCGGGAAAAAGAGTATTGAGATTATTGGAGAGGAATGCGGAGACAGTCCCAAACAGGTACAGAGGTATATAAAGATTACGGAGCTGATACCTGAACTGTTGGAAAAGGTGGATGATGGCAGCATGGGATTCACTCCGGCAGTACAGCTTTCCTATTTGAAAAAGAAGGAGCAGGAGGAAATGCTGGAAGCCATGGATTTTGCCCAGTGCACCCCATCTTTATCACAGGCTCTTAGATTAAAGAAGCTTAGTGCAGAAGGAAACCTTACGGTAGAAGCAATGGAAGATATCCTGAGTGAAGTCAAACAGAAGGAAATCGACAGGGTTGTTTTTAAGAATGAGCAGTTACACAGATTTTTCCCATCGAGTTACACATCAGAGCAGATGCGTCGGGAGATTCTGGAAATATTGAAAGTATGGATGAACAGTTATTGGGACAAATAGAAAGGACAAAGGTGAATAAAATGTGTAGAATGATAGCAGTTTCAAATCAAAAAGGCGGAGTAGGTAAGACAGTATCCTGTGTGAACTTAGGAATCGGGCTGGCACAGGCAGGAAAAAAAGTGTTACTGATTGATGCAGATCCGCAGGGAAGCATGACAATCAGCCTTGGATATGCGGAGCCGGATGAAATGGAGTATTCCCTGGCTAGCATGATGATGAATATTGTAAATGATGAACCGCTTAATATGGATAAAACGATTCTTCATCATAAGGAAGGTGTGGATCTTATTCCGGCAAATATTGAATTATCAGCAATAGAAGTTTCTCTGGTAAATGTAATGAGCAGGGAACTGATTCTTAGAACAATGGTAGACCAGCTGAGACAGTTCTATGATTTCATCATTATAGACTGCATGCCATCTCTGGGAATGATGACAATAAATGCGCTGGCATGTGCAGACTCTGTTTTGATTCCAGTACAGGCTGCATATCTTCCGGTCAAGGGTTTACAACAGCTGATCAAGACAATCAGTAGGGTAAAGAAGCAGCTGAATCCGAAGCTTAAGATAGAAGGAATTCTTCTGACTATGGTTGATAACCGTACCAATTATGCCAGAGACATTTCATTGATGGTTTATGATACCTATTCTGCAAATATAAAAGTATTTGCAACAGAGATACCAATGTCAGTCAGGGCATCAGAGGTAAGTGTGGAAGGAAGCAGTATTTATTCCTATGATCCGAAAGGAAAAGCGGCATTTGCATATATGGCATTAACAAAGGAAGTATTGAAGGAGGCATAAGACATGGCAGGAAGAGTAGCAGGTAAAATCAAATTGCAGTCAGTGGATGAATTATTGGGGGTACCGGAGATTGCAGGGACACAGGAAATAGAACTTGGAAGGATTCATGCTTTTCCGAACCATCCGTTCAAGGTATTGGATGATGATAAGATGGAAACGCTGGTAGACAGCATCAGGGAAAACGGTATATTGAATCCGGTAATTGTCAGACCTGACCAGACCGGAAATTATGAAATGATATCCGGTCATAGAAGATTACATGCGGCAGGCATTGTGGGATTAAAGAAGATATCGGCGATTGTAAAAGAAATGTCGGATGATGAAGCCATTATAAAAATGGTGGATGCTAACATTCAGCGAGAAGAGATACTTCCAAGTGAAAGAGCATGGTCTTTGAAAATGAAGATGGATGCAATAAAAAGACAAGGGAAAAGGTCTGATTTAACTTCGGGCCAAAATGGTCCAAAGTTATCTGCTGTAGAAGTTGGTGAATCAGCAGGCATTTCATCTACACAGGTAAAAAGATATATCCGACTTACAGAATTGATACCGGAAATATTGGATTTGGTTGATCAGAAGAAAGTACAGTTTACATTGGCAGTCGATATTTCATATTTTGATGAACAGGTGCAAAAGTGGATTTATGAATATATAAAAGACAACGGGTTCCTAAAACCGGTGCAGATAGCAGCTTTGAAGGAGCAAGCAAATCTGTCAAATGCGTCTCAGTATAATGTTATCTCTATATTAAATGGAGCACTGCCGCAGAAATCATCATCGGCAAAGGTATCATTGTCAGAGAAGAAACTGGATAAGTATTTTCCACCGCATTATTCCGCGAAGCAGAGGGAAGAGGTTATCATTCAGCTTTTGGAACAGTGGAGTAAGGAGCAGGCAGAATAAATAGGAAAGGGTAATCCAGAAGTGTGAAAATTGCACTTCTGGATTAAGGAAGGAGTATCGAATGGAAGACAGACTTACGCTTTCCTATTTCTATGGAAAGGAAGCGGACCAGTATTCATTTTATAAAATACCGAAGCTGCTATTCACGGATGAACATTTCAGGAATGTATCTGTAGAGGCAAAGGTCTTGTATGGGCTGATGCTGGATAGAATGTCGTTATCCGTAAAAAATCAGTGGCTTGATACGGAAGGCCGGGCATATATCTATTATTCATTAGAAGATATCATGGATGCTTTGGGTTGTAGTAACAAGAAAGCAATTACCATAATGAAGGAACTGGATACAGAAGCCGGGATTGGATTGATTGAAAAGAGGCGGCAGGGACAGGGAAAGCCAACCATGATTTATGTGAAGCAGTTCGTGGTTCAGGATGTTCAGAAATGTAAAAATTACACTTCTGAGGAAAATATGGCAGTTCCAGAAGTGAAAAAATTACATGTCTTGAAGTGTAAAAAGGACACTTCTAGAAGTGAAGAAATTACATGTCTAGAAGTGAAAAAAATTCACACTAATAAGAATAATATAAATAATACTGATTTGAATAATACTGAATCTAATCTTATCTTATCGGGAAATGATGGGATGGGATCCGATGTGGAAGCTTACACAGAGTTAATCAGGGACAATCTGGATTTAGATATTTTGAGAGAGCGTTATCCGTATGATCAGGAGCTGCTTGATGGTATTTTTGATTTAATCCTTGAAACAGTACTCTGCAAGAGTGAAAGTATTATTATTGCATCAAACGAATATCCCGCGGCTATTGTAAGGAGTAAGTTTTTGAAGCTGAGCAGCTCGCATATCGAATATGTGATTGATTGCTTCAAGACGAATACAACCAAGGTACATAATATCAAAAAGTATCTGCTTGCAGCGTTATTCAATGCTCCGACTACAATGAGCGGATATTATCAGGCAGAGGTTAACCATGATATGCCGCAGTTTGCTGTGAAATAGATTTAGGATGGTTTACAGTAGATAACAGAGAGAAAATATGTCATACTTTATGAAGGTGTGAAATATAAGAAAGTTGAGGAATTAAACTATGTATGATGATTACGAAGAATCCTTCTATTATGATAAACCAAGTTCAGCCGGTTCCGATGTTTCAGGAGAAGCGGTAGGTCTGGGATTAGGTCTAGGTGCCGGACTGGTAGCAACTATTTTATCAGGGCTGTTGTTTCTGATTGCAAGATTTGATATTTTGTGTTCATCTTTATTGGCATTACTGATTTACTTACTTACATATAAGTATGAGTGGAATACACCGATATACATTATCGGTGCCATTGTGATTTTTGCAGTATCAATGTTGTTACAACACTTTTTGAAAGGATTCCGGATTATATATGGCATCTTTGCATGCGTGGTTACTTCACTTCTGGGTCCGGCCTTTATTGGATATGATTCTAATGTGAAGATGTATCTGACTATGGCTGTGTGCTTTGGAGTGACGGCATTATGGGGAATTATTTCCTGGCGTTGCATCATAAAGAAATAGGTTTATTAAATATAGATATTGAATTGATTTGTGTTTAGGAGGACAAAGCGGCAGATATAATGTTAAAAGTAGTTGCGTGCGCACGCATATTGATGTATAATACGTTCTGATTGGAGGTATATATCTATGCAACTATTAAAATGGCTTTCCGTAACAGACCGATTTTACAAAATCTATTTGGACAAGCAACTTGCCCCCTATGGAATCAACAACAGTCAATATATGTTCTTAATCAAAATCTGTCGTTCGCCCGGCATTTTACAGGATTCTTTAATGGATATGTTTTATGTTCATCCGAGCAATATTGTACGGACAGTTGCGGCATTAGAAAAGCAGGGAATGATTATGCGTTCCCCAAATGATAAGGATAAGCGGACGTGTAAGCTGTATCCTACGGAACGTGCGCTGTCTGTAATTGATGAGGTACAGACGGTATGCGAAAAGACAGAAGCTCTTTTATTGCAGGGTATGAGCGAATCCGAGCAGAACCTTTTTATGGATTTCTTAATACAGGCGGGCAGAAATATCACATCGGAACTCCATATAGAGAGAAAGGGGGAGGAGTTCAATGACTGAAAATCCTCTGGGCTATGAAAAAATTTCAAAGCTGTTGAAAAATTTTGCTGTTCCCAGTATTGTGGCGTCTCTTGTCGGCTCAATCTACAATATTGTGGATCAGATTTTTATTGGTCAAGGGGTCGGTTATTTGGGAAATGCAGCAACCAATGTTGCCTACCCGTTTTCTACCATCTGCCTTGCCATTGCACTACTGGTCGGAATTGGCAGTTCTTCCCGTGTTTCCCTCTGTCTTGGATGCAAAGAGCCGAAAGCTGCCGCCAAAGCAGCGGGAAATGGTATTGTTCTGATGGGAATTTTCGGAATTATTTATTTGCTGGTTGGAGAAACTTTTCTGCCTTTGCTCCTAAAGGCATTTGGGGCAACGACAGCTGTATTTCCATATGCAAAGCAGTATGCCAGCATAACATTGATTGGAATGCCGTTTCTCATTGTAACGAATGGTATGAGCAATTTGATTCGAGCAGATGGAAAACCAAAGTATTCAATGGCCTGCATGGTTGTGGGAGCTATTATCAATACCATTCTTGACCCCATTTTTATTTTTGTTTGCGATTGGGGAATTGCCGGCGGAGCTTGGGCAACGGTTATTGGGCAAATTTTTTCTTTCACACTCGCACTCCGTTATCTATGGCGTTTCCAAACAATCCATTTTGAAAAAAAGTCGTTTTTATTTGACATTAAAGAAAGCCTGAAAATTTGCAGCATGGGGATAAGCAGCTGCTCAAATCAGATTGCAATTACCGTGATTCAAATCATTCAGTACAATTCGTTGACTTATTACGGCGCATTAACAAAATATGGAACGGATATTCCCTTGGCAGCTTGCGGAATTGTTATGAAAACAAATGCCATAATCCTTGCGATTGTTACAGGAATCTCGCAAGGGATGCAGCCGATTATCGGTTTCAACTATGGAGCAAGGCAATATCATCGGGTACGGGAGGCTTACATGCTTGCAATAAAGTGGAATCTTGTTGTTTCCACTATTGCTTTTATCGCATTTCAATTTTTCCCGCGATCTATCATTTCACTATTCGGAGACGGGGACGAGCTGTATTTTGAATTTGCTGTTTTGTTCATGCGTACCTATATTTTCATGGTGTTGGTAAATGGTGTGCAGTTGCTTTCTTCCGACTTTTTTACCGCAATAGGAAAAGCGTTAAAAGGTGCTCTGTTGGCATTAACAAGGCAGACCTTTTTCTTGATTCCGCTTACCCTGCTGCTCCCGCTTCGTTTCGGAATTATGGGAGTATTGCTAGCGGGGCCTGTTGCTGATTTTTCAGCGTTTGTGCTATCTGTTGTACTGGTGGGTATAGAATTTAAAAAACAAAAAAATGACATGTAAACAGCAAACACTTGTGAATGTCAAGCACTTTGTTGTTTCGGTTAGCATAGATAGTGCAAATTAAGATGGTATCTGAATAGAAAAATACAGTATGCTAAATATTTTACAAGGCTTGGAATCATGTTAAAAAGACATGATTTCAGGTCTTTTTATGTCTTGATACCTTTTTGATACTTTTTCTCTCAGAAAAAATAAGAAACTATTGTACCTACATTCGTGCCTATCTGGATTATCTGACAAATATTCTTCACAAATCACCGGAAGATGTTTCCTGGGAAGAACTGCGTGATCACATCAGATGGTTACAGAAATCCAGAAATATCATAAAGAAAAACTGTATGATTGGGAAGTAGGGATTTAATCTCTACTTCCTTTTTAGTTTACATAACAAAAATATCCTGTTTATTTTGCCAACTATAATATGAAAGTGATTTTGATAAATTGATGAATGATATGAAAAAGGATGATGCTATCCATTAGTACCACAAAATTTCTTATTGCAGAATTAGCGGTTGCAGATTATAATTTCCATAGGTGGACAAGCAAACCGACAGAATATTATTCTGTGAATAGCAAACCAACCTGCAAACCACCAGAACTGCACACAATAATGAAAAAATGCAATGGTACTGGAATGGTACTAAAAATATGTGAAACGAAAAATAATGTGTGGAAAAGACACATATTATCAATACAAAACAGTATAGATAACCATATTAAAACAACCAGAATCAAACCAAACTTTGCGAGTTTGAATGAGGGAGAGTTCTGGAATGGAAGAATCAATTTTCAAGATAAAAGCGGCAGCCGCCTTGTTGCAGAATATGGTCAGCACAGAGGAAGAAGTAAGATATAATGATCTGGCATTGTATTTCATAGCCAAGATGCTGTATGAGGGCATTGATGAAATTGAAAGTTTCTATGCTGGTCTGAAAAATAATGGGGAAAAGGACAGAATGCTAACGGCAGACTAACGAAGAACTAACGAACAACTAACGAGAGACTAACGGTGCGTATCTTTTTTTCTATTTTGGCCTGTGATAATATTATCATAGACAAATGAGACATGAAACGCAGATGCGGCAGCTCATTTGTTTCTCTTTTGCAAAAGAATACGGACTAAAAATGAAGCGTCAGCTCATCATTGAAAGGTGGTGGGTATGGCGCTTTTTTCATGTCCGAAAATCAGATGACGATCTGAAAGAACAATACTGGAATAGGAAAGAGAGGAAAAAATGGATTACGAAACATTCAAACAGGAAATGACAGAGGATCTGAAGCAGAGGCTTTACGAGAGAGGCATTGAGGATGTTGAGATGAGCTTTCACAATGTTGAAAAAGCAAATCAGCACTACGAATCCTTGACCGTGCGTCAGGAAGGAAGCAATGTTGGAGTTAACTTCAATATTGAGAATGCCTTTGCTGAATATGAGCACACCGGAGATTATGCTGGTGTTCTTGCGGAATCAACACATGCTATCATGCAGGGACTTGAGAATGTCCCTTCTGTTGATGCATCCGAGCTTACCAATTATGAAGCGATGAAGGAAAAGCTCTCCATTGAAGTGATTTCTGCTGAAACAAATGCAGAGCTGCTTACAAAGATTCCTCATGAAAGCATGGAGGACATGGCGGTTGTATATCGTTTTGTGCTTGAGAGCAATGATGCCGGCAGAGCATCCATTCTGGTAACCAATGACATGATTGATCACATGGGAGTGACTCATGAGCAGCTGAAAGCAGATGCTCTGGAGAACGCACCGGAAATCAGACCGGCGGTTATCCAGGGTATGAGCGAGGTCATGAGAGAGATGATGGGGCCGGAAGCATTTGAGATGTTTGGTCTTCCTGAGGAGCAGGAGGAAATGATGTATGTTGCAACGGTTCCGGATAAGAACTCCGGGGCGGGGGTGCTTGCTTATCAGGATTTTATGGACCAGGCAGCTGAGAAGCTTGGTGGAGACTTCTATATTCTCCCCTCATCGATTCATGAAATTCTGTTAGTACCTGATAACGGAGACAAGGCTGCAGATGATCTGAGAGTAATGGTAAGGGAAGTCAATGCTACCCAGGTAAGTCCTGAGGAAAAGCTTACTGACAACGTGTACCATTATGATTCCAGGGAGCATATCTTTGAACTTGCAGAGAAATTTGAAGCAAGACAGCAGGAAAAAGCCGAGCCCCAGATTGATGAGAAATCGGAGGAGCATGGTTCTGTGTTAAAGGATCTGAAGGATAAGCAGAAGGAAGTTGCAGCAAAGCCTCCCGTAAAGGATGCAGCAGAGAAGGCAGCAAAGGCTAAGGGCGGGGAAGCCCTCTAAAATTATCGTAAAGTGTCAGCTTATGGCGATTGCCATAGGTCTGGCACTTTTTAGCTTTATAGGAAAGTTCGACTTTCGTCGAACCATTGAATGAAAATAGCCCGCACTCGGGCGGGCATAAGAACAGGACGACACAGTTAGAAGATATAAAAACCTTCCACACCAGCCTCGTCATCAAATAAGTCATCTTCATTTAAGAAATAATCCATATCAAGAAGGTCATCTTCGCTCATGTGGCGAATGTCCTCAGATGTCATGCCTTCCGGTGGATTATCCATGTATTTTTTGCGTAATTCCTCGATATCAGGTTTCATGGGTATCAGTTCCTCCTTTTAGAGGATTATATCACAGATCATATAACAAGGAAATCATGCGGAAGAACGCTTTCCACGAAATTTGGACATTGCTTTTTCGTACAGTTCTTCGAGGGAAACGCGTTTGCGATTGTAATAAAGTTCGAGAAACTCCATCTTGTGTTTGCAGTCAGGGCATTCCAAAGGATCATAACCGAAGGAAGACAGTATGGCATTTCTCCACTGATTAAAACTGCGATAAATATGATGCTTACTTTTGGATATGGTACGGTAAAGTTTTGAATCTATATCCCTGTGTCTGGCATATAAGCCACCATATCGAATCATTTTAAAGTGTTTTTCTGGGATATGACGAATTAATCTTTTGATGAAATCAATGGCAGGGATAGTCTCTTCTATGTATTTATCATCTTCATGGCGGTTGTAATGAAAAGTAACAGTATCACCGTCATAATTATCTATTCTGGATGTTGCAATAACAGGACGTCCCAGATAACGACCGATATATTTGATAACTGTTTTAGGGTCACAGAGATTAGGTTTTGCATAAACATAGAAGCCCTGTTTATGGTCTGCGTAACATTTGGCTTTGACCTGTTTGAAAGAAGTTCCGATTTCAGATTCCATTTCATTTAGGAGCGCAGTACGAAAAGCATTACGCAGATAAGTATAGTTAAAGTGTCTGACATGACGCCAGAAACCATCGTCACTGTAACCACCTTCCGAAATAAGACAGTGAATATGGGGATTCCATTTCAGGTCTCTGCCAAAGGTATGTAAAACCATGATGAAGCCGGGAGTAAAGTTTCTGGATTTGTTCATCTTATGAAACATACGGGAAATAACACTGTTGGCTGAGTGAAAAAGGCAGTCCAGAAGGGAACGGTCATTGAGAAAAAACTCACGGAGGTTTTCATCAATGGTAAAAACGCAATGACGATGCGTAACGTTAACCAGTTTAAATGACATACTGGTCGAGCGTTCCATGGAATATTTATTTCCACAGGTGGGACAAAAACGGCTGTGGCAGCGGAAAGGAACAAATTTAAACTTTCCACAATGGGAGCAGGCATACATGGCACCGCCAAAGGCTGGATCGCCGCAGCTCAACATCTTATCGATATTTTCCATCTCAGAATCTCTGGGATGAAGAGTATATTTAATTACTTCATAATAGTCGGTAAAGATTCTTTGTAAGATATTCATAAGATTATTATGCAGGAAAAAGTAGCAAAAAGAAACCCCTATTCCCTCAAGATTGAGGGGCAGGGGAGTTGAATAGGCGAAGCCTATTTTTTATTTTGGAGGAATTGATATGCAAGAAGAAAAAAAGGTATCAAAATTGTTTATGATGATAGGCATTGTATATGTAACCTGCCTATTATTGTCAAATCTTATTGCGGGAAAAATGTGGGCTGTGACAAGCAATATTACTTTACCTGCTGCTGTTATTTTATTTCCAATAACTTATATTTTTGGTGATATATTTACAGAAGTTTATGGATTTAAAAAAGCAAGAACACTTATCTGGTTAGGGTTTGCTTGCAGTTTTTTTGCGGTTATTATTTATCTTATAACAATTGCATTACCTCATCCGGGATATTGGGAAAACCAGGATGCTTATGCAATTGTAATGGGAACAACTCCGAGAGTTGCGATTGCGTCTTTCATAGGTTATCTATTTGGTGAATTTTCGAATTCCATTGTTCTGTCAAAACTTAAGGTTGCAACAAAAGGGAAAAAGTTATGGGTAAGAACCATTTTATCATCTGTTGTTGGCGAAGGATTTGATTCAGTTATTTTTATTATGATTTCGTTTTGGGGAACCATGGATAATTCCGTAGTTCTGCAAATGATTCTTTTCCAGTATTTATTTAAGGTTTGTTACGAAATAATTTTTACACCTGCAACTTACGGAATTGTTAACTGGATTAAGCGCAAAGAAGGCGTGGATACATTTGACTATGATATTAAGTATAATATACTAAAACTTCCCACACCCTAAATGGGATTCGAACCTTGAAAATTCAGCAATACAGGCAATTAAATAGCAAA
>NZ_JADYUI010000040.1 GCF_021531695.1 Roseburia hominis | reverse complement strand
ATGAGACTGTACACGATGTTGTTTTACAGTATGATGACAATGCACCTGAGTGTGTAGAGTATACTTTATCACTTACAAACAAACCGACAGAACCAAAGCTTCCACAGACAGGAGATAATACTAATCCACTTCTTTATCTTGGAATTGGTGCACTTGCACTCATTACAGGATTGGGAGTAGGACTTCGTGGAAGAAAGAAAAAGAATAAACAGTAACTAAACCCAGCGGGGAATGTAAGCCAATGACTTATGTTCCCCGATTTTTTGATTTGGAGGACAAACATTATGATGAATTATGAGATTTTTAAGGAAGTAGTAAAGGAGAAGTTTCTGGATTATATGCCAGAAAAGTTTAAGGGAATGGAGATTGCGATTGCACCTGTGGAAAAGGTAAATGTGACATTTGATGGTCTTAGCCTTAGAGACGCTGGTAAGAACGTGTCTCCTACCATTTATATCAATGACATGTATAAGAGATATCAGGATTGTGGAGAACTTGAAGAAACACTTATGGCAGCATGTGACCTTATGGCACGAGCATACGAGGAGATTCCACCGATCAGCGTGGATAGTCTGTATGAAGATGCGAATGAAAAGGTAGTATTTCAGATTATCAATACGGAACAGAATAAATCTCTTTTGGAACAGGTGCCACACAGAGAATTCCAGGATCTTTCCATTATGTACAGGCTTGTCATGAAAGTTGATGCAGATGGTGTGCAGAGTACAAAGGTTACAAATGAGCTTGCCAAAAGACTTGGAATGAATGAGGAACAGCTTTTCAAGTATGCTGCAGAGAATACAAGAAGAATCTTTCCGCCTACTGTAAGAAGTATGAATGATGTGATGAGAGATATGTTCTTAAAGGATGGAATGCCACCGGAGATGGCAGATATGATGATCGGTGAGATTCCACCAGAGCAGACGATGTGGGTAATCTCAAATAAAACGGGTGTCAATGGTGCTGTGTCAATGCTTTATGAGAATGAACTTCATGAGCTGGCAGAAAACCTTGAAAGTGACCTCTATATTTTGCCTTCAAGTGTGCATGAGGTTATTGCAGTTTCTTCAGATATGGGAAGTCCGGAAGAACTTGCAGAAATGGTAGTGCAGGTGAATATGGAGGCAGTAGATTTAGATGAGAGACTTTCCAATCAGGTATATCACTATGATAAGGATTTAAGAAAACTCACTCTTGCTACAGACACACCAAACAAGAGACTTGATGGTATTGTGGCAGAATCGCCACTTGTATATGACGCAAAGGAAAAGTCAAGATAGGAGGAGTCTATGGAGCAGGAACTTACAATGGAAGAATTCATTGCTCTCATAAACAGCCAGAAAGATGACTTTATTATTTGTATCGAGTTTGGAGAGGGGGATGAGCGTGATGCCCAAGAAGAACGACTTCAAACTTGATGTTGTGTCGGTAAGGCTTGTAAAGGATGCCCCGATTTATTCGGAGCATACCTTTAACAATCCGACAGATATAGCTGCTGTAATGGGAGAGTGTATGTGTCAGTTTGACAGAGAAGTGGTCTGTGTTGTGAATCTGCGGTCAGACCTAAAGCCTATCAATGTGCATTTTGCAAGTGTAGGTTCGTTGAATGAAGCAATGGCACATCCAAGGGAACTGTTTAAGTCCAGTATCCTTAGTAATGCTGCAAGTATGATGCTAATCCATTGTCACCCTTCCGGTAACGTATTTCCAAGCAAGGCAGACACGATGATGACTGACAGGATGAATAAGTTGTGTGAACTTATTGGAATACCGCTTGTGGATCATATCATTGTCGGAGGAGATAATCGTACTTTCTTTAGTTTTAGGGAAAAGGGTATGATTGACAATCCCAGGATTACACTTAGCACCGATTACAGGACGCTTGATATTAAGTCACCGCTTGTTGCAGAGCAGGGAAAGGCAAGGTGAAGATAATGGATGGAAGATTTACGGATGAAGAGCTTGCCATTGCAAAAAGTGTTGATCTTTGTGCAGTAGCAGAAAGTCTTGGATATACAGTAAGGCGAATTGGAAAGTATCATACCTTAAAGGAGATGGATTCTATTCGTATTTATAACCGCAGTCATTGGTTCAGATGGTCAAGGCAGTTTGATAAGGGCAGTAACGGTGGTTCGCAGATAGACTTCCTTAGAGTGTTCTGTGGAATGAGTGTAAAAGATGCTGTATTTTGGCTTCTTGACTTTGCTGGATATAGAAGAATTGAAAACAGGGAAAAGCAACAACTCATCCATCAGGTAGCACAGAAACGAACTGAGGAGAGGAAGCCTTTTGTGCTCCCGGAACCGGCAGGAGATAATTCTTATCTGATTTCTTATCTTAATAATGAGCGTGGAATCAGTAGAACTGTTATAGATTTGTTTTTAAAAGATGGACTGATTTATGAGAGCAGACATTATCACAATGTAGTGTTTAAGGGAAATGATAAGAATGGAGTGACCAGATTTGCCAGTATGAGAGGTGTGTTTGATAAGCAGGGAAAACCTTTCAAGTGTGATGTTGTAGGCAATGATAAAAATTATGGATTTAATGTGGTAAATGTAAAAAGCACAGAGCTTGTCGTGTTTGAAGCTGCAATTGATCTTATGAGTTATGTGGATATATTCACGGATTATGAATCAAATAAGCTGGCTCTTGGAATGCTTGCGGATGCACCACTTGAAACATTCCTTAAAGAACATCCACAGATTGCTTCCATCCGATTTTGTCTTGATGCTGATGAGCCGGGAAGAAAGGCGGCATCTGAACTTATGAAGAAGTACTATGAACTCGGATATGATGTAGAGGATTGTCCACCACCAGCAGGATATAAGGATTATAATGAGTGGCTGGTCGCTACAAAACTTAATCTTTCCGGACCAGGGAAGAGAGCAATTAACCATGCAAGGGCGTGATCAACTGCATTTCAAAGTGTGGAGGCAGAAAGTGCCCCCAAAACAGCAAAGTGGGGGCAGAAAGCGCCCCCAAAATGTCAAAGTGGGGGTGAAAAGCGCCCCCGCAATTTGGACACGATGAAATTCAGATGATGCTCAATATAAAAGTGGGGGCAAAAAGTGCCCCCAAAACAGTAAAGTGGGGGCAGAAAGCGCCCCCAAAGTAGCAAAGTGGGGGCAAAAAGCGCCCCCACTAATATAAACAAAGGGTTTTAGGGGAATTTTTCCCCTAACTAGATGGCATCAGGACAGAGATGTCTCTGATGCGTATCTAGCAGTCGCCGGGGACTAACCGGAGACTGGAGCTATGGTGAATATTTACTAAACACGGATAAGGAGGTGCAAGGCAGCAATGGATATGGAAATTACACTATTTTCAAAACCGGAAGAACTAATTGCTTGGGCAGACACATTTGATATACTACTCAACCCTTCGATAGAAGATGCTGCAATTCTTCTTAATTATATGGAAGGTCATGATTATGCAATAGGCATTGATTCTGATGGAAAGATGTACAGACAGGACATAGCAGAAGAAAATGGAGAGATAGAGCTGTATCCGATAGATGATGTGATTGATACTGTCTGCGAGTGGAACTATGAACTGATACTTGATGCAGATGCTCATAGAGCAGATCCAAAAGATTTTCAGGATTATAGTGAATATCAGAAGAAGTATGAAAGTCTAAAGGCTGATGAAAAAAGGCTTGATAGATTATTTGACAAGACATGTTATGGGAAAGAGATTATTGAAGTAGCAACAAAATTGGCAGACAGAGTCATCAGTCAGTTAGGAAATAAGGAGAACTTGGAAAAAGCAGCTGTTACAGTAGCTGAAGGTGTAAAGGAATATAGAACGGGTAAGAGAGGAAGGTGATCTGATGGCAGATAAGGTTCATAGTGTAAGGAAAACTCTTCGTCTAATGCCGGAGGAAGCAAAAGAACTTGCAAAGAAGGCGAAGGGGAATGGCATGAATGAGGCTGAGTATATTAGGCTTCTTATCAGTCAGAAACCCAATGATTATCCGGAGGTGCGAAAACTTCTAAAGGAACTTATCAATGAAATAAATCGTATTGGAATTAATATCAATCAGATTGTATTTAATAACAATGCAGGTTTATATTCAAAAGATGATAAAACGCAGCTTATTGCATATATGCGAAAACTGAATCAGAAGGTTGATGAGGCGGTGTGTCAGATTGGCAATCAGTAAGATACTAAATATGAAGGACTGTGGAGGTCATTTTCATGGAAAGCATCTGAAACGTTCGCTTGATTATGTAATGAATCCGGAGAAAACACAGGATGGAAGGCTTGTGGGTGCAATTAACTGTCAGGCAGATGCAGCATTTGAGCAGATGAAAGAGACCAAGCGGAAGTTTGGTAAAGTCGATAAGCGGCAGGGATATCATATCATTCTTTCGTTTAAGGAAAATGAAGTGAATCCTGACACAGCATTTGAAATCACACAAAGGTTTGTGGAAGAATATCTTGGTAAGTCTTATGAGGCTGTATATGTTGTACACGATAATACGGAGCATGTACATTCGCATATCGTATTTAACAGTGTAAGCTTTGTAGATGGGAAAAAATATCGCTATGAAAAAGGGGATTGGGCTAAGTATATTCAACCTATTACAAACCGACTATGTGAGGAATATGGTCTTTCTATAATTGATGTTGATGATGGTAGTAAAGAAAAGCAGCACGAGAGCTATAAGGACTGGAGCGAATATCGTGAAGGCAGTTTCGTGTGGGCGGATATGATTAAGCGGGATTTGGATGCCTGTATATTACAGGCTGTTGATTATCAGCAGTTTCTCGATTTACTTTCAGACAAGGGATATACGATAAAACAGGGAAAATATCTTGCAGTTAAGCCACAGGGTATGACACGATTCCGTAGGTGTAAGACATTAGGAGATAGGTATTCTGATGAGGCAATACGAGAACGAATTAGCAATGAGGATATATCGTTTTACAGAGAAAAACAGGAAGAAATCAAGCCTGTACTTATCAGATGCAAGGTGAAGAGATATCGAAAGGCAAAGATGTCAGGCCTCCAGAAACGATATTATGCAAAGCTCTATCGGATAGGTAAACTTAAGAAGCGACCATATAGTCAGGCATGGAAGTATAAGGATGATATCCGACGAATGCATAAGCTGCAGAAGGAATACCTGTTTCTTGCGAATCATGATATTCATTCAGCCGAGGAATTGGTGAGTGTAATTAGTTCACTTACAGATAAAAGAAAAGAGGTATCTTCGGAGAAAAGTCGTATCTATAAAGCGAGAGAGAGAAGTCGTGAGCTTTTTGATATTGCGGATGAGATGCAAGAGCTAAAACCTGCTGAGCAGTCCTATATACAGGGTGATGAGTTCTTTGAGGATGAGCATATTAAGTGGGAGATGCTTAAACAAAAACTATTATCACAGGGATACTCTCTTGATGAAGTAGAAGCTTTAAGAAAGCACTACAAAGAAGAATACTCTCAAGCCTGTGCTAAAGAGAGGGCGGTATTCAAGGAATTGAATATTGGTAAATCCATTTGGAAGAGTCTTATTTCAGATAATGTATCAAATGGAAAAGATACAGAATACAACAAAGAAACAATACGAGACAGAAAAGAGCAGCCAGTACGATAGGCTGTTTTTTTAGTGGTTAGGAGGCATATATGGAAGAAAACAGACAGCCATTAAGCTCTATGGCAATAGAAAAGAAAGTACAGCTTCTTCGTAATAAGCATGTAAGTGAAGAGATTATTGCGCTTGTGAAGAGCGATTATGAGGATGGGCTTACAGAAGATGAAGTCAGTCTGTATTTGAATAAGAATTACAACATCGGTCAGATGAAAGTCTTATCGGAATGCCTGCATAAAGGTATTTCAGAAGATATGACCAAACTGCTTAAAGAAAGTAAGCTATCCGGTCATCAGATGCAGGTGTCCTTGGATTTCTATGAAAAAGGCGTACCCATTGAAGCGATACAGGAAGTGATGAATAAAGATGAAAAGCCTGTGGTCATGCGAAGATTATATGAGGAAATATTAAAAAGCCTTGCGAAAGCAAAAGAACAGTCTTCGGCAGAAGCTGAGTATGTGAAGGCTCTTGTTTCGCAGATGGAGGAAGTGGTTGAGAAAATAAACCATCAGGATAAGAGATATGATGCGTTAAATGAGAAGTTAGCAAGTCTTGAGACTTCCAAAGATGATGAGGAAGTCAGGGAGCGACTTGTAAAAGAGAATCAGGATAAAGATGCCATGATAAGTCATCAGCAGGACGAGCTTAATAAGGCAAGCAGTACCATTGCAAGGCTTAGAGATGACATCGAGAAAAAGGATAAGGAGATGGAGCGTATGAGAAGTCGAATTGAATCGCTTGAAGATAAGATAATAAGCGTAGCATCAGAGAACAAGAAAGAGGCAGAGAGTGAGGAAACACTTAAGCATTCAGAAACAGTAGAAACTTCTGCTGATAAAAAGATAGTTGATACAGTGGCAGTTCCAAACACAACACCTGTTGTTCAGAATGGAATACCTGTGTACTATCAGATTCCTGTTATAGATGGTGCTGGTCATGTGGTACAGAAACTTCCAGTTGAAAGGAATATCAGAAAGAGTAGCAATGGGATGACAGGAATATTTGCGAAACTTTGTTTCAAGAAGAAATCCAGAGCAGACATTGTAAAGCTTGTTGCTACAGGTGATCTTGTTCCTGCACAGCTTGTTCAGATTAAAAGTGCTATAGAAAAGGGACTTACCGAGATGCAACTTATTGAACTTATCAATAACAACATTTCAGCGGAAAAGATGAAAGAGATCATTGAGATAGCAGTACTTGAAAATAGTATGGCAGATTAGGAGGTACTTATGAATTTAGCAGTAGTAAATGAAGCAGTAACAGAGATGAATGGTGTGGAGCATCAGTTTACAGAGGAAGAGAAAAACTTTGTTGTCCAATTCGCATTCAGAAGCGGCAGCAAGGAAGATACGATTTCTCTTATTGAAGCATTGGCACATTCGGCGGATAAGGCTGAGTCGGACGAGATTATGGTCACATACAGGGCTAAATATGATATGAAGCCTGCATGGGTGGAACAGGTGGAAAACCTGCTTGTGGCACTTGAAATGTACCGTATCGAGGAGGAAAAAGCAATCAATCATCTGGCAGATATTTTGACTGCTTATGGTATTGATGTATCAGCCGAGGAAATCCGTACTACAGAGACAGAAACACTTAAAACAACAGTCAGAGAGAAAGTGGAGGTGCGATAATGGCAGAAGAGATTCAGGAAGCGGTGCAGATCATCCGTGTTGCTTATGATGGCATTGAGATTGCCATGAAGGTAGGAAGTGGCGGAATAGCTGCCATGCAGAAGGCAATAGATTTCTTAAAAGGGATGCTTGATTATGAAAAGTCACTTGGCAAGACATCCATGAGAAAGCTGCTCTTAAAGGGTGGCGATTTACAGGTGTTACAGTTTAATACCGAAGATATGAAAAAGGTTGAAAAGATGGCAAAGAAGTATGGAATACTCTATTCAGTACTTCCGGACTGCAACAGGAAAGACGGACTGAGTGAGGTAATCTTTCATACAGAGGCAGTTCCACGTGTGAATATGATGATACAGAAGCTCAAGTTTGGCAAGATTGCCACATTTGACGATTATCTGAAGAATGGAGATGAAAAATCACTTGGCAAGCTGATGGATTTTTTGAAGAAACAGCAGGGAAACGAGAAAAGCCACACGATAGAAGGGGATAGGGTTAATTCCGCTATTGACGGACTGATTGAAAAGGTAGGAATGTTTGCAATGGAAAAGAAAGCTATCAGTGTGGATCAGGTCAAGGAGAATTTCAGTATCAATGGTGAGCAGGCTGAATGTGTTATCAGACAGCTTGAGACAATCGGTGTGCTTGGCAGCAAGAATGAAGATGGCACCCATACAGTAATGATGGACAAAGATGCATTTATCAACCGTGTCAGAGGTTATCAGGACCTTGCCGAGAGAATGAGGGCAGTTGCAGCATCAAAGAATGCGAACCTGTCAGATGTGACTATCAGCAAGAAGCTGATTATCGAAGAGAATGACCATGCTGTTAAGACCAGGGTTCCCGGCACATGGGGAGAAGAGGCAAGATATGTATGGTTCCGTAAGGAAAACATCATGGAGATTCATGGTGGAAAGACAATGCTTACCTTCCTTGATTCAACCAAGGATTATAAGCTTTACGATGAGCAGAATCGTGTGGTGACAACCCAGAAAGGAACCGAGCTTTATACTCACTATGACAAGGTGGAGTCATCTGTCAGGGAGCGTTACGAGAAAGTGCAGAAGCAGCAGAAAAAGACAGCACAGAAGAAAACTGTTACCACGAAGAAAGCGAGGTAGCAGCTTATGCAGACAACAAAGAAAAAGCCGTCACTAATATTCATTCTTGTGGGTGCAGTGTTAGCAGGTTATCTTGGTTATCTAATAAATGGTGCGTGGATAGAGGGAATAGCATTTAATGAATTTATGGACAGATTCAATGAAGTATGTGCGGTTCCCTTTGCCAACTATTACAATTCCAATACAGTAAAAGCAGTAGCCATTGCATTAGGCATCTATGCGATGGCTATTGTCATGTATTACACCAGTCAGAGAAACTATATGCCCGGTAAGGAATTTGGTACGGCAAGATTTGAAAATCCGAAGCAGGTCAACAAGATACTTGCAGATAAGGATGATAATTTCAACCGGATACTCAGCCAGAATGTGAAGATGTCGCTGGATTTCAGAAGGCTCAAGCTCAATGGAAATATACTTATCTGTGGTGGTTCCGGAGCAGGAAAGACATTTTATGAAGTAAAGCCGAATCTGATGCAGATGCCGCATAACTGTTCCTTTATCTGTACCGATCCAAAGGGAGAAATCCTTAGAAGCTGCGGGCAGATGTTAAAAAATAACGGATATAACCTGAAAGTCATTAATCTGTTAGAGATGGATAAATCAGACTGTTACAATCCATTTTCCTATATCAGAGAGGAAACAGATGTGGTCAAGCTGATTACAAACCTTATCAGCAATACGACACCAAAGGGAGCGACACCAAGTGATCCGTTCTGGGAAAAAGCGGAAGGATTGTTCTTACAGGCTATCTTTTACTATGTGTGGCTGGAGGTACAGCCGGCAAAGAGAAACTTTGAGACAGTACTTAAACTTCTTGGAGAAGCAGAGGTTACAGAACAGGGGAAGGCATCAAAGCTGGATGTGCGTATGAAGTTTTTAGAGGAAAGTTCTCCACTTGGAGCCAATCATCCGGCAGTCAAGCAGTACAACAAATGTATGAGAGGTGCAGGAGATACAGTCCGTTCCATTATCATCAGTGCCAACTCAAGACTTGCATTTCTTGAGAATAAGCAGGTTTTACGATTACTCTCAAAAGATGAGCTTAATCTGTCAGATATCGGTATTGGAGTGAATGGAGATGGGGAGACAAAGACAGCCCTCTTTTGTGTAATCCCTGATAGTGACAAATCCTATAACTTCATTATCGGTATGTTATACACGCAGATATTTCAGGAATTGTACTATCAGGCAGACTTTAACTGCGGAGGCAGACTGCCAATCCATGTGACTTTTATGTTAGATGAATTTGCGAATGTCGCATTGCCCGATGACTTCTGTTCCCTGTTATCGACAATGCGAAGCCGTGAGATTTCAAGTATTATCATCATTCAGAACTTTGCCCAGTTAAAGGCACTTTTCAAAGATACTTGGGAGACAATTCCCGGAAACTGCGATACGTTCATTTATCTTGGAGGTAATGAGCAAAGTACACACAAGTATGTTTCGGAGCTGCTTGGAAAAGGTACGATTGATAAGAAGTCAAGCGGAGAGACAAAGGGCAGACAGGGAAGCTCTTCAAGAAACTATGATGTATTAGGAAGAGAACTGTTTACACCCGATGAGGTCAGAAAGCTGGATAACAAAAAGTGTATTATCTTTATCCGTGGTTTTGATCCTATCATGGATAATAAGTTCATACCATTCAATCATCCGATGTTTAACCAGACAGCAGATGGCAAGGGAGAGCCTTATGTTCATCAGATAAGGGGAGCAGATAATCTCATCGGTCCACCATTTGAGATTCTGTCAGATAAGGCAGTTAAGTATTATGAAAAACTGAAGGATAAGGGCGAGAATGTGTATATAGATTCTCTTACCTATGAGCAGTTTATGATGCTTGGTGATGCGGAATTAAGCAGAAGATTCTCCATGCAGGATGAAGCAGAGCAGAAAGCAAAGATAGACAGAGAACAAGCAAATGAGCTTGAGTATGTTGATGAATCTCAGAAGTCTGATGCTGCAGAAAGTGCCAGCGCTACTAATGGAAGTACTGGTGGTAAGCCTGTAAGAAATCCAGAGAGGGAAAAGCCTAAGTGGGAGGATACAATCACAAATCGAATGCTGCACTGGTCGTATACACCAGAGCAGAAAGAAGAAGTGAAGAAAGCATTGGCTGCAGGTGTTCCGAAAGCAACGATTCTTACTTACTTTTATCCGGAGGTTACTGTGGAGAAGATGAGTTCATATCGGAATAAGCATTAAATGATATCGCATAGGCACAGGAAATGTGGTATACTGTGCCTATGTAAAAAAGAATGTGTTTTGCAAATCGGAAGTTGGAGGATACACGCATGAAAATTGTAATCATTAATGGAAGTGCCAGAAAAGGAAACACGCTGACAGCAATCAATGCATTTATAAAAGGAGCATCAGAAAAGAATGAAATTGAAATCATTGAACCTGACAAACTCAACATTGCACCATGCAAGGGATGTGGTGTCTGTCAATGCTCTAAGGGATGCGTCGATAAGGATGATACAAATCCTACAATTGATAAAATTGCTGCCGCAGATATGATTCTTTTTGCTACACCAGTTTATTGGTGGGGAATGTCAGCACAATTGAAACTTATCATTGATAAGTGCTACTGCCGTGGATTGCAGTTAAAAAATAAAAAAGTTGGCACGATTGTTGTAGGCGGTTCTCCCGTAGACAGTATCCAGTATGAGCTGATTGATAAGCAGTTTGACTGTATGGCAAAATATCTTTCATGGGATATGCTTTTCAAAAAATCATATTACGCAACAGCCAGAGATGAACTTGAAAAAAACAAGGATTCCATGAACGAACTTGAGGGGATCGGAAAAAATTTATAAAGCACGTTCCAAATCCCAGTTTGTCGGACTCACAACAATTTAATATCAAACTAATACAAGCACTTTAGCCAATTAAGGTTAAGGTGCTTTTTGCGCCTTGGAAGGAGGTGGTTACAGCTAAACACATCGGGAAAAGCCCGATTCAATCATTACAACAGGCTATGCCTGATCATATAGAGTAACTTTTAACAGCCAGTTAGGGATTATCCCTGCTGGCTTATTTTTTTATCGAAAAGGAGACAAACAACATGAGAAAAGAACAGATTATTACGACAAACAATAATCAGATGGAGGAGACAGGCATGAAGAGTAGATTCATTCACTTTAAGAAGAGATTCATTCCGGCATTATCCGGGGCAATTATGGGAGTAATGCTTATGAGCACTACCTGCTTTGCAGCAGGAGATACTTCCGCAGTAACACAACCACTTGAGAACTTAAAGACACTTATTATTGCTGTCATTGGTGCGGTCGGTGTCATCATTCTTGCAAAGAATGTTATGGAGTTTGCACAAGCCTATCAGCAGCAGGATTCATCTACCATGAACTCCGCTTTAAAAGGAATTGTGGCAGGTGTCATGATGGCTGGTATTTCAACAGTTCTGACATTCTTAGGCTTCTAAGATTGGGGAAATGCATTTCCCCTTTTAGTAAAAGGAAAGAGGTGAATAACAAGTATGGATATTTTTAAGCTTGGAGACAAGATCCTTGCGCTTCTTGAGGCAGTGTTTGGGTTTTGGAACAATCAGATATCCCTGGTCTTTGCAATGCTTGGACAGTCACCGGTCAGTTTCAAGGGCGGAGGTCCCTGGGCAGTCATTGAGGGTATTGAGCCGGTCTTTGTAGCGGTCGGCTCATCCCTCGTTGTGCTGTTCTTTGTTATCGGTTTCTGCTCGGAAAGCATAGATGTAAAAGATGAGATGAGGTTTGAATCCGTATTCCGTATGCTTATCCGACTGGGACTTGCAGAATGGTTTGTTGCAAATAATGTCACGATCATGAAAGCATTTTTTACTTCCATAGGAAATCTGGTGGGACTTATATCTGCCGGGACAACGACGCAGCTTGCCATTGACAGCACACAGGCAGATATCATTAAAGGACTTGGATTTGGTGAAAGTCTGGTAATGCTGATACTTACAGCTTTGCTTGCAATCATCATTATTATCTGTGGATTTTTTATCATCTATACAGTGTATTTCAGGTTTTTGAAGATTCTGATTATTGTACCGCTTGGTGCGATTGCCTGCTCCACGATGGCAGGAAACAGAATGGTCAGCCATACAATGGCTACCTACTGCAAATATTTCCTGTCATGTGTGTTTGAGGCAGTAACGATGGCACTTGCGATTGTGGTATGTAATGCATTTATCAATGCAGGACTACCGGCATTTACAGGAAGTTATGCTGACTGGGCACAGACGCTTATATATCTGTGTGAAATGACATTTACGATAGCAATGACTGTCGGAAGCGTGAAGGGTGCACAGACACTTACAAGCAAGGCATTTGGATTATAGAATGGAGGAAAGACAATGGTAATCGAAGTAAACAAGGATATAGACCGCTATCAGGAATCAGTGGCAATGGGACTTACAGCAAGGCAGCTTATATTTTCCATTGCAAGCGTAGTGGTCGGTGGCGGTATCGTCCTTCTTCTTTACAAGTATATTGGTCTTACGGGTTCTGCTTATGTGGCAATCCCGTGTGTGGCACCGATTGCTCTTGGTGGTTTCTATTCCTTTAATGGGATGAATTTCTACGAGTATATGGGAAAGAAGCTGCATTTTATGTTTGGGAACAGGACACTTACCTATGTATCAACAGAGGGAGAGCCTGCAATAAAGCAGTTAGAAGCAGAACAGAATGAACAGGTAAAGAAGAAAGGCAGAAAGGCTGAACCGGAGACTGTAACAGCTGATTCGGCTGTAAAGAAGCAGGAGGAGTTTGAAGCAATGAAGAAAAAGACGAGAAACATGCTGCTTGGACTTGTCGCAGTCATTGTGGCGGCAGCAGCAGGCATTGCAGCATATAAGGCAATGCATTAGAAACGAATAGTATCTGACCGCAAGGTCGGGAACACAGCCCGCAGGGTGAAGTTCCCGGCGGGCTTTCATTATAAGAAAGCGAGGTTAGAGACATGGGTTTATTTACAGACGGATTTAAGTTATTAAAGAAGGCGAGTGAGCCTTTGTATAAGACACCTAAATCCATTCAGGAAACCATAGAGATTATGGCGGTGGCTGAAAACGGCATTTTTGAAGTGAGCAAAAATAAGTATTCCAAATGCTACCGCTTTCAGGACATCAATTACACGACAGCAACGGAGGATGAGCAGATCGGTATTTTCGAGAGGTATTGCAAGTTCCTAAATTCGCTGGACTGTAATTATAAGATTACGATCAACAATAAGAACAAAAACATGGATGAACTCCGTGACAAGGTTCTGATTGCTGAGAAAAACGATGGCTTCAATAATTATAGAAGAATCTACAATGACATCATTGAGGAGAAGATTATTGAGGGCAGACAGGGGATTGAGCAGGAGAGATACCTGACAATCACGATTGAGAGAAAGAACTTCGAGGAGGCAAAGGCACAGTTTGCTACCCTTGAGGCAACGATACACAAGGCTTTCATTGAGCTTGGGGCAGAGATTGTTCCGCTTAATGGCAATGAGAGACTGAAAGTGCTCTATGATTATTATCATCTTGGAGATGAGGGCAGCTTTGATTTTGATATCAAAAAGGCAAAGAAGGTCGGAGCAGATTTTAGAAATGATCTGTGCAATGGGATGGTGAAATATTTCCCGGACCATTTTGAGGATGAGAGTAAATTCTGCAAGGCACTTTTTATCAAAAAGTATCCGAGCAGTTTGTCAGACAGATTTATCAATGAGATTACTTCCCTTCCGGTTCATTCCATCACGAGCATTGATGTGGTGCCTGTTCCTAAGGATTTGACTACAAAGGTGCTTCAGAAGAAATACCTTGGTATTGAGTCGGATATCATTAAGCAGCAGAGAGTCCGTAATAAGAATAACGACTTTTCTACGGAAATTTCATATGCCAAGAGAACGGAGAAAAAGGAGATTGAGGAAATCATGGATGATGTTCGTGAGAATGACCAGTGCCTTTTCTTCGTGGGAGTTACTATTATTCTTATGGCAGAGAGCAAAAAAGAGCTTGATAGCGTCTGTGAGACAGTGGAGACTATCGGAAAGCGTAACAGCTGTACGATTGATACACACTACTTAAAGCAGAGGGAGGCACTCAACACAGCGCTTCCGATTGGTGTAAGACAGGTGGAGACAATGCGTACCCTTCTTACCCAGTCACTTGCGGTGCTTATGCCATTCAATGTGCAGGAATTAAATGACAGCACAGGGAACTATTATGGTATCAATCAGATCAGCAAGAATGTGAATATCGGTAACAGAAAGAAGCTGATAAACGGAAATGGCTTCGTTTTCGGAGTGCCGGGTTCCGGTAAATCCTTCTTCTGTAAGATGGAAATGGGCAGCGTATTCTTGTCGGGAGATGATGAGATAATCGTCATAGATCCAATGAACGAATACTTTGATATTGCTGAGACTTATGGTGGAACAGTGGTAAATATGTCCACTTACACGGATAACTATGTGAATCCGCTGGAGATGGATGTATGGAGCCTTGATCCGAATGATTCCAAGGGAATGGTAAGAGAAAAAGGCGAGTTTATGCTTGGTCTTTGTGAGCAGTGTATCGGAGACAGCTTAAATTCAAGACAGAAGTCAATCATTGACCGCTGCGTGAGAAAGCTGTATATCGACATTGCAAGAAGCAAAGAGAAGTATATCCCGGTGATGAGTGATTTTTACGATATCCTTATGGCGCAGCCGGAGGAGGAAGCAAAGGACATTGCACTGTCACTAGAGCTTTTCGTAAATGGTTCGCTTAACATCTTCAATCACCAGACAAATGTGGATGTGGATAACAGATTTACAGTATATGGCATCAGGGACTTGGGTACAGAACTTAGTCCTATCACAATGCTTGTTATGATGGAATCCATTCAGAACAGGATTGTTGAGAATGGCAAGAGAGGCAAGGCAACATGGCTCTATATTGATGAGTTCCATGTCCTGCTTAATTCCGAGTATTCTGCAAAATACTTGCAGCAGCTCTGGAAGAAGGTAAGAAAGCAGGGAGGTCTTTGTACCGGTATTACGCAGAATGTTGTCGATCTGTTGCAGAATTACACAGCAACCACAATGCTTGCAAACTCTGAGTTTGTGGCACTCTTGAAGCAGGCAAATACAGACAGTTCAAAGATGGCGGAGGTTATCGGGGTATCAGAGGCACAGCTTCGGTTCGTAACTAATACCGCCTCTGGAATGGGACTTATTAAGTGTGGTTCGGTAGTAATTCCCTTTGATAATCAGATCAGCAAGGATACGGATTTGTACAGGCTGTATAATACCAACATTCATGAGAAGATTGCGGAACAGAAGAAAAAAGAAGCAATGCTGCAGTGATAACAGATGAATTTTTATAGAATCTATAGTATAATCAAGAGGTCGGATGAATGTCCGACCTTGATGATAATAAATTAGATATTCCCTATTTTTAAGAAGAAAGCATATAAGATTCGATATGAAAAATAAATAAGGAAGCAGTTCTAAAATGTATCATTTGTACCGGAGAACATGTGGCTGGATTTTAAGATATGCTTATCGTACACTTTGACGAGAATATGTTGATTGGGGATGCAGCGGACCTGGATGCATTTATGGAAATGTATGGTGTGGAAGCAATTTCCAAGGAATATTTGTAATTATTAGGGAAAAGAAAATTTGAATTTTTGAGGCTAATGGAGGATTGAAAAATGAAATGTGAAAATCTTGAACAGGTAAGAGAAAATA
>NZ_JADYUI010000003.1 GCF_021531695.1 Roseburia hominis | reverse complement strand
CTATGTCTTTCCCACTACCAGGGCAGACTAGGGACTTTCACCCGTTAGAAACGTGCGCCGCTAGGCGCACGTAAAAGGGAAAGACCTTGAAATGACAGTTAACATTTCAAGGTCTTTTTTTATAGAGATAAAAACTGTAGGATGCTTTGGGTTAAAAATATAATTTCAAAGGACATCCGGTAACTGCAGTTTTATGGTAAAATAAGATTATTATTTTAAACTTGAACAGAAAAATGGAGTAAAGTGAGTGAGAGAGTATGAGTTTTACAACAATAGGAAGCTTAATTTTAAGGTTAAGAAGAGAGAAAAAAATAAATAGAAACAAACTGGCATCTGGATTATGTTCCGTACAGACACTTTATGAAATCGAAAGTGATCAGTACGATGCAGATTTGTTTATGCTGGAAATGATGCTGCAGAGACTTGGTAAATCAGAAGATAAATTAGAAATTGTAATGACAGCGGAAATATACCATATGGTAAAGCTCCGGGATTTGATTGAGGAATCTGTTCTGAGAGGAAAAAGAGTGTGCACAGAGCATCTGTTAGCGTGTTATCCGGCGCGTACCAAAGTTGATAAGATGTATAAGTGCCGGATGAAAGCCTGTCTTTTGTACCGAGTGGATAAAGATAATAAAGGGGCACTAGAAGAACTTTCACAAGCCATTGCTTTTACGTTACCGGATTTTACGTATGACAGGATGGATGAGTGTCTGATTTCAACTGTGGAGATGGAAAATCTTCTTGCTGTGGAGCGAATCAAAGCAGAAGAAAAGTCTTTGCAGGAAAAGAGTGAGGAAAAAAGACACCTGGAGCTTTGTATGAATTATATCGAACAGCATTTTGAAGATGAAGGAGAATGTGCAAAGATTTACAGCAAATGTGCATGGCTGCTTGCACGTATTTATTATCAGGAAGAACAATATCTGATGGCAATGCATTTGTGCGAACAGGCGATGGAAAGATTAAGAAGAAATACGATATTTTATTTTATGCTGCCACTTTTGAAACTTATTACAAAAGCAGAAGAAAAGATGAATGTTCCAAAAGAAAAGAGTAAGTGGGTGAAGTATTATGAAATACTAAGTTTTTTGTGGGAGCGATATGCGAAAAAGTGGTATCCGACCGACCTTTTGTTTCATAATTGTTATCAGAAAGAATATCATCTGGATTATGAACTGGCACGGTCAGAGCGCATTGCAAATGGAATGACGCAAGAAAAAGTGGCGGAAGGCGTTTATCAGAATGTGGAATCGTATTCGCGGTTTGAAACCGGAAAAGTCTCCCCAAACAGAAAGACCTTTGAAAATCTGATGGGCAGGCTTGAAATTGAAAAAGGAAGATATAATGGCTATGCAGTCACGGATTCTTACGAGATGATGGAATGCAGAAGGAAACTGGATCGTCTGGTATCCCACCAGCAATTTGAAGAGGCTCTAAAAGAGTTAAAACGATTAAAAGAAGGAATCAACATGGAGCTTAAAGAGAACAGACGGGTAGTAGCAGAGTTTGAATTGCTCCTTGAGAAGAAACTTGGATGGATCAGTGCCAAAGAGGCATTAAAGCAGCAAGAAGAAATATTAAAGGACAGCATAGATTTAAAAACAAATACATTAAGGCACATACCGACGCGAAATGAAGTGATACTTCTGAATGATATTTGTGCAAATTTATATGAGACAAAACAGGAGAAAAAAGCAATCAGGCTATATGAATGTGCTTTGCAAAAGATGAGGAGCAGTAAAGTAAACGTGAAGTACAGATATCGTTCGTATTCGCTTTTGTTAAATAATTATAGTGCCAGAATAAAAAGCAGGGTATTACCATATGATGTGCTGAAAAACGAATTATTTTGTGGAAAATTTTCGGTACTTCCTTTTTGCCTGAATAATATTACGCATGCCTTAAAAAGAGAAGGCAAACCCGAAGAAGAATGGCTGAAATGGGTGGAGTATGCATATTATATGAGCAATCTGCTTTATTGCAGGGAAGTAAAAGAAGCATATGGGAGATATCTTGAGAGTATAAATAAAAAATGAACGGCATTATTCATTTATAGTGGAAATGCCGATATCCGGAAGTTCTTCAGAACAGATAGAAATAGCGTACGCATTTTGGACTGTGGAATACTTTGGTGATGAAAACATTATAGTTAAGGTTAGTAGAAGGGTGAAAATTTTTGTAATTAATTTTAAATTTTTTTTCATTGGTATGATTCTCCTTGTGCATAGATTTCAGAATAATTATACAAAAAAAATAAAAAAATTCCATGACTTTTCACCTTATAAAAATTATAAAAAAGTATAAGGCGAAAAGTCATGGAATGTTTTAGATTAATTGATATACTAAGAAATGTATGAAACCATATGCAATGAAAAGGAAGGAGGGAAAGGGTATGATTAATGCAATCAAAAATTGTGAATTATATGATTACTGTAAGGTAATAAAGTGGGTTTGGTTTGATGATAGAAATTTTAATAAAGGTGATAAGATGAAAGATTATTGCAAGATGAAAAAAGCATTGGTGAAAGGATACTATGAGGCTCTTTATGAAGAATAAGGCCGAAGGATAATAAAGGAGTTACATAAATGAGACAGTTATTAAAGACAAATAAAAACTTCAGATTATTCTGGATGGCGATTAGCATCTCATCTCTTGGCGATTATGTGGATGATATTGCTTTTGCGCAGTTGGTTTATCTGGTAACAAAATCAACGCTTCTTACGAGTTACGTTTTTGCAATTAAGATAGTATTTACATTTTTAAGTGTATTTACGGCTACATATGTTGACCGGCATAATAAGAAAAAAATCTTGATTGGTACTTCGGCAGGGCAGGGAATTGTCCTTGTGTTTCTGTTGTTTTTGTATCAGAATCAGATGTTAAATTCCTATATATTAATCGGTTTTGTGACGATACAGACGGTTTTCAGTACATTTGGTACTCCGGCACAGAATGCATTTTTGTCCTGTGTTGTAACGAAAGAAGAAATGCTGAGTGCCCGATCCTCATTACATATGTTTATGAATTTTATTCAGATTTTTTCTTATACGTGTGCAGGGGCATTGATCACATTTATTGGTATACCAGGTGCAATTTTACTGGATGCATTCACCTTTTTGCTTGCAGTGATTCTTATGTGTCTGACGGAAAACAAAGAAGGGGAAAATCAAAAGTTTCATTCGACGCAGGAATTTTTTGAAAATGTGCGGGAAGGATTTCATTTTGTGCTCCATGAAAAATTAATTTATAGTGTACTGATTGTCACTTTTTTCGGAAATCTTCTGATTGCTCCCGTAGAGGGATTAATGCCGGCGTATCTGGCGCAGGGCGGTTACGGCGATTACGCCTATGCGTCTTTTATGATCGGAATCGCATTAGGTGGTATTGGCGGAGCATGGCTCTTAACGAAAGTGCAGGACAAACTGGAAAAGGGAAAATTGTTCGCATGCGGGTTCTTTTTAGGTGCGCTCGGACTGGGTATGCTTTATTTGAATCACATTGTTATGGTATATATTTCTGCACTGTTTTTAGGAGCATCCTGCAGTTTTGTATCGGTTTTGAATGCTACGATTTTGCAGATGAATACACCAAAGGAAATGATGGCGAGGATTTTTAGTATATTTAAATGTATCTCTTTTGTTGCCAGTCCACTTGGGATTGTTGCGGCAGGCGCATTAGGGGAAGTGCTGGATATGGCGGTTGTTTTTATGATATTGGCACTTCCGCTGCTGTTGAATGCTTTATTGACACGAAAAGTGATAAGAACGTAAAAGGATGAGAAAGGATAATCCAAAAAATATTCAGAATAGGGAGATTTACTTTGCGATGATGTGGGGGTAATCACACCGAATCCTAAGACATCCGGTGGTGCGAGATGGAATTATCTGAAAGACTGGTATTATTTTGAAAAACAGGGATATGCTAGCGTAAAATTTTATTCGGATTAAATAAAAAGAGGACACCACTTTGTGATAAAGTATTAAGTACGACCAAAATACAAACAAAGGAAGGTGTCCTCTATGCTTAACAGTATAAAATATTTTGAAGAAGAATGCATCAGTAAATTTGAAAAATTGGAAGATGAATTTATGAAAGATCCAACTAAGCTGGCAGAGTATGTTTTTGGACTTACAGATGAACTTCATAAGCTTGGACTTGAGATGATAAAGGAGTCTCTGGAATATATGGATATGATGCTTCAAAAAAGTGCTTTAAGACGTGAAAAATGGGTTATAGAAACGCATAGCAAAAAACAGCTCACAACCTCACTGGGAGATGTCATATTCAATAAAACATTGTTCTGCAACAGGAATACCGGAGAGAGTGAATATCTTCTTGATAGAATTATGGGATTGGCTCCGCATCAGAGAATAACGGAGGATGCAGAAGCAAAAATGCTGGAAGAGGCAGTGCGGACTTCATACCGACGTGGTGGAGAAGAAGCAAGCCTGACAACAGATGTCAGCAAGCAGACAGTAAAGAATAAGATTCACCAGTTGGAATTTCCTCAAATGAAAGAACCAGATGAGAAAAAGAAGGTAGAGTATCTCTATATTGATGCTGATGAGGATCATGTATCGCTCCAGTTCCGTGAGAAAAAGGGAGATTTGCCAGAAAACGAGAATAACCGGAAAAACAACTGTCTGATTACAAAACTGGTGTATGTATACGAAGGAATTGAAAAAGAATCACCAAAAGGAAAAAGACATCGCCTGGTAAATCCGTATTATTTCTGTGGCGTACATACTGGCGAAGAAAACAAAAAGTTTTGGAATGAAATATATAGGTATCTGGATAGTCATTATGATTTGGGGTACGTAAAGAAAATATATGTGAATTCAGATGGAGGAAGCTGGATAAAGGCAGGGATGAAACAGATAGCAGGAATCACTCATGTGCTGGATGAGTTTCACCTTGAGAAATATCTGACCAAACTGACCAGTCATATGAAAGACAGCCGGGAAGATGCAGCAGAAGAATTAAGAAGCGCCATCCGAAGTAAGACGAAAAAGGATTTTGAAGAAATCATTGACAGACTAGAGGGATGTTTAAATGAGGATACCGGATTAAAAAGAATGGAAAATGCAAGAGAATACATCTTATCTAATTGGAGTGCAGCAAAACTGAGATTGAAACATAAAGACGGCGTAAAAGGAAGTAGTACAGAAGGTCATGTGAGTCATGTACTTTCCAGCCGGATGAGTTCCAGACCAATGGGATGGAGCAAAAAGGGAGCCGAAAAAATGTCGAAGTTAAGAGCGTATCAATTAAATGGGGGAAATATGCTGGATCTTGTAAGATATCAGACTAAAGAGTATTCTAAGGCGGCTGGTGCTGAGTATGACGTGTTAAGCAGTAGCCAGATAATAACATCCGAAAAAAGCAGACATGGAGAACTGGGAAAATATGTAGAAAGTATATCCCATAGTTTATCATTGCAAAATAAGAAAATAGTATATTTTAATTCACATATCTGGGGATTATAAAGGGATATGAAATATCAAAGAAAGGCTTGCATAAGGATAGCATATAGAGTAAAGTAAAAACACAAGTCATGACCTGATACTTTATCAGAGCATCGTGGGTAAACTCTGCCCTGTTAAATCCGAAGGTAAATTTACGCAATCAAACCGATTACCGGAAAATCTTTTTTCCGCTCACTCTTTATCTGTTTTCAAAATATGGATATGGACTTGTTATCAGGATGTTTTCACCATACATTTCACCGACCATGCAGCTTCTGCCGGCATTACTTCTTTTATCTGTCATTCTGCTTCCGGGAGTATCACTGAGGACTTTGCTTCATAAAAATTCGACAGGCGTCCGTAATGTCATTCTTGCGCGAATTCCCAATACTGTGGGGATGTTATTGGAGAATTGCATTATAGCCGTAAGCCTTACCAGCTATTCTTTTATTCAGCCGATGATTCTTGTTGTTTTGTTCTTTATCGGATTGCTCCGGCATGAGCAGAATTCAAAATGGAAACTTTTTGGAAGCCTTTTGTGCATAGCAGGAGTGCTGATGTTTCAGTTTCTTTCACCTAATTTTTACATTCTCTTTACTTACTGCCGGTAGAGAATTTTACATTTTCTGATTTAAAATCATAATGCTTATTTGAGTTTGATTTATACAAACACTGTGACAATAGGGAAGACTCGTAAAGCGGGTTTTTCCTATTCACAAGAAAAAGAAGGAGACTATGAAAAAATGAAGAAGAAGACAGTAGCGATTTTACTAACGGCGATGATGGTGACATCTCTGTTTACAGGATGTGGAAGCAGTGATGCAGGAAATGAGACGCAAAATCAGGTAACGGAACAGGCAGAGGAATCCACGGCAGAACCGACCGAAGAACCGAAAGATATTGTACAGGCATCCGCAGAAGGAACACCGAAATATGTCTTTCTATTTATCGGAGACGGAATGAGCTATCCGCAGATTCAGCTGACCAATTATTATAAAAATGCATCCGCACAGGACGGTGCAGAAAAAGTAACGGTTGAGGGAGAAGAAAAGGCAATCTTAAAGAGCAAAAATTCCCTTGCAATGATGGATTTCCCGGTTATGGGTTCCGCACAGACCTATGACAGTACTTCCTTTGCACCGGATTCCGCATCTACAGCGACTTCCATTGCAACAGGGAATAAAACATGGAGCGGAAGTATTAATGTCAGTGAGGATTTCAGCCAGAAATATGAGACCATCGCAGAGAAATTAAAAGATCAGAAGGATTATAAAATCGGTGTTATTTCAAGTGTAAATATCAACCATGCAACACCGGCAGCATTTTATGCACATCAGGAATCCAGAAATAATTATTACGATATTGGACTTGAAATGATTGACAGCGGATTTGATTATTTCGCAGGCGGTGGATTAAAGCAGACAACGGGCGAGAATAAAGACCAGGAAGATTTATATGAATTGGCAACAAAGGCAGGTTATACCGTAACAAAAACACAGGCAGAGGCAGAAGCGCTGACTGCTGATTCCGGAAAGGCAATTGTGATTGATGAACATTTGGCAGACAGTGATGCAATGTCTTATGAATTAGATCGTGCTGATGGAGAATGGGCATTGGCAGATTATGTAGATAAGGGAATCGAACTTTTAGATAACGACAACGGATTTTTTATGATGGTAGAAGGCGGTAAAATCGACTGGGCATGTCATGCCAATGATGCCACAAGTACCATTACCGATACGATTGCGTTGGATAATGCAGTAGAAAGAGCTGTGGAATTTTACAATGAGCATCCGGATGAAACTTTAATTCTGGTAACCGGTGACCATGAGACCGGTGGATTGACCATTGGATTTGCGGGCACTGACTATGACACATTTTTAACAAACTTTGCAAACCAGAAAATTTCTTATGCAAAATTTGACTCCGATTATGTGACTGCATATAAAGAAAATAAGACAGATTTTGATACTGTTATGAAGGATGTAACAGAATTATTTGGTCTTACCGCACCGACAGGCGCTGCAGAAACAACAGAGCAGAAAGACAATGCAGACAGCCATCCGGAATCAGATGATAACGGAACACTTGAAATGACACAGTATGAATATGATCAGTTGAAAGCTGCTTATGATACCACAATGGCACGTACCGGAGAGGAAGAAGAGTTCGGACAGGAAGAATATGTAAAATACGGAAGTTACGAACCACTTACCGTTACCATTACCCATATCTTAAACAATAAGAGTGGTATCAACTTTGGTTCTTATGCCCATACAGGACTTCCGGTAGAAGTGCTTACCATGGGTGTCGGAGCAGAAAATTTTGACGGTTACTATGACAACACAGAAATTTATAACAAACTGGCAGCACTTACAGGAGTAAAATAAAATGAAATTGCTTTTTACAAAGCAGAAAAATTTTTTCCTGACATTGATCAGTGGAATCCTGTTAATTGGTATCCTCGTAGCAATTCCTACCGGCTACGAGGATGCTGTTATTTATAAGGATACGGAGCGAGCTGTCGGTGAAGTGGTTAAAATTGATGATTCTGCAATTATTTCTTCCGGGCTGATTCAAAGCGGAGAACAATCCTGTACGTTAAAGATTTTGGATGGAATTTTTAAAGGAAAAGAAATTGAAGGGGTAAATTTTCTTAGTGGTTCCTTAGAAAAAGATAAGGTATTTCAAGTGGGAGATAAGGCACTTGTTACGATAAGCTATGAGGGTGATACGATAAAATCGGCAGTCATTTCCGATCATTACCGGTTAAATCGTGAGTTTATTCTTATGGGAGCATTTGCCCTGCTTTTGATTTTATTTGCGGGGAAAAACGGATTGCAGGCTATTTTCTCATTTGTCATTACGGTTCTTGCTATCTGGAAAATTTTAGTTCCCTGTTATTTAAAAGGATACTCTCCGGTGTGGATTGGAATTCTGATTACGATTATGCTCACGGCAGTTATCATTTTCTTTGTATACGGATGGGATAAAAGGACATTGGTGGCGGTGCTTGGAGCATTGCTTGGCGTTGCTACGACCTGTATTTTAGGCATTGTTTTTACGAAGCTTTTTATGATTCATGGGGCAATCATGCCGAATGCGGAATCCTTACTTTACAGCGGTTATGAGAATCTTGACCTTACCGCCATTTTTATGAGCAGTATTTTTATCGGGGCAAGTGGTGCCATGATGGATCTTGCAGTCGATATTACGTCTGCCGTCTATGAAGTGACGCAAAAAAAGCCGGACATCACGAGATGGGAAGCGGTGAAATCCGGAATGAATGTAGGAAGGGCAGCGATGGGAACGATGACAACGACATTATTGCTGGCATATTCCGGCGGATACGTGACGTTACTTATGGTTTTTATGGCGCAGGGAACACCAATTGACCATATCTTAAACTACAAATATGTGGCATCCGAGGTATTGGATACGATTGCCGGAAGCTTTGGACTCGTCACGGTTGCACCGTTTACGGCACTGGTAGCGGGAATGCTTCTTGCCGGGAAAAAGAATATCGAAAGAATTTAACTTTCTTTGAATGATTTAATCAAAAATAAAATCCATGCAAGCATATGTGATACCTCCTGGTATAGTATATGCGGCATGGATTTTACTATGCATAAAAGGTGAACTCATTTGGAAGGATTCATAAAAATTCCAATATCTGGAGGGTGATAGGTAAAAATCAAAAAGCAGAGTGCAACAAGAAATACACATATTTTTAGTCCAAAAGAGAAAGAATTTATTTTACAGGACAATGTCAGCCTGTAAACAGAAATAAATGCGAGAAGTACACTTATGATAAAAGTGGCAATATCAAGAAAAATATAATTTTTTCCAATGATGCCGGAGTATGTGTAAAAAATAACAGGAATTAAGAAGGTGCCAAGCAAGATTCCAAAGAGTAGGGATGAAGTAATGCATGGATTATCTTCTTTCATTTTTCGGTTCATATAAAAGGAATAGAGCAGCATTGGAAAAAAGCATAGCTTCATATGCTCCCAGGTAGATTCATTTACCGGAAAGAACAATCCAAGTATGAAATTGTTGCCGGACCATTCATAAATAAAGTGCGAAATAATTCCCAAAATTGTAACAAAAACAATGCCTGTGATAGTATAAATTTTTACTTTGTTCATAGTCCTATTGTATGCAGAAATTGAGAAATTATACAGGAAAAATTCTGCTTTACTGATACATGCAGCCGGATCTGCCCGGCATATCATCATCTTTGACGTAACGGGCATTGAACTCCATTGTGATTTCACGCAGTTCCTTTTTCCCATCGATATATGGCTGATACATCTCCGCAAGCCCCGGTGCACATCCGTCACAGGTGGCTTCGATATTTCCGAGAGATTCGGCTACGATTTTCTCACGCTCTTCTTTGGTAGTTTCTGAAATTAAATATCCTGACATGATTTCACTCCTAAATCTATTTTGTATACTAGTACATCAATTTTTAATTAACTAGACCAAATACTTGTCTATTTCTTCCATAGCACAAATTCAAAAATCCTCAGCGTAGCCCGCTACGCCTACGTTTTTTGAATTGCACCCTGAAAGAAATATCCTGCGCATTTAGTCCAGTTATTAAGAAACCGATGTACTAGAAAATCTTTTAAGAACAGAATAGCACAAATAAAGTGGGGAGGCAACTTTTGAAAGGTTCACATTATCCCGAGTCAAAAGATTATTTAGAATTATAATATTGATAATTTTTTGATTTTGACATATAATAATATTACAAACACATGCAAAACAACTTCAAAAGTATGGTGAAGGAGGAATCATTATGGCAGAACAAGTATTGATTCAATTTCGTGCAGATAAAGAATTAAAGCAGGAGGTTGCAGAGATTTATGAGACTCTGGGTATGGATTTACCAACAGCTTTTCGTATGTTCATGACCAGAAGTAAGATGGTTAAAGGACTTCCGTTTGAGGCAACATTACCAGAAAATATAATCACGAGGGCGGAGGCTAAGAAAGCATTCTACGAGTTACGAGAGCAGGCTGCTGATGTACCGGAGATGTCTCTCGATGAAATTAATGCTGAAATATCAGCTGCCAGAGCTGAAAGAAAAAGGTAAGTGCTTATGGTGTATTATGCAGTTATAGATACAAATGTTTTCATTTCTGCTTTGCTTTCAAAACGAGCAGATGCAGCAACAGTACGAGTATTAGATGCAATGTTTGATGGTAAAATCGTACCGTTGTATCATAAGGATATTTTGGCAGAATATGATGAAGTGCTTCATAGAAGCAAGTTTCATTTTAAAGAAGAGACAATTCGTTTGGTTATAAATGCAGTGAAACAATATGGTATAGAAGTGTTCCCACAACCTACAGGTGAGATTTTGATTGATATGGATGATTTGATATTTTACGAGGTTGCCATGGAGAAGAGAGATGATGATGCCTATTTGGTAACAGGTAATCAGAAACATTATCCAATCAGAGATTTTATTGTAACACCAGCTGAGATGATGGAGATTATTTGCATGCACAAGGGAAAAATATAGAATCGAGTGTGTTACAAGAAGCACTGATGACGAAACTAGGTGTGTCAAGATAGTATTTGACCATATGGTAAGGAAAAGCATCAATCGGACAATTAAATCAGGATATTTATATACAAAAAAGACAATCGGAAATGGTTGTCTTTTCTCATAAGAAAGGGGCAAAATATTTTTATGGATGACATATTGCACAAAAATGCATTTCGGTTTTTGCTCCGCTGTTACGGATATAAGATTTTCTAAATGCTCTGATAGCATATTTTAAACACGACCGCAACCGGCTGAAATTCGCCATCCGGGCTCAGTTTCATCCTTCCGTCAGCATCCGTGCTGACGGATTGCTTGGGTTTGATAGAGCATTAACTGATGGAACTTTGATGAAAGATCAGTTTTCTCTTGATCGGTGGGGGAGAAAAGTGTATTTCCAGGGAGATGGAAAACTTGCCAGAGGACTGATTTTTGATGGTACAACGTATTATCAGATGGATGAAGCAGATGGACATTGCTTAGGAGAGTTTCCGGCACAGTAAAATACAGAATGTAGGTGGAGCGTAGATAATATATTGTGTGAGAGAATTTTAAAATGTAAAGATTATAATGAAAACAAATAGGAGGATTTACCTTTAAGGTAAATCCTCCTATTGACATTTTAATAAAAACATGCTATTTTTAATTTACCTCAAAGGTAAATTGTAAAAGAGGTGATGGATTGGACATTACGTACAAAAATAACAAGATTCAGAAAGTTTGTACGGATGCCAAGGTGGCTGATAGAACATATGGTAATGAAATTCAAGTAGCTTATATAATGGAGATTGTAGATTACCATTAGGAAGGAAAATGAATAGGAGGTAGCATAATGGTGAGAAGTCGCAGTTACATTGCAACACCACCAGGAGCGACAATTAAGGAACAGCTTAATGACAGAGGAATGAGTCAGAAAGAGTTTGCAGCCAGAATGGATATGTCTGAAAAGCATATTAGCAAACTTATAAACGGAGATGTTCAGTTGACTCCAGAGGTGGCTGTTAGATTGGAAGTGGTACTTGGGGTGCCGGCAAAGTTTTGGAGTAACTTAGAGGCAATTTACAGGGAAAAGTTGATAAAGGTTGAGGCTGAAAATGCGATGGATGTAGATGAAGCTTTAGCGAAACAACTCCCATATAGTGAAATGGCGAGGTATGGATGGGTTCCTGAAACAAGAAATTCAAAAGAAAAAGTTATCTATCTGAGAAAATATTTTGAAGTGGTTGAACTTTCTTTATTAGAAAATAATCAGATAACAAGGATTGCGTGTAGAAGATTGGTAGTAACTGAAAAAAGTGATTTTGCATTACTTGCATGGGTGCAAGAGGCTAAAAGGAAGGCTCGTGATATTGAGACCTTGCCGATAAATATGAAAGGTCTGATAAATATAATACCTGAAATAAGGGAAATGACAGTGTTAAAACCTAAGGAGTTCTGTTCTAAGCTTATGAAAATGTTGTCAGAGTGTGGTATTGCACTTGTTTTTTTACCTTATTTAAAAGGATCTTTGTCGCAGGGAGCTTCTTTTATGGATGGAAATAAGATAGTGGTTGAATTAACTACCAGAGACAAGGATGCTGATGAGTTTTGGTTTAGCCTATTTCATGAACTGGCGCATATTATATTAGGACATATCGGGCAGACAGATGGAACATCTGAACAAGATGAAAAAGCGGCGGATTCCTGGTCAAGAGACACTCTTATTTCAGAAAAGGATTTTTTGGAATTTGTACAAAGAAGAAACTATTCAGCTTCTAATATTTGTGAGTATGCAAAGAAACTGGGAATTGCACCTGGAATTCTTGTTGGAAGGCTTCAGAATGAAGGATGCATTAAGCATAGTATGTTAAATGAACTTAAAGAACATTATGAAATAGCAGTATAATATTAGAAAATGGTTGATGTATACCAATCATTCACCCCAATCTCACCTTTTTCATATCATATAAGAAAAAGGTGAGATTTTTATGTCAGAAACAGAAAAATTTTTGGAAAATAGTTGTAATATGATGGGCGTGAATCCGGCACTGGTGCAGTTAGCCTATCCACCCATCAGGGTAAGCGAAGCAAATCAAAGATATGCAGAAATAATTAAGATGGATTATTGCGGTAGTGTATCGGAACTTTCTGCAGTTACGCAGTATATTCATACGGAAATCTGTCTGTCAAACCGGAAGTGTGAGGTGGCAAAAACGATTCTTGGAATTGCAATGGCAGAGATGATACATTTGCAGAAATTAGGAGAACTCATTGTGCTTCTTGGGGGTTCGCCGGATTATAAAGGTATGGCAAATCAGAGAGGACTGACCTATTGGACGCCGGAGTGGCTTACGTTGCAGAAGGAACCGAAAAAAATGATTATGGAAGGAATTGCGTCAGAGAAAGGAGCAATCGCACAATATAGAAAACATATGAAAATGATAAAAGATCCTTATATCTTAAGGGTAATTGCAAGAATCATAAAAGATGAAGAGTACCATATCTTTTTATTACAGTCCTGTCAAATTTAAGAAATAATTCAGAAATTCCACACAGGAATTTCATATCTTTTTTGTACAATAGAAAAAATTTACGGGAAAGAGGAGAAAAGATGCGTTTTATCTCAAAAATGATTCAGAATATATTACGATGGATTTATACTGTTGCCGTATTTGCACTGGGTATTTCCATGGTTTATGGGATAGAAAATAAAAGAAAAGGACTTATTGTATTGGGAATTGCCTTGCTGATGCCTTTCCTGGTGCAGATAGTAGGCAAAATTGCTTTGAGGCTAAGAGCAATTACTCATTTATTTCAAAAAAGAGGGAAAAGGAAATCCGTATCTGCTTTCATGTTAGCCATTGCAGGATTTCTTCTTTTCCTTTTCTTCTATTTTGGAAGAAAAATGCCGGTCATTTTATATGGAGGATGGGAAAATAAAATACAAATCCTTTGGAATCAGCTTCTTAGCTTTTCTTCGCTGGTAAAATATTTGTGGATGTATTGGATTTTTTTTGCTGCATTTGCTACGATAAAAAAACTAAAATACATTCTTGATTATCATGCAACCATTCTTCTTGGAGTGACAGATGCGTTTTTTCTATTTGGAATGTTGAGTAATTATAAGAAAATCGGCTGTTATGGATTTTTTCTTTTTTCTGTATTGTTAGTTGTTTCTTATTTCAGACTGCTTGTGAAAGAAACATATGGAGAAACCATTTTAAGTGAAAAACCAGAAAGCACGAAACAATCTGTTTTATTGAAAAGGAAGAAGGATAAGAAGAAAAGAAAGAAAAACAAAAGAGCAAAAAGACCGGTCAGAACTACAAAAACAAAATCAGACATTAGACGACAGAAAGAGGAATCTAAGCCACCAAAAAGAAGAGAAGAATCCGGAAGGGGAAATATTCAAAGAGAAGAGTCAAGAAGAGAAAGAATACCAAAAGATGAGATAGAATATCAGGAATCTGTCAATGAAAATATGTGGGAAATGCCGCCGGAAGAAGAATACTGGGAAGAAGAATACAGAAATGAGGAAAATAAGGGACCGGATGATTTTAGTGAGGATGATGAAATTGCCGAAAAAGTCATGAAGAAAATGGAAGAAATTTTAAGAAATAATTCATAGTTTCTTCATGAAAATCTTTTTCCTATTCTGTTAAAATTGTATTATAATGAACGAGGGAAAAGAAAATACGAGGCGGGTTTAAGATAAATGAACGAAAATGATAGAAATGGCCGATTAGGAAAGACAAGAAGTACAGGAAGCTATCAAAGTACCAAATTAAATAAAAAGAAACAGATGCGTCAGAATGCAGAACTTAAGATGGATATGGCGTATCGCGGACAAAAGACCAAAAATCCCAGTCAGGAGCGACGAAGTGAACCGGAAAGAAGAAGTTCCGTACAGGGGAGCGCGCAAAGAAGAAAAGTGACGCAGCAGACAGCGCAGAGACAGGCTGCCGCAAGACAAAATTCTTCAGGTCGGGTAAATGCCGGACGAAATAACATGGAACCGTCCGGAACACGGATAAATCAGACAAGAATTGATACTGCAAAAACAGCACAAAGACCACATACCAGAGAGCAGATGATGCGTGACAAAAGGGCGAGAGAACGATATCTTAGAAGAAGACGACGGGCTTTATGTACGCAGCTGGCCCTGCTTGCTTTTTCTATTGTGTTATTAGCAGGGATTGTTGTACTGATTAAGAAAGCAGTGATTAAGCATGAGACGGTTGAAGTCGAAGCCAATGTAGAAGAAGAAATCCAGTCAGTTTTGGGTAATGTAACAGATGATTCGGTAGAGATAAGCAAATATTATGTCTATGGAACGCATTTTAATCTGGAAGGGCATATTGGAACGACAAAGGAATTAAAAACGTTAGAATTAGTTATGGTGGATGATAAGAAGGGACTTGCCGTTGGGCAGGATTCTGAGGAAGAGATGGAAAAGATCTACCAGCTGGTAAAGACAATTGGAGAAGACGGAAGCTATTATTTTAAGACGGCAGAAAATATCAATGAGGGAATCAATCTGGAGAATATTGATGATGGGAATTACTGTCTGTTGTTAAAATTACTTTATGCAGATGGAACCAAAGAATATAAATCTTTAAAGGATGCCGTGGGCGAACAGGCAATTACCTATTATACACTTACGGAGAGTGGCAAGAATCAAAAGATCGATATTGCATTTGCACAAGACGATAAAGGAACCAATTTAAGCTATCTTGGCATGCAGGTTAAGAGAAGCAAATTGCCGGATGATGTGTATGATATTGTAATAGATGCCGGGCATGGCGGGAAGGATCCGGGAGCAGACAAGAATGGCTACACGGAAGCAGAATTAACGTTGCCATATGCAAAGGCAATCAAAGAAAGTCTGGAGGACAAAGGATATAAAGTGCAGCTTACAAGAGATGGTTCGGAATCTTCCAGTGAGGACATGGCATATACAATGTATGATGAAGACGGACGTGTCAGTATTGCCTGCAGATCCGGCGCGAAATATGGTATCAGTATCCATTTAAACAGTAATGCAGAGGCACTTACCAGTGGGGGAGTACAGGTTTATTGTTCTGTTCATGGAAACCCGGATTTTGCAAAGCTGATTGCAGATGGAATCGTAACAGACGGAAATACGAATTATTCCTCGATGGAGTCGGATCGTGTGGCGAATGGCGTGTATGCATCTCCTTATAGCCAGAATGGTGTTGTAAAAAGTACGGCAACGGCACAGAAATATGGTTATACGCCTTATGATTATACCGGTGTTGATTCCCTGTTTATGATAAGGGAACTTGGCGGAATTGCGACGGGTGCGTTAGTAGATGGCAGGGATCCGCGTTATGGAACAAATGAATACCGCAATTCCAATGTAGGTGTGGAATCCGTTCTGGTGGAACTTGGTTATATCAGTATCAAAAGCGATTTGCAGAATATCATATCGAATCAGAAGGGCTACGTAAAAGGTATCGCAGAGGCGGTTGAAAAACAGATTGAGCAACAAAAAAAGCTTTAATTTGTGTTGTTATGAATTATATCTCTCACAAACATAACTTACAGTTATAGAAATAAAAAATTATATTACTTAAATGCATTTTTTGTATTGACAATTGAAACAGATATGCTAGAATAAAATCTAACGTGAGCAAGCGTATTAAGCAAAGGAAGGTTTTCGATGAGAAGACAGGTATTATCTATTCTGGTAGAGAACACTGCAGGTGTTTTAAGCCATATATCCGGTCTTTTTAGCAGACGCGGATATAATATTGACAGTTTCTCGGCAGGAGTGACTGCAGATCCGAAATATACAAGGATTACGATTGTTTCCAGTGGGGATGAGCTTATACTGGAGCAGATTGAGAAGCAGTTGGCGAAGCTTGAGGATGTTATTGATATCAAGAAGTTAGAAGCTGGCGAATCTGTATGCAGAGAACTTATTCTGGTTAAGGTCAGGGCAAAAGAATCAGAGCGTCAGGAAATATTATCCATTACCAGTATTTTCAGAGCCAATGTCGTTGATGTGACACATGATTCAATGATGATTGAACTTACCGGTGATCAGAATAAATTGAATGCATTTTTGGAATTGGTTGCAGGATATGAGATACTGGAATTAGCACGAACGGGTATTACCGGACTGACCAGAGGATCAGCCGATGTTACTTATTTAGATTAATTATTTTAGGAGGAATCAAGAAATGGCAGCAAAGATTTTTTATCAGCAGGATTGTAATCTTTCCTTATTGGATGGAAAGACAATTGCTATCATCGGTTATGGTAGCCAGGGACATGCACATGCATTGAACTTAAAGGATTCAGGATGCAAAGTCATCATTGGACTTTATGAGGGAAGTAAGTCATGGGCAAAAGCAGAAGCACAGGGATTTGAAGTGTATACAGCAGCAGAAGCAGCTAAAAAAGCTGATATTATCATGATCCTGATTAACGATGAGAAACAGGCTGATTTGTATAAAAACGATATCGAGCCGAATTTGGAAGAAGGCAACATGTTAATGTTTGCACATGGCTTCAATATTCATTATGGAACTATCGTACCACCAAAGAATGTAGATGTTACCATGATTGCACCAAAAGGACCTGGACATACCGTTCGTTCTGAGTATCAGGCTGGAAAAGGTGTTCCATGTCTTATCGCAGTAGAACAGGATGCAACAGGAAAAGCACAGGATATCGCTTTAGCATATGCACTTGGAATCGGTGGAGCAAGAGCAGGTGTTCTTGAAACTACATTCAGAACAGAGACAGAGACAGACCTCTTTGGTGAACAGGCAGTTCTTTGCGGTGGTGTTTGTGCATTGATGCAGGCAGGTTTCGAGACATTATGTGAAGCAGGATATGATCCGAGAAATGCATATTTCGAATGTATCCATGAGATGAAATTAATCGTAGACTTGATTTACCAGTCAGGCTTCGAAGGAATGAGATATTCTATCTCTAATACAGCAGAATATGGTGATTACATAACAGGACCTAAGCTTATCACAGAAGAGACAAAGAAGACAATGAAGAAAATCTTATCCGATATTCAGGATGGTACTTTCGCAAAAGATTTCTTGTTAGATATGTCTCCTGCAGGACGTCAGGTTCATTTCAAAGCTATGAGAAAGAAAGCAGCAGAGCATCCTTCTGAAGCAGTTGGTAAAGAGATTCGTAAATTATACAGCTGGAATAACGAAGAGGATAAATTAATCAACAACTAATTTAAACGTTGTTGCACACTGGTGATAAAAACAGCCAATGTATTTCATTTTGAGATACATTGACTGTTTTTTTGTTTCTATTTCCTGTATTTGGTTAAGACATTATTTCTTGTTTACTTTTGTAGGATTTAAAAGCTCATGTGTTTTGTAAAAATCAACGAACAGTTCTAAGGATTTGGATGGTTTCATGGACTTTTTATAAGCAAATCCGACTTCACGTTTGTGAATCGGGAAACCAAGTGGAATCTCGATTAAGGAACCGTCTTCTAACTCTTCGGTTACAAATTCTTTAATGACACAGGCAACACCAACACTGATCTTTGCAAATTCAATCAGAAGGTCCATAGAAGAAATATCAATGGAATCCTGCACAATAATCTGATTTTCCTGTAAATAATCATCAATATACTGACGTGTCATGTTATTCTTATCCAAAAGCATAAGAGTGGAATTCTGTAAAATCTGGGATTCTTTTACACCTCTTGCTTTCAGATTGCGCAGATAATCCTTCGTTGCAACAAAAATGTCCTTGATTTCTGTAAGAAAATGAAAATCAATGTTTTTTAAATTATCCGGTTTTCCGATTAAGCCGATATCAATTTTATTTTCTTCTAACAGACGTAAGGTCTCATTGGTAGACTGGCAGGCAATTGAAATATTGATATGCGGGTATTTCTTGATAAATTCCTTTAAGTATGGTAGTAACATATATTTGCATAAGGTAGAACTGACACCGATTTTTAAATGTCCTACGCCAAGCTCAATGGAATTTTTTAATTTATCTTCTCCGAGTGCTAAAGTTTCGAATGCAACCTTAACATAAGAATAAAGCAGTTCGCCTTCTTCTGTTAAAATTACGCCACGGGAACTCCGGCGGAAAAGCTCACAGTTCATGCTTTCTTCTAATTTCTGAATGGACTTGCTTATGGCGGGCTGGCTGATATAAAGCTCTTTTGCAGCCTTTGAAATATTTTTTGTTCGTGCAACGGTATAAAAAATCCGGTAGCAGGACAGGCTCTGAATCATAGACATCTTCCTTTCTGATATAACTGCGGTTCATGATAAACATATTTATTATGTATTACTATTATATCATGATTTATGCTACAATGGCAATAAAAGATATGCTAATAATTATTTAGCAATTGCTCACGTAATAGAAAATATAGGAGGACTGGAACATGGGAATGACAATGACGCAGAAAATACTTGCGGCACATGCAGGGCTTGATAAGGTCTGTGCAGGTCAATTGATAGAGGCGGATCTGGATTTGGTACTGGGAAATGATATTACTTCCCCGGTTGCCATTCATGAGATGGATAAAATGAAAGTAGATGGTGTTTTTCATAAAGATAAAATCGCTTTGGTATTGGATCACTTTGTACCAAATAAGGATATCAAATCCGCAGAACATTGTAAATGTGTGCGTGAATTTGCCTGCAAACATGAGATTACAAACTATTTTGACGTAGGAGAGATGGGAATTGAGCATGCATTACTTCCGGAAAAAGGTCTTACTGTTGCCGGAGATGTGATTATCGGAGCAGATTCCCACACTTGTACTTATGGTGCGCTCGGTGCATTTTCAACAGGTGTCGGCAGTACCGATATGGCAGCCGGTATGGCAACCGGAAAAGCATGGTTTAAGGTGCCTTCCGCCATTAAGATTAACATTGTTGGAAAACCACAGAAATGGGTGAGTGGAAAAGATGTTATTTTACATTTGATTGGCATGATCGGAGTAGACGGTGCATTATATAAATCCTTAGAGTTTGTCGGCGACGGTATTAAGAATTTGAGCATGGACGATCGTTTTACCATTGCAAACATGGCAATCGAAGCAGGTGCTAAGAATGGTATTTTCCCGGTTGATGCGATTGCAGAAGACTATATGAAAGAACATTCCAAACGTCCATATCAGATATTTGAGGCAGATGCAGATGCCTGCTATGATGCAGAGTATACGATTGATTTAAGTACGTTGAAATCGACCGTATCTTTCCCACATTTACCGGAAAATACCCATACGATAGATGAAGTCGGTGACATTAAAATTGATCAGGTCGTAATCGGTTCCTGTACCAATGGAAGATTAGAGGATTTAAAGATTGCAGCAGAAATTTTAAAGGGCAGAAAGGTGAAGAAAGGCCTGCGTGTCATTGTAATTCCTGCTACACAAAAGATTTATCTGGATGCCATGGAAGCCGGATATATCCGTACTTTTATTGAGGCAGGTGCAGTTGTAAGTACACCGACTTGTGGACCTTGTCTTGGCGGTTATATGGGTATTCTGGCAGCCGGTGAACGTTGTGTATCCACGACAAACCGTAACTTTGTAGGAAGAATGGGACATGTGGATTCTGAGATTTATCTGGCAAGTCCTGCCGTAGCAGCAGCAAGTGCGATTACCGGTAAGATTTCCGGACCAGACGAGTTATAGGAGGAAAAGAACATGAAAGCACAGGGAACTGTTTTTAAATTTGGTGATAATGTAGACACAGACGTTATTATTCCGGCACGTTATCTGAATTCTTCCGATCCGAAGGAATTGGCACAGCACTGCATGGAAGATATCGATAAAGACTTTGTGAAAAAAGTATCAAAGGGAGATATTATCGTTGCAAATAAAAATTTTGGCTGCGGTTCTTCCAGAGAGCATGCACCGATTGCAATCAAAGCAGCCGGAGTAAGTTGTGTTATTGCAGAAACATTTGCACGTATTTTTTACCGGAATGCAATCAATATCGGGCTGCCGATTATAGAGTGTGAAGAAGCTGCAAAAGCAATTGAAGCAGGAGACGAAGTAGAGATTGATTTTGACAGCGGTATGATTTATGACAAAACAAAGGGAACTTCCTATCAGGGACAGCCATTTCCGGAATTTATGCAGAAGATTATTAAGGCAGAGGGCCTTGTAAATTATATCAACCAGAAATAAAAGAGGCATTATTCTGGTGTTACATAATTCGAAAGATAGGTAAGATATTTCTGCGGCAGGGCAATCTCGGTATAGAGCTTTGCGTATTCGCTCGCAGAAAGATTTTCAATGTAATTAAGTTGAAAATTTTTGTTAATGCCACTTGCTTTGGCGAGGTCACAGGCTTTATTGTAGGCAATGGCGGCAAGTTCTTCGGTATCATAGGTTCCGAGATTGAAATAGCCGTTAATATGTATTTTTGCAAGATAGGAGACTTTTCCGTTCTTATCCTGTAAAAATACGCCTGCATAGGAATTTATGATAATAATATTGGAATAGCGGTAGTCATTCGGGTCTTCATTGGCAAAGATAAAATCCTTGCCCGGAACCCCATGGCTTTTAATTCCGTAACGTGATAAAATGTTATACTGCATGCCGTAGTCGCTTACGAACAAATGACCGCCGCGCTGTTGAATGCGGTGGCTGGAATAATAGAATAAATCGTCAATATCGAATTTTAAACTTTTATTTTTGGAAAGAAAATATTCAAAATATGTTTTTTGCAGATAAATTGGTGTTTTAATGTAAACGCGGTTATCCCGAAAATTGACTAAGGTAACGATCTTATCAAAAGGCAGCACTTTATCGTGGAACAAAGCATGTTCTAACGAAATCGAGTGGTTGGAAATAATATGAGATGCTTCCAGATAGGCTTCGTGTGCAAGCTGTTCTGTCTTATAACTTCCAAGGCTTATGTGTTTATTCTGATAGGTGATGTTAGACCGAAAATACGGGGTGCCGTCTTTTTTTACGGCAGAAAATACTCCTGGAAGCATAAAATTCCTCCTGTTAAAAATGATGTTTGTGATACAAACGATGTGGATTTTTCTGTTTTGTATCCTTAGTATAACATATTTTTGAATTTAATAGGAAGCAAAGAAAACAAATCCGTACAGATTTTTGGATTGACAGAAGAAAAACCATTATTTATAATGAAAAACAGTTGAAACTATTGAATGGAAACAAATAGAAAAAGAGGATGAGAGAATGGATTTAATTTATTCAAGTACACGAAACGCAAAGGAAAAAGTAACTGCCTCCCAGGCAATTTTAAAAGGACTTGCCGAAGACGGGGGATTGTTTGTACCGGATACGATTCCTTCTTTAGACGTGACAATAGATGAGCTTGCTGATATGAATTATCAGGAAGTGGCTTATGCCGTTATGAAGCAGTTTCTTACAGATTTTACGGAAGAAGAGTTGAAAAACTGTATTAAGAGCGCATATGACAGCAAATTTGACACAGAGGAGATTGCACCACTTGTAGATGCAGACGGTGCTTATTATTTAGAGTTGTTCCACGGACCTACGATTGCTTTTAAGGATATGGCATTATCAATTCTGCCACATCTTTTAATCACTGCTGCAAGAAAAAATCAGGTAAAAAATGACATTGTTATCTTAACTGCTACTTCCGGAGATACCGGAAAAGCTGCTTTGGCAGGATTTGCAGACGTAAAAGGAACAAAGATTATCGTATTTTATCCGAAGAACGGGGTAAGTCCGATTCAGGAAAAGCAGATGGTGACACAGAAGGGTGATAACACTTTTGTTGTTGGAATCAATGGAAACTTTGACCAGGCACAGACCGGTGTGAAGAAGATGTTCCAGGACAAAGATCTTGCAGCCGAGATGGATAAGGCAGGATATCAGTTCTCATCCGCAAATTCCATCAATATCGGACGTCTGGTTCCGCAAATTGCATATTATGTATATGCTTATGCAAAATTATATAAAAATGGTGCAATTAAAAAAGACGAGAAGATTAATGTTACCGTTCCAACTGGAAATTTCGGAAATATTTTAGCAGCATTTTATGCAAAGAATATGGGACTTCCGATTGCAAAATTAATCTGTGCATCTAATGAGAATAAGGTATTATATGATTTCTTCAGTACCGGTACCTATGATAAGAATCGTGAATTTATCCTTACATCTTCACCGTCTATGGATATTTTGATTTCAAGCAACTTAGAGCGTTTGATTTACCGTATTGCCGGAAATGATGCCGCAAAGAATAAAGAATTCATGACCATGCTCACCGGAGAAGGAAAATACGCCATCACACCGGAGATGAGAGAACAGTTAAAAGACTTCTATGGTAATTACACAAATGAAGCAGAGACAGCAGAGGTTATTAAGAATTTGTATGAGAAGACCGGATATGTGATTGATACTCATACAGCAGTAGCAGCCGGTGTATATGGTAAATATAAGAAAGAAACCGGTGATACGACAAAGACCGTAATTGCATCGACTGCAAGTCCGTTTAAGTTTACCAGAAGTGTTATGGATGCCATTGATAAGGAAAAATATGACGCTATGTCAGATTTTGAACTGGTAGATGAATTGAGCAGAATTGCAAATGTAAAGGTTCCAAATGCAATCGAAGAAATTCGTTCTGCAAAGGTACTTCATGATACGGTATGTGAAGTAAATGAGATGCCATCTGTGGTAAAGAAATTTTTGAATATGTAAGAAGAAACAGCAAAAAACCTGCCGGACCTGGCAGGTTTTTTGTGTAAAAATATAATAAATCATATTAAACTTTTGATTTAAGAAAAGGAAAATAAAAAATTAACGGTTCCAAAAGGATATACGACAGGGAATAAGTAAGCACCTTTACTCAGAGTCAATACATCACAGTGGTGAACGACCGGTGGATCTAAGGATAATTCCAAGGAAAAGTCGTTGGATAAATTTACATTATACAAACCGTTATGTAAATTCAAAAAATCTTCCAAAGAAGCTTTTACATATTCATCAAAGTCATCAAATTCTTCATGCACATAGCGGGAAGCAAAAGCAATTGCAGCATTCATATCAATGTCAATTGCAGAAGTAACCGAGAAATTCTCTCCGTGTGTCTTCTGACAAATACAGTAATTTGTCGGGTATTCCGGACATGGAATCGGATTTAAAGCTGTAAAATCTTCTCCGATAAAACGAACCAGATTATTAAAGAGCAGATATAAGTAATCAATTGCTTTCTCTGCATCTGGATGGTTGTCAAAATTACAATAATTCCTAAGCATTTCCGTAACGGTTTCTTTTTTCTCATCGACCATGTCTAAATCGTAGATTTCGTTTTCAGACTGATAATCCACAATAAGATTTTCAAATTCGTTCATAGTGAGATAACCTTTGTCTATCAAAATCTGACCTAAAAGAAGATAGTCAGGTTTTTGCATCTTAACAAGCTGGTCAACCTGTTCTTTGGTCATATATCCCCCCTGGATTGCAAGTTCACCAAAACGTTTGTCCTCGTGTGTCTGCATAATTAAGATATTCTCTGCTTCACTGGCAGTCATATAGCCTGCATGAATAGCAAGAGTTCCGAGCTTCATATGTGCTTTAGATTCTTCATGAATCGCCTCAATAAGCTGCTCAGCTGTAATTACACCGCGGCTTAAGAGAAAATTCCCAAAAAACTGTGTATACATAACTATCTCCCTTCGAATTTCGCTGATAAAACGGCTTTTATCTGTTCGGAATGAAGTGGCTTTTGGATAAAATCCTTTGCTCCGGCTTCAATCGCATTTTTTAATTGTGATTGTGTGCCGACAGAAGATACAATAATGATGTAAGCGTCCGGATCTATTTTGCAAATCTCACTTACAGCAAAAATTCCGTCTTTTTCCGGCATAACAATATCTAAAAATACAACATCTGGTTTTTCGGCAATGTATTTATCGATTGCTTCCTGACCATTTGCAGCTTCAAAAAAATTCTGTCCACCAAAAGTGGTTAATACGTCTTTCAGTTGTTTCCTTGCGAGAATGGAATCGTCCCCAATTAAAATTTTAGCATCTTCAAGTTTCATGTATCTCTCTCCTTCAAAATATAGTCGAAATACTTCTAATATGTTAATATTTTACAATGAAATGAAAAAATTTTCAATCTTTTATGAAAATAAAAATAAGATTGCAACAATTAAAGGGAAAGTTTATAATGTGTTTAGTAAATACAAAGGCGGGAAGAGCGATGGAAAGTATTAATTTCAACTTATTATTTGAACTTTTTTTGATTTTATTCGGAATATATTTGATTATTTCGGCGAATAAGATGAAAAGGACAAAGGAACCTGCTACATTACTTGTGCAGGAGGAATTGAAAAATTGCAGGGATAAAAAGGGATTTGCAACTGAAATGGAAGGAAAGCTGCGTTTTTTGGGTGCTGTGATTGCAGCATATGGAGTGATAGGAAGCGTGAATGACGTTTATTTGAATAATGGCTGGATTCGGATGGGCGGAGTTTTTATTTTCCTTTTGGTTTGTTTCTGGTTTGTGGTAAAATTAAGAAAGGCAAGAGAAAAGTTTTTATAAGAAAATCTTTTTAAATTAAGAAGAAAGAGGACTGACATGAAAAAAGAAGAATTATATCATTATGTGGATCATACAGCGTTGAAGGCGTTTACGACGTGGGAAGAGATTACAAAGCTTTGTGAGGAAGCAATTGAGTATTCCATGGCATCGGTTTGTATTCCAAGCTGCTATATTAAGCGTGTTCATGAAAAATACGGCGATGCGTTAAATATCTGTACCGTTGTGGGATTCCCACTTGGAAACTGCAATACGAAAGCAAAAGTAGAAGAAACAAAACAGGCATTGCTGGATGGGGCTTCTGAAATCGATATGGTAATCAATCTCGGTGATGTGAAAAATAAGGATTATGATAAAGTAGAAAAAGAAATTGCACTTTTAAAGGAAACGGTTGGAGATAAAATATTAAAAGTGATTATTGAGACGTGTTACCTCACCGAAGAAGAAAAGATTGCAATGTGTCATGCGGTTACGAATGCAAAGGCAGATTTTATTAAAACTTCGACCGGATTCGGAACAGGTGGAGCTACGTTTTCTGATATTGAACTTTTTGCAAAAAATATAGGAAAAAATGTAAAAATCAAGGCAGCCGGCGGGGTACGCTCCAAAGAAGATATGGAAAAATACATTGCACTTGGGTGCAGCCGTATCGGAACCAGCTCTGCAATTTCCATGCTGGAAGGAAAATAGGCAGAATATTAAGCAAAAGAAACAAAAAAAGTAAAAATACCATAAATTATTCTGGTGTTTATTGACATTTTTATGTGGGTTTGAGATAATGAAATTACGTGATGGACAAGAAGCACGTTGCACAATAATTCAGAGTATGAGTTATTAAAATGAAAGGAAAGAGGTTAATTTAAGATGGCAGAGATTGATTTAAGCAAATATGGCATTACCGGAACAACTGAGATTGTTTACAACCCTTCTTATGAGATGTTGTATGATGAAGAGACAAAGGAAGGTCTTGAAGGCTATGAAAAGGGACAGGAGAGTGAACTTGGTGCAGTCAACGTAATGACCGGTATCTACACAGGTCGTTCTCCAAAAGACAAATTCATCGTTATGGATGAAAATTCCAAAGATACTGTATGGTGGACTTCTGATGAATATAAGAACGACAACCATCCGGCTACAAAAGAAGCCTGGGAAGCAGTAAAGGATATTGCAATTAAAGAATTATCAAATAAGAGACTGTTTGTTGTAGATGCATTCTGTGGTGCAAATAAGGATACCCGTATGGCAATCCGTTTCATCGTTGAAGTAGCATGGCAGGCTCATTTTGTTAAAAATATGTTTATCAAACCTACAGAAGAAGAACTTAAGAACTTCGAGCCGGATTTCGTTGTTTACAATGCTTCTAAAGCTAAGGTTGAAAATTATAAAGAACTTGGACTGAATTCCGAGACTGCTGTCATGTTTAATATCACAAGCCGTGAGCAGGTTATTGTAAATACATGGTATGGCGGAGAAATGAAGAAAGGTATGTTCTCCATGATGAACTACTATCTGCCATTGAAGGGAATTGCTTCCATGCATTGTTCTGCAAATACAGATATGAATGGTGAGAATACTGCAATTTTCTTTGGTCTGTCCGGTACAGGTAAAACCACACTTTCAACAGATCCAAAGCGTTTATTGATTGGTGATGATGAGCATGGTTGGGATGATAACGGTGTATTCAACTTTGAAGGTGGATGCTACGCAAAGGTTATCAATCTTGATAAAGATTCTGAACCTGATATTTACAATGCAATTAAACGTGACGCTTTGCTTGAGAACGTTACATTAGATGCAGAAGGAAAGATTGATTTTGCAGATAAGAGCGTTACGGAGAATACTCGTGTATCTTATCCGATTGACCATATTAAAAATATTGTTCGCCCGATTTCTTCCGCACCTGCAGCAAAGAACGTTATCTTCCTTTCTGCTGATGCATTCGGTGTATTGCCTCCAGTATCTATTTTGACACCGGAGCAGACACAGTATTATTTCCTTTCTGGATTTACTGCTAAATTAGCAGGTACAGAACGTGGAATCACTGAGCCGACTCCTACATTCTCTGCTTGCTTTGGTCAGGCATTTTTGGAATTACATCCTACAAAATATGCAGAAGAACTGGTTAAGAAGATGCAGAAGAGTGGTGCAAAAGCATATCTGGTAAATACCGGCTGGAATGGTACCGGAAAACGTATCTCTATTAAAGACACCCGTGGTATCATTGATGCAATCTTAAATGGAGATATCAAGAATGCACCTACAAAGAAGATTCCATACTTCAACTTCGAAGTTCCTACAGAACTTCCGGGTGTTGATCCTGCAATCTTAGATCCTCGCGATACTTATGCAGATGCTTCCGAATGGGAGACAAAAGCAAAAGATCTTGCACAGAGATTCGTTAAGAACTTTGCAAAATATGAAGGAAATGATGCAGGTAAAGCATTAGTTTCTGCTGGTCCGCAGTTGTAAGATCATAAAATGATTTTATCGTAAGGAACTTTTACATAATTACCTTATTCTTGAAATTTGGGAGGGATGATGGTTGTCATCCCTCCGTTTTAAATTCATGGGAAATTCTTGAAATTTTCCACATATTAAAAAGTATTTCGTGCAAAAATACCTAAAAAATGCCATGAATTTTTAGTTGCGAAAGTGCAGATATTAAAGTATAATAAAGACAAGAACAAAAGAAAAAATGCATGCCTGGGATGTACGATAATCCTACTTTTTTGAACCTACATTTACTTTTATGGGATTCTTATATCTCTGAGCAGATGTCAGGCCGCCTCGAATCAGTGGAAGGCAGAAGCTCAGTTGCGGACACCCACCTAGCATTCGCTAGGAGTCAAAATGGTAGGACACGGCATTTTGGGTTTACAAAAGCGTTAAGATACAAAAGATAAATGATCAAGGAACGAATGAGAATGGTATAAGATACCGAAGATATCATATGATATACAAAGGAGATTGTACGTAAGATAGCTTACAAATGAAAAAGAAGCTGCTTGTCTTAAGGCAGCTTCTTTTCTTGTTTGATAGGAAATTTTGTGAAATTTTCTATGCAACAGGAAAGCACTTCGTGTGATCATGCATAAAGAGGTGTGCAAAAAATCTCCGGAAGGTAATTTGAGACAAAATATGGGAAGAAATCATAATAGCTGGATGAATAATCAAAGCAAAATAAATAGATTAAAGTGGAGCATCATTTGTGTAGGATGTCTTTTTTTGTTATTTTTAATTTGCAGAACGGAATATGACCAAAGTAAGTCCCTGGCAGGAAATAAGGAAAAAATCGGAGTAGAAGAAACAATCTCCATGCTTTCTTTTACACCATATTCCATAGATGACTGGAAAAAGATTTTAGATTATGAGAAAGACAGAAAACTCCGTTATCGGGATGTGAAAAAAATCATAGAAAATCTTGGAGTGACAGAATATATTACATATACACAAAAAGGAGATTCCAAAATAATCGAAAGAGCGGACTGGAATAAAATTTATGATCAGATTTTAGGATTACTTGATGTAGAAGGAAAGGTGAAGAAGAACACTTATCTGATCTTAAAATCGGACGGGCAGAAAGGGGAAGTGGTGACGCAGGAAGGAACCTGTCATGTTTCCATAGAACAAGCGGGACTCCAGGAACGAATGGCTTATCAGTGTTATGTCTATGAGGGCAACATCATAGGTGTTGCAGGGATTTGTAAAGAGGATGTGATGTTGCCTAATGTTTATGTGACAGGAGTAGAGCAAAAGACCTTATCTTTTCTTTATGGCGGGAATTTCTATCAGACGGATTTAGAAAATGTGGTGGATGGTTTCTCCGGTGTAGTATGCGATTTGCATTATAAAAATGGAGCAATTACCGGGATTGATAAAAAGCAGGAAACAATTACGGGAAACCTTCTTACTTTAGATGAAAATAAAATTGAGATTGAAGGATATGGTCAGTTAAAGCGGCAAAAAGCACTTCCGGTTTATCAGACCTATGGTACTGTGGCTGAAAAGTCGATTTCCGATATTGTAATCGGAAATATGAATGTGACCTATGTTGTGGCAAAGGATGAAGTCTGTGCGATTCTTTTGAATCAGCCGGCAAATCTGTCAAACATCCGAGTGCTTCTTTTGAATGGAAAGAGTGTATACAGAGAGCAGGTTCGAATCACCTGTGATGCACCTTTTTCGGCAACTTGCGGAGATACCACAGTTCCGCTTGAAGCAGGAACGGTTTTTGATCCGGCAACGGTTTTAAATGGAACAACGGATGGGTATGTGAGAGTAGATGATGCAAATGCGGCAGAATTATTTTTGACGGATGAGAACGGAAAACGTATTTCCTATGGCTATGATGGAACGTTTGAAGTGCGTCATTATGAGGAAGGCTATATCGTGATTAATGATGTGCCGATTGAGCAGTATTTATATCAGGTTGTAACGAGTGAGATGCCATCCAGTTATCAGGTAGAGGCGTTAAAAGCACAGGCAGTCTGTGCGAGAAGTTATGCCTATCGGCAGTTATTGCAGAGTAATTATGCAATGTATGGAGCCCATGTGGATGACAGTACGAATTATCAGACATATAATAAACAGGAACATACCAAGATTGCGAAAACCGTGGTGGACGCCACCTGTGGAGAAATTATGGATTGCAATGGTGAGATTGTAGAGGCATTTTATTTTTCCACTTCCTGCGGCACGACAGAAAATGATCATATCTGGGGAGATACCATGACAACAGACTATCCGTTTTTAAAGACCATTCATGTGGCAGGGGATGCCGCAACGCCGGCATTTTCGGATGAAACGGTATTTTATCAGTATATTACAGGCAAAGATGATAGTTGTTTTGATCATGACAGCCATTATTTTCGCTGGAATACGACGGCAAAATTAACAGAAGAAGATGCAGAAGCAATTCGTGGTGTGATTACAACAAGAAAGGAAATCAAGCCGGAAAATATTGTGATTACGGATTTGGATGGCAAGGAGAAAGATACCATGTCCGGTATGGGAAATCTGCTTGCAGTCCGCACGAACGGAAGGGCAAACAGCGGTGCAGTTTTAGAATTGCTTCTTTCCTATGAAAATGGAAAGGTGCATGTGAAAACAGAGTATAACATCAGGCGGGTCTTAGGCTGTATGGTTGGAAAGATTCATTTGTGTGATGGGACATCGGTAGAAGACGTTACCCTGTTGCCAAGCGTTTATTTTACCATGGGATATGATGAGGCAACAGGAACATATCCGATTTATGGCGGAGGCTATGGGCATGGTGTCGGCATGAGCCAGAATGCGGCAGAGGGAATGGCAAAGCAGGGATACAGCTATCGTGATATTTTGAACTTCTTCTTTCAGAATATTACGATTCAGATGAAAGGATAAGATATGTTTTTTAAACTCATAAAAAATGTACAGATTTTTTTAAAGAAAATAAAAGAGGACAATATTAATGCATTTGCGGCGCAGACGACTTTTTTTATCATATTGTCGTTTATTCCCTTTGCCGTAGTCTTAAGTTCCATGATCCGTCTGACACCGGTTACGGAAAGCATGGTATTAAATGGCATCACAAGGACAATGCCGGATTATATTTCACCATTTGTGGTATCCATTGTGCAGGAAGTTTACGGTAATTCGACCGGAGTCATTTCCATTACGGCGATTGTTGCAATCTGGTCTGCCGCCAAGGGAATCCAATACTTGTCGAATGGGCTTAATGTGGTAAACGAAGTGAAAGAGACCAGAAGCTGGCTGGCACTTCGGATTCGTGCCGTCTTTTACATGTTCGTATTTTTAATCGGGCTTTTGGTACTGCTTTTGATGTTAGTCTTCGGAAGTTCCTTAAAGCGGATGCTGGTTTCCTGTTTTCCGCTTTTTGCTGAAATTACAGAAAGACTTACACCATTTCGCTTTTTAATTATATTTTTCATATTAATTGTATTACTTACAACCATTTATAAGGCATTGCCAAATAACAGACCATCGATTTTAAGTCAGGTGCCGGGGGCTGTTTTAAGCGCCGTAGCATGGTATGTGTTTTCCTTTGGACTTTCCGTCTATGTTAAATATTTCAATGGATTTTCGATGTATGGAAGCCTTACGACGATTGTATTAGTGATGCTCTGGTTGTATTTTTGTATTTATATTTTCCTTCTGTGTGCGGAAATTAACTACCTGTTCGGGCATTATTTTTCGAACTGGCTGAAAGAAAAAAAGGGGAAAAGGGCTTGAACTTTCCGGTTTCTTGTGCTAAACTTCATATGTTATTTGTTAAGGAAAAGGCGAAGAAAGAGATCAGTAGTCTTCTATATATTCGACAGAGAGAGGATATCGCTGGCTGGAAGTATCCTTGGAATCAGGTAGTAGATGAATTTCACTCGGGAGCTGCATTTTTGAACAGATTTAGTAGGAAATGCCGGGTCGTGCACGTTAAGCATAAATTAAGAGTCTGAGATGATAATATCTCAGGAATCAGGGTGGTAACGCGGAGTCACTTCGTCCCTAAGCGGGGATGAGTGCTCCGCTTTTTGTTATAGTATGATTTATCGATGAAAAAGGAGAACATTATGAAAGAAAAACTTCAAAAAATCAAAGAAGAAGCAATCCGTCAGATTGAAGATTCCGGGGAACTTTCCAAATTGAATGATGTTCGTGTCGCTTTTCTTGGAAAGAAAGGGGAACTGACGGCTGTTTTAAAAGGAATGAAAGATGTAAAGCCGGAAGACCGTCCTGTTGTCGGCCAGCTTGTGAATGAGACAAGAGAGAGCATTGAGAAAAAATTAGAAGAAACAAAGCGCAAATTAGAAGCAAAAGAGATGGAAAACCGTCTGAAACATGAAGTGATTGATGTTACTTTGCCGGCAAAGAAAAATTTAGTCGGACACAGACATCCAAATACGATTGCTTTAGAGGAAGTAGAGCGTATCTTTACCGGTATGGGCTATGAAGTGGTAGAAGGACCGGAAATTGAATATGATTACTACAATTTCGAGGCATTAAATATTCCGGCGAACCATCCGGCAAAGGACGAGCAGGATACTTTTTATATCAATGATAAAATTCTGCTTCGTACCCAGACTTCTCCGGTTCAGGTTCGTACCATGGAGAAGAAAAAGCTGCCGATTCGTATGCTGGCACCGGGAAGAGTATTCCGTGCCGATGAAGTAGATGCAACACATTCTCCGTCGTTCCATCAGATCGAAGGAATGGTGATTGATAAAAATATCACATTTGCAGACTTAAAAGGAACTTTGCAGGAATTTGCCAGACAGTTGTTCGGAAAAGAGACAAAAGTAAAATTCCGTCCGCATCATTTCCCGTTTACCGAGCCGAGTGCTGAGATGGATGTGACCTGTTTTAAATGTGGCGGCAAGGGATGCCGTTTTTGTAAAGGGGAAGGCTGGATTGAAATCTTAGGCTGCGGTATGGTACATCCGAACGTATTAAGAATGAGCGGCATTGATCCGGAAGAATATTCCGGTTTCGCATTTGGTGTCGGCTTAGAGCGTATCTCTCTTTTGAAATACGAAATCGACGATATGCGTTTGCTTTATGAAAATGACGACAGATTCTTAAAACAGTTTTAAAAAGGAGAATAGGAATGAATACTTCATTAAAATGGATTAAAGATTTAGTACCGGGACTGGATTGTACGGCACAGGAATATGTGGATGCTATGACATTGTCCGGTTCTAAAGTAGAAGGATATAAGAAATTAGACGAAAACTTGGAAAAAATCGTGGTTGGTCAGATTAAATCCATCGAAAAACATCCGGATGCAGATAAATTAATCATTTGTCAGGTCGATATTGGAGAAAAAGAACTGCTTCAGATTGTGACCGGAGCTCCAAATGTAAAAGAGGGCGATAAAGTGCCGGTTGTTTTAGATGGCGGACGAGTGGCAGGAGGTCATGACGGAAGCATCGTAGAAGGCGGTGTTAAAATCAAAAAGGGAAAACTTCGTGGCGTGGAATCATTTGGTATGATGTGTTCCATCGAGGAACTTGGCTCCACCAAAGATATGTATCCAGAGGCACCGGAAGACGGAGTTTATATTTTTGGTGATGACGCGGTTGTTGGAGAGAGTGCCGTAAAAGCACTTGGCCTTGATGATGTTGTCGTTGAATATGAAATCACTTCAAACCGTGTAGACTGCTTCTCCGTTCTTGGAATTGCAAGAGAAGCGGCAGCAACTTTTGATAAGGAGTTCGTGCCTCCGGTTGTGACGAAAACAGGAAATAACGAGGATGTCAACGATTACATTAAGGTAGAAATCAAAGATCATGACCTTTGTTCCCGTTATACCGCAAGAGTGGTAAAAAATATTAAAATCGCTCCGTCACCGGAATGGATGCAGAGACGTCTGGCAGCACAGGGAATCCGTCCGATTAACAACATTGTGGATATTACAAACTATGTGATGGAAGAATATGGTCAGCCGATGCATGCGTATGATCTGGATAAGATTGAAGATGGACAGATTGTGGTACGCCGCGCAAAGATGGGTGAAAAATTTGTAACCTTAGATGGTGCAGAGCACATCTTAGACGACACGATGCTTATGATCTGTGATGGCAAAAAGCCGGTCGGACTTGCCGGAATCATGGGTGGAGAGAATTCCATGATTACCGATAATGTAAAAACCATGCTCTTTGAAGCAGCATGCTTTGACGGAACCAATATCCGTCTGTCCGGTAAAAAGCTCGGAATGCGTACCGATGCTTCTGCAAAATTCGAAAAGGGCTTAGACCCGAACCTTGTAATGGAAGCCATGGATCGTGCCTGCCAGTTGATTGAAGAATTAGGTGCCGGTGAAGTTGTAGGCGGGGCTGTTGATATTTATCCAAATAAACGCGGTGAGACCAGAATCCCGTTTGAGCCGGACAAATATAATCGTTTACTTGGAACGAATGTAGCACCGGAAACCATGCTTTCTTATTTTAAAAAGATTGATTTGGGATTTGATGAAGCAACGAATGAAATCATCGTGCCATCCTGGAGACAGGATCTTCTTTGTAGCGCAGATATGGCGGAGGAAGTGGCAAGATTCTTTGGCTATGTCAACATCCCGACTACCTTACCGAGTGGGGAAGCGACAGCAGGCAAGATTTCCTTTAAGCTTCAGGTGGAAGCCGTTGCAAGAGATATTGCAGAGTTTTGTGGATTTTCACAGGGAATGACATATTCTTTTGAAAGCCCGAAAGTGTTCGACAAATTGTTAATACCGGAAGAATCCGATTTAAGAAAAGCAATTAAGATTTCAAATCCATTGGGAGAAGATTTCAGCATTATGCGTACTTCCTCGTTAAATGGAATGCTTACTTCACTTTCCACCAATTATAATAGAAGAAATAAGAATGTTCGTCTTTATGAACTTGGAAATATTTATTTGCCAAAACAACTTCCGCTTGAGGAATTACCGGACGAAAGAATGCAGTTTACACTCGGTATGTACGGAGACGGAGATTTCTTCAGCATGAAAGGTGTTGTGGAAGAGTTCTTATACAAAGTCGGTATGCGCATGAAGCCGGAGTATGATCCAAATGCAGGAAAGCCATTCTTACATCCGGGACGTCAGGCAAATGTTTCTTATGACGGAACTGTTATCGGATATCTGGGTGAAGTGCATCCAACAGTTGCAGCAAATTATAACATCAAGGATCGTGTATACATTGCAGTGATTGATATGCCGGAAATCGTAAGCCGTGCGACGTTTGATCGTAAATACGAGGGTATTGCAAAATTCCCTGCTGCGACAAGAGATATCAGTATGATTGTACCAAAAGAGATTCTTGCCGGAGATATCGAAAAGATTTTTGAGGAAAAAGGCGGTAAAAACCTGGAAAGTTATGAGCTATTTGATATTTACGAAGGCGCACAGATTAAGATGGGTTACAAATCCATTGCTTATTCGTTGACCTTCAGGGCAAAGGACAGAAACCTGGAAGAAGCAGATATTACCGGAGCAATGAATAAGATTTTAAAGGCCTTGGAAGCAAAAGGCATTGAACTTAGAAAATAGGAAAGAGAAAAATGGACGTAAAAGATTTTTACTATGATCTTCCGAAGGAACTGATTGCACAGGATCCTTTGGAAGACCGTTCCAGCTCCAGATTACTGGTGCTTGGACGGACAAAAGACGATATTTCACACCACGTTTTTAAAGACATCAAGGAATATTTAAATCCAGGGGATTGTCTTGTCTTAAATAATACCAAAGTCATTCCGGCGCGTTTATATGGCGTAAAGGAAGGAACGGAAGCCAAAATCGAAATCCTTCTTTTAAAACGGATGGAAAATGACGTGTGGGAGACACTGGTAAAGCCGGGGAAAAAGGCAAAACCGGGAACGAAAATCATTTTTGGCGACGGAATCTTGGTCGGTGAAGTGATTGATGTGGTAGAAGAGGGAAATCGTCTGATTCAGTTTCATTATGACGGTATTTTCGAGGAAATCTTAGACCGCCTCGGGCAGATGCCATTACCGCCATACATCACACACCAGTTAAAAGACAAGAACCGTTATCAGACCGTTTATGCAAAATATGACGGAAGTGCAGCCGCACCGACAGCGGGACTTCATTTTACGAAGGAATTGTTACAGGAAGTAAAGGACATGGGGGTAACGATTGCAGAAGTAACGCTTCATGTCGGACTTGGAACGTTCCGCCCGGTAAAGGAAGATGATGTGTTAAATCATCACATGCATTCGGAATTTTACCGGATTGAGCAGGAAGAAGCCGATAAAATCAATGCGGCAAAGAGAAACGGACATCGTGTCATTACGGTCGGAACAACGAGTACCAGAACCTTAGAGGCTGCCGCAGATGAGCATGGATTTCTGACGGCAAAAAGCGGCTGGACCGATATTTTCATCTATCCGGGTTATCGTTTTAAAGTGATTGACGGATTGATTACGAATTTTCATCTTCCGGAATCAACGTTGGTTATGTTAGTTGCAGCTTTATGCGGCAGAAAAACGATTCTTGGAGCATATGAGAACGCCGTTGAGAAGCAATATCGCTTTTTTAGTTTTGGCGATGCTATGTTCGTGCAAACAAATCCGCTTATTTACAATCCGGATGCCTCCTATAACGGAAAATATTTTCATGACGATGGAACGTTAAAAATTTCACAGGATGACTATGAGAAAGAGATTACTGCATACCTTACCACCCTGCATGGAATCGGGGATGAGACAGCTCTTGCCGAGCTTTGGAATGCTTATCACGAAGAGAAGTGGAATTATGATACTTGTAAGGAATGGTGCAAGGTTAATTCGGTGAATCATAGGTTTTAAATGAAAAAACCGACCTTTAGATTGAGCACGTAGAATATGGAAAATAGGAAAGGTATGAGGTATTGTGTTTCGAATAGGAATTTGTGATGACGAAAAAGAAACGTGTAAGGAGTTAAAAAAATTGCTTGAGCAGTATGCAGATTTTCATCAGATAGAACTGGAAGTAAATATGTGGTATACTGGGGAAAGTCTTTGCAATTCCTTAAAAAAAGAAAATGCACCTGATATGCTGTTTTTGGATATAGAATTAATTAGCACAGATGGAATTGCAGTTGGTAGTTTTATCAGAGAAGAATTAGAAAACATGGAGATTTCCATTATTTATATTTCTTCTAAAAGCAGTTATGCTATGAGCTTGTTCCGAACTCAGCCTTTGGATTTCTTGATTAAGCCATTAACCTCAAGAATCATAGAAGATATTATGAACAGAGGAATTAAAATATATGAAAGAAAAAGACAGTTTTTTGAATATTCTACGAAAGGATATCATTATCGGATTCCCTTTAAAGATATTCTCTATTTTTATAGTGAAAATAAGAAAATTAATATTGTTATGAAAAAAGAAGAAATGCAGTTAAATGGAAAATTAAAGGATGTTGCAAAAACAGTTCCACATAATTTTATTTTAATACACCAGTCTTATTTAATTAATCTGGATTTTGTAGAAGAATGCTCTTATGATGTTATGAAAATGCAAAATGGTGCATTACTAAATATCAGTCAGCCATATCGTAAAAGTGTGAGAGAGCAGGTTATGCAAAATGAGTGGGAGAAAATAAAGTAATATGTTTGATGTTATTACTGCAATTAGTACAAATTTATTTCGCACTTGTATTTTGAAAAAATTTATGCATGTGTTTTTTCAAGAAGAAGTAGAGAATAAGAAAAAAGAAAATCTTCTGTATGTTCTTTTCTTTACAGCTACACTTGTCATATATCTGCTTTTTCATTTTCCACCGGCAAATATTATAACGAATATACTTATGATGTATCTTGTGACACAGATGTATGAAGGAGAACAGAAGAAAAAAATATTGGTGGTCATTTTGGTTTATAGTATCAACATGTCATGTGATGTTTTTGCAGTGTATTCGTTTTCCAATTATATTGTTGGAGAAGACTATAATGAGCTTGCTGTTTATGTAACGATTCTTCTTTTCAGCATTTGTGAATTCTTAGTAGAACGTTTTATTATAACAAAAAGAAAAATGACATTTACACCGCCGCATTGGAGTGTGTTGATTTTAATACCGGTAATTAGTATTGCTTTGCTGTTTTTCCTTTTAATGAGTAATTTGAATAACCGGATGGTATTAGTTGTTATCAGCGCTGGAATATTATTGATTAACATGCTTATTTTTTATTTATACCACGCATTGGCTGATACATACTTAAAATTAGAAGAAACTGCTTTATTTGAAAGACAGCTTGCCAGTTATTCCAATCAGTTAGATGTGCTGATGCAGTCCGAAGAGAAAGTAACTGCGTTGCGTCATGATATGAAACATCATTTAAATGAATTACAGATGATGGCAGAAAGAGATAATAAGCAGGAGATTGTTACATACATACAAAACATGCAGATGTATATGGAAAATAAAAACGAGTACTCCAACAGTGGAAATAAAGAAATTGACAGTCTCCTTAACTATATGTTAAACAAGGCACAGGAAGTTTTAGATAAAGTGGAATGTAAAATTAATATACCAAAGGGAATAGAGATTAATCCATTTGATTTCAATATCATTTTTGGAAATCTGCTTGACAATGCAATTTTAGCGGCAACTCACGCAAATGACAAATGGTTATCTGTTCTGATTAGGTATGAAAAAGGAATGCTATTTATTGATGTAAAAAACAGTTATGATGGAAATCTACAGAAAAGAAAAAATAATTATCTGACTACCAAACAGGAAAAAGAGAATCACGGAATCGGACTTCAGAATGTAAAAAGAGTGGTAAGTAATTATCACGGGAAGATGAAGATTTTTGATCAGAATAATATTTTTGAAGTAGAGATTATGTTATATGCGCAATGAATGAAATAAGAATAATGGTTGGTTCAAGAGAGCAGTGTGGAAAAGCACATTGCTCTTTTTGTTATTTTCCAATCTGTTTTAGTTGAATTTCGCTTTAAAATATATGAATTTCGCCAAATGAAAAAATTTTAGTAATAGATGTGGTATGATAGAAAAAACTTTAAAAGGTGAAGGAGAGGTACAATTATGAAGATGAAATTAATAATCAAAAATGTAGTAGAGAAACTTGCTTTTCGAATTGCAATAGCAGATGCAAATACAACATGTTCATGTATTTCATATCAACCCATAGTTCCGCAATCCGTAAAAAAGTTGAGAAAGTTTTAAAAAGTGAAAAGAATGTTGGAAACAGAAAGAGATGAAATTATTCAATATGGTATTGAACGAGAAAAAATTATATTAGTAAGTATAGCTATTATATTGGGATTAGGTTGCGTTTTTGATATATTTTATTTAAGCATAATTTTTTCATTAGCCTTTTGTGCATTGAGAAGATATGCAGGAGGATATCATGCTAAAACACAAAAGAGGTGTTATGTAATTTCCTTAATTATATTGATAATGAGTTTTATAATAATGAAATACATAAGTAAACTTGATCATGTTGAGGGACTAATTCTGCTAATGGCATTTTGCTGTGGTATAATTTGGCATTTTGCACCTATAGAAAATAAAAATAAATCTTTGGATGAACTAGAACAAAAAAATTTCAATATGAGACACGCAAAATTTTAGTAATTGAAAGTATTATTTCATTAATAGCATACGTTTTTGATTCCGTAATGATATTTATAGCAATATCTATTGCAATAGTGGTTGCTTGTATAGTAGTTGTGGTTGGCATAATACAAATTAGGATTCAATCAAATAACTAAATTGACCAAAAGTGAGATATCTATTAGGATAGTGGGAAACGTAAAAAACAAAGGAGGTAACGAGTATGGGAGTAAAAGTATCAGTATTAGGAGACAGTATTTCAACGTATGAGAATTATTCAAATAATGTTATTGACCGTAATGACCCGGCAATTTATTATCCAGTCAATGAACCAACTGTAAATAGTGTAACGAAAACTTGGTGGTGGGATGCAATTTTACAAATGGGTGGTCAGATTGTAAGTAATGATTCTATTGCAGGTTCTTGTGTGGTAAACTATAGTAGTTTGATGGGGCATGCCTCTGGTAGATTTTGTATGAATAATCAGGCAAGAATTAATGATTTGGGTGATAGTAATGTAACATCTTCTAATCATCCAGATGTGATTATGTTTTTTGGTGGAACAAATGATATCTGTCAGAGCGGGGTTTTCAAAAATGAAGATTTTATTAACAGTTATTCAAATGCAGTACGCATGATGTATGAACGCTATTCCAATTCAATTACAGTTTTATGTATTACACCATATAGCAATAGTTACTTGACAACGAACGCAGAGTCTGGTAACGATGTCAGGTTTGGACAAGTATGTGCTGGAATCGCACTTGTTGTAAATCACTACAAGGCAGAGGGACGACGTTGTAAATTAGTCAGCCTGCAGGATATTAATTTGGTAGAAGGAATAGATGCGAATGTTGGTCATCCGACAGCTTCTGGTATGCATACGATTGCGGATCGGGTAGCTTATGTATATAAGAATTCATAAATTGCATTTTAATGTATTGGATAGAAAAATTTACATTTTTATAAATATCCGTTATACTTTTTCTGATGCATATTAGAAGTAAATACATTTAAAGAGGGGGAAGTTATAAATGAAGAAAAAGTTACTTATGCTGGCATTACTTTTCGGATGTTTTTTGTTCCCGCAGAAAGCATTTGCAGCGGAAAATGATACTGCACGCCACTATGATCTGGAACAGGATGGCGGAACATTTGAGCCGGATGAAACAGGAACTTATCATTACATATTAGACGGACAGATGGTAAAAAACGGATTTCTATTTGATGGAACTTATACTTACTATCTACAAAACGATGGCACACCGATGAAGGACAGGCTGACATATCATCCGGACGGAGAGCATATCATTTACTTTGACGGTGAAGGACATGAAGTGTTTGATAAAGATGTTAATGTTAAAAGGGCAATTGACGGCACGGAAATGAATGAACATTGCTATTTCGGAACCTATGGCTATATGTTTCAAGACCAGACTGTATTTAGTTATGGAATACCAAGTTATTATAATGCATACGGAGTAAGAGAAAATGACGGCTGGTTCCGGTTTGCGGATGGAAATTTTGGTTACGCTAGAACGGATGGAAGTTTGTTGCACAATCAATTTGGCTATAATCCATATGGACAGTATGTCTTTTATCATTGGAACGGACAGGTCGCAAGAGGACTTATGACCGATGGCAATTATTATTACTATATGGATGAAAATGATGGGCATTTAGAAGGTGCATGGGACGCTGAAACGAAACAGGAAGGTGCACTTGCCGGAACAGCCAGAATTGCTCCAGGTGCTTATGATGAAGCAATTCTTGGAGATAATTATTTTACAAAGAATGTGAAAGATAACAGCTTTTCGAATTATATCAAGCAGAAAAACGCCACAAAAGAAGAAAAACATCTGTTTATTTACCGGAAGGCGGATGGAAGCTGTACGGACAGCGAAACAAATGGTTCCGGTGTTTATCTTACTACCAGGGGAATCATGGTTGGTTCAAATAAGACAGATGTTGAAAATGCATATTCATTTATTGACGATCAAGGAAATTTGGCGATAAGCGATGTCACGTATGCAGGAGAATCATTAAATACGTTACTAACGAAACCATATATGAATTTGGACGCATGTCCGGAGGTAAAAAAGGTTCTTCAGCAGGCGGTTTCATGTGATGCATATTATACAGGTACAGATTTTCAGGATGAGGAAATTGACAATAATTTAACAGGGTTAAACTGGCGAATGAACGGAATCCGTTTCTATTATGACAGCAATGATACGGTGATTGCGATTGAATATTACTGGCATCATGCTGCGAATGGAATGTAATTCTTTTTAAAGTAAAGTAACCAAAGATATAAAAGCGTAGGAAATTTGTGTCGAAATAAAATAGAAACTGCTCTTATTCAGATGGAAATTTGTCTGAAGAGGGGCAGTTTTTTGAAATTATAATTCGATATTTGCTATTTCTGCAAAATGGAATCATTTTCTGCTATAGGTCTTGCTGAAAAGAGTAAGAAGGATTACAGTATAGAAGAGATATAGGGGTATTTTATATAATTTGTAGATGTACAATGCATAATTTTGAAGGAGGAGATTGTAAATGAAGAAAAAGTTACTTATGCTGGCATTACTTTTCGGATGTTTTTTGTTCCCGCAGAAAGCATTTGCGGCGGAAAATGATACTGCACGCCACTATGATCTGGCGCAGGACGGCGGAACATTTGTAGCGGATGCAGCTGGAAATTACCACTATGTACTGGATGGGAAAATGATAAAAAATGCCTTTCTTTTTGACGGCTACAACACGTATTACTTGCAAAACGACGGTACGCCGATGAAGGACAGGCTGACATATCATCCGGACGGAGAGCATATCATTTACTTTGATGAATACGGACATGAAGCATTTGACCGGGAAGTGTGGGTCAAAACCAGTATGACGGGAGAAAACTTAACAAATACCCAGTGCTATTTTGGAACCTTTGGCTACATGTTTAAGGATCAGATTGCATTTGATGGCTGTGGGGAGCCGGAATATTATAATGCCTGCGGAGTGAAAGAACGTAATGGCTGGTTTCAGTTTGCAGATGGAAACTTTGGTTACGCACAGGGGAATGGTATATTGATGCATAATGAATTTGGTTATAATCCGTGCGGACAAAAAGTATTTTATCATTGGAATGGTGTGATGGCAAAAGGTCTGATTGCAGATGATAATTATTATTACCAGATGGACGAAAAGGACGGGCATCTGATTGGTGCATTCCAGAAAGATCCGAATGCACAGCTGACGCAGCCACCGGCAGATGGAGCCACTATCCGGTTAAGGGAAGGTTATGATTTTAATATTCTGGGGGAGAATCCGATTACCAAGAATTTCCCGAATCATAATTTCTTAACCTATATGGGAAGTAAATATTCGCCGAAGGATGACTGGACATTGTGGATTTATCAGAAATCAGACGGAAGCGTATCCAATAGCGAAACACATGGAAATGAATTATTTCTGACAAACCGTGGTATTATGATTGGTTCGACAAAGGCGGATGTGGTTGCTGCTTATGGGCAGACAAATGATGTGGTAAATGGTGGTGATATCAGTGGGACATGTCAGAATGGAACATTGGAAAACAGGAATGGTTCCTGGGTTTCACCGGAGTTTGGCAGATTGCCACAGAAAGAACCAGAGGCTTATGCGTGCTTAAACAGGGCAAAAACTTATGCAAATTATGGATTGTCATTGACAACCGATGATGATTTCCTGTTTATGCGAACTGGTACATATTTGCGAACCGGAATCCGTTTCTATTATGATGAAAACGACAGGGTCATCATGATACAGTATTATGAAGAACATAGTGCGAATGGAGTGTAATTTTTTTAAAAGTAAAATAACCCAAGACATAAAAGCGTAGGAAACTTGTGTCGAAATAAAATAGAAACTGCTCTTATTCAGATGAAAACTTGTCTGAATGGGGCAGTTTTTTTATAGACACCTTGATTTCATTTTTCCCTTGCGCATTCAAACCAATCATGCTACACTAATCGCAAAGCAATGAGATTTCTTTTTTCTAAAAATTCTGGCTGCGACGGCAGTATCTGAGCGGTGTGTATCGCAGAATTCCTTGCTTATTAAAATTAAATATGCAGGGAGAAAGAAGAAATCCGGAACACAATGTGCTTTATTTTATGAAGTTTTCATTGCTCTGGAACTTTTTCTGCCTGCGCAGAAAGGATAAGAGCCTATGAAAAATGAACCAAAGAAGTACGAAGAACTGACCTTTACCGATGATTTTATTTTTTGCAAGATATTGCAGAACAATGAGGAGGTGTGTAAGGAACTATTGGAACTGATTCTTGGAAAGAAGATCCGTTTTATTCATAATCCGGAAAATCAGAAAACAATTAAAATTACAGAGGATGGAAAAGGAATCCGACTTGACATCTATGTGGAAGATGACGAAACTGTTGTCTATGATGTGGAAATGCAAACGAGCCCAAAGAGAAATCTGGCGAAACGAAGCAGATATTATCAGGGAATGATTGATTTAAATTTAATTGAAAAGGGTGCCGATTATAATGAACTTAAGAAAAGTTATGTGATTTTTATCTGCACCTTTGATTATTTTGAAAAAGGATTGCATAAGTACACATTTTCCAACCGTTGTCATGAATTACCGGAAATTGATTTAGAAGATGACACCAGAAAGATATTTCTAAATGCTGCAGGAACAGCAGACGACGTATCAGAAGATATGAAAGCATTTTTGAATTATTTAAACAATCAGAAAGCAGAAAATGAATTTACAAAGTCCATTGATAAAGCAGTGGGAGATGCCAGAAATAGCGAGAAATGGAGGATTGAGTATATGACAATGCATATGAGAGACTGGGATATGAAGGCTGAAGGAAGAGAAGAGGGAAGAACGGAAAAATTACTCACACAGATTTGCAAAAAACTTGCTAAGAATAAATCATTGCAACAGATAGCAGATGAATTAGAAGAAGACGAGGATACCATTCGTCCGCTTTATGAGGCAGCAAAAGCTGCGGCACCGGAGTATGATGTAGATAAGATTTATGACAGCCTGTTTAGTTTGAAAAAGTAAATAATCAAAGACATAAAAAGCGTAGGAAACTTGTGTTGAAAAGAATAAAGACTGCTCTTATTCAGATGGAAATTCGTCTGAACAGGGGCAGTTTTTTGAAAATATGGATTATGATTATGCAGTAGAATAATGTTAATTCTGCCGCTTTCCATGCTAATTCTGCCATATATCTTGAAATTTCACCCAAAATGTCACAAGATAATAAGGGGAAATTTCCTATAATGACATAATTTACAAGGAGGCTGAAGAAAAAAGAGGTGAGCGAATGCTTCATATTGCAATATGTGATGACGAGAAGAATTTTTGTGAGATAGAGAAAAAAACGATTTCAGAATATATGGTAAAAAATAATCATCCATGTGATTTTTCCATCTTTCAGTCCGGAATGGAATTGCTGGAGCAAGGGGATAGTATAGCAGGATTTAATATCATATTTTTGGATGTTATTATGGATGAAATGGATGGAATGGAAACTGCAAAGCAAATCCGAAAAATTACGGAGGATGCTTATCTGGTATTCGTTACAGCGGTTATCAGACATTCGCTGGAAGGATATAAAGTAGATGCAATCCGTTATTTACTGAAAGATGACAGAGACTTTGAACAGACGATGTTTGAGTGTCTGGATGCAATCTTTTATAAAATGAGTAAGAAGACGGAAAAATGTAAAATTGAATTTAAAAGCGGCAAAGTTGTATATGATGCAGATGATATTTTGTATATTGAGAGCAGGCTCCATAAAGTTATTGTACATTCAATGAAAGACGGGGAAGAGGCAGATTCCATGCGGGGACGTTTGGATGATGTGGAAGAGTTGTTGAAAGAGAAATGCTTTTGTCGTATTCACCAGAGTTTTTTAGTGAATTTAAAATATGTAAAAGATATCGTGGGAGATAAAGTAATGCTTGAAAACGGAGAGGAACTAAATATTTCCCGTTCAAAATATAAAAAGACCAAAAAAGAATGGATTTCTTATCAGGGAGAGATATAGCATGGGAAGATATCTATATGGCGTATTTGCTACTGTTATATTTTCAATTTTTTGTAAGATGTTTTGCGAAATATTTTGGGAAAAAAGGAGCCGGAAAAACAAATTTTATTACTTTTTTCTAATATTGTCATTTATTATCTGCACTTACTTAGTATCAATTGCGTTTGCTAAATATATCATTGTAAAAGGGATTTGTGTACTCTTGTGTTCTATATTTTTTATGTGGATGTATTTCAGACAAAATATATGGAAGACGGCAGTAGGAGTTTTGATGTATCAGGGAATCAGTTTGATATCTGATTATACTTCTGTCCTTATGATATCCAAATGTTTTCCGGTGATTACAAGGAATGATTTGGGAAGATTACCGGTGAATATTTTCGGTGGTTTGTTAGGTCAGGCAATCTTGTTTTTTGTTTTGATTTGTATCAAAAAGATTGTCAAGAGAGATGCAGAGGAAAACCTGACTACGAAAGAATGGCTGAGATTTGTTATTTTTCCAATCTTTACAGTGCTTGTGCTTGTTGCATTATTTCTTGGGTTTTATGTGCCGCAAAATGACACGCAGAAAAATATTTTGATTGGCATTGCAGGTGGGTTGCTTTTGATGAATATCATGGTATTTTATCTGATTGATGATATTTTAAAAAGGGAAGTAAGAATCCGAAAAAATGAAATTTTTTTAGAACGTGCAGAACACGAACTGGAACACTATAAGAATATTTCGCAGAATTATGAAGAGCAAAGAAGGAGAGAACATGAATATACAAATCAAATGGCAGTAATTGCACAACTGGCAAAAAATGGACAAATCGAGGAGTTGAACCGATACCTGAAGGAATATCAGATAAAAACAAAAAGAAATTTGGAATATATTGATGCGAATCATGTGATTATCAATGCTGTATTAAATGCAAAGTATGAAGAAGCAAAGGAGAAAGGGATTGTTTTTGTTGTAAAAGTAAGTGATTTGTCCGGTTTAAAAATCAAAGATGAGGATATTGCTCTTATTCTCTCGAATTTATTAAATAATGCAATTGAGGCAAGTGAGAAATGCACAAATCCGGTTATTAAAATGAAATTGATCATAAATGAGAAAAAACAGGTGATTCTTTCCGTGATAAATACATTGTCGATAGAACCGGTTGTTTTAAATGATCAGTTTCTGACTTCTAAGACAGATAATGTTAAAAAGCATGGAATCGGAATTGAGAATGTACAAAGAACGGTAGAAAAGTATGGAGGATCCTGTGCAATAGATTATGACAGTGCGTTTTTCCGGTTTGTGATTTATATACCAGATAAGAAGGGCGAGTGATATGATGGATGTATTGTCTGAATGGTAAACATAAAAAATGCTGATTCTGCCATTTTTAGTGGTAATTCTGCCAAAAGTATTTTCTTTCTTTTGGGACTGAGGTAGAATCAGGATGATAGGAAAAACGATTCTTAAAGAAAAGGGGGAATCTATAAATGAAGAAAAAATTAATGCTGTTTGCTTTGTTGGGAGCCTGTTTTTTGTTCCCACAGAAAGCATTCGCGGCAGAAAATGATACTGCACGCCACTATGATATCACAAAGGACGGCGGGACATTTGAGCCGGATGAAACAGGAACTTATCATTACATATTAGACGGACAGATGATAAAAAACGGCTTCCTTTTTGATGGCTACAACACGTATTACTTGCAAAATGATGGTACACCGATGAAGGACAGACTGACGTATCATCCTGACGGAGAGCATATCATCTACTTTGACGAGTACGGACATGAAGCATTTGACCGGGAGGTGTGGGTCAAAACCAGTATGACGGGAGAAACCTTAACAAATACCCAGTGCTACTTTGGAACCTTTGGCTACATGTTTAAGGATCAGATTGCATTCGATGGCCTTGGTGAGCCGGAATATTATAATGCCTGCGGCGTGAAAGAACATAATGGCTGGTTTCAGTTTGCAGATGGAAACTTTGGTTATGCACAGGAAAATGGTAACTTGATGCATAATGAATTTGGTTATAATCCGTGCGGACAGAAAGTATTTTATCATTGGAATGGTGTAGTGGCGAGAGGTCTGATTGCAGATGATAATTATTATTATCAGATGGACGAAAAGGACGGGCATCTGATTGGTGCATTCCAGAAAGATCCGAATGCACAGCTGACGCAGCCACCGGCGGATGGAGCAGCTATCCGGTTAATGGAAGGTTATGATTTTAACATTCTGGGGGAGAATCCGATTACAAAAAATTTCCCGAATCATAACCTCTTAACCTATATGGAAAGTAGATATTCGCCGAAGGACGACTGGGGACTTTGGATTTATCAGAAATCAGACGGAAGCGTATCCAATAGTGAAACACATGGAAATGAATTATTTCTGACAAATCGTGGTATTATGATTGGATCGACAAAGGCAGATGTGTTGGCTGCTTATGGGCGGGCAAATGATGGAGTTGGTGGTGATATCAGTGGAACATGTCAGAATGGAACATTGGAAGACAGTGGCTCATGGGTTTCACCGGAGTTTGGCAGATTGCCGAAGAAAGAACCGGAAGCTTATGCGTGCTTAAACAAGGCAAAAGCTTATGCAGACTATGTATTGTCATATACAACAGATAATGATTTCCTGTTTATGCGAACTGGTACTTATATGCGAACCGGAATCCGTTTCTATTATGATGAAAACGACAGGGTCATTATGATACAGTATTATGAAGAACATAGTGCGAATGGAATGTAATTCTTTTTAAAGTAAAGTAACCAAAGAATAAGTAGATTTTGTAGATTTGGGTTAGATAAGCAGATAAAGCTTTTGCCAGAAAAGGAGAAGCAAGGATCATGCAGAAGATAAATAAAAGCAAAATAATTTCTTTATGTGTATTATTGATAGCCTTTGCAATATTAGTGGGAAGTGTATTTTTCCTGAAGGTAAAAGAGAATCAAATGCCCCAATTTATTTCTGGTGCAAGAGTCATAAATTCTGATAACAGAAAATTGATAGGAACGGAAATTAAAGGTATTACACCAATTATTGCGTCTTCCGATGAACAAAAAACAAAATTGGATTTGGAAGTTGCCGATAAAATACCGGATAATAATATTATAAAAGAAGTGGATAATGATGAAATTGTATTACCGGTAAGTATTACCAATTTTAAGGCTGTTGATGGTAAGACACCAGAAGTTATTATGACCAACGGAAGCCTTGTATTGTTTGTAAATGGAGATAAAGGCGGATGGAAATGCAAACCAGGAGACAAACTTATGTATAAGTTTGAAAAATATGCAACAAATATTACAAAATCACAAAGCATGGTTGTTGGGTATATATTAGATGGGGTACTATATCAAGGAAATGTTATGAACGATTTAAGTGGGACATATCAATTAGATATTGCAGAAGCAGGAGAATATTACATTTATATTATTAGTGCTACATCGGATTATCTGGCACTAAAACAGGGTGAAATTAGTATAAGCAGGTAGAATATTCGGAGGTAATTTAAAAAAGTAAAATAACCCAAGACATAAAGGCGTAGGAAACTTGTGCCGAAATAAAATCGAAACTGCTCTTATTCAGATGGAAAACTGTCTGAATGGGGCAGTTTTTTGAAATTATAATTCGACATTTGTTATTTCTGCAAAATGGAATCATTTTCTGCTACAGTAGACGGCGAAGAGCAGAAAGATGGCTCTGCGCTGTGAAAAAGTGAGAGCCAAAACTTTTTGCTCGTTGGAGCAATCTTTATTTTATCACGTTTATTGAATATTTTTTACGGAACCGTCAAAAATATTCAATAAGATTTGTGTTTTACGTTTGTGAGATGTATAATTATATTGAATAAAAAGGCCGAAACCGTCAAAAATATTCAATAAAACATTATTTTAGAAAAATGAAAGTGTTATTTTGAATAAAAGTTACGGAATCGTCCAAAATGTGCAATAAAGGAGAATGATTTATGGATATTAAAAGAGACAAATACTTGAATGATTTGATTAACCGTATGCACAATGGAATGATAAAGGTTGTAACTGGCATTAGACGATGTGGAAAGTCTTATCTCTTATTTACAATTTTTAAGAAATATTTGTTGCAACAGGGAGTCTCTGAATCTCATATTATAGCTATTGAATTGGATCAACGTAAGAATAAAAAATATCGTGATCCAGATACAATCTTGGATTATATTGAATCATTGATAGAAGATGATGAGCAATATTATATCATGCTTGATGAAGTGCAGATGCTGCGGGAATTTGAAGAAGTTCTAAATTCATTGCTCCATATTAGAAATGCAGATATATATGTAACCGGAAGTAATTCTAAATTCTTATCAAAAGATGTAATTACTGAATTCAGAGGAAGAGGTGATGAAATCCATATTTACCCATTGACCTTTAAGGAATTTATGGAGGCTTATGATGGTGATATGTATCATGGCTGGGCAGAGTATGTTGTATATGGTGGGCTTCCTCTTACGGTCACAATGAAAACAGAAGAACAGAAAATTAACTATTTGACTAATCTCTTTAAAGAAACGTATCTGAAAGATATTATTGAAAGGCATCATATTGAAAAGACACAAGAGCTAGAAGATTTAGTTAATATTCTTGCTTCTGCTATTGGTTCGTTGACAAATCCACCCAAAATCGAAGCTACATTTAAAAGTGCAATTCAATCAACGATCAGTTTGAATACCATTAGGCAGTATATCGAATATCTGGAAGATGCTTTTATTATCAATAAAGCAAATCGCTATAATGTAAAAGGCAGAAAATATATTGGTACACCGTTAAAATATTATTTTGAAGATGTGGGACTCAGAAATGCAAGATTAGGTTTTAGACAAGTGGAAGAAACACATCTGATGGAAAACATTATTTATAATGAATTACGAAGTAGAGGTTACTCTGTTGATGTTGGTGTGGTAGAAAAGCGTGGAACAGATGAAAATGGTAAAGAGTACAAGAACCAGTTGGAAATTGACTTTGTAGCTAATCTTGGAAGCAAACGCTATTACATTCAATCAGCATTTAGTATGCCAACGGAAGAAAAACGTATTCAGGAAAAGGCGTCTCTTGTAAATATCAATGATTCTTTTAAGAAGATCATTGTTGTTAAGGATGTTATAAATGTTACAAGAGATGAAGATGGAATAACTACGATGAGTATCTATGACTTCTTATTAAAAGAAAATAGTTTGGAACTGTAATATTAAGGTATAGATTAAGGAGGTGCAGTCATGATACGATGGAATAAAGCAGACATTCCACACAAGGGGTGGAAATATATCGGGATAGAGGATCTTGGAGAAGATGTATATCCAGGTGAAGAAATTAGGTATGAACAATGCGAAATGTGTGGAAATGAATATGAATAATGTATATACAGTTATTAACCCCAATATTAAAAAAGAGAGAGAATATTATGAAGGAGTGATTGGTGCATGCCAGAAAGATCCGAATGCACAACTGACGCAGCCACCGGCAGATGGAGCCACTATCCGGTTAAGGGAAGGTTATGATTTTAATATTCTGGGGGAGAATCCGATTACCAAGAATTTATGGATTGTCATTGACAACCGATGATGATTTCCTGTTTATGCAGGCTGGCACATATTTGCGAACCGGAATCCGTTTCTATTATGATGAAAATGACAGGGTCATCATGATACAGTATTATGAAGAACATAGTGCGAATGGAGTGTAATTTTTTTAAAATAAAGTAACCAAAGACATAAAAGCGTAGGAAACTTGTGTCGAAATAAAATAGAAACTGCTCTTATTCAGATAAAAAGTCGTCTGAATGGGGCAGTTTTTTGAAATTATAATTCGACATTTGCTATTTCTGCAAAATGGAATCATTTTCTGCTGTAGGTCTTGTAGGAAAGAGCGAGAAGAATTACAGTATTGAAGGGATATGCAGATACTAATGGTTAAATTGATGCATCCTAAAAAGCAATCTGATGGATGCAATTACTTTGTTTTTGCCAGATTCTCCAAATGGGAGAAGAATTCTCCAGATTGGAGGGTTACATAGTAATAAAAATATAAGATAATGGAAAAGGAAAGGAGATGCTGAAATGGATCAGATCAAGATGGGAAGATTTATTTTTCAACAACGCAAGGAGATTAATCTTACACAAAAACAATTGGCAGAAAAATTAGGGGTATCGGATAAAACCATATCAAAGTGGGAGAATGGAGATCGGATGCCAGATATCGCATTGCTTCAATTGTTATGTCAGACGTTAGAAATTGACGTTAATGAATTGCTTTCGGGAGAAAAAATAAATCAGGATGAATATGTTTCAAAGGCTAATGAAAATCTTGTGGAGTTAGTACGAGATATTCACGAATCCAAGACGGAAGATATATATGTTAAAGGAGGATTTGTAGCGGGAATAATTTTAGTTGTAGTATCACTGCTTGGCATGGCCATTGCTTTGGGCGGTGTGGTTCAACTTCCATACTATCTTGATTATAGGACAGCATTTTTTTTGATTGGTTTGTATATTTTGGGGCTGGTTTTTAGCGGTTCGTTGAAAGATTATCTTTCAGCTTATCGCATAGCATGGAGTAGAAAAAAGTATGAAAAAGAGATTATACGAAAAGCTATAAACGTTATGAGGACATCCAGCATATTACTTTTGTCAATTGGAGCAATTGTATCATTTTGTGCGGTTGTGGCGGCTTTTGGCTGGTTGAATGAGACCGCCAATATAGGACCATCATTATCACAGGCCGTATTGGCAGCATTATATACGGCGCTTATCGAATTTGTACAAGTTTTTTGTATACAGGCTTTAAATAAATATGCAAACTGAAAAGTATTTTGATAATGTGCTCAGTTAGGATATAGGAGGATGAAGATGAAAGAAATCAAAGATTTAGAACTTGAAAATCAGGCAAAGCGTGACAAAGAAGAGAAAATTGTTGTTTATGGGGAGGGATGTTCAAATGATTGTCCACATCGTCATTCGTGGACATCTTCAGATAATCAATGTATGATTGAACATTTAAAATACAGGATGTGGAGAAAATATGGAAAAAGCTATTGTTAATCAAATCGCATATCGAAATATCGTTAATAAAAAAGGCAAATCTATTTGTATTGCAGTTGCCATATTCCTTACAGCATTTTTGAGTATGGTTGCTGTTTGTTCTTATAGTTACATAGAAGAATCTGTTCAACGTTTAATGGAATCTGAAAGAACATGGGGAGGAGATGCAGGAGTTTACATTTATTCTGAGGATACGTCTGAAGCTATTTCAAAGGATCATGCAGTTGATCAATCTTGCAAGGGTTATCATCTTGGTGTTATCGAGGATGACCAAGGATATATTCAAACGGAAGTGGTGTATTATAGTGATTTGATCGCTACGTGGATGAATTGCTATCCTAATAAGGGACGAATGCCGCAAGGTCGGAATGAAGTCGTGGTTTCTGATGAGTTTTTAAATAAATATGGAGAGACAATCTCGGGAAATGACAGAATAAAGATAGAATATACGATAAATGGTTATAGTAAAAAAGATGAGTTTCTTGTTGTGGGAGTATATGAAAAAACACGTGGTGTCAAAGATATGGTTCTTGTGTCTAAAGGATATTATTCTGCGGTATCGGAAAAAGCGATAAGTGCAGGAGCCGATCAACAGGATTTCCCAATTTTAATAGAGATGACGTTTAAAAACAAGGCTGATATAGAAACTAATTTGTATGCTTTGATGGAACGGGTGGGGATAGATCCCGATGCAGGAGAATTTATTGTTAATAGTGATATTGATGTTGAGACGCTTGGGCACTTGAAAATTGCATGGGCGGTAATAATGTTCTTTGTTTTTCTGCTTGGATATTTTTTCGTTTCAAACGTGTATTCTGTTTCGCTGAATGAAGAGGAAAAATTTTATAGAAGACTGCAACTTGTCGGTACAGGAAGAAGAGATTTAAGGAGAATTATATATAAACAAATAAATCTTTTGTATATTCCGGGAGCCGTTCTGGGGGTGCTTGCAGGCTATTTTTTTTCAGATAATATTTTGCCTAAAGTGTTGTCATCTTTTTTCTCATTTGATGTATCTTCTTTAGAAAATACGAAGTTGATTATTTTGCCGTTTCTTATTACGTATATTGCTGTACTTTCTGGAAGAGGAAAGGTATTTAAAATGATAAGGAGTATGACAAAGCTTAATGGAAAGGCCAGTATAAAGCCATATAAGCGAGGCGCAGAGAGCAAATTGAAAAATCTACTTTTGATAATGGTTATGCGTAGATTGTGTCGATCTAAAAAATTTGTAGTGATTACAGTGATAACTCTTTTTGCCAGCATTCTGGGTGGAAATCTTGTATTATCGTATGTAAATGGATTTGATGTTAAGGAATATATTGCATCAAGCTTGTACAACGATTTTACAATACATAGTAGTTTATTTTCAGAAAGTTATAATGATACAGATAGAGTGTTTGAAGGAGATATGTTAGATGAATTGAATGAAGCAGATGGAATAGTGGAAAAAGAAGGAGCTACTGTCTTTTCTACTAATATTAAATTGCATGATGAGATACAAAAAAAATATGAGCAGAGTGGTGTCTTGTCTAGTAATGAAGAAGGTAATATGTATACCAATGTTTACGGATTGGGTGAGAATTTTTTGGGACAGATGAAGGTTCTGTCGGGAGAGATAGATAAAGAGAAATTTCTAACCGGAAATTATGCAATCATAAATAGTCTTGGACTGGAAGAAAATGGGAAAAGCTGTTGGGATATAGGTGATTTTATAGAAATAAGCGGTACAAATGGCGAGACAAGAACATACACTGTAATGGCAATTGCAGAATTGCCGTATGAACTTACATATCAGAGCAAATGGGAAGGAAGCTCAGATGTTTTTCTTGATATAGGAGAATGGAAAGAACTTACAGGACGAAACGATTACTATATTTATACATATAATATTGAGGATAGTGAGAAAGAAGATTTTGAAAAAAAATGTAAAAATGTTGTTACGGAAAATTCGAATCTTACATATGAATCTGCTAAGACAATATATGAAGAGAATAATTCTTATTTCAAGGAATTAAAATTGATGACAGTGTTGTTATTGGTATTTGTTTTAGTAAGTACAATTATTAATTTTTTTAATGTTGTGTTTAATGAGATGATTGGACTAAAAAGAGAGGTTGCCAATATGCAAAGTATGGGTATCCCTGTAAATAAGATTCGAGGTATGTTTGTCATTGAGGGCTTTGCTTTTCTAATGACGGGGATAGTTTTGGGAGCAGCTTTATCCCCGATTATATGTAGGTTATTTATTGAGAATATAATAAATGAGATTTATGTGAGTTATAGTTATTCAATAATAGTAGTCTTAATGTATCTGCTCCTGGGATTGCTTGCAGTTTCTATGACGGCTATCTTTTTTAAGAAGTGTGTAGTTACAAAGAGAACTATTTCTGAAAGGGTGCGTGAACAATGAAGGAGCAAATTGTAAAATTTACAGATGTATCAAAAAAATATAAGAGTGGTGAGGGAGAACAGACAGTTCTTGATAATATCTCCTTTGCAGTTGATAAAGGAAATTTTGTGGGTGTAACAGGAGATTCTGGTAGTGGAAAGACGACACTTCTTCATTTGATGGGAGGGCTGGAAGATGTGTCTTCGGGAAATGTGGAAACTTGTGGCAAAGATTTAAAAAGACTAAGCCCGATAAAACTTGAAGAATTTCGTAGAAAGCATATCAGTTATATTTTTCAGGATTATAACCTAATAGAAGAGCTTACAGTCTGGGAGAATATTATTTTTCCTTCTCAATTGAAGGGGATATCTCTTGAAGAAGAAAAGTTGATAGAAATTTTAAAAATTCTCAAATTGGAAGATAAAAGAAATAAGTTTCCATCTCAACTTTCTGGTGGTGAGCAACAAAGGACAGCAATTGTAAGATCTATCGTAAGTAAGCCAGATATTATTTTGGCAGATGAACCGACAGGAAATCTTGATAGCAGGAACACGAAGGTTGTGGCAAAATTGCTCCAATATGTAAATAAACAGTATGGGACGACAATAGTAATGGTAACACATAATATTGCGTTACTAGATTATTGTACGGATAGGATTAAGGTGGAGGATGGAAGAATTAAAAACGATTAAATCTTTTTTGAAAAAGTATAGATTGCTCGATGGTCAAAGAAGAAGGTTGTTGGAAGTCTCACTATTTTCTTTTTTATCGGTTGGCATTACGATGTTGTTACCTAGAGTGACCCAGAAAATTGTGGATGATGGTCTGATTGTATTGGATATTGATGCAGTAATCCTGTGGTGTGCTTTTTATTCTGCCTTATTTCTTGTTCAGATTATGTTGGATTATGTGAGAGAAAGGAAACGTATCAATATATATCTTGATGTAAAAAAAGAACTAAATGTTGTTGCAATTATGAGGTTGTGGATAGCAAAATATACATATTTTAGTAAGAAGAAAACTGCAGAAATCACAAACGATATCTCATATGATGCGGAAATGTTAGCTTCTTTGTTTGATAACGAGATGCTTTTTGGTTTTACTCAGATATTTAATATTATTGGAGGTTGTTTTGGTCTTGCTCTAATAAATATTAAGATGATGTTAGTAATACTTGTTCTTTTTCCAGTCAAGGTTCTTTTAGTAAAAAGATTTTCAAAGAAAAATAGAGAAACGTCAGATGTTTACATTGCATTAACGGAAAAGTCTGTAGGTTTTGAGACAGATTCGTTAGACGGTGTAAAGGAAATAAAGATATATGGTCTTTTCTCAATGTTTGAGAAGAAGTTGAAAAGTATATTGGGGGAAACATTTTTTGAAGAAAGAACTTTACATGTTTTGCCACAGATGAATGTTGCAGTAGATAATTTTTTGGCTCAGACAGCTGTTCTATTTATATATATAGTAGGTGCTTTGGAAATGATGCGTCAAAATATGTCACTAGGAAGTATAGTGGCATTCATAACATACAGTGCATATGTCATAGGACCTATATCAACGATATTGAATATCAGATATAAGATTGCAGGAATTATCCCATCTGAAGAGAGATTGTCTAAGCTATTAGAGACAAATGTTGAAGATTACAGTCAGACTAAAGATTTCAAGAATGTTCAAGGTGGTATAAGTTTTAAGAATGTTAGTTTTGCCTATACTGCGGAAAGAACAATATTTAGAAATCTGGAAGCAGAAATAAAGGAAAATGATATAACAGCAATAGTAGGCGATAATGGCTGTGGAAAAACAACTTTTATTAATTTACTGTTGCGTTTGTATGAACCTGATAAAGGGGACATTTTCATTGGAGAAAAATCGCTTAAGAATGTAGATTTAGAAGTTTTCAGAGAAAATATTGCATTTGTAGCACAAGAACCATTTTTGTTTTGTGATTCGATAAAAAATAATCTTACGCTATATCGGAAAGTAGAGGAAAAATCTATACAGAAGGTATGTTATAAGTGTGGTTTGGCTGATCTCGTTAAGGATGTATCTTTAGATTATAATGTCGGAGAGCGTGGAAGGCGACTTTCCGGAGGACAACGACAGAAAATAGCTATTGCAAGAGCGATATTATCTGAAAGAAGATACATAATTTTAGACGAGGCTATGTCTAATATTGATAAAAGTGGGAAAAAGGAGATCAGTGATATGCTTGTTGAATTAAAAAAACAAGGACGATAATTATGGTCACACATGATGCTGAACTGATAAGTAGGGTCGATAATATAATTCATTTGTAAGTTTGGATTATTGAAGGTTGTGGAAAAAGTAATTAGACAAGAAGTAGAGAATACCGACAAATAAGAATTTATAAATTATATTTTACTGCATTGGGATAGAAAAATTGTAAGCGTTTAATTTCAGGGTAGATTTTCATACCCAATCTATTTCTCTATAATGGTTGGTAGGAATTGCTAACATTTTACCCGTTCTTCTTCGGATAGATGAAGGCATTTTACTCTACTTCAAAGGAGACAACCATTATGAAACAACGTGTTTGTAAAGAGGATCAGATTAAACTGATCATGGAATGCCGCCAGAGCGGTCTCTCTGATTACCAGTGGTGTGAAAAGAACGGGATTCATCCCGGTAACTTCTACAACTGGGTTAGTAAACTTCGTAAGTCTGGCTATACTTTTCCGGAACCTGCGTCAAGAACAAATGCACTTCCAAACATACAGGAAGTAGTCAAAGTAGACTTAATTCCTTCCGAAAACCCAGAGCCTAGTCTGTTAATAGAGCAAAATGCTAGCCATGATGTTCAGGAACCGTCAGCGATGGTTGCAGCTGAATTACTGATTGATGGCATAACACTTCGCTTGTTTAATGGTGCAGATAAACGTGTGGTGCAAAGCACTCTGCAGTATATTGAATATTCTTGTGCGGTGAAACCGCATGTCCGGAGTGACGGAAACCGTCAGTCCGGCACACGGAAACCGCTAAGTGCGAGTTTACTCGCGTAAATTTTTATCTAAGCCATAGACCTCTCTCATGGAGATGTCATGTTCGGCATCAATACTTGTGATGTTGATACGGTAACTGTCATGAGCAATGCGGTCAATAATTGCATCAGCCAATGGGCTGGCACTGCCGCCAAGTTGGTCGTACCAGTCTTCAAATTCGTACTGTGAACAGAAGATGGTTGTTGATTTCTTACGTCTTCTGTGCAGAAGTTCGAAGATATCACGCTGCTCGGATTCTGTAGGTTTTAGAAGAAGCCATTCATCCAGTATCAGCACCAGTGGGTTGGCATATTTTGCCATTACCTTTTTATAGTTTCCTTCGGAACGTGCGATTTCTAAATCAATCAGCAAATCCGGAAGACGGACATATTTGGTGTTGAAATACTGCTTACATGCCTCCATCCCAAAGGCACAGGCCATGTAAGTTTTACCACAGCCTGTAGCACCAGTAATAAATAGATTACGGTGTTCAGATATATACTCGCAAGTAGCAAGCCTGTTAATCAGTTCCCTGTTAAGCTTGCGTCCTGAAGTGTAGTTGATATCCATAATACATGCTTCAGGCTGGTCAAATCCGGCGTTTCGTATGAGCCGTCTTAGGCGGTTCGATTTACGGCTGCTGAATTCAATATCAACCAGCATGCCAAACCGGTCTTCAAAAGGAATTTCCTTAAAAGCAGGATCGTTTGTCTGGTTGCGGAATGCATCTGCCATGGCAGTAAGGCGCATTTCAATTAATTTATCAATTGTACTCTGATTGGTCATATGTGTTTACCTCCGATAATAGTCGGCACCTCTTGTGATGCCGCGTGATTTCTGCGTGGTTGTAGAATCTTCAGATGCTGTTACAAGCTTATCTGCTCCAGTTACAAGAATGTTTTTGATACTCTTATAGCTGGGTGAGGCTGTAAAGGATAACGCTTTTTTACAGGCAGCTTCTAGCTTTACATCCGAATACTTTTCTGCAAGCTTCAGAAGTCCCATACAACTGCGATAAGTCTGTTGTTCCACACTTTTAGAGGTAAGGATTGCATTTACCACAGTGTACGTATTTATTCCAATCCGTTCAGCCCATTTGCGGAAACGGTCACCGTTCCACTCCAGATATTTCTGGTGGTCTTCCGGCATATGCTCCGTAATCGTGCTGTACTGCCCGGTACGCCCGTATAACCGGCGATGGGAGGCAATGCGGTTATGATTGTAGAAAATTTCAATAGTGGTGTCTGTTACCCTTACATCAACTTTCTTTTTGATGTATTCATAAGGAACTGAGTATAGCATTCCTTCCACGGATATGTGATAATTAAACTGAACCGTGGCTGTTTTCCAGTCACACAGTTCAAATCGGGTAGCAGGTAATGGCGCCAGTAATGGTTTTTCTTCCCCAAGAAATAAGCTAAGCCGACTACCTTCTTTCTTTTGAAAGAGCCTTTGGTTGAACAGTTCAAGCTTATCTCTGATTGCACGATTTAATTCGGCAAGGGAGAAGAACTGTTCATTTCGAAGTGCTGCTGTAATCCAGGTAGATATGTTTCCTACCGTTCCTTCAGCATTTGGCTTATCCTTGGGAGCCCTGACACGTGCCGGAATAATGGCAGTGCCATAGTGCTCAGCCATTTCCTGATAAGTTTCATTTATTTGTTGGTCTTTAAATCCACCATTGTGAATAACTGCAGTTTTACAGTTATCCGGTACGAGAATCCTGGTTACACCGCCAAAGAATTCGTACATATGGACATGAGCATTAATCCAGGATTTCTGCTTCATATCCAGAAAGGCTTCTACATAGGCATACTGACTGTAAGTCATAACACCGACAAATATGTATGCCCTGATAATCTCGCCGGTATCAGGATCAATGATGATGGCAGGATCACCGGCCCAGTCAACTTCAACCTGTTCGCCGGGTTTACGATTAATGTGCATGGTTGCACGATGTTTCTGCTCGTCCTGCTGAATATGATAGCAGAACTGCGAATACATGAGCGGTTCATCACCATTAGCACGGCAGTCTTCCATGTATTCAGTCCATAAAAGTTTTTTGCTGACTCCGTTGCGGAGCAGTTCTTTGCGGATGTACGCAAAATCCGGCATTCGTTTGTTAGATGCCACTGTTTTGCTCACAGATGGAAAAAGCTTCTCTGCGAGAACCTCATCGGTATCATTTGCTTCAAGAGGCCAGGATATATTTAATTCCTTAGCTTTCTTGAGGACACGATTAACCGTCTTTTTAGAGACACCGCAGCTATCAGCGATGTTCTGTTGGCTGAGACCGAGATTTGATAATCTCAGGATCTCTCGATACTTGGTCATGATGTTGACCTCCTTAAAATGTATTTACACCAAGTGGTGCATAATTACATTCTAAGGTATTTATACTAACGGTTTCCACAGTCCGGAATGCTGGTTTCCTAAAAAACGGAATCACGGTTTCCAATCGCCGGACAGATGGGACACGGAAGCCGGATTACTCATCATGAGTTAAAGTATGTCCCGCCTAAGATGCGTCATGTCAAAAATGACCGTCAGATTGTTATTGGTGTAGCGGATTGGCATATCGTAAGAAAGGACAGACCGGATGTGCGTCTCGCCTCACTGGAGTATTTTTCAAGTATGGTTGCAGAGAAAGCGGACGTCAGCTTTACCCGGATTTTATATGGAGAAAAATATCAGGTAGACGGGATTATTGCATTCGGAGCATTTTCAGAAACGGAAATGGATTTTTTGCGTAGTCTTAGTTACTCGATTTTATTTGTAAATTCGGATAAACAGGATTATGAATTTGACCAGATTATTATGGATTATGAGCAAGGGTTAAAAGATATGGTCCACTATCTGCTGGAGCAAAAAGAATATCGCAGTATAGGCTATATTGGAGGTATTTATGAGGAGGATGGTGTACGAATTGGTATGCACAGGCTGCATAGATTACAAAATATCCTTCAGGAAAAGAAGTATTATAAAAAGGAGTATTTCCGTGTAGGAGCAATCAGTCAAGAAAGCGGGTATGTACTTACGAAAGAGTTATTACAGACAGGGGATGTGCCGGAAGTTCTGATTTTAGGGAATGATGAGGTGGCGGAAGGTGCCTTGGAAGCAATTCGGGAATTAAAGTATCGAATTCCAAAAGATATTGCAGTCGTAGTTTATCGCGATATAGAAACGCTTACAACAAAGTACCCGACTTATACCAGTCTTCGTATGCTGCCGGATCTTGTATGGTCTATGGCAATTAAAATGCTTTTAGAGCGAATTTTAAATAAGCGTAAAGACACCATGAAAGTATATCTGCCCACAAAGCTTGAGATTGGAGACAGTACGTAAATGTGTGGGAATGGCAAAAGACATGACGATTTTTTCACAAAAAGTAGGTTTATCATCAGAGAGGAGAACATCGATGAAAAAAAGAATCGCTATATTATTGATGACAGCTTTATGCATGGGAACATTTGCAGGGTGCGGAAGTAATGCATCTTCGGATGTGTCAGATACAACTGACAGTGCAGAAAAAACGGATACGAATGTTGCTGATACGGAGGAGAGTAAAAACAGTGAGGAATCTGCAGAAAATAAGAAACTGGATACCTTAAATGTATATTTTGTTCCATCCAGAGATCCGGAGGAAATTGTGACGGCAACAGAGCCATTGGCATCTTTAATGCAGGATGAACTTGCAGGTTTAGGCTATGATATAGGCGAGGTAAAAATTTCTGTTGGAACGACTTATGAAGCAGTAGGTGAAGCTTTAACGGCAGGAACTGCAGATGTTGGATTTATACCGGGAGGTACGTATGTACTTTATGATGATGGTGCAGACGTTATTTTGACAGCGACCAGAGATGGTCTTAGTAAGGATTCGGATAATCCGGCAGATTGGAATGATGGAAATCCGACAGAAGCATCAGATAAGCAGGCAGTTTCTTATCGGGCATTGTTTATTGCAGGTCCATCAGAAAAAGGACAGGAACTTGCAGATAAGGTAAATTCCGGCGAAGAACTTACCTGGGAAGATTTAGACAGTGCAAACTGGAGTGTAATGTCCTCATCTTCACCGGCAGGTTATATTTATCCTTCTTTGTGGATGCAGGACAGATATGAGAAAGGTATTACAGATCTTTCTTCTGCAGTACAGGCAGATTCTTATGCGAGTGCATTTGCAAGACTGGCATCCGGACAGGTTGATGTTCTTGTAACCTATGCAGATGCGAGACGTGATTATGAGGAAAACTGGACCACAGAATTTGGTCGCAGTGCATCCATATGGGAAGAGACAAATGTAATTGGTGTAACAGATCCGATTTATAATGATACCGTTTGTGTCAGCAAGACATCATCTGTTATGGATGATGATTTAAAGGCAGCAATTCAGACAGCATTGATTAACATCGCAGAAACGGAAGAAGGAAAGCAGGTCATTTCTATTTACAGTCATAACGGATATGAACCGGCAAAATCATCTGATTATGACAAAGAAAGAGAAGCACAGAAACTGATTCAGGAGTTAAGTGCAGCAAATTAGAGCAAGCAGGTCTTGAAAAGAAAAATACAATAAAGTGGGGCTGTTGCAGAATTAGACAGGGATTCTGATTTTGCGGCAGCCTTCCTTATTACATAGGAAGTTTAAAAAGCAGGAGGATGTTGTCTTATGATTGAATTCAAAGACGTATCAAAAATATATTCAAATGGAGTTGTAGGATTAGACCATGTAAATTTAACAATCGAGCAGGGTGAATTTGTAGGAATTATAGGTCTGTCAGGGGCAGGAAAATCCACATTGTTGCGAAGTATTAACCGGATGCATGACATTACATCAGGAAGTTTGATGGTGGATGGACTTGAAATAAGCAAGTTAAAGACAAAGGAGCTTCGGAATTTCCGCAGAAAAATAGGAATGATTTTTCAGTCCTTTAATCTGGTTACGCGTACAACGGTAATTCGTAATGTGTTGATGGCGAAGGTTCCGGATATGACATTTTGGCGTGTGCTGCTTGGCGTATTTAAAAAGGAAGATAAAATAGAAGCGTTGGAAAATTTAGACAAAGTTGGGATTCTCGATAAAGCATACATAAGAGCAGATCAGCTTTCCGGCGGTCAGCAGCAAAGGGTTGCTCTTGCAAGGACACTGACACAGAATCCACAAATCATTTTGGCAGATGAACCGGTTGCGGCATTGGATCCGGTAACGGCAAAGCAGGTGATGAATGATTTTAAGAGAATCAATCAGGAAATGAACATTTCGATTTTAATTAATATTCATCATGTAGAGCTGGCTTTGGAATATGCAGACAGAATTATCGGAATCCGTGCGGGAAAAATCGTTTATGACGGACCTTCTAAGGATGTGACCGAGGAAGTGCTGAATACGATTTATGAAGGAAAGATACCAAATGAAATGGAGGAAGCGTGATGGAATTTTATGACAAGGTATGGAAACCCCAAAAGTTAGTGCTTTCTAATGGAAAAGTGGTAGAGGAGAAACGTTCACGAACGCCTGTTATTTTACTTCTTTTTATTGCTGCTACCTACCTTTCCGTGCGAATCACGGGATTTTCTTTTTATACAATAATGGAAAGAGGCAGTCAGTTCTTTGTAATATTAAGGCAGATGCTTTCTCCTGATTTTAGTTATCTGGGAAGTATCTGGAAGCCATTACTTGATACGATTAAAATGTCACTTCTTGGTTCATTCTTAGGAAGTATTCTTGCTGTACCGTTTGCAATTTTAGCCTCTTATAATCTGGTAAAAAATAAGGTGGTATTGGCAGTGGTACGAGTATTTTTAAGTATTGTGCGTACAATTCCTACCCTTGTTACGGCTTTACTTGCAACTTATATCTGGGGACTTGGAACGATGGCAGGAACATTTGCAATTACTGTATTTACTTTTTCCTACGTAGGAAAACAGTTGTATGAAATGATTGAAACGGTTGATATGGGAGCTTATGAGGCAATGGAAGCCATCGGTGCAGGTCGTGCGTATGCATTTTTGTCAGCAATTCTTCCGCAGGTGTTGCCGGGATATTTATCCGTTTCTTTGTTTTGCTTTGAAGGAAATGTGCGTTATGCAGCGATTCTCGGATATGTGGGTGCAGGAGGATTAGGATTGATTTTGAATGAAAAAATTGGATGGCGTGAATATGACAGTGTTGGAATGATTTTGCTGGTTTTGTTTGGAACGGTGTTGCTAATTGAAACCATCAGCCATGCAATCAGAAAAAAATTAATGTGAGGAGATTCGTATGAATGAAGCAATTCTAAAAATGTATGAAAGAGAGCCGAAAAACTGGTATATGAAAATCGCAATTGCACTGTTGGTGGTGGGATTGCTTGCATGGTCACTTTCGGCGGTACAGTCAGGAAATGATACGGGGGAAGGAATTAAGATTGCAGGAAAGATTGTTAATGGAATCTTTCACCCGGATACAAAGTTATTATTTGATTTTACAACTTCAGGCGTTGCCTATTTGCTCCTTGAAACCTTGTGCATTGCATTTTTGGGAACGATTGTCGGAGCAGTGCTTTCGGTTCCGCTTTCTTTTTTCGCGGCGTTTAATCTGATGCCAAAACCGGTTGCACTCCTGTTTCGTGTACTGATTATGGCAATCCGTACCATCCCGGCATTTGTATATGGACTTATGTTTATCCGGGTTACGGGACCGGGAGCATTTGCCGGGCTGCTTACAATGTCATTATGCTCGATTGGAATGATTAGTAAGATGTTTATTGAAAGCATTGAAAATCTTGATATTAAAATCTTAGAATCGTTAGATGCAGCCGGATGTACGATGTTTCAAAAAATCCGTTATGGAATTTTGCCGCAATTATTTCCTGATTTTATGTCTACACTGATTTATCGATTTGATATGAATTTAAGGGATGCAACGGTGCTTGGTCTCGTAGGAGCAGGCGGAATCGGTGCACCGCTTATATTTGCCATGAGTGCATATAAATGGAATCAGGTAGGGGCGATTTTAGTAGGATTAGTAGTACTGATTTTAATAATAGAAGTAATTTCTTCCAAAATCAGAACCAGGCTGATAAGTGGATAAAGGATAGCGCATAGGAAGGTTTAGTTATGGAACAACGAAAAAAATTGAAAATCTGTTATACTTCAGATATCCATGGATATTTTTATCCCACGACTTATGCGGATGGAAACAGAGAGAATATGGGGCTGTTTGGGTGTGTGGCAGACTTTCGAAAAGATGAAGAAACATTAGTTATTGATGGAGGAGATATCCTTCAGGGCTCGGCATTTTCCACTTATTGCAGACAGGTTTTACAATCACCGGAAATAATAGCACAAATCATGAATGACTGTGGATACGATTTTTATACTTTGGGAAATCATGATTTTAATTATGGACAGGAATATTTAAAGGAGTATCGTACTTCTTGTAATGGAATATGCGTTTGCCAAAATGTATGCAATGATGCAGGCGTTTCTTTGTTCCCTTATCAGATTCATACTATGCCAAATGGGTTAAAAGTTGGTATTGTGGGAATTGTAACGGATTATGTGAATGTATGGGAAAAGACGGAAAATCTGGATGGAATTTGCATCAAAGATCCGTTTTTGGCGGTTGCAGAAGTTTTGCCAAAGATGAAACAGGCTGCTGATGTTACAATTTGTGTTTACCATGGAGGATTTGAATGTGATATTGAAAACGGGCAACTGCTTACTGCTACGACAGAAAATATAGGATATCGTATTTGTAAGGAACTTGATTTTGACATTCTTTTGACTGGGCATCAGCATATGTCCGTATCTGGCAGGCAGCTTTTTGGAACTTATGTGGTTCAGCCGACAGATCGTGCAAGGGAATATTGCTATTTGGAAATGGAAATAGAAAATGGAAAAAAAGTGATTCGTTCCGAACAAAGGAAAGCGAAGGCTCATAATAGAAATCTTTTTTTAGAGGAAAAATATCAAACACTTCAGGAAAAAATCCAGACCTGGTTAAACCAGCCAATTGGTCATTTAAACAGAGAAATTTTACCGGAAAGTAAAATAAAAATGGCACTACATGGTTCACCAATTGCTGATTTTTTTAACAGAATACAGCTGTATTTTTCCGGAGCAATGATTTCTTCCGTTGGTTTGGCAAATGAAATTGCAGGGTTTCATAAAGAAGTAAGCAGGAGAGATATCATTGCAACGTATCCCTATCCCAATACTCTGGTAGTCTGTGAGATTAACGGCAGACAGCTAAAGACTGCAATGGAACGAAGTGCAGAATATTTTTCCCATAAAAAAGATGAGGGTACCGTTTGCGTTGATAAAAGCTTTCTGGTGCCAAAAGAAGAACATTATAATTATGACTATTATATGGGAGTAACTTATGAAATACACCCGGAAAATCCAAAAGGAGAACGTATTACAAAATTAGCTTATAAGGGACATCCCGTGGAAGCCAATGAGAAATTTACACTATGCTTAAATAATTATCGTTATAGCGGTGCCGGAGGATATGATGTATATAAAGAATGTACGTTAATAAAGGAAATTAATGTAGAAATGACAGAATTAATCATGGAATATTTTCATGAAAATCCCTATGTGATAATATAAAAAATTATCAATAGTAAATTTATTCAGCATGTGTTAGACTTAACTCAACTGGAACAGGTGGCGTGAGAAGAAACCGGAAGGCCGAAATCATAGCTGGTAAAAGGAGGCTTATTCCAGAATGTTTAAGATTGCAATATGTGATGATGAAAAATACTTTGGGAAAAAAATAAAGCAGATCTTAGAGGCGTATATGGAGCAAAATCATATTTCATATGATATTACAGTTTTTACTTCCGGAAAAGAGGTTATAGAACTTGGAATAGAGATTATGAAATATCAGATGATATTTTTGGATATTAATATGGAACAGATAGACGGAATTGAAACGGCAGAGTATATTCGAAAATATACAGAAGAATGCTTTATTGTGTTCGTAACGGCTTATATTGATTACACTTTAGAGGGATATAAAGTAGGAGCAGTCAGGTATTTATTAAAGGGAACCGAAAATTTCACAGAATCTATGTATGAATGTCTGGATACCATTTTTGATAAAATGAATCATACGAAGGTCATAAGAAAGATACAATTTAATGAAGGTGCGCAGGCAGTACCGTTAAACCGCATTTTGTATATCGAAAGCAGATTACATAAATTAGAATATCATATCATGGAAGACGAGCTTAAAGTCTATACGTGTTATGGAAAGTTGAATGAAATAGAAAAAGAGTATGATAAAAACGGATTTATCAGATTACATCAGAGTTTTCTGGTAAACATGCATTATATAGAACGGATTGAGAGATATCAGGCTTTGTTAAGCAATGGGATGAAAATTCCTATTCCGCGTGCAAGGTATCAGTTTGTGGAAGATTCTTTTATTGAATATAGAGGAGAAATATAATGTTTACTTGGATTCAGGGGATTTTTATCATCTTCATAGAAACGTTGTGCTGCAAGTTGTTTTTTGAAGCATTCAGTGTAAGACGAAAAGAAATAAAAGAAGAAATAAGAGGCATTGCGATTCTCTTGTTGGTAGTTGCTTTGTTTTGCGTATCCCTTATATTAAAAGATAATTATCTGATAAAACAAATCGTCGTAATACTTTTAGAAGCAGCTACGATGTTTCTTTTAATGAAATTAGATTTAAAAAGAGCACTCATCTTAGCTACCATGTTTACCGGATTATTACTGGCAGTCGATTATGTAACACTTTTAGTGATTTTAAACTGCTTTCCGGATATGACAGTGATAAATGGCAGTTATCCTGTGCAAAGTGTATTGCTGATTGGACTGGATAAAGCAATTCTTTTCCTTGTAATTCTGATTATAAAAAAGAAAGTAGGAAAAAAATCTTCTAATTTATTGAGTGATACGGAATGGCTCTATTTCCTGGTATTTCCTTTTTTTACCATTGGTATTATCATAACGATGCTTTTAAACATCAGGGATATTAGAAATTCTTATACAGAGAATCTGCTTTTAATGATAGCACTTGGACTTCTTGGAATGAATTTTTATATATTCTATTTGATTGACGGTATTTTGCAACGGGAAAATACCATTCGTGAAAATGAAATATTTAAATTGCAGGCACATAACCAGATGGAAATGTACCGGACAATTTCGGAAAATTTTGATAAACAGAGAAAGAAAACACATGAGTTTAAAAATCAGATCCTGTGTATGGATGCATTGCTGAATAATGAAGATTATGAGGAATTGCGAAAGTATATGGGAACCATAATGGGTGGGTTAAAAGGAGAAAAAAATCATATCAATACAAATCATGTTATTGTGAATGCAATCTTAAATACAAAATATCAGGAGGCAGTGGAAAAGAAGATTGTCTTTGTATTAAAATTCAATGATTTATCAAAACTTATTCTTAGCGATGAAGATATTGTAATTATTTTGTCTAATTTATTAAATAATGCAATCGAAGCCTGTGAAAAATGTAGTAATAAAAAGATTATAAAACTGAAATTTGTAATCGAAGAAAATAATATTATTCTGTCAGTGAAAAATACTTATGAAAAAGAAGTAAAGTATAAAGAAGGAAGAATTCTTACAACAAAGGAAAAAAACGAACATGAGCATGGAATTGGAATCCGGAATACGATTGATGCAATAGAAAAATATGGTGGCTCCTATGCAATAAAATATGAAGATCATCAGTTTCTGTTTTCCATTATGATACCGAATGAATAAGGATGTCATTTTCTGCTTAAAAATGTCATTTTCTGCAAAACCTATTGTCTATTTGTAAAATACAGAATACAGTAGAGCAAGAGGGAGGCACATATGGTAGAAAAAATGGCAAACAGACTCGCTGAACGATTAGTTGCAGAATGTCTGATTGAACAGAAACAACAGGAAAGTTATGCATATACTTTTCAGTGTATGGCGGAAAAGACGATAACGGTCGGTACGATTCTGGCATTGAGTATTATCTTGAAAAGTTTTGTCCCGACTATATTTTTTCTTATATTTTTTTTCGCACTGCGAACCAGAACAGGCGGTTATCATGCTGACACATTTATCAAATGTTATTTTGGAACTATTTCACTATATTGTCTGGTTGTTATAGTTTGCAAATATGACATTGGTAACAGGATGAGTTGGACCGTATTGCTTGGGATATCGACGGTTGTGATTCTGGTATTAGGTACATTGAATAATCCTGCTGTTCACATGAACAGGCATGAGATGCAGGAATCGAGAAGATCAGCAAGAATTACGTTAGTGCTAGAGGAAAGCGTAATTGCCTTTTTATTAGTTATGCGAGGGGAGCATATTAATATAAAATTTATGTCTGCAGCCGTGATATTGTGTGCAACTCTTATGTGTTTTGCAAAAATTTTAGGACAGGAGGAGCAAAATGATGAAGAAAATAAGCAGACAATTATTGAAGTTAGCGGAACGGGCAGCAAGAAGTGATGCGGAAAGAATTTCAGATACAGAGTCATTTACACCAATTTGTATCGGAATTCTGCATCAGCCGAAAAGACCGAAGAGATAATGTGAAAAAAGAGCGGAGCATTTTTTATGCTTCGCTCTTAAATTTTTTAAGTTATGATTTATAGTCGCTCCAGATCCTGATAAAATCCGGGATAGGAAATATTTACACATTCACCATCGATGATTTCGGTTTCTCCCTCTGCGGCGAGCGCAGCGATGGCAAAGGACATGGCAATGCGGTGATCTAAGTAGGAATGAATCGTGGCACCATGTAATGGTTTCCCACCATTTATAATCATGCCGTCATCTGTTGGTGAAATATCACAACCCATGACTTTTAAATTCTCTGTTACCGTGTCAATGCGGTTCGTCTCTTTGACCTTTAACTCTGCAGCATCTTTTATGGTAGTTGTACCATCTGCAAAAGCTGCCATCACGGCAATTACCGGAATCTCGTCGATTAAAGTCGGGATGATGTCGCCTTCTATCACAGTGCCATGTAAGTTAGAGGAACGCACCAGAAGGTCGCAGACCGGTTCACCGGAAACGGTGCGTTTATTTAATTCTTCGATTTTTCCACCCATGGCATAGGCAACTTTTAAAATACCGTTTCTGGTCGGATTGATTCCGACATTTTTGATAAGAATTTCCGAATTTGGAACCAGTAAGCCCGCTGCAATAAAGTAAGCAGCGGAAGAAATATCTCCAGGGACTTCAATTTTCTGACCGGTTAAATGAGGATTCGGTAAAATAGAAGCAGTCGTACCATTCGAAGTAATATCAGCACCAAAAGCAGAAAGCATAAGTTCTGTATGATTTCTTGATAAGACCGGTTCTGTAACCGAAGTCTTATCATCTGCATAAAGTCCAGCCAAAAGGACACAGGATTTTACCTGTGCGGAAGCAACCGGAGATTGATAGGAAATCCCTTTTAAGGTGTGTCCATGAATGATAAGTGGGGCACAGCCATTATTTTTCTCACTTTTAATGTCAGCTCCCATTTGGGTGAGCGGCTCGATAATCCGTTTCATAGGGCGCGTCTGAATGGAAGCATCTCCATTTAAAGTAGAAGAAAATGGTTGTCCGGCTAAAATTCCGGAAATGAGTCTTGTGGTAGTTCCGCTGTTTCCAACGTCAAGGATTCCGGTTGGCGCACTAAGTCCGTGTAAGCCTTTTCCTTTGATGAGAACCGTATCTTTGTTGCGCTGTATTTCAATCCCCATTTTTTGAAAGCAGGAGATGGTAGAAAGACAGTCGGCTCCCTCTAAAAAATGAGTAACTTCCGTTGTTCCTTCTGCAATTGCCCCGAACATGATGGAACGGTGAGAGATGGATTTGTCTCCCGGTATTGTAACTTCTCCTTTTAATGCAGTTTTTGTATGTAATTTCATAATAAAATCCTTTCTAAGCTAAGGGCGTTCATAAATTTTATAATTATTTGCCTTTAATAATGAAATAGCGGCATGGAGTGAAGTTTCGTCATACATTTCAATATGAAGGACGCCATGTTCGAATTCGCGGTTGTGAAGAATTCCGATATTTTTAATGCTTAAACGATTCTCGCCAAGGAGTGTTGCAATCGTTGCAATTCCACCTGCTTCATCAATTAAATCACAATAGAATTCGTATGCTTTTCCAACAGGGCTTGCTGTTTTAATCTGAAGTGAATCGCGATAATCTTTTGCGGAAGTAAAAAAATCCAAAATGGCATCTTTATCTTCAGATTCAATTAATGCTCTGGTGTGGGAGAGCATCTTCATATATTGGTCAATCAGTTTTAAAACCTGTGTCTTATTGGAAAGACAGATGTTCTGCCACATAACAGGAGAGGAGGAAGCAATCCTTGTAATATCGCGGAATCCACCGGCAGCAATTGTTTTCATGGTTTCAGCTTCATTATCTGCCGAAGCGACCAGATTGACCAGGCTTGATGCAATAATGTGCGGCAGATGGCTGATGGATGCAGTTGCATAATCATGCTCGTCGTAATTAAGAATCATGGTCTGTGCGCCCAGGGAGGCAATGTAATCACGAAACTGTAACAGAGTGTCTTCTTTTGTTTTTGCCGTAGGCGTTAAAATATAGTAAGCATTTTCTAAAAGGTAAGCGGTTGCACTGCCGTATCCGGTCTTTTCCGAGCCGGTCATCGGATGCCCGCCGATAAAGGATTCTTCTAATCCAAGGGCAATTACTTCACGATGAATATCACCTTTTACGCTGCCTACGTCGGTTAAAATACAATCCTTTTTAATCACATTCTTTAACTGGTTTAAGTAAACAATATTTTGTTTTACCGGACAGCAGAGAAAGATAATATCGCAGTCTTTAAATTCGGATAATTCAAGTAAAGAACTGTTTGAGATGGTATGATCGTGATACGCTTCTGTTATTGTAGAAAGATGACCTGCAGTTGCAATTAGTTCAGTATCCGGATAGAGACGTTTGATGGTTTTGGCAATAGAACCACCGATAAGTCCAAGTCCGATAAAACCGATTCTGGAAAAGTCCATTATAATGTCCTCCCGGCTAATTCAATATAAGGTCTTATATGTTCCATGACAGAATCAAACTGTTCAAAATTAAGAGACTGCGGACCATCGGAAAGGGCATGCGCCGGATCATTATGTACTTCAATCATCAGTCCGTCTGCACCACATGCAACAGCAGCTTTTGCTAATGGCTCTACATAGGAACGCACACCGGTTGCATGGCTTGGGTCAACAATGACCGGAAGATGAGTTCTTTCTTTTAAAACACATACGGCACTGAGATCTAAAGTATTTCTGGTAGAAGTCTCGTAGGTACGGATACCTCTTTCACAAAGGGCAACATTTGGATTTCCGGAAGCCATAATGTATTCGGCTGCATTTAACCATTCATCAATCGTAGCGGAAAGCCCACGTTTTAAAAGTACCGGAAGTCCTGTTTTTCCAACTTCTTTTAATAGTTCAAAATTTTGCATATTTCTTGCACCGACCTGAAGCATGCTTACATATTTCACGGCAGATTCTACGGCATGTGCACTGGTCACTTCACAAATCGTGGCAAGTCCGGTTTCTTCAGAAGCAGTTTTCATGTATTTTAAGCCTTCTTCTTCAAGTCCCTGAAAAGAGTACGGGGAAGTTCTTGGCTTGTAAGCACCACCGCGGAGAATCGTTGCACCTGCTTTTTTCACGGCTTTTGCGATGCACATAAGCTGTTCTTCCGTTTCAACGGCACAAGGACCGGACATAATAGTCATGGTATCCGGACCAATTAGTGTATTTTTTACTTTAACTATGGTAGGTTCCGGATGAAGCTTTTTATTTGCAAGTTTATAGCTTTCCGTAATCGGAACGATTTTTGATACGGATGGGTCTGCTTCAATGGCACAGGTATCTAAGCGGGATTTATCACCGATAACACCAATAATGGTAACTTCTTCACCTTTTGATAAATGTGTCTTTAATCCGGCGGATTCTATTGCTTTAACGATTTTTTCAACACTGTCACTGGTTGCATTTTCTTTCATTACTATAATCATAATCATAACCTCTTTAATTCTGTTTTGTTTTTGCTTAACAGATACCAATGGTTTTACGACCCTGGCACCATAACAATATTACTATAAGGATTTTTGAGTAACAAGTCAACACTTTAAAGTGCAAAAGTATAATGAATTTACAAATTATTCATAATGTAGCAATATCACTGAAAATTATCCGTGCTATTCTATATAATAGATTTAGGTATCAAAAGGTTGCAAGAAAACATTAATCTGTCCTATTGCACAAAGATGTAATTTGTCATTTGTTCCGAATTACATCTTTGTACAATAGGACAAACAAAAATTGGCTTGCAACCTGTTGACCCAAAATCTATAATATAGAAAAAGAGCCTCTCTAAAAATTATTGTATATTTTGAATAAATATATTGAAAAATACAATGATATTTAGTAAAATATATACATAGAATGATGCAGGGGATGCGTGAAACTTTGTATTATATGATGAAATGTTATGACGTGTGGGAGGTACTTGCTATGAATGTTTATACGACGGACAAAATCAGAAATGTAGTGTTACTTGGACATGGTGGATGCGGAAAAACCAGTCTGGTGGAAGCAATGGCTTATCTTTCCGGAAAAATTACCAGAATGGGAAAAGTAAGTGAAGGGAATACCATAAGTGATTATGATAAAGAAGAAATAAAAAGAAAATTTTCTATTCAGACATCGGTAGTTCCGATTTTATGGGAAGACAATAAAATCAACGTATTAGATACACCGGGGTATTTCGATTTTATCGGGGAAGTAGAAGAAGCAGTCAGTGTTGCGGATGCGGCAATTATCGTAGTTTCCGGTAAAGCAGGCATAGAAGTCGGCACGAAGAAAGCATGGGAGCTCTGCGAGAAATATAAATTGCCGAGAATGTTTTTTGTAACAGATATGGATATTGACAATGCAAGTTTCAGACAGGTTGTAGAGGATTTGCAGCAGCTTTACGGAAAGAAAATTGCACCATTTCATCTTCCAATTCGTGAAAATGAAAAATTCGTTGGATATGTCAATATAGTAACCAAAACAGCAAATCGCTGGAATGACAAGGGTGAGGTTTTGGAATTCGAAGTGCCGGATTATTCCATGGCGAATCTGGATATCTGTAGGGATGCTCTTATGGAAGCGGTTGCAGAGACAAGTGAAGAATTCATGGATCGCTATTTTAACGGCGAAGAGTTTTCAGAAGATGAAATCCGCCAGGCATTAAGAGTAAATGTATCGGATGGAAGTATTGTTCCGGTTTCCATGGGCTCAAACATTTTGGCACAGGGTATGTATACCTTGCTGGATGACATTGTGAAATATTTACCAAGTCCGGAAAAACGTGCCTGCACCGGTATTAATGTAAAAAATAATGAAGTTTATCATGCAGATTATGATTTTTCAAAAGCAAAATCTGCTTATGTATTTAAGACGATTGCAGATCCGTTCATCGGAAAATATTCTTTGATTAAAGTAAATTCCGGTGTATTAAAGCAGGATGATGTGTTATACAACCATCACAAAGAGACGGAAGAAAAAATCGGGAAGTTATACGTACTAAATGCAAATAAACCGGAAGAAGTGAAAGAATTGCATGCCGGAGATATCGGAGCACTGGCAAAGCTTACCGTAACAGAGACAACGGATTCCTTATCGACCAAAACAAATCCGGTGGTTTTCCTAAGAACCAGTATTTCAACTCCTTATACCGCAAAGCGTTATAAGGCAAGAAATAAGGGGGATGAAGATAAAATTTCACAGGCACTGCAAAAACTGATGGCAGAAGATTTGACGCTAAAAGCAGTAAACGATAGTGAAAATGCGCAGACGCTTCTTTATGGAATTGGGGAACAGCATTTGGAAATCGTGGCAGCAAAACTATTAAACCGCTATAAAGTAGAAATTGATTTAATGAAACCGAAGATTGCTTTCAAAGAAACAATTCAAAAGAAAGCAGATGTGGAATATAAATATAAAAAACAGTCCGGAGGACATGGGCAGTACGGACATGTAAAAATGACCTTTGAGCCATCCGGTGACCTTGACAGGTCATATACCTTTGAACAGATGGTAGTTGGCGGTGCCGTTCCAAAAAATTATTTCCCGGCAGTAGAAAAGGGAATTGAGGAGGCAGTAAAAAAGGGTCCAATGGCAGCTTATCCGGTAGTCGGTGTAAAAGCAGTATTATATGATGGTTCTTACCATCCGGTAGATTCTTCTGAAATGGCATTTAAAGTAGCTGCAAAACAGGCATTCAAAAAAGGATTCATGGAAGCCGGACCGGTACTTTTAGAACCGATTGCAACGCTTAAGGTGGTCGTTCCGGAGCATTACACGGGAGACGTTATGGGAGATTTAAACAAACGGCGTGCAAGAGTGCTTGGAATGAATCCGACAGAGGATGAGAAACAGGAAATTATAGCAGAAATTCCTTATATGGAACTGGATGGATATACCGAGGAATTACGATCCATGACCGGCGGACGCGGGGAATATTCCTATGAATTCGCAAGATATGAAAAAGCACCGGATGCAGTTCAGAAAAAAGAGATTGAGGAAAGAGCAGGAAAGGTAGAAACCATGGAATAAGGGATAAATAAATGTAATAAGGCAGCGTGGAAAGGCAGGCGATTTGTATGAAAAAACAAAAATCATTATTTGCAATCTTTTTAATCATCGTATTCTTAATGGAAATGACTGATGCGGCACAGGCTTGTGAAGTAGACAGTGTTGCCATTTTGAAGGAAGATTATGCTGTAATGAATGCGCCTGCCGAAGACGGTGTTTACCATGTCAGATATATATTAAACGGTGGAGTTAATATGTGGATGAATCCGGATGTTTATGAAGAAGAGGATTTGCCGATTGACCTCCACGTTCCTGCAAGAAATGGTTATAATTTTGCCGGCTGGTATCTGGAAAGCAATTACAGAACGAAAGTGACCGAGTTAAATGAACATACGTTAGGCGATATTACCTTGTTTGCAAAATGGACGAAAGCCATTGATTCGGATAATAATGTAGAGATGTACTCCTACAAAACAGCATCCATGATTGGCAGTACCGATAAAAAATTAAAAAATTGTGATTATTCTTTTTTACAGCATATCGAGATTCCTGGCATGCCGTCTACCAGAGAAGAGGATCGCCTGGAAAAGAGGATTTCCGATACAAACCAGTGTCCACAGGGAATCTGCACGACAGATGATTATGTTCTTGTGACGGCATACAGTGCGACAAAAGACGCGGTTGGTTCGTTACATGTTTTCGACAAGGAAACCGGAGAATATCTTGTGACACTTGGTATGAAAAAGAAAAGTCATCTTGGAGGTATTGCATTTGATGGAAACAGTGTCTGGGTTTGCCATTCCGACAACCAGACATTAGAACGCATTCCGTATGGCTTCATCCAGGGGCTTGCAGCAAAACGCCAGAAGACTTATGTGGACTGCACAAAATCCATTAAAGAATATAAAGTTGGAAACCGTCCATCCTGCATTACCTATTATAATGGGTTACTTTATGTGGCAACCGAAACACAGTTTTTGAATTCGCAAATGATTGCATATGAATTTGAAGATGAGAAATTAAAAGAGAAGTCCATCTATCGGATTCCGAGTAAAGTACAGGGAGTTGCATTTGCAGAAGACGGAACGATTTATTTAAGTACTTCCTATGGAAGAACAAAATCTTCTTATCTTAAAGTATATGATTCTTTAAGTGCTTTGGATTTAAAACCGACAAAACCACAGATGAAAGTAGAGATGCCGCCTTGTTCGGAAGAAGTTACGATTGTGGACGGAGAGCTTTATGTTTTGTTTGAATCAGCGGGAAGCAAATATTTTGAAGGAACAGACGGAAATGGAACCAGTATTTCTCCGATTGATAAGATTCTTGCCATTCAATTAAGTTCCTTATCTTGACAAATTAATCGCGTGTGATAAAATTTTAAGGGTGTACGAAAGTGTACACCCTTAAATATTGTGAAAAAAAATTATCTATAGGATAGAAATAAAAATTTGGAGGAATCAAGATGTCAGTGGTACCATATAATCATAAGGCAGTCGAACAGAAATGGAATAAAATCTGGGAAGAACATCCAATCAATGTGAATGATGGGAAAAAGCCGAAATACTATTGTTTGGACATGTTCCCATACCCGTCAGGAAATGGTCTTCATGTAGGTCATTGGAGAGGGTATGTCATTTCGGATGTCTGGAGCCGTTATAAATTGTTGCAGGGTTATTATGTCATTCATCCGATGGGATGGGATGCATTTGGTCTTCCGGCAGAGAATTATGCAATCAAAATGGGAGAGCATCCTTCGAAATCGACAGCGAATAACATTGCAAATATCAAGCGTCAGATTAAGGAAATTTCCTCAATTATTGACTGGGATATGGAAGTAAATACCACAGATCCGAATTTCTATAAATGGACACAGTGGATTTTTGTTCAGATGTTCAAAAAAGGACTGGCTTACGAAAAAGAGATGCCAATTAACTGGTGTCCGTCCTGTAAGACAGGTCTTGCGAACGAAGAAGTTGTAAATGGTAAGTGTGAACGCTGTGGTGCGGATGTCACAAAGAAGAATTTAAAACAGTGGATGCTTAAGATTACCGCTTATGCAGACAGATTGTTAGATGATCTGGACAAATTGGATTGGCCGGAGAAGGTAAAGAAGATGCAGCGTGACTGGATTGGAAAGTCACATGGTGCAGAAGTTAACTTTAAGGTAGACGGTACCGATAAGAGCATTACAGTTTATACAACAAGACCGGATACGTTACATGGCTGTACTTTTATGGTTATGGCACCGGAGCATGCCATGGCAAAGGAACTTGCTACCGAGGAAAATAAGAAGGCAGTAGAGGATTATATTTACGAGACTTCTTTGAAATCTTCCGTAGACCGTTTGCAGGGGAAGGAGAAGACCGGTGTATTTACAGGATCTTACGCAATCAATCCGATCAATGGAAAGAAGATTCCGATCTGGCTTGCAAATTATGTTCTGGCAGATTATGGTACAGGTGCTGTTATGTGTGTTCCGGCACATGATGACAGAGACTTTGAATTTGCAAAGAAGTTTGATATTCCGATTATTCCTGTTATTTCCAAAGATGGAAAAAATATCGAAAATATGACAGAAGCATACACGGATGCGTCCGGTATCATGATTAATTCCGGTGACTGGAATGGTATGGAATCTTCTGTTCTTAAAAAAGAAGCACCGCAGATGATCGAAAAGATGGGGGTTGGAAAAGCAACTACCAACTACAAACTGCGTGACTGGGTATTTTCAAGACAGCGTTACTGGGGTGAGCCAATCCCAATTGTACACTGTCCGGATTGTGGATGTGTTCCGGTACCGGAAGAAGAACTTCCATTGTTGTTGCCGGATGTAGAGTCTTATGAACCGACAGGAACAGGGGAATCTCCGCTTGCTGCAATTGACGACTGGGTAAATACCACCTGTCCGAAGTGTGGAAAACCTGCGAAGCGTGAGACGAATACCATGCCGCAGTGGGCAGGTTCTTCCTGGTATTTCTTACGTTATGTTGATAATAAGAATGATAAAGAACTGGTTTCCAGAGAAAAGGCAGATAAATATCTTCCGGTTGATATGTATATCGGCGGGGTAGAGCATGCGGTTCTTCATTTGCTTTACTCAAGATTTTACACAAAATTCTTATATGATATCGGTGTAGTTGATTTTGATGAACCATTCCAGAAGCTGTTCAATCAGGGTATGATTACCGGTAAAAACGGAATCAAGATGAGTAAGTCAAAAGGAAATGTTATCTCTCCGGATGATCTGGTTCGCGATTATGGCTGTGATGCACTTCGTATTTATGAACTTTTTGTAGGACCGCCCGAATTGGATTCCGAATGGGATGACAGGGGAATTGATGGCGTTTACCGCTTTATTACGCGTTTCTGGAATCTTGTGATGAGCCAGAAAGATGCGGATGTAAAAGAGACGAAAGAATTAGTGAAGATTCGTCACAGACTGGTTTACGATATCACAACACGTTTGGAGAGCTTCAGCTTAAATACGGTTATTTCCGGATTTATGGAATATAACAATAAGTTGATTGAAATGTCTAAGCAGGGTGGCGTAGACAAGAAAACGCTTGAAACTTATGTTGTATTACTTGCTCCGTTTGCACCGCATCTTAGCGAAGAACTCTGGAGTGAACTTGGTCATACGGATTCTGTATTCCATGAGACATGGCCTTCTTATGATGAAAAGGAAATGGAAGATGATGAAGTAGAAATTGCCGTACAGATCAATGGCAAGACCAAAACCACCATTACGATTGCAAAGGATCTTGCAAAAGAGGAAGCAATCGCTGCCGGTAAAGCAGCACTTGGTGATAAACTGACCGGAAACATTATAAAAGAAATCTATGTTCCGGGTAGAATTATTAACATCGTAGCAAAATAAAATCCTATCAGACATTACGAACAGGGAAGTTTCCTGCTTTTGGCAGAGAGACTTCCCTGTTTTAGATTTTGGCTCTTTTGCTATTTTTTAAACTGCTGCATCATTTTGAATTGCTGGACCATTTGAATCATGCGGTCTGTTTTTTCGGCTTCTTCTTTCGACATTCCCTGTTTTAAGACCTGAATCAAAAGTGTGCTTTCTTCCGGTGTAAAAGAAATATTTCGCTTTTTTGCCTGTGCTACCGTGTCCATTAAATTTTTGGCGGCATCTTTAGAACCGCCTTCCGGTTTCTTTGCAGCAAATTCCAATAAAAATTTTTGTTTTTCTTCCGAAAGTTGCTGGAATTGCGGAAGCATGGTAAGAAATGTAAGATCCATAATATCCTCCTTGAAATAATTCGGGCTACATTATATGTTATGTATTTTTCGTACATTAGTGAGATAACATCTCATAAGTAGAAAACATCTGTATCATGGTAAGTGCCATGTCAATGTTTTCTTTTTCTTTATCGGAGCAGTAATTTTTGATATCATTTAGCATTTGTGTCATGCGTTCATTCGGATCTTCGATGGAACAACTTTGCAAGGAAGAGGATTTTCCATTGAATAAAGAAGTTACTTTCTGTAATTCCATGACTTTGATTAGCATGGCAAGATTTCGCTGCTCTTTTGGCGGCATATAAGGGATCATGACCTTTAAAATCTGAAGCGGTCTGGATGAAAACTCCATATCAAACGGAGTAATTGTATTTTCGTTTTCCATAAATTCCTTTTTTATTTAACTTATGAGAAAAAGTTTCGGATATGCAGGTTTTTAGGGAATTAAAAAAATGGATTGATATAGACAAAGGAGAAACAGATACCGTTTGCCTTTAAAATTCATATAGTAATTTAGAGGGAAAGTCTTAAGTTCCCTCAATAAGATTAATAAAAATGCAAAATCATAGTATAAAAAATAGGGAAAGGAAGAAGAAAAATGGGAAAACTGATAGTTGAAGGAAATGATGTTTATGAAATTGATGAGGAGTGTGTGAAGCAAAAAGAGAGGGAGAAGGAAGAGGAAGATACAAAAGAATAAAAAAGCGTAAAAAGGGGGGCTGCCTAAAGCAGCCCCCATCTGGTATTAGCAGCAGATGCCACTAATGCCGCTGCCGTTTCCACAGCAGAACAAAAGAATAAGGATAATCCAGATGCAGCTGCAATTGTTATTGCATCCGCAGTTGTCACCGCCGCCAAAGATGCTGCTGCCGTTTCCACAGCAGGAGAACAGTAAGATTAAAATAATAATCCAGGAACAGTTGTTTCCTCCGTCACATGCACTACATCCACAGTTTGTTGCTGCTAAATCACTCATATTGATTCCTCCAATTAATTTGGTTTACACCATATCATATGTCTGTTGCTTATTTGTGTTACTAAATTGTGAATGAAAATTTATGCAAATCCGTCTTGACAAACCTAAGAGTGATTGTATACAATAATACAAAAGGCATGCTTGTATACATCAGATAAGAGGAGCAAGTTTTGATAGATGCAGGTTTGCAGGGCATGAAAGAAGGAGAAACAAAATGAGAGACGTTGTAATGAACGATAAAACCAATCTATTGCAGTTGGAAGAACACTTTTATCAGTTGGCAGATGTCGATGAACCGAATGTATTCCGTAATCTTTTTCCGTATACAGAGATTCCTAAAATTGCATTTAATGACCGTATTGTTCCACATAATATGCCGGAAAATATCTGGATTACCGATACGACATTCCGCGATGGACAGCAGTCCAGAGCTCCGTATACTCCGGAACAGATTGTAACGATTTATGATTATCTTCACAAATTAGGCGGACCGAAAGGAATTATAAGACAGAGTGAATTCTTTTTATATAGCAAAAAAGACAGAGATGCTGTTGATAAATGCCTAGAGCGCGGATACAAATTTCCGGAAGTTACGAGCTGGATTCGTGCAAGCAAACAGGATTTCCAGCTGGTAAAAGATCTGGGACTTCGTGAAACAGGTATTTTGGTAAGTTGTTCCGATTATCACATTTTCTATAAGATGAAGATGACAAGACGAGAGGTTATGAATCTCTATCTTAGCGTTATCAGAGAATGTCTGGAGACTGGAATCAGTCCGAGATGTCATTTGGAGGATATTACCCGTTCTGATATTTATGGATTCGTGATTCCGTTTTGTGTTGAGCTTATGAAGCTTATGGATGAATACAAGATTCCGATTAAAGTGCGTGTATGTGATACAATGGGTTATGGTGTAAATTTCCCGGGTGCTGTGATTCCGAGAAGTATTCCGGGTATTATTTATGGTCTCACGACACATGCAGGTGTTCCGAGTGAGTTGATTGAGTTCCACGGACATAATGATTTTTATAAAGCAGTGAATAATTCGACTACAGCATGGCTGTATGGTGCATCCGGTGTCAATTGTGCATTGTTTGGAATTGGAGAGCGTACCGGAAATACTCCGCTTGAGGCAATGGTATTTGAGTATGCACAGTTAAAGGGAACCTTAGACGGTATGGATACGACCGTTATTACAGAACTTGCCGAGTATTATGAAAAAGAGTTAGGCTATCATATTCCGGAGCGGACACCGTTCGTAGGAAAGAATTTTAATGTAACAAGAGCAGGAATTCATGCAGACGGACTTATGAAAAACGAAGAAATTTACAATATTTTTGATACAGAGAAGTTCTTAAATCGTCCGGCACTGGTTTCCGTATCGAATACTTCCGGTCTCGCCGGAATTGCTCACTGGATTAATTCCTATTATCGTCTGAGTGATGAGAGAAAAGTGGATAAAAACTCAGAACTTGTAAAAATGGTAAAATCATGGGTAGATAAACAGTACGAAGACGGACGTGTTACCGTACTGACAGACAATGAACTTGTGGTTGAGATTACAAACTGCTGCAAAAAGCTTGGTATTTCATTATAATAAAGGGGAGGTCGTGGCTTGATGGATGATAAATACTCTTTAAGTACGAAAGTCTTTCATACGTTACGAGAGGATATCTTGTCAGGAAAGTATCGCCCGAATGAAGAATTAAAAGAAAAAAATATCGGTGATGAATTTGGTGTCAGCAGGACTCCGGTTCGTGAAGCCTTAAGACAGTTGGAGCTGGAAGGTCTGGTATCCATTATCCCGAATAAGGGAGCTTATGTGGTCGGTATTTCGAAATCCGACATTCAGGATATTTATGAGATCAGAGCCAGACTGGAAGGACTTTGTGCAAAATGGGCATGTGAACACATTACACAAGAACAGTTGGATGCACTGGATGAGAATGTGTATCTTTCGGAATTCCATGCCGGAAAAGAAGGGCATGTACAACAGATTTTAGAGCTTGACAATAAGTTCCATGAGATGTTATATGAAGCATCAAAGAGTGCTGTACTGGAACACACCCTGTCTGATTTTCATCATTATGTACAGCGCGTGCGCAAAATTACACTTGCAGATCCCAAAAGGGCTGTGGCATCCAATGCAGAGCATCGGCAGATTGTGGAAGCATTGCGCCTGGGGGATTGTGTAAAAGCAGAAGAGCTTGCAACCCTTCACATGATGAATACCATAAAAAATATGGATCAGTATGGATGGGATAATTTATTAAAGTAAGAAAATTGAAAAATAATTTTTGATTTGTCGGTTTTTGCTGACAAATCCTGCACCAGAACGCTGACAGGCGAATTTTAAATTGAATAAAAAGGAGAAAAAGCATGGAAAAAATTAAAATGACGACACCACTTGTTGAAATGGATGGAGATGAGATGACACGTATTCTCTGGAAGATGATTAAAGATGAATTGTTACTTCCGTTTATTGATTTAAAAACAGAGTATTATGATTTGGGATTGGAATATCGTAATAAAACAAACGATCAGGTAACAATTGATTCTGCGAATGCAACGAAGAAATATGGAGTGGCCGTAAAATGTGCAACGATTACTCCGAATGCAGCACGTATGACAGAATACAATTTAAAAGAAATGTGGAAGAGCCCGAATGGAACAATTCGTGCCATTCTGGATGGAACGGTATTCCGTACTCCGATTCAGGTAAAAGGAATTGATCCATGTGTAAAGAACTGGAAAAAACCAATTACCATCGCAAGACATGCTTATGGGGATGTTTATAAGAATGTGGAAATCAAAGTACCGGGAGCAGGAACTGCGGAACTGGTATTTACCGCAGAGGATGGAACAGTTACCAAAGAAGTGATTCATAAGTTTGAAGGACCGGGTGTCATTCAGGGACAGCATAATAAAGATGATTCCATTGCAAGTTTTGCAAGAAGCTGTTTTAATTATGCATTAGACAGCAAAAAAGATTTGTGGTTTGCAACAAAAGATACGATTTCCAAAAAATATGACCATACTTTTAAAGATATTTTTGCAGATATTTATGAAAAGGAATATAAAGAAAAATTTGAAAAAGCAGGTATTACATATTTTTATACTCTGATTGATGATGCAGTTGCACGTGTTATGAAATCAGAAGGTGGATTTATCTGGGCATGTAAGAATTATGATGGCGATGTCATGAGCGATATGATTTCTTCCGCCTGTGGTTCTCTTGCAATGATGACTTCTGTTTTGGTTTCTCCGGAAGGCTATTATGAATATGAAGCAGCACATGGAACCGTACAGCGCCATTACTATAAACACTTAAAAGGCGAAGAAACATCCACAAACTCTGTGGCAACTATTTTTGCATGGAGCGGTGCATTGAGAAAACGTGGTGAGATGGATCAGATTCCGGAACTTTGTGATTTTGCAGATAAATTAGAAAATGCTTGTCTTTCTACCATTGAATCTGGTAAAATGACAAAGGACTTGGCACTTATTACAGAATTGCCAAATCCTACTGTATTAAACAGTGAAGATTTTATAAAAGCAATCAGAGCAACTTTAGAAGCATCCCTTTCCTAATGGAAAGGGGTGTCCCTTTTTGTTGCCTATTAGGAGGATATCATGATTTTAGCCTGTCAGAATATCAGTAAATCGTTTGGGACAGACGAAATAATTAAAAATGCGTCATTTCATATTGAAGATAATGAGAAGGCAGCCATTGTCGGAATCAATGGTGCCGGCAAATCAACACTGCTTAAAATTATTATGAATGAACTGATTCCTGATGAAGGAACCGTGACTTTGGCAAAAGGAAAGACTATAGGCTATCTGGCGCAGCATCAGGACATGGATTCAAAGCAGACCATCTATGAAGAGGTTCTATCGGTAAAGAAAAACGTTATCGAAATGGAACAGAGACTTCGTGACATGGAAGAAGCGATGAATCACTGTCTGCCGGATCAGATGGAAAAACTGCTTGGTGACTATAACCGTCTGAATCACGAATTTGAGCTTTTGGATGGATATACCTATAAGAGCGAAGTGACAGGAATCTTAAAAGGACTCGGGTTTGGCGAGGATGATTTTTCAAAATCCATGGAAGAATTATCCGGAGGACAGAAAACACGAGTTGCTCTTGGAAAACTTCTTGTTACGAAGCCGGACGTGATTTTATTGGACGAGCCGACGAACCATCTGGATATGAATTCCATTGCATGGCTGGAAACTTATTTACTCAATTACAAAGGAGCTGTCGTTATTGTATCCCATGACCGGTATTTTTTGGATCGTGTGGTTACAAAGGTAATCGAGGTGTTTCAGCACAAGGTATCTGTTTACCTGGGAAATTATTCGGATTATGCAGTAAAAAGAAAACAGGCGAGAGAAGCACAGTTACGCCAGTATTATAATCAGCAGCGGGAAATCAGACATCAGGAAGAAGTCATTACCAAGCTAAAATCATTTAACCGTGAAAAATCAATTAAACGTGCGGAAAGCCGCGAAAAAATGTTGGATAAAATCGAGCGACTGGAAAAGCCGACGGAAGAAAATACCGATATCCACATTACGTTGGAACCGAATATCGTAAGCGGAAATGATGTCTTGAAGATAAGCGGGCTGGCAAAGCAGTTTGATGGAAATTATCTTTTTTCCGATATCGGATTTGAAATCAAGCGAGGGGAACGTGTCGCTTTAATTGGTGACAACGGAACCGGAAAAACGACGATTTTAAAAATGATCAATGGTTTATTAGAGCCGGATGCCGGAGAAATCAAACTTGGAACCAATGTGCATATTGGCTATTATGATCAGGAACATCATGTTTTACATATGGAAAAGAATTTGTTTGAAGAAATATCCGATGATTATCCATATTTAGACAATACCCAGATTCGAAATGTGCTGGCAGCATTTTTATTTACAGGGGATGATGTGTTTAAACGGATTTCGGATCTGAGTGGTGGGGAGCGTGGCAGGGTATCCCTTGCAAAGCTTATGCTTTCCGAAGCTAACTTCCTGATTTTGGATGAGCCGACCAACCACCTTGACATTACATCAAAAGAAATCTTGGAGTCGGCACTGAATCAGTATACCGGAACGGTATTTTTCGTGTCGCATGACCGTTATTTTATTAACCAGACAGCAACAAGAATTCTGGATTTGACCGGAGGAACGATTGTAAATTATATCGGAAATTATGATTATTATCTGGAAAAACGGGAAGAACAGACGGCACTTCACGTAAAAAACGAAACTGTGGTAAAAGCGGCGGCAAAAGATAACAGTAACAAACTTGACTGGGAGCAGCAAAAGAAAGAGCAGGCGAAAATCCGAAAACAGGAAAATGCCATTAAAAAAATAGAAGAACAGATTGAAACATGCGAAAATCAGATAGCAGAGATTGATGAAAGTTTAAGTGATCCTGCGATTGCAACCAACTCCGCTAAATTAAACGAACTGAGTGCAGAGCGTGACGTAAAACAAAAAGAGCTGGATGAATTGTATGAGAAGTGGGAAGAACTGTCTGCAGCATTGGAAGTCTAATGTTAAATTTTTAACGCATTGACAGGGAATGGCAAACATCTTATAATAAAATCAACAGTGATAAGTCAAGGGGGTACTATCGTGGAAAAAGAAATTTCACAGGCAGTAATTCGCAGAATGCCGCGATATTACAGATATTTGGGAGAACTAATCGATGAAGGAGTAGAACGTATTTCATCCAACGAATTGAGTTATCGTATGCAGGTAACTGCTTCACAGATCAGACAGGATCTTAACAATTTCGGAGGGTTCGGACAACAGGGATACGGATACAATGTGAAATATCTTTATGATGAAATTGGTAAGATTTTAGGCTTGACACAAAAGCACAATATTATTGTAATCGGTGCCGGAAATCTTGGTCAGGCATTGGCTAATTATGTTAAATTTGAAAAACTTGGGTTTGTCATTATAGGACTTTTTGATGTGAATCCTGCATTAAAAGGAACTTTTGTGCGTGACATTGAAGTCCGTATGTTGGATGAACTGGAGGATTTTGTAAAGCATCATAAGGTCGATATTGCAACGCTTACCATGCCGAAAGAGGCAGCGGAATCGGTGGCAAATAAGGTGGTTGATCTTGGAATTCATGCCATCTGGAATTTCGCACATGTTGATTTGCAGCTCTTAGACAGAGATGTGGTCGTAGAAAATGTACACCTTTCGGATAGTCTGATGCAGCTTTCTTATAATATTGTAAAGAGCAGGCAGTAAATGAGATGTGAAGCGTCGTGAAATCAATTTACAAAAGAGAACGGGTGTAGAAGTTATGAGTGGGAAACAGGATTATTTTAGGGATGCATTAGAAGGAAAAAAGATACCGATTCTGGTATTAGATCAAAGATGGCATCAGCTCTTTGACGTTGTGGAGAAACCATCAAAAGTTAAACGTGCAGAGGAAAAGGTCAATAAGCTTTTAGCAAAGCAGGGCAAGGTAAATGATGATATCAAAGAACTTAACGCCTTAAAGCAAAAGCTTATGGATAATGTCATGCAGAATATGCAGGGAGCAGAGACAGAGAATAGGAATACTCTGCCGGAAAAGCGATTAAAGGCAGACAGCCGCCTGATTGATGATATCAATAAAAAACTGGATGATGCCAATAATCTTAACACTACACTTCCGAAGAAATTAGAGGAAGCAAACAAAACACTCATGTTAGAGACCATGCAGTTTTGCTATCAGACTATGCAGGATAATGGCAAGGCGATAGGAGAAATCGCAGAATGGCTTGAAAAAACGCGGGAACAGGCTAAAATCAATGCGATGGAAAAAGCAAATCGTGAGAGTGTAAACAAACAGCTTTATTCCTATTTACATAATATTTTCGGAGCAGGAATTATTAATATTTTTGACTTAAAATATGATGAACTTTATGCAGAAACAGGGGATTCTCCTTCGGTACAAAAGGAGAATCAGAAGAATAAAAAACAACCATAAAAACATACGCTTTGCCTATTTCTGGTAGAGCGTGTTTTTTGATATCATAGGGACCAAAGAAGGTGAAAGTATGGAATATCTGGTGAATTCCAGAGAAATGAAAAATTGTGACAGAAATACAATAGAAGAATTTGGTGTGCCTTCCGAGGTGTTAATGGAGCGTGCGGCGCTCTCGGTCGTTTCCTGTATCAAAGAAGGCAGGTATCCCATGGATCGGATTCTTGTAGTCTGCGGGAATGGCAATAATGGAGGAGATGGTGTCGCTGTTGCACGGCTACTTGCTTTGGAAGGTTATGACGTGACCATTCTTTTAGCGGATTCTGCAAAGAAATTTTCGGATGGCATGAAGCGTCAGACAGACATCGCAAAAAAGTATGGATTAAATATTATCGAAGAATGGCAGGATAAGGACTATACTTTAATAGTTGATGCCATCTTTGGAATCGGGCTTTCAAGAGCGATTGAAGGAAAGCTGGCAATACTGATGGAACACATCAATGCCAGCAAAAGTAATGTGGTTTCGATTGATATTGCATCCGGAATTTCTACCGACAGCGGCCAGGTGATGGGAATTGCGGTAAAAGCAGATATGACGGTAACGTTTGCCTATAAAAAGCTTGGTCAGATTTTGTATCCGGGTGCGGATTATACAGGAATCCTTAAGGTCTGTGATATTGGTATTGAAGCGCATAGCTGGTTAGGAAAGAAGCCTTCTTATTATGCTGTGCAAAAGAAGGATCTGGATTTCCTTCCGAAGAGAGAAAATCGTTCCCATAAGGGAAGCTATGGCAAGGTTCTTTTAATTGCGGGAAGCAGTAATATGGCAGGAGCAGCAATTCTTGCCGCAAAAGCAGCGTATGCTTCTGGTGCGGGACTTGTGCGGGTCTTTACAGCAGAGGAAAATCGTACTGCAATTCTAAGTAATGTTCCGGAAGCAATACTTATAGCATATGGTGCAAAAAAAACGGAAAAAGCGGAGCTTACTGCGGCAATTCAATGGGCGGATGTGGTTGCAATCGGGCCCGGAATCGGAACAGATGCCTGGGCAGGGGAAATGGTAAAAACTGTATTAAATGTTTCTTCTGTTCCGGTTATTATGGATGCGGATGCATTAAATATTCTGGCAATGGACAGCAATCAATTGTTAAGACCGCACACAGAGCTTATTGTAACACCGCATCTTGGAGAAATGGCATCTTTGCGGGAAGTTCCGGTTTCTTATATTAAGGATAATCTGATTTCGGAAGCCGAAGAATTTGCACGTACTTATAATGTAATCTGTGTATTAAAAGATGCGAGAACTATATGTAGTATTCCCTATGGGAAAACGTATGTTAACCTAAGCGGAAATCATGGGATGGCGACTGCCGGAAGCGGAGATGTGTTATGTGGTCTTTTGGCAGGACTTGTTGCACAGGGAACATCACCGGAACTTGCGGCACCGCTTGGTGTTTATATTCATGGGCGTTCCGGTGATATGATGGCAGAAGAAGTGGGCTATCATGGGCTGATGGCATCTGACATTGCAGCCGGAATCAAAAAAGTAATGAAAATAGAAGGTGAAGAAAGTGAAAACTTATAGCAGAGTTTATGCCAAAATAAATTTAGACGCAATCTGTCACAACATGGAAGCAATGCATGCAAAACTAAAAGAAGGTACGAAAATGTTTGCCGTGATTAAAACAGACGGCTATGGACATGGTGCAATAGAGATTGCAAATACGATTGAGAGTTTAGACTATTTATTTGGATTTTGCGTGGCAACCGTAGAAGAAGGATTGATTTTACGAAGACATGGGGTAAAAAAACCAATTCTGATTTTAGGTTATACGTTTGAAGACCAGTATGAGGATATTATTTTAAATGATTTAAGACCGGCTGTCTTTACAATGGAAATGGCAAAAAGCTTTTCGGATATTGCAACCAGTTTAAATCATGATGTAAAGATACATATTAAAATTGATACCGGGATGAGCCGTATCGGACTACAGGTCAGAGAAGAAAATGCAAAATTAATAGCGCAGATTGCTGCGTTGCCACATATAATAGTGGAGGGAATCTTTACCCATTTTGCAAAAGCAGACGAATATGATAAGACTTCTGCAAACCATCAGATTGAACTTTTTAAACATATGATTGAACTGACGGAAAGAGAAGGGGTTACGATTCCATACAAGCATTGCTCAAATAGTGCAGGAATCGTAGAGATTCCTGCTGCAAATATGGATATTGTAAGAGCAGGAATCACACTTTACGGGTTATGGCCATCGGACGAAGTAGATAAAAGTAAAATCGACCTGGCTCCGGCATTGGAATTAAAAAGTAAAATTTCCTATGTGAAGACGTTAGAGGCAGGCAGACAAATCAGTTATGGCGGAACTTATACGACTACAAAGGAAGAACGGATTGCAACGATTCCGGTTGGTTATGGAGACGGATATCCGAGAAGTCTTTCAAATAAAGGCTATGTTCTGATTCATGGAAAGAAAGCACCGATTTGTGGCAGAGTCTGTATGGATCAGTTTATGGTAAATGTGACGGATATTCCGGAGGTAAAAACCGGGGATGAGGTTACTTTGCTTGGAAGAGACGGAAGTGAAAGAATCACGGCAGAAGAACTGGGAGATTTATCCAAAAGATTCAATTACGAATTTGTCTGTGATCTGGGAAAACGGATTCCGCGCGTTTTTGTAAAGAATGGAAAAATCGTAAGTACAAGAGATTATTTTTCGGAATAAATGTTAAAAAAGGATAAAAATGAATACACTCGATAAAATTGGAAATACTGTTTGTATAAGCTGATATTATGGAGTGATGAATATGATAATTCGACGTGGAGATATTTTTTATGCAGATTTAAGACCGGTAATTGGTTCGGAACAGGGCGGAATCCGTCCGGTATTAATTATACAAAATGATGTTGGAAACAGACACAGCCCGACCGTTATCTGTGCAGCAATCACGTCTAAGATGAATAAAGCGAAGCTTCCGACGCATGTCGAATTAGACTGTAAAAAGTGCGAAATTATTAAGGATTCCGTTATTTTATTAGAGCAGCTTCGTACCATTGATAAACGAAGATTAAAAGATAAAGTATGCCATTTGGATCAGGATATTCTGGTTAAAGTGGATAAGGCATTGGAAATAAGCTTAGAGCTTTATACATAGATTTCTTGACTTATCTTTTATAAAATGGTATATTTCAGATGTTTACACAATAAATACAAATAAGATAAGGAGTAGAAAAAAATTATGGATGATGGCGCGAATCCCCCGTTGGGTATTTTCGGTCGAATCGTTGCATTTTTGCGGGGAATTATGAAAAAGACACCGTTTTCACATGAGGAGGACGTAACAGAAGAAGAGATTATTTCCATGGTAAATGAAGGCCATGAGAAGGGTGTTTTGCTGGAAAGCGAAGCAGAGATGATTCACAACATTTTTGAGTTTGGTGACAAGGAAGCAAAAGACATTATGACACATCGTAAGAATGTGGCAGCCATTGATGGTGAGATGACGTTGGAAGAGGCGATTCATTTTATTGTGGAGAACCGTTTTTCCAGATGTCCGGTCTACTTAGAAAATATCGATAATATCGTCGGTATTTTACATATCAAGGAAGCATTGGCTTTCAGTCTGAAACCGGAATTTTATCATACACCAATCAAAGAAATTGAAGGACTCGTCAGTGATGTTAAGTTTATCCCGGAAACCAGAAATATTCATGCGTTATTTAAAGAGATGCAGTCTGCAAAATGCCATATGGTCATTGTAGTGGATGAGTATGGTCAGATGGTAGGACTGGTTGCAATGGAGGATATTTTAGAGGAAATCGTCGGGAATATCTTTGACGAGCATGACGAGGAAAACGTTATGATGGAACGTTTGCCAAACGGCAGTTATCTTATGAACGGGATGGCTGATTTAGAGGAAGTATCAGAAGCTTTGAATCTCGAATTAGATACGGAAGATTATGATACGTTAAATGGTTTCTTAATTTCACTGCTTGGAAAGATTCCAAATGACGGAGAGACATTTAATATCACATTTGGCGGTTATTGTTTTATGGTGCAAAGTGTAGAGAATAAAATGGTAAAATCCGTAAAAGTAGTAAAGGCTGCAGGGAATACCGCAGAAAAGAATGAGGGTGCTTCTTGTCAGGATGATAAAAAAATGATAGAATAAAGAAATGGCAGTAAATTCTAAAGATAGGATTTAATGTATAGAAAACTTGATTAGAAAAGAGGAATTATTTATGTCAGGACATTCCAAATTTGCAAATATTAAGCATAAAAAGGAAAAGAATGATGCGGCAAAAGGAAAAATCTTTACGATTATTGGTAGAGAAATTGCGATTGCTGTAAAAGAAGGCGGTCCGGATCCTTCAAATAACAGTAAATTAAGAGATGTGATTGCAAAAGCAAAGGCAAACAATATGCCAAACGACACAATTGACAGAGGAATCAAAAAGGCTGCCGGAAGCGCAGATGCTGTCAATTATGAAAGCGTTACATATGAAGGTTATGGGCCAAGCGGAACTGCAATCATTGTGAAAGCTTTAACAGATAATAAAAACCGTACAGCAGCAAATGTGCGAAATGCTTTTTCAAAAGGACAGGGAAGCATTGGCACACAGGGATGCGTATCTTATATGTTTGATGAAAAGGGTCAGATTATTATTGCAAAAGAAGACTGCGACATGGATGCGGATGACCTTATGATGTTAGCTTTGGATGCAGGCGCAGATGATTTTAATGAAGAGGAAGAAGATTTCGAAATCTTAACTGCACCGGAAGCATTTAGTGAAGTGCGCGAAGCTTTGGAAAAAGAAAACATTGTGATGGCAAATGCGGAAGTTACCATGATTCCGCAGACTTATGTTGAACTTTCCGATGAAAAAGATCTTAACAATATCCAGAGAATTTTAGATTTTCTGGATGAAGATGATGATGTTCAGGAAGTTTATCATAACTGGGACGAATAATATAAGGAAGAAGGAATCTCGCTTTGCGGGATTCTTTCTGTATCATAGGAAATGCATTATTACATTAATGTGTAAAAGAAAAATTTTCCTGTGAAATACCTTTAGGCAGAGGTTTAAAAATGGATAAAAATGTTATTGGATTGCTTGGAATGCTGCATTTCATGAAAGATCCGATAAAAGATTTTAAGAAAGATACCTACGAAGAAAAGTTTCATAAATTCGAAGAAATTCACAAAGAAATCTTAAGCAGCCTGAAACAGACTATTGGTGAGTCAGACAATAAAGAGCAGGCAATGTGTGATATCGCAGAAGCATTTGCCGCAGAAATTGACAAAGAATTAGAATTACTGATAAAGAAAAGAAAAATCGAACAAAAACTTGCCGATTACAATATGACACTGGTTACCTATGTGTTTCCGGCAATTTTAGATAAAGACAAAGAAAATGGTGTTTCATTTGTTGAAAAATTAATTGATGTATGGAAAAAGCATTTTCCAAAGACGGATTTAAAACCTGCGACATTTGAAACAATAAATGCCGGTTTTAAACAGCGTTATTGTTATATTACGACAGCTGTTTGCGAAAGCCTGGGGAAACCGGACGAATGTTATGAATTGACTTTACTGCGGGATTACAGGGATCATTACCTTGCAGGTCAGGAAAATGGTGCCGAGCTGATTCGGCGTTATTATGATATTGCACCAACGATTGTGAAAAGAATCAACCGTAAACCGGAGCGTGAGGAAATTTTTAAGGATATCTGGACGACTTATTTAAAGCCCTGCATTGAGTTGATTGAAGCAGGTGATAACGAAGGTTGTATGGTTTGTTATACCAATATGGTGTATGATTTACAAAAGAAATATTTTGATATAAGGAGAAGTGATCATGAGTGATAATTACAGTATCGAAACAAAATGTATTCAATCCGGCTGGAAACCGAAAAAGGGCGAATCGAGAATTCTTCCGATTTATCAAAGTACAACGTTTAAATATGATAACAGTGACGAGATGGGACGTTTGTTTGATTTAGAGGATGAGGGATATTTTTACAGCAGATTGCAGAATCCGACGAATGATATGGTTGCAGCAAAGATTGCTGATTTAGAAGGCGGTGTTGCGGCAATTCTTACGTCTTCTGGTCAGGCAGCAAATTATTATGCTATCTTTAATATCTGCGAAGCCGGAGATCATATCGTGGTTTCCAATTCTGTTTATGGAGGAACGTATAATTTATACGGAACAACATTAAAAAAGCAGGGGATTGATTGTACATTTGTTGATCCGGATGCTTCTTATGAAGAATTATGCAAGGCATTTAAGCCGAATACGAAAGCGGTATTTGCAGAGACGATTTCTAACCCGGCTTTAGTTGTTTTAGATATCGAGAAATTTGCAAAGTTAGCACATGAGCATGGAGTACCGCTTATTGTTGACAATACATTTGCAACACCGATTAACTGCAGACCATTTGAATGGGGCGCAGACATTGTGACACATTCTACCACAAAATACATGGATGGTCATGCAATGGCAATCGGTGGATGTATTGTAGACAGCGGAAATTTTGACTGGATGGCGCACAAAGACAAGTTTCCGGGACTTACAACACCGGATGAATCTTATCATGGTATTGTTTATGCTGAAAAATTCGGAAAGAAGGCATACATTACAAAGGCTACCGCACAATTGATGCGGGATCTTGGCTCGATTCCTTCTCCGATGAATGCGTTTTTATTAAATGTAGGACTGGAAACTTTACATCTCAGAGTGCCGCGTCATTGCGAGAATGCAACCAAAGTAGCCGAGTTTTTGAATGCGCATGAGAAGGTGGCATGGGTCAATTATGCCGGCTTAAAAGAGAATAAATATCATGAACTGGCAAAGAAATATATGCCAAATGGAACCTGTGGAGTGATTTCTTTTGGCTTAAAAGGTGGACGGGATGTTGCAATTCCATTTATGGATCATCTGAAGCTTGCAGCAATTGTAACACATGTAGCAGATGCAAGAACCTGTGTGCTTAATCCGGCAAGCCATACGCACAGACAGATGACAGATGAGCAGTTAAAGGAAGCAGGTATCGCACCGGATCTGATCCGTTTTTCGGTCGGAATCGAAAATGCAGAGGACATTATTGCTGATTTAAAACAGGCATTGGAGACGGTTTAAAATTATATTTAGGAGGGGGAATGTTTTATGAAGAAAATATTATTTGCGGCATCGGAATGTGTGCCATTTATTAAAACCGGAGGTCTGGCAGATGTATGTGGGGCACTGCCGAAAACTTTCGACAAAAAAGAATGGGATGTTCGGGTGGTCATCCCGAATTACACCTGTATTCCGTATGAATACCGCAGTAAATTTTCGTATGTAACACATTTTTATATGGGAAGCGGTTCTTACATTAAAGATAAATATGTTGGGGTTCTTCAGTATAAATTGGATGGTATTACCTATTATTTTATTGATAATGAAGAGTATTTTTCCTGTCAGACACCATATGGAGATATCCGCTATGATATTGAGAAGTTTACTTTCTTTGACAAAGCGGTACTTTCTATGCTTCCGCTCATTGATTTTCAGCCAAATATTATTCATTGTCATGACTGGGAAACAGGACTGATACCGGTCTTTTTGAAAAATGAATTTATGGGAGATGCTTTTTTCTGGGGAATAAAAAGCATCCTGACCGTTCATAATCTGAAGTTCCAGGGAGTATGGGATATTAAGACGATGCAGGGCTTGACCGGATTTTCAAAAAATCTTTTTACACCGGATAAATTAGAGTATAAAAAAGATGCAAATATGTTAAAAGGTGGTCTGGTCTATGCAGATTATATCACGACAGTCAGTGATTCCTATGCCAAAGAGATTCAGTCTCCTGAGTATGGAGAAGGATTACATGGACTGCTTTATGCAAGACGTTTAGATATGCAGGGAATTGTAAACGGAATTGATTATGACGTTTACAATCCAAAGACCGATACAAAGATATACACCAATTATGATGTTTCTGATTTCAGAAAGAAGAAAGTACAAAATAAATTAAAACTTCAGCAGGATCTTGGACTTGCCGTTGACAAGAGAAAGTATATGATAGGTCTGATTTCCCGCCTGACGGATCAGAAAGGTCTGGATTTAATCAGATATGTCATGGATCGTCTGGTTGATGACTATACCCAGTTTGTTGTTATTGGTACCGGAGATGCGTATTATGAAAATATGTTCCGTCATTACGCATGGAAATACGATGACAGGATTTCGGCAAACATCTGTTATTCGGATGATCTGGCACATAAGCTTTATGCTGCCGCCGATGCTTTCCTTATGCCATCCAGATTTGAACCATGCGGTCTGACACAGCTTATTTCATTCCGTTACGGAACGGTTCCGATTGTAAGAGAGACTGGTGGATTAAAGGATACGGTGCGTGCTTACAATGAGTATGAGAACACAGGAGATGGATTTTCTTTCACGAATTACAATGGAGAAGAGATGCTAAATACCATTAATTATTCAAAGCATATTTATTTTGACCGTAAGAAACAGTGGAATCAGATGGTAGACCGCGGTATGCAAAAAGATTTTTCATGGAATACATCAAAAAGGCGTTATGAGGAGATTTATGATTATCTGATTAATCGTTAATTGTATAACAAAAGCAGAATAAGACACACTAAAAGAAGGGAAAACAACCCTTCTTTTTTTGTACGATAAAGATTCGGGTGTCAAAAGGTGCAAACTAATTTTTGCTTGTCATATTGCACAAAATGAATTTGTCATTTGTTCCGAATTACGGATATAACATTTTCTAAATGTTCTGGCAGGTGTTTGAATCACGGCCGCAACCGCCCATGATTCTCCATCCGTGGTTCAACATGGGCTCTCATCAACATCCTGTTGCTGAGTTGCTGGAGTAGTTTACAGAACATTAAGAAAATCTAATATCCTTCATCAGTCACAAATACCAAATTTATTTTGTGCAATATGACAGGATAAATTTTTTGGCACCTTTTGATACCGAATCCTGTAAAGCAAAAAATTAGAATAGTGAGGTGTAGCATGGAAAAATCAGATAAGACAGACGAAAAGCGGGAAAAAAGGGAAGAACAGATTACAAGAGATGAGAAGATAAAGGAAAGTGGACAGGTGGAACTTTTTAGAAACAGTGAGGAACATAAGTTGTACCTGTTGTCAATTATTGGGGAAATCGAAGGACATGAGTGCCTGGCATCCACAACAAAAACAACAAAATATGAACATGTCCTTCCGAAGCTTGCGGAAATTGAAGATGCAAAAGAAATTGATGGCGTTATTATATTGCTAAATACAGTGGGGGGAGATGTGGAGTCGGGGCTTGCAATAGCAGAAATGATTGCTTCTTTAAGCAAACCGACAGTATCGCTTGTACTTGGAGGAAGTCATTCCATTGGTGTGCCGCTTGCAGTTTCTACCGACTATTCCTTTATTGTGCCTTCCGGAACCATGGTAATCCATCCGGTTCGGATGAGCGGTACCGTAATTGGCGCACAGCCTACGTATGATTACTTTAAACAAATGCAGGATCGGATTTTGCATTTTATTGCATCACATAGCAGAGCGAAAGAAGAACACTTAGAAGAAATGATGATGAATAAGGGAATTTTGACAAAAGACCTCGGAACAATTTTAGTTGGAGAGCGTGCGGTAAGTGAGGGCTTGATTGATGAAGTAGGTGGAATCCGTGAGGCAATTTCAAAACTTCATGAGATGATTCGTAAGACACAAAAATGACACACAAATGACATAAAAATGAAAAAATGAAATAATGACAAACTGCTCTAAGTATGCTAAACTATACCGTATGAGAAAAAATATGTTCTATATAGGCCGCATAAGAGGAGGACAGGATTATGTCATTATTACAGGCAATATTGATGGGAATCATTCAGGGCGTGACCGAATTTCTTCCGGTCAGCAGTTCAGGGCATCTTGCAATTTTTAAAGCATTGTTTCAGATTGAAGAACCGGGGCTTTTATTTGATGTTTTACTTCACGTTGGTACTTTGTTTGCAGTCTTTATTGTTTATTTTAAAGATATTTTAAAGATGATTACAGAGTTTTTCTGTATGATCGGAGATTGTTTTCATAATATGACCTGTTTTTTTAAAAACCATTTTGGCAAGGAGAACGAACCATATCTTCGGGTCGTTTCAAACAGCTATCGTAAGTTTGATCTTTTGGTCATTGTTGCGACAATTCCAACCGGTATCATAGGAATTGTGGATTCGGATTTTGTTGAGATGGCATCGGAACTTTTGATTATTCCGGGTATTTGCCTTATTTTGACCGGAATTTTGCTTCTTGTTGCAGATCATACCAAAGAAGGCGAAAAAACACCGAAGCTTGTGACTTATTCGAATGCATTTATTATCGGAATCTGTCAGGGAATCGCGACACTTCCGGGATTATCGAGATCCGGAACGACGATTACTGCCTGCCTGGTGAGTGGATTTAAACGACCGTTGGCTGTTAAATTTTCCTTTATTTTATCAATACCGGCGATTCTTGGTTCCCTTGTGTTCGAAATCAAGGATATTAATGTGTCACTGATTACTTCCACAGAGTTAGTGAATTATGTGGTTGGTATGGTCGTGGCAGGTGTTGTCGGATACATTTGTATCAAGACGATGCTTTTGGTTGTTCGTAAGAAAAAGTTTTTAGGATTTGCCATTTATTGTTTTATTATAGGAGCAATTTCCGTTGGAACATATTTTTATATGGCATAAGCCCGAATTATTCACAGCAGCCAAGTGAAATTGTAATTCGTGCGTCAAGCTTGCTTGTAAGCCGAATTTATGATTTCACTTGGCGGGGGAATAGAATTCACCCACCACACAGCCTCAGACAAAAGCTGCGAAGCAGTGACAGATACGCATTACGTAGCTGGTCTGTGGCCGGTCTGTGTGGTGGCTGTGAATAATTCGGCATAAGTTATTTAGCGAATATGTATTTGGAGGCGTAACATGGCAACAGCGGGGACTAGAAAAAAAACAACAAAACGAAGAACCCAGACGAGAAAAAGTAAAAAGAAGCAGGAAGAATTTCGAAATGAAGTCATTCTGTGGACAATTTTAGCAATTTGCATTATTTTATTTATCAGCAATCTTGGATTTGGAGGTACTGTGGGAGGAAAACTGAGTGCATTTTTCTTCGGGGTATTCGGTTTGGTTTCCTATATTTTTCCAATCTGTCTTTTTGTTGGAAGTGCATTTATAATTTCAAATCAGTCCAATAAGAAAAAGAAAATTGCAGGGATCAAGTTCTTCGCAGGCATTCTTTTTCTGGTATTTTTGTGCCTGCTTTTGCAATTACTGACAGATAAAGAGGATACTTATTCAGCATTGGCAGCTTTTTCTTATGCTGCATCTAATAAATCTGGCGGTGGATTTGTCGGTGGATTATTAGAGGTATTGTTCGCACCAAATTTCGGAGTGATTGGAACCTATGTAATTACAATTGCAGGATTAATTATTTCGACGGTGCTTTTGACCGAAAAATCACTTTTTTCTCCTATGAAAAAGGGTGGCAAAGTCATTTATGATAATGCAAGAGAAGATGCGATAAGAAGACGGAAAATCAGGGAAAGCAGACGCGAGGAAGAGGCGGTAAGAAAAGAAGAGCAAAAGAAACGCCGTATGGATAAAAAAGCAGTCGGTGTCGCAATTGATACGACGGTACGCCCAAAGAGCGAGACATTACGAAAATCAGATGAAGTAAAAGAACTGATTCCGGATCAAAGTCAGGAGTTACCGCATATTCAGAGTAAAACTGATATTCCGATTGCTCCGGTGAATGCAGCATTGCCACCGGAAGAAGATGTGTTTGATACCATGACAGTTACGTATGAAGAGGCTGATACCGAAGCATCTTATAGCGAAGAACCGACTTATACTTATGAAGAACCGGCAGGAATGAGAGAACTTACTCCGGATTTTTCAGACGATTCAGACAATTTTTATAACGAGTATGAAAATACACTGTCCGAATCGGATGAAAATGTGGAGCCTGTTTCTTATGAACAGGCAGAAGAGCCGGTAGCCATGGCAGAACAGGCGGTAACACCGGTTGTTGCCCATACGAAGAATGCGAAACAGTCCGAAGCAGAGATTTCTCAAAATGTAGCACAGATTGAAAATGAAATTCAAAAGAAGCCGGAAGAGAAAAAATATGTATTTCCACCGGTTAGCCTTTTGAAACCCAAAGATGCCGGTGCAAGTGGAGATTCCAAAGCATACTTACAGGAAACAGCAGCAAAATTACAGCAGACGTTAAAAAATTTTGGCGTCAACGTTACAATCACCAATGTAAGCTGCGGACCTACTGTTACACGCTATGAATTACAGCCGGAAATGGGCGTAAAGGTCAGCAAAATCGTAAATCTTTCGGACGATATCAAATTAAATCTTGCCGCGGCAGACATTCGTATCGAAGCACCAATTCCGGGAAAAGCGGCAATTGGAATTGAAGTCCCGAATAAAAAAAGTGTTCCGGTTATGTTTCGTGAACTCATTGAATCGGAAGAGTTTAAAAATAGTACCTCCGGTATCGCCTTTGCAGCCGGAAAAGATATCGGTGGTAAGGTTATTGTGACAGATATTGCAAAAATGCCACATTTACTGATTGCAGGTGCAACCGGCTCCGGTAAATCTGTATGCATCAATACGATTATTATGAGTATCTTATATAAGGCTCATCCGAATGATGTGAAGCTTATTATGATTGATCCGAAGGTTGTAGAACTTAGTGTATACAACGGAATTCCGCATCTTTTAATTCCGGTTGTGACAGATCCGAAGAAAGCTGCCGGTGCACTTCACTGGGCAGTGACCGAGATGACCGAGCGTTATCAGAAGTTTGCAGAGTATAATGTACGCGATATCAAAGGATATAACAAAAAAGTAGAAGGTATTGCCGATATTGAAGAGGAAAATAAGCCACAAAAGATGCCGCAGATTGTGATTATTGTAGACGAGTTGGCGGATCTTATGATGGTAGCACCGGGTGATGTGGAAGATGCAATCTGTCGTCTGGCGCAACTTGCGCGTGCAGCGGGAATCCATCTTGTTATTGCAACCCAGCGTCCGTCCGTCAATGTCATTACAGGTTTGATTAAAGCAAATATGCCGTCAAGAATTGCGTTTTCGGTTACTTCCGGTGTAGATTCAAGAACCATTTTAGATATGAACGGAGCAGAAAAATTGCTTGGAAAAGGAGATATGCTTTTTTATCCGCAGGGGCTTCCAAAGCCAATCCGTGCACAGGGAGCATTTGTTTCTGACAAAGAAGTATCTGATGTCGTAGAATTTTTGACAGAAAATAATGGTATTGGAACCTATGACAGTTCCGTAGAGGAAAAAATGAATACCGCAAGCGAAAATCCGACCGGAGTGATTGATTCCGGAATGACGACAGATGAAAAGGACAGCTATTTCTTAGAGGCTGCCAGACTTTTGGTAGATAAGGAAAAAGGATCTATCGGTATGCTGCAGCGTTATTTGAAGGTTGGTTTTAACCGTGCTGCAAGAATTATGGATCAGTTAGAGGAAGCCGGTATCGTAGGACCGGAAGAGGGAACCAAACCGCGAAAGGTTCTTATGAATGAGGAAGAATTAGAAACTTACATAGAAGAAAGCTTATAGGAGGAGAATATTATGGCAGAAAGAATCGATGGAAAAAAGATATCAGCAGAAATAAAAGAAGAATTAAAAACAGAAGTTGCTGCATTAAAAGAACAGGGCAAAGAAGCTGCACTGGCAGTGATTCAGGTGGGAGCAGATCCGGCTTCTTCTGTTTATGTAAGAAATAAAAAGAAAGCATGTGAATATATTGGAATCAAATCACTTTCCTATGAACTTTCGGAAACTTCTACAGAACAGGAGTTATTAGATCTGATTGAACAATTAAATAAAGATGATGCGGTAAATGGTATTCTGGTACAGCTTCCGTTGCCGGAACATATGGATGAAGATAAAGTGATCAAGGCAATTTCACCACAAAAGGACGTGGATGGATTTCATCCGCAGAATGTCGGTGCACTGGTGATTGGGCAGGAAGGGTTTGTTTCCTGTACACCGGCAGGAATTATTCAACTGTTAAAACGTTCCGGTATTGAAATAGAAGGAAAAAATTGTGTTGTGGTTGGAAGAAGCAACATTGTCGGAAAACCAATGGCTCTTTTAATGTTAAGAGAAAATGCCACCGTTACGGTTACACATTCGAAAACAAGAAATCTCAAAGAAATCTGTAAAGAAGCAGACATTCTTATTGTTGCCATTGGCAAAAAAGAGTTTATTACAAAGGAATATGTAAAAGAAGGTGCAGTAGTCATTGATGTTGGAATCCATCGTGATGAGAATAATAAATTGTCCGGTGATGTGAAGTTTGATGAGGTAGAACCGATTGCTTCTGCCATTACACCGGTACCGGGAGGCGTTGGACCGATGACAATCGCAATGCTTATGAATAATTGCGTGTCAACAATGCGAAAATAGGCTTAAAGAGGGATTAGCTATGAAATGTGCAAAATGCGGAGCAGAAATAAGAGAAGGCTGCATCTATTGTCCAGTTTGCGGGTATGAAAGACAGATTGTGCCGGATTATAACCTTTTTGAAGAAGATGTTTTGACTCACATTTTAGAAGAAGATGCGCAAAACAAATCGCATAAGACAGAAGTAAAATCAAGTACCGGAAATAAAAATGTGCGAAATTCTGAACCTGTAAGGCACGCAGAGCAGAATAGCCACAAAGAACATAATACTTCAAAAAATGTGACTTCCAAAGTACAGGAAAAAAAGAAGAGTAAGATGGCACTTGTTGTAGGAATTGTTTCTGTCGGAGCAGTGATTGCACTGTGCATTATGTTTGGAGTTATGTCCTATAATAACAAGCATTCTTTTATGTACCAGTATAATAAGGGACTTTCCTATGAGGCTTCGGGTGACAATGAAATGGCACTTTCTTACTTTCATAAAGCAATTGAATTAAACCCGGATAATCTGGATATTCGTTTTGATATTGCAGATGTTTATCTTGCAATGGGAAAAGATGATAAGGCAGTTCTTGTTTTACAGGAAGTCCTGGATCTGGATTCAGATAATAAAAATGCATATAAGAAATTGATTGCAATTTATGAAGAAAAAGGAGATACCGATGCTGTTCTTGCTTTATATAAGACTGCCAAAACGGATACGCTTCTCTCTTTATTTGCGGATTATGAAGTGGAGGCACCTGTAGTAAGTAAGAAATCGGGAACTTATGATGAAAAGCTTTCTATTTCTTTAACTTCTTCCGATGATGCAAAAATATATTATACCTTAGATGGCAGTTCTCCAAAGGAGGAGGGAGAACTCTATCGTGAACCGATTATTTTTGATGAAGAAGGAGATTATGAAATCTCTGCAATTTGTGAAAGTGATAAAGGGATTTACAGTGATATGGTAACAAGAGAATATACAATTAAATATGAGATACCGGGAAATCCGACGGCAATTCCGGCAGAAGGTACGTTTAGTGGAGAAGGACAGATGATTACCATCCAGGTGCCGGCAGGCTGTAATGCATACTATATCTGGAATAATCCGGAAGATTCCACTTCCTGGGGGAAAAGTGAAGTCATAAGCAGATGTACGATGTATATTGAACCGATTCCAATGGCACCCGGAAATAATATTTTAGAAGTATTTACCGTAAGTCCTAAGGGGAAAGTCAGCAGATCAATTAAGTGCAATTACATTTATAATCCTTAGGATTCCGGGAAGAAGTGATTATAAATTTTTTCAATTAAATCTTCCATATAATCTTCGGAAAGGTCAGAAGAATACTGAAGGAGAGCAGTTTTTATGATTTCATAACGATGAAAATAGAGCTGCTCTTTTTTCATGGAAGAACTATCCGGAATTCTGGCGTCAATGCGATCGGCAGTTTCATGTTCATAAATGTGGGATAAGATTTCGTTCGTTTGGTTTTCCTCTGTGACAGCATCATTTGCAAGACTCTTTGACTTTTTAAATGACTGAATGCCGATACCTAAAAAAGCAATAAATAAGGCTCCCATGACAATTGCCATAATTATTTTCATATAAGAAGCCATGTGAAGCGGAATGACATCAAAAGCAACGAGTGCAAGTAAAATCAGTCCAGCAATACCAACAAAGAGAAAGGTGTAGGCAGAAGATTTCATATCCTCATACTGGCTGCGTTTATCAACAAAGATATGACCGCCTTCTTTGGGATGCAGGATGGTATCCATGCTTTCTTCTTTTGCTTTTTCCTGTTCCATGCGCTCCATCGTCTTGGCAGAGAGCTCGGAAGAAGAAACCGGTTTTAGTTCCGCTACTAAATCAATGCCACAGTCTGCACATTTTGTTATTCCATCTACATATTCGGTCTTACATTTTGGACACCACATAATTATTCCTCAATCTTTCTGTTTGTTTTGATAAATTTCACGAAAACGTGAAATAATCTGGCATTATTATAAAGGATTTAGATGTAGATTGCAACGGTTCATGAGCAGGGAACAAAAAGGAGAAGATAGAAAATGAAAATTACCATATTAGTTGTAGGAAAAATCAAGGAAAAATTTTATGTTGAGGCGATTAAAGAATATACGAAACGCCTGAGCCGTTACTGTAAGCTTGAAATCATAGAAAGTGCGGATGAAAAAACACCGGATCATGTAAATGAGGGACAGGCAGAACAGATTCGGGAAAAAGAAGATGAAAAAATTGTGAAATATTTAACAGAAACAGATGCCTACCGTATTATTCTGGCAATCGATGGTGAAATGCTTGATTCTGTTGCGCTATCTGAAAAAATAGAAAAGCTGGCAACGATGGGGAAAAGTCATCTGGTCTTTGTGATAGGCGGGTCTCTTGGATTATCCAAAAAGGTACAAAGTCTTGCCGATTTTAAACTTAGTTTTTCTAAAATGACGTTTCCACACCAGTTGATGCGCGTAATCTTATTAGAACAAATTTACAGAAGTTATCGTATTATGAATCACGAACCTTATCATAAGTAAACCGAATGATTCAATGTAAATCTTAAGAAAACTCTAAGACAAAATCAAAACAGGTATGGTATAATGGAAGAAACTAAATATCAGGAGGATTTTTTATGGTACATCATATCGTAATGTGGAAGTTTAAACCAGAAGTAAAAGAGGAAGATAAAAAAGCATTAAAAGAAGCCATGGCAGAACATTTGAAAGGACTGGTCGGAAAGGTACCGGGACTTAAGACGGCAGATTTCGTGGAGACACTGATTCCGTCAAGTACTCATGACATGGCATTGCTTACCACATTTGAAAAAGCAGAGGATATTGCAATTTATGCAACACATAAAGAGCATGTTGCAGTTGCGGATACTTATGTGCGTCCATTTGTAACCGAGCGTGCATGCTTAGATTACGAGGATTAATCGGAAAGCGGACATTCGAAATCCGCTTCACCGGTTAAAATTATTACATAGGATTCGGATTTTCTTCATATAGTATGGTATGGGAAAATCAAGTAAAAAACAGATAAAAAAGCAGATGGTGGAGGCATTGGAACTCCCCAAAGACTTATTTTTCGGGGCAGTGATTTTAACCGTTACCGGAAGAGAAGAAGCAATCATTGAAAATTATAAAGGTATTTTAGAATACAGTACGGAGGTCATTCGGCTTCAGACAAAGACCTGCAAACTGCAGTTAAGCGGAAAAAACTTAAAAATTGCGTATTATACCAACGAAGAAATGAAAATAACGGGATATATTGATCAGATTATTTATGAACCATAGGGGGCATTGTGTTTTTATCTATTTTAAAATTTGCAAAAGGATTCGTCCTTGTCCGATTAAGCGGTTATGCGCCGGAACGTTTCTTTAATCTGTGCAGTAATCATGATATTTTAATCTGGAATCTGGTATATACCGAAGATGCTTATGAATTTTGCATTAGTATTGATGCTTTTCGTGAATTAAAGCCTATTGTAAAAAAAACAAAAACCAAACTTGTAATTTTAAAACGGTATGGCTTTCCATTCTGGATGCATAGATACCGCAAACGTAAGCTGTTTTTTGGCGGAATTGTTTTATTTTTCGTGCTTTTGTGTATTCTTTCCCAATTTATCTGGAATATTGAAATCAATGGAAATTCCTATATTACAGATGAAACCATACTTGCTTATTTAAAAGAAAAACAAATGTCGTTTGGGACACAAAAACGAAAAATTGATGCTTCCAAACTAGAGGAGGAACTTCGAATTGCTTTTGATGATATTATCTGGACTTCTGTAAAAATCAATGGAACAAAAATGACAATTGATTTACAGGAAAATATCAAAAACGAAGAGATAAAAAAGCCAAATGACGGAAAAGCCTATGACCTTGTGGCACAAAAAGACGGAGTGATTGATGAAATTATAACCAGACAGGGAACGCCTTTCGTCGCACAGAAAAGTGTGGTAAAAAAAGGGGATGTTTTAGTCAGCGGGAGACTGGATATTATAGGCGATGATGAAACCGTTACCGGTTATCAATACTGCGTTTCGGATGCCGATATTATCGCAACTACTATATATCCTTATGAAGATACTTTCCCGCTTACGTACACGAAAAAATTTTTTACGGGAAATACGAAACAAACGTATGCCTTGTCCTGTATGAATTATTATTTTACCATTCCTTCTTTCAAAAAAGAATTTCAATATTCGGATAAATACAGTATGCAAAAGCAGTTCAAAGTCTGTTCGGATTTTTATCTGCCACTTTCCTTGGAAATTAATACGAACAAAGAGTATATTCCGAAACAGCTTACGTATAAAAAAGAAGAGGCCAAAGAGCTGGCAAATACACATCTTTTGATCTATTTGGAAAAATTAAAAGAAAAAGATATTCAAATTTTGCAAAAAAATGTTATGATAGAATTTGATGAAAAAAATTGTCGGGTAAGTGGGGATATTACCGTAAAAGAAAAAATCGGAATTTTTGTTCCCACAGAAGTATTACCGGCACCGGAACAACCGGAAAATCAGGAAGGAATCGATGCACAATGAGTTTGACAGAAATGACGATAGATGTACCGGCAGAGCATATGGCAAATGTATTCGGTCAGTTTGATTCTTATATAAAAAAAATCGAAAAAGCATTTCATGTTACGGTGGTAATCAGGGAGGGTGGCATGAAGCTGCTCGGAGAGGAACTTCACATTAAAGCTGCTTCCGAAGTGTTCTTAAAATTAACAGAGCTTTCCAAAAGAGGAAATACCATCACAGAGCAAAATGTAGATTACATGATTTCCTTATCGGAAACAAAGCAGACGGATGCAATGTTAGAGATAGACAATGATGTAATCTGCCATACGATAAATGGAAAACCGGTGAAACCCAAAACGATCGGACAACAAAATTATGTAAACCAGATAAGAGATAAGATGATTGTATTCGGTATGGGACCTGCAGGAACCGGTAAGACATACCTTGCAATGGCAATGGCAATCACGGCATTTAAGAAGGAAGAAGTGAGCCGTATTATTTTAACCAGACCGGCAATTGAAGCGGGAGAGAAGCTTGGATTTCTGCCGGGTGATTTGCAGAGTAAGATTGATCCGTATTTAAGACCTTTGTATGACGCATTGTATCAGATTATGGGAGCAGAGAGCTTTCAGCGGAACATGGAAAAGGGCCTTATTGAGGTTGCCCCGCTTGCTTATATGAGAGGACGTACCTTAGATAACGCATTTATCATTTTAGATGAAGCACAAAATACGACACCTGCCCAGATGAAAATGTTTCTAACGAGAATCGGTTTTGGCTCTAAGGTAGTTATTACCGGTGACGCCACACAAAAGGATTTAGCACCAGGCAGTAAATCAGGTCTTGATGTGGCACTTAGAGTTTTAAAGAAAGTAGATGAGATTGGAATCTGCCGTCTGACCAGCAGTGATGTCGTGCGTCATCCTTTAGTTCAGAAAATTGTAAAGGCATATGAGGATTACGAAAATAAAACCGGTGCCAGAAAGAAAAATAAGTAAGACATAAGATTGGAAATTACAGAAATGGAAGAAAAAAAGTTCTCCGGAATCAGAATAAAAAATGTTTTATTACTATTATGCATCACAATATTGTTGTCTATAGCTTTAGGATTTACCTATGGATTTTTACTGGATCAGATTATTGCAGATGGATTGATTAGTATACTCTTCTTTCTGGTTTTAATCCTGTGCCTGATTCATAGCAGAATGTCATCCGGTATTTCTGGAAACAGCGCGGTCACATATACCCAGTTTCGGAACATTTATTTCGTTTTTGCGGTTTTCGTTTATGCGTTTTCATTTTTACCGGAATACGCGAGTCCGATTTTATTCATTGCCATATTTATGACAGTCGCTTCCAACGGTTATCTTGGAATTGCGGTTTCCGGGTATTTTTCCATTGTTTTATGCCTGATGTTACATGCTAATTTTTATGAGTTGTGTGCGTATATTTTTTTGGCTATTACAGGTTGTGTCATAAGTGAATTGTTAAAAGAAAAAAAGAACCGGATTTATCTTATGATTTTTCTTTTTTGTGCGGCATTGCTTGTACCAAATTTATTTCATTTTCTTTCCGATTTTACGTTTGATCTGAAGCTGTTTCTTTACTCAGGAGCAGGTGGGTTAGTTACAGATTTGCTAATTGTGCTTTTCTTTGATAAGATAGATACATACACGAAGGAAAATAAAAGCAGAAGTCTGGATATGATTTTAGATGAGAATTATCCGTTGGCAAAGGAGATTAAGGCTTTTTCCAAAGCAGAATACAAGCATGCATTGAAGGTAGCCGAGTTATGTGAAAAATGTGCACCATCCATTGGAGCAGACGCAAAGGTTGCAAAAGCAGCGGGATTTTATTATCATCTTGGAAAAATTGATGGAGAGAAGCCATTTGCAGCAAACAGCGTGGCATTGGCGCAGGCAGATTGCTTCCCACCGGAGGTTGTGTCAATACTGGCTGAATATAACGGAGAATTGCGCTTACCCAGTACAATAGAATCTGCGTTGGTTCATATTGTAGATACTTTGGTGACAAAATTCGAAATTTTGGATAAGAATACCGTTTCCAGTACATGGAATTATGAAGTCGTGATATATCAGGCGATGAATGAAAAATCGTCTACCGGATTATATGATGAGTCCGGACTTACCATGAATCAGTTTCTTAAGATTCGTGACTTTTTTGTGAAAGGAGAAAAATTGTTTTGACAATTACAATAGAACAGGAAACAGAAGTAGATTTTTCTTTTGATTATGAGGCACTTGCAGGAGAAGTGATTAATTTTACCATAGATCACGAGAAGTTTCCCTTTGAGGCAGAAGTGAATCTTCTTTTGGTCGATAACGACAGGATTCATGAAATTAATAAAGAATACCGCGATATTGACCGACCGACGGATGTACTTTCTTTTCCGCTTTTAAGCTATGAGCGGGCAGGGGATTTTGACGCCATTGAGGAGAATGATGACAATTTTAATCCGGATACCGGAGAAGTTATGCTTGGAGATATTATTATATCTGTCCAGAAGGTAAAGGAGCAGGCAGAAGCTTATGGCCATGCACCAAAACGGGAATTTGCATTTTTAATTGTACATAGTATGCTGCATTTATTTGGCTATGACCATATGACAAGTGAGGAAGCGGCATTTATGGAAAATAAACAAAAGGAAATCTTAAAAGAAATGAATATTTTAAGATAACAGGAGGGTACAAAATGAAGAGATACTTAAAAGCCGTATTTCTTGCAGCAGCAGGATTATCCCTGCTTGCAGGCTGTGGAAATAAGGAATCAAAGGAATCGGATGCTACGAATGAAATCACTGCAGAAATTGTCGAGTCTGCAACGGAAGCTACGGTTCCAACAGAACAGCCGGATGTTGCGCCAGAGGGGATGGCGCAGAGTAATCTGACCGGAGAGTGGATTTCTGCTGACCTTGCGGGAAAACGACCTTTGGCACTTATGATTGAAAATACTTATGAAGCGTGGCCGCATTATGGAATCGAAAATGCAGACATCGTTTATGAGTGTCCGGTAGAAGGCTCCATCACAAGGTACATGGGTATTTTTCAGGATTATGCCGGTATGGAACGAATCGGTAATGTCAGAAGCTGTCGCCCATATTATGTGGATTTTGCATCTGAATATGATGCCATTTATGCACATTTCGGAGAATGTATCTTTGCATTTGATATTTTGGAAAAAATTGATGATTTAGATGCCCTGGAAGGTCAGGTTGAAAATCTTGCCTTTTATCGTACCAGTGACATGAATGCTCCGCATAATGCGTATGTAAGTGGAGAAGGTATTAACAAAGCCATCGAATACAAGGGTTATTCTACCGATATGGCAGAAGGGTTCGGACCACATTATAATTTTGCAAAATCAAATGAGAATATTACGTTAGACAGTGGTTATGATGCGGTTGTGGTAGAGCCCGGATACCGCATTGATAAGCCTTGGTTTGTATATAACGCTGAAGATGGTTTATACTATCGTTATGCGTTCCAGAGAGAAGAGAAGGATGCAGTGAGTGGAAATCAGCTTGCATACAAGAACATTATCTTACAGAATGTCAATTACACCATGTATACCGGAAGTGGTACACAGTTTGATGATAAATACTTAAATATCGATTGTTATTCCGGCGGAACTGGTCAGTATGTGACAAATGGCAAAGCAATTGATGTGACCTGGAAAAAGGATTCCCTTACATCACCGACCAGATATTATGATGCAAGTGGAAACGAAATCAAAGTAAATCAGGGAAAGACGTGGGTATGCGTTGTTTTAAACGAAGACTCTGACCGGGTTCATTTTTACAGCAGTGAGGATGAATTTAATAATAGAGCGACAGAATAAATAGTTTGAGGTTGAATAGAAATGGGTAGTAACAGGAAAAGTAATTCCAATTTCATAGTACAGGGAAGTATTTTAGCGTTTGCATCAATTATAAGTCGTATTATCGGACTTATTTACCGTGTTCCGCTTACAGCAATTATTGGTGACGTTGGAAACAGTTATTACAGTTGTGCTTTTGAAATTTACAGTCTGTTGCTGCTCATTTCTTCCTGCAGCCTTCCGCTTGCAGTATCAAAACTTGTTTCTGCAAGAGTTGCAAAAAAAGACCGGAAAAATGCATACCGTGTTTTTAAGGTGGCTTTTCTTTTTGCAATCGTTTCAGGAACAATTGCTGCGTTAGTTCTTTATTTTGGTGCAGAATTTATCACAGGAACGCTTCTTAAAACACCATTTAGTATTTTTGCGGTAAAAATACTTGCGCCGACTTTAATTATTGTTGCCATACTCGGTGTGATCCGTGGATTTTTCCAGGGACTTGGCACGATGATGCCAAGCGCTTTCTCACAGGTGATTGAGCAGATTGTAAATGCTATTGTAAGTGTTGTGGCAGCATATTATCTCTTCTCTTATGGTGCCAGAATCGGTGATGTCTTAGGACAGAAAGAAAATTACAGCGCAGCATATGGTGCAGCGGGTGGAACGCTTGGAACCTGTATCGGAGCAGTGTCTGCATTCCTGTTTGTAGGTTTTGTCTTTCTTATTTACAAGAAAGTTTTAAAACGTCAGATGCGAAAGGATGCGAGAGTAAGAACGGAGTCTTATTCGCGTATTTTTCATGTTTTAATTCTCACGGTAATTCCGGTATTAATCAGTACTACTATTTATAATATCAGTTCGATTATTGATCAGGGTATTTTTAAGAATGTTGCATTTATGCAGGGATACAAGGCGAAGGATATTGATACCTGGTGGGGAATATTCAGCGGAAAATATAAGACTTTGATTAATGTCCCGATTTCGATTGCCTCCTCTATGGCATCTTCTTGTGTTCCAAGTCTTGCAGCGGCATTTGCAGAAAATAATACAAGAGCCGTAAAATCACAGATTAATACGGCGATTCGTTTTATTATGATTGTAGCATTCCCGTGTGCAGTCGGACTTGGGGTACTGGCTTCTCCGATTTTACAGTTGTTATTTAATGACAGCAGACAGATGCCGGAATTAATGCTTGAGGTAGGTGTGATTTCTGTTGTATTTTATTCCCTTTCCACTTTGACGAATGGATTATTACAGGGGATTGATCAGATGAAAGCACCAATTAAAAATGCAGCCATTGCGTTAGTTGCCCATGTTGGGGTGCTTTTTGTGCTGATGTATGGATTTCACTTAAATATTTATGCGGTCGTTTATGCGAATGCTTTTTTTGCGCTTCTTATGTGTATCTTAAATGGACGAGCCTTAAAACGTTACAGTGGGTATCGTCAGGAAATAAAAAAAACCTATGTGATTCCGGCAGTGTCTTCCCTTATTATGGGGATTTCCGTATTGCTTTCCTATAAGGGAATTTTCTCTTTATTTCAGCTTTTTGCCGGAAAAAGATTATCGAATGCGATTGCGGTTATCATTTCCATTCTGATTGGTGTTTTGGTCTATGCAGTAGCATTGTTATTACTAAAGGGAATTGGAGAAGAAGAGTTAAAACGTTTTCCGAAAGGATATGTATTCGTTCGAATTGCCAAAAAATTTCGACTTCTTTAAATTTTTTGAATAATTTGGGAAAAACAGGCAGATACTTTGACTGGGTGATGATAGATGAAAAAAGTCAATTGTATCCGCCTGCTTTTTCTTTTTGGAACGGCACTCGGAATCGGCAGCTATTATTTGGGCTACCATAAAATAACCGGAAATTATCCGGAGCTTACACTTGAAATGGAAAATAAAGAAGAACAGGAAAATATTTTATCACAGGATACGACGGAATCGGTGGAAGAAACCACAGAAACTTCCATTGCAAGCAGTAACATACAAAAAGCGTATGAATATGTGGTAATAGAAGAAGATGATTATTTGTCTGTTTATTATGCAGACAAAAAGACAAAATACATGGATACCGATATTCGCTTTGATGAGCTTAGCATACGATTACAAAAAGAAATAAAAGCCGGAAAAACCTTTGAAACCAGTGAAGAGTTGTATGATTTTCTGGAAAATTATTCGAGTTAAGCTGTGATACTTCCAGTTGATTGTTCTTTCCTGTTATGTTACAATTTAGAGGAAATTGGGAGGATTTGATATGAAGAAAACGAAAGAAGAAAAAGTAAAAGAAACAAAAATAGAAAAGGACGGTTCTTACGGAACCTTTTTGTTACTTGCCATGTCAGTTATCAATATTCTGCTTGGTGTTGTTATGCTATTTGTAAAACAAATTGAATTAAAAACGCTTTGCTATATTTTTATTGCACTTCTTATGATTTACGGTATCGGAATGATCATCCGTTATCTCATGATGGAGTCCTATAAAAATATTAATCAATATGGTCTTTCCTATGGGGCATTACTTGTGACTTTAGGAGCCTGCGCGCTGGTGCGGGTGGATCAGGTATCCTCTTTCTTTTTTTTAGGACTTGGGATCTGGCTTTTGGTTGTAGGAATCATTGAATTACAATATGCTTTGGATTTAAAAGCACTAAATGACCATACATGGCTCTTTTTACTGATTGTTTCCGCTATTATTTCCGTGTGTGCAGTTGTTGTGATTATTAATCCGTTTCAGCAAGATACATATCATACATATTTTACATATATTATGTTGATTGTAGATGGAGTAATCAGCCTTTTAAGTACGGCATATCTGTCTTTGCGTCTGAAAAAATATCATAAGTTAAGTGAAAAGAGAAAGAAAGAACAGGAAGAAATGTTTGCTTTGGCAAGACGGATGGAAGCAGAACCACATCATGAGGAAAATGAGATGGAAGAATTACCGGAAGATTCTTTGGGGGCAGATGAGGTGCAGTCTGAAATAAATGAGGAAGATGACAGAAAAGATGAGACAGAGATATGATGTGGTAGTTGTTGGTGCCGGAGCCTCCGGCATGATGGCAGCAATCACCGCTGCAAGAAATGGAGCATATGTTTTAGTATTAGAGCATATGGATCGTGCCGGGAAAAAGATTTTGGCGACCGGCAATGGAAAATGTAATTATACCAATGAAAAGCAGGGACTCTCTTATTACAGAGGAGAGAACCCTGCCTTTGTCTTGCCTGTCTTAAAACAATTCGGTTTTAAAGAAACAATTGCGTTTTTTGAAGAACTTGGTATTTATCCGAAAGAAAGAAATGGTTATTATTATCCGGCAAGCGAACAGGCAGCATCCGTTTTAAAGGTACTTCTTATGGAATTGAAACGGCTTCGGGTAGAAATTCGTTATGAAGTAGGAATTCGTTCGATTCAAAGAGAAAAAAACGGATTTTGTTTTGAAACAAAGACCGGAAATTTTTATGGAACAACCTGTATTCTGGCAACCGGAGGTTATTCTGCCAAAAAGACAGGAAGTGACGGGAGCGGTTTCCTTTATGCGAAAAAGTTAGGACATCATCTGATAAATCCTGTTCCGGCATTGGTTCAGCTTGTGGCAAAAGAACCCTGCCTGAAAGAATGGACAGGCATTCGCATTGAAGCCAATCTAAAGATTTATGCAAAAAAAGAGCTTCTTTCCGAAGATACCGGAGAAGTACAGCTTACGGATTATGGAATATCCGGCATTCCGACATTTCAGGTCAGTCGTTTTGCTGCAAAAGCATTAGAACGGGGAGAAAAAGTTACTGCTTTTTTGGATTTCTTACCACGTCAGTCTAAGGAAGAAGTGTTTCTTCTTTTAAAGCAACGCTTTTTTTCTTATGGAACAGGAAAAACAATGCAGGAAGCATTGATTGGACTTTTTCCGGAAAAATTAATTTCGGTTTTATTAAAGAAATGTGCTCTAAAAGAAGAATTTCCGGCAAAGCGTGTGAGTGAAAAAGAATTGCATTTATTGTGCAAACAAATCAAACAGTTTACACTAATGATAGAAAAGACCAAATCATTTGATATGGCGCAGGTTACAGCGGGTGGAATAAGAACAGACGAACTTAAGAACGAGACCTTAGAATCCACACTGATACCGGGACTTTATTTTGCAGGTGAGATGGTTGATATCGATGGCATGTGTGGCGGTTATAATTTACAGTGGGCATGGTCCAGCGGTTACGTGGCCGGATGTGCTGCCGCAAAAAAGCAGATTATAAATGGAACGGTTTATAAGTAAGTAGGGAATATCCGCTTTACAGGAAGAAAGGAAATCTTATGATACGAGTTCAGCAGGTGAAGGTGCCGCTTAAACATACCACGGAAGATGTGAAAAAGAAGTGTGCAAAAATGCTGCACCTTAGCGAAACAGATTTTGTGGAATTTCATATCGTAAAACAATCGATTGATGCCAGAAAAAAGGGCGAGATCAAATATGTTTACGCTGTGGATGTGAAATTAAAGCAAAAAGAAGATAAATTTTTACAAAAAATAAAAGGTGTGCAGGTTTCTCCTGTTTCAGAGAATGGTTATGAATTTCCAAAAGCCGGAGACGAACCATTAAAAAACAGACCGGTAGTCGCAGGTTTTGGTCCGGCAGGTATTTTTTCTGCTTATATGCTCGCATTACATGGATACCGGCCCATTGTTTTTGAGCGCGGTAAGTGCGTAGAAGAACGAACCGAAGATGTTTTGCATTTTTGGGAAACCGGTATTCTTAATCCGAAATCGAATGTGCAGTTCGGGGAAGGCGGCGCGGGAGCCTTTTCAGATGGAAAATTAAATACGCTTGTAAAGGATGTGAAAGGCAGAAATCATAAGGTGCTTCAGATCTTTACAAGTGCGGGAGCCCCAACGGAAATCTTATATGAAAACAAACCACATATCGGAACCGATGTTCTGGTTGATGTTGTTGCAAATTTAAGAAAAGAGATTCTAAGACTTGGCGGAGAAATTTATTTTTCTTCGGAAATTACTGATATTTTCGTGAAAGATGAAAAAATAGAAGCAATTGAAATAAATCATACCAAAAAAGTAAAAACCGATCTTTTGATTCTTGCCATAGGTCACAGTGCGAGAGACACCTTTGCCATGCTAAAAGAAAAAAAGCTTACGATGGAAGCGAAAGCTTTTGCCGTTGGATTTCGTGTTGAGCATCCACAGGCAATGATTAACAAATTGCAATATAAAGGTGCAGACATGAAATATCTTCCGGTTGCTCCGTATAAAATAACGGCACAGACTTCCACCGGGAGAGGAGTTTATTCTTTTTGTATGTGCCCGGGTGGTTTTGTCGTAAATGCATCTTCCGAAGAAAACAGGCTTGCCATAAACGGAATGAGCTATTATAAACGTGACAGTAACAATGCGAACAGTGCCATTATTGTTTCTGTGACACCGGATGATTTTGAAAGTAAAGATGCGTTAGCCGGAGTGGTATTTCAAAGAAAATTAGAAGAAAAAGCTTATGCGCTTTGTGATGGAAAAATACCGCAGCAATTATTTCTTGATTACAAAGAAAACAGAAAAACGAAAGAATATGGCGAATTTGAAAGCTGCGTGAAAGGGAAAACAGCTTTTACAAACTTACGTGGACTATTAAGTTCCGGTATGGAACAGGCATTTTTAGAAGGAATGGATAGTTTTGGTAAAAAAATGTCAGGGTTTAACAGAGAGGATGCAATTTTATCCGGAATCGAAAGCAGGACATCTTCACCGGTACGCATTACCAGAGATGAATTATTTGAAAGTAATATCAAGGGAATTTATCCCTGTGGTGAGGGAGCCGGATATGCCGGTGGAATTATGTCGGCAGCGATGGATGGCATGAAGATAGCAGAAGCAGTAAGAGAGAAATATTATCCTGCGTTTTAGAAAAATACTTACAATATCAGATGGAAGGAAGTAAGAAAAGTGGCAGAATTGACACCAATGATGCAGCATTACTTAAAAACAAAAGAAGAAAATAAAGATTGCATTTTATTTTACCGTTTAGGTGATTTCTATGAAATGTTTTTTGAGGATGCCATAACGGTTTCCAAAGAATTAGAACTTACCCTGACGGGAAAAAGCTGTGGCTTAGAGGAACGTGCGCCGATGTGCGGTGTTCCTTATCATGCGGTAGACAGCTATTTGAACCGCCTGGTGGCAAGAGGTTATAAGGTCGCAATCTGTGAGCAGGTCGAAGACCCGAAGCTTGCAAAAGGAATGGTAAAAAGAGAAGTTACAAGAATCGTAACACCGGGTACGAATATTGATGCGCAGGCATTGGACGAGACAAAAAACAATTATATTATGTGTATTGTTTATCTTGCGGATAAATATGGTGTTTCTACGGCAGATATTACAACAGGTGATTATTATGTGACGGAAGTGGATTCGGAACGAAAGATGATGGATGAAGTTACACGTTTTGCACCGTCTGAAATTATCTGTAATGAGCCATTCTATATGAGTGGTGTGGATATTTCCGATATGAAAAATCGGCTTGGTATCTCGATTTCTGCGTTGGAATCCTGGTATTTTTCAGATGATCAGGCAAAAGAGACATTGCTTTCCCATTTCCATGTTGCATCGTTAGAAGGTCTCGGACTTCACGATTATGCCTGTGGTGTGATTGCTTCCGGCGCATTACTTCGCTATCTGTATGAAACACAAAAAAATTCTCTTTCGAATATGACAAAAATAAAGCCATATTCAACCGGAAAATATATGATTATTGACAGCTCGACCAGAAGAAATTTAGAGCTGGTAGAAACTTTGCGTGAGAAGCAAAAACGTGGTTCTTTACTCTGGGTTTTAGATAAAACGAAGACGGCAATGGGCGCCAGAATGCTTCGTTCCTTTGTGGAACAGCCTTTGATTGAAAAAAAAGAGATTGAAGCCCGTTATGATGCAATTGAAGAACTAAATCAGAATGTCATTACAAGAGAAGAATTAAGAGAATACTTAAATCCGATTTATGATTTAGAGCGTCTTATTACGCGTGTGGCCTATCAGACTGCAAGTCCAAGAGATTTGATTTCATTTAAAAATTCTATTCATATGCTGCCGCCAATTAAAGAGCTGCTTTCTGATTTTAAAGGAGAAAAATTAAGTTCTTTGAGAGAAGAATTAGACACGTTAGAAGATATTTATACGCTAATTGACGAGGCAATTGACGAGGAACCGCCGCTTACGATTCGTGAAGGCGGAATTTTAAAAGACGGATATAATGAAGAAGTAGACCATTTACGTAAAGCAAAAACAGAAGGAAAAACGTGGCTTGCGACGTTAGAAGCAAAAGAACGGGAAAAGACAGGAATTAAAAATTTGAAGATAAAATATAACAAAGTATTTGGTTATTATCTTGAGGTTTCCAATTCCTATAAGGATTTAGTTCCGGATTATTATATGAGAAAGCAGACACTTACGACTGCAGAGCGCTATATCACACCGGAATTAAAAGAAATGGAAGATACCATTTTGGGGGCAGAGGACCGTCTGACCCAGTTGGAATATGAGTTGTTCCGTGAAGTAAGAGATAAAATTGCAGCTGAAGTATTAAGAATTCAAAAAACAGCAAAAGCAGTTGCAAATCTTGATGTGTTTGCTTCTCTTGCTGTTGTTGCAGAGCAGAACAATTACTGCAGGCCGAAATTAAATGAAAACGGCGTAATCGATATCAAAGACGGCAGACATCCGGTTGTAGAAAAAATGATAAATAATGATATGTTTATCGCAAATGATACCCACCTTGATAATGGAAAAAACAGGATTGCCATTATTACAGGACCAAACATGGCAGGAAAATCAACCTATATGAGACAGACTGCACTCATCGTTCTGATGGCGCAGATTGGAAGTTTTGTTCCGGCAAAGTCAGCAAAAATCGGGATTGTAGACCGAATTTTTACCAGAGTCGGTGCTTCGGATGATTTGGCTTCCGGTCAGAGTACTTTTATGGTAGAGATGACGGAAGTTGCCAATATTTTGCGAAATGCAACTTCAAACAGTCTTCTTGTCCTGGATGAAATCGGGCGCGGAACCAGTACTTTTGACGGATTAAGCATTGCGTGGGCAGTGGTAGAACATATCAGTAATCCCAAATTATTAGGTGCTAAAACCTTATTTGCAACCCATTACCATGAACTTACGGAATTAGAAGGAAAGCTTGACAATGTACATAATTATTGTATCGCAGTAAAAGAAAATGGAGATGATATTGTATTTCTCCGCAAGATTGTACAGGGTGGAGCAGACAAGAGTTACGGAATTCAGGTTGCAAAATTAGCGGGCGTTCCGGATTCTGTCATCGAACGGGCAAAACAGATTGTGGAAGAATTAAGCGCAAATGATATCAGTGATATTGCAAAAAACATTTCCGTGGATTCCAATGCCTCAAAGAAGAAAAAAGCAAAATTAGATGAAGTGGATTTAGAACAGATTTCCTTATTTGACACCGTAAAAGATGATGATATTTTAAATGAATTAAAAGAATTGGATCTTGGAAATTTAACCCCGATTGATGCTTTGAATAAATTGTATGAATTGCAGCACAAAATTAAAAACCGCTGGTAAGGAGAACATATGCCAAATATTGCATTACTAGGTCAGGAAACCATTGATAAAATCGCAGCAGGAGAGGTGATTGAACGTCCTTCTTCTGTGGTAAAAGAATTAGTAGAAAACGCAATTGACGCTAAGGCAACTGCAATTACTGTTGAAATAAAAGAAGGCGGCATTTCATTTATCCGCATCACCGATAATGGATGCGGCATCGAAAAAGAACAGGTTCCGCTTGCTTTTTTGCGTCACTCTACGAGTAAAATAAAATCCGTGGAAGATTTACTTTCGGTTTCTTCGCTCGGGTTTCGCGGGGAAGCACTTTCGAGTATTGCCGCTGTTTCCCAGGTGGAATTAATTACCAAAACCAAAGAGTCTCTCTTGGGAGTCCGTTATCTGATTGAAGGCTCAAAAGAAAAATCAATGGAAGAAATCGGAGCACCGGATGGAACAACTTTTTTGGTTCACAATCTTTTTTATAATACTCCGGCAAGAAGAAAATTTTTAAAAACGGCAACGACAGAAGGCGGCTATATCAGTGACTTGATGGAACGCATGGCATTATCGCATCCGGATGTTGCCTTTAAATTTATTGCAAATGGTCAGACAAAGCTTCAGACTTCCGGAAATGGTAATGAAAAAGAAATCATTTATCATATTTATGGAAGAGATATTGCAGGCGCACTTCTTCCGGTAACGGAAGAAAATGAATTTTTTAAAGTTTCCGGTTTTATCGGAAAGCCGGTTATTACAAGAGGAAACCGCAATTTCGAAAGTTATTTTATCAACGGACGCTATATTAAAAGTAAAATAATTTTAAAGGGAATCGAAGACGCTTATAAAAACTTTTTAATGCTGCATCAGTACCCATTTACGGTACTTTATTTTGAAATGGATGGAGAGCTTTTTGATGTCAATGTTCATCCGACGAAAATGGAACTTCGTTTCCAGAAGGAGCAGCAGATTTACGACGCCTTAAAAGCTTCCCTGGAAAAAGTACTTTATCATAAAGATCTGATTCCCAAAGTTCCGGTAACGGAAGAAAAAGTAGAAAAGCCAGAGATGTTAAAAGCTGCACCTGAGCCATTCGAAAAAAAGCGTTTTGCTGAAGTGACAGAAAGAAAAGCAGAAACTTCCATGCCATCGGTACGAAAAAGAGATTTTGCAGGCAACCGTACCGAAGGAAAAGCGGAAATTCTTCAAAATGATTTGAAAAATTCCTTAAAGGAGCAAACGAAATATGAAAAAAACTCTGATATGCCGGATACGAAAAAATATACAGCAGAAGAGTCAAAAACAACATTGGAAAAGGAAATAAAAGAAGTTCCAATTCTAACATCCGAAACACACCAGATGACGCTTGCGGAAGATACGACTTACGGTGCACAGTTCTTAGAGGAAAGCACGAAGGCAAAACGAAAAATTATCGGGCAGCTTTTTGATACGTATTGGTTGATTGAATTTGAGGATAATCTTTTTATTATTGACCAGCATGCGGCACATGAAAAAGTATTATATGAAAAAACGATGGCATCGTTAAAACAAAAAGAATTTACTTCCCAGCAGTTAAGTCCTCCGGTCGTAATCACCTTCACCATGCAGGAAGAAGTGCTTCTTAAAAAATACATGGGTGAGTTTGAAAAATTAGGCTATTCCATTGAACATTTTGGTGGAAAAGAGTATGCTATATGTGCTGTGCCGGCAGATATTTATGGTGCTGATGTAAAACAGCTGTTCCTTGAAATGTTTGGAGATATCGAAAAATTAAGCGGAAAAATGACGCCGGATATTGTCTTGCATCAGATTGCAACAATGTCCTGCAAAGCTGCCATTAAAGGAAATCAGCGTATTACCAAAGAGGAAATGGAGCAATTGTTTGATGATTTGATGAAATTAGAAAATCCGTACAATTGTCCGCATGGAAGACCAACCATTATTTCCATGTCAAAATATGAAATTGAAAAAAAATTCAAGCGAATTGTGTGAAAAAATGATGAAAAAACCTTTAGTAATCCTTGCCGGACCAACGGCAGTCGGAAAGAGCGAATTATCAATCGCATTGGCAAAAAAAATTAACGGAGCCGTAATATCGGCTGATTCCATTCAGGTATACAAATATATGGATATCGGTTCTGCAAAAATCACAGAAGAAGAGATGCAGGGCGTGAAGCATTATCTGATTGATGAGTTTATGCCGGATGAAGAATTTCATGTCGTAAAGTTCAAAGAGTATGCAAAGAAATATCTGGATGAAATTTATGCGAATGGACAGATTCCGATTTTAGTCGGAGGAACCGGCTTTTATATTCAGGCGCTCTTAAAAGATATTGATTTTTCAAAGCAGGAGTGCGATGAAACTTATCGTAAAGAATTAGAGGCTTTGGCAGAAGAAAAAGGAAATGAATATCTGCATGACATGCTTCAAAAAGTGGACGAGAAGGCAGCTATAGAAATTCATGCCAATAACAGAAAGCGTGTAATCCGGGCTATGGAGTTTTATCATCTGTCCGGTGAAAAAATATCAGAACATAATGAAATGGAAAAGCAAAAGCAGTCTCCATACAATTTTTCTTATTTTGTCTTAAATGATGAGCGTGAGAAGATTTATGAAAAAATTGATAAACGAATTGATCTTATGTTAGAGCAGGGACTCGTCTCTGAAGTAAGACGGTTAAAGGAGATGGGTTACACCAAAGATATGGTATCCATGCAGGGACTTGGATATAAAGAGATTTTAAGCTATTTAGATGGAGAGCTTTCTTATGAGGAAGCGGTCTATATCTTAAAACGTGATACCAGACATTTTGCAAAAAGACAGATTACCTGGTTTAAAAGAGAACCGGATGTCATCTGGGTAAATAAAAATGAATTTTCGTATGATAACGAAAAAATGATTGCGTTTTTATTGGAAACTTTACGGGAAAAAGAGATTATTTCATAAAGTAAAATAGTGAAACTGGCGATTGCAAAGTTGCCTATATGCCCGCAACGATTAAAATTTCACTTGTGCAAGTGTTGTAATATTTGTCTCGCAGGCTGGTCAAAAATATTGTAATTCTAAGAAAATTTATGCTTGCTTTTTCGATTATTCATGTCTTCTTAACGTTTGAGCAATCCGATGCCTCTGTTCGTCCGGAGAAAGAATTCTTTTAAGGAACGCTAGGAAGTACGCCAGAAATTCTTTCCTGGACGGACAGCGGCATTGGATTGTCGAAACGAGGCGAAGACACGAAATAAAAGCAAGCATTAAATTTTAAGAATTACTAATATTTTTTCAAAAGCCTGCTTTGCCAAAATATTACCCCCACTTGCACAGATAGCTATTTGATTTTTTGCGGGCAATACACAGATTCGTAATCGCCTACAATATATAATAGGAAAGAGGAAAAACAGAATGAATGAACAAATGTTAGAACAACAATATGAAAGTTTGGGAATTTCAAAGGAAGTTTACGCTTTCGGCAAGAAAATAGAAGATTCTTTAAAAGAGCGCTTTGACGCAATTGATGCAACGGCAGAATTTAATCAGATGAAAGTCATTGCTGCCATGCAGAAAAATAAGGTCAGTGCAGAGTGTTTTAACCAGTCCACAGGTTACGGTTACAGCGACCTTGGAAGAGATACCTTAGAGCAGGTTTATGCAGACTGCTTTAAAGGAGAGGATGCCCTGGTACGTCCGCAGATTACCTGTGGAACCCATGCGCTGGCACTTGCCCTTATGTCAAACTTAAGACCGGGAGACGAACTTCTTTCTCCGGTCGGAAAACCTTATGATACCTTAGAAGAAGTCATTGGAATCCGCCCGTCGAAAGGGTCTTTGGCAGAATATGGTGTCACCTATAAACAAGTTGATTTATTGCCGGATGGCAGTTTTGACTATGAAAATATCAAAAAAGCCATTAATGAAAAGACAAAACTTGTAACGATTCAGCGGTCCAAAGGATACCAGACCAGACCGACGCTTTCTGTAGCAAGAATCGGAGAACTGATTACTTTTATCAAAGGAATTAAGCCGGATGTTATCTGTATGGTGGATAATTGTTATGGAGAATTCGTAGAAGAAAAAGAGCCGTTAGAAGTAGGGGCAGATATGATGGTCGGTTCTTTAATCAAAAATCCGGGCGGTGGTCTGGCACCAATCGGCGGTTACATCGTGGGAAAAAAGGAATGTGTGGAAAATGCGGCATATCGTTTAACTTCTCCCGGACTCGGAAAAGAAGTGGGAGCTTCTCTTGGTGTCATTCAGTCCTTTTATCAGGGATTTTTCCAGGCACCGACCGTAGTCAGTGGTGCTTTAAAGGGAGCTATTTTTGCCGCAAATATTTATGAAAAACTTGGATTTTCTGTTATTCCAAACAGTACCGAGAGCAGACATGATATTATCCAGGCAGTTACTTTGAATTCACCGGAAGGACTCATTGCATTTTGTGAGGGAATTCAGGCGGCAGCGCCGGTAGACAGCTATGTATCACCGGAGCCTTGGGATATGCCGGGATATGACAGTAAAGTCATCATGGCAGCGGGTGCTTTTGTACAGGGCTCCTCAATTGAACTTAGCGCAGATGGTCCTTTAAAACCGCCTTATGCTGTGTATTTCCAGGGTGGTCTTACCTGGTATCATGCGAAATTGGGAATTCTTATGTCTTTACAAAAACTTTACGAACAGAATCTTGTTAATAAAGATTTGTTGTGCTAATATAATAGATATGCTTTAAATTGGGAGTCCACTACAAAGAGAGAGAGTAGAAAGGATTCAATGCATAATAATTTTATCATGAAAGAATTACCGGAGACTGAGAAACCATACGAGAAATGCGCAAAGTACGGAGCAGAGTACTTATCAGATGCTGAACTTATCGCTGTATTGATAAGAACCGGCACAAGGGGAGCAACCTCTGTAGAATTGGCAAACCAGCTTTTGGCTAAGAATCAGGGCGGAATTTTAAATCTGTACCAGATGACACTGGAGGAACTGGTAGAGATACCGGGGATTGGAAAAGTAAAGGCTATCCAGTTAAAGTGTATGGCAGAATTATCCAAACGCCTTGCAATGACAAGACGCCGTCAGGATTTTTCTCTTACCGACGCGTCCTCCGTCGCTGCATATTATATGGAGCAGTTCAGACATGAGGAAAAGGAAAATTTACTGGTTGCAATGTTTGACGCCAAATGTTCTCTTTTAGGGGACAAGGTGATTTCCGTTGGAACAGTCAATGCCTCTCTTATATCGCCCAGGGAGATATTTCTTGCGGCATTAAACCAGAAGGCAGTGCAGATAATTTTATTGCACAATCATCCCAGCGGTCAGCCGTTTCCAAGCAATCAGGATAAGATTTCTACCGAAATGATAAAAAAGTGCGGTGATTTACTTGGAATTCGCCTTGCGGATCACATTATCATCGGCGATAATAGGTATTACAGTTTTAGAGAGAAAGGACTTATCACTTAAGTCCGGAGGGAGCAGAATTATTATGAATAACAATGTTTATGGAATTGATTTGGGAACCTGCAATTTGAAAGTATACTGTAAGGCAACCGGAAAAGTCTTAAACGAGAAAAATACGATTGCGATTATCAATAAAAACCAGATGTATGCTTATGGAAATGATGCATATGCCATGTATGAAAAAGCACCGGAGACCATTAATGTTACATTTCCAATCGTGAATGGTGTCATTGCAGATTTTAATAATATGCAGACTATGATTTTCGATTTTATTGAGAAGCATGCGAAGGGAAAGACACATGGAGCAGAGTACATTGTTGCTGTTCCGACTGATATTACAGAAGTAGAGAAAAAAGCATTTTTTGATATGTTTTACAAGAGTAAGATGAAACCGAAAAATGTTCTGCTATGCGAGAAACCAATTGCAGATGCGGTAGGTCTTGGACTTGATGTTAACGAGCCGACGGGTGTCATGATTGTAGATATCGGGGCAGATACCACAGAGATTTCCGTGATTTCATTAGGAGGTCTGGTTCTTAGTGATTTATTGCATTTTGGTGGAAACCGTTTAGATGAATCCATTATTTCTTATATTAAGAAGAATTTTAATCTGGTCATCGGTCAGAAAACGGCAAAGCAGTTAAAAGAAGAACTTGGTTCCGGAGTTTCCGGTTCTAATGATACCATGGTCATTGTAGGACGTGATGTCGTAAGTGGTCTTCCGATTGAAATGGAGATTTCTGCCCAGATTGTATACGAAGCAATTAAAGACAATCTGAGTTCTATCTGCAATTCCATAAAAATGATTCTGGAAAAGACACCACCGGAACTTGCAAAAGATATTATTCATTCCGGTATCTATATTACCGGTGGAGCATCTCAGATTAAACAGCTGGATGATCTGTTTGCCAGCATTACGAATATTAAAGTAAATCGTTGTGATGAACCGGAAGAGAGCGTTGTAAGAGGTTTGATTAAAATTGTTTCCGATGAAAAGTACAAACATCTTGCGTTCAGCTTAAAAACAAAAATTTATAAATAGAGGGAAATCATGAAACGCATAAAACGCAAACCGAAAGTTACGGTACCGCCGAAATATATTCTGCTTGGAATGACCGTTGTATGTGTGGGGACCATTTTTCTTAGCCTGACACTGAATCTTTCCGGCGGACCTTTAAGTGCAGTTGCCGGATATGTCTTTGTGCCGATGCAAAGAGGCATTAATTCGGTCGGCACATTTTTGTCAGAAAAAGCGGATAATTTGAAAAATTTAAATGATGTCATGCAAAAGAACGAGGAATTGCAGGCACAGGTTGATGAATTAACACAGGAATTGAACACCATTAAATTAGAGCAGTACGATCTGGAAAATTATCGTGCCTTATTGGAATTGGACGAGAAGTATCCAAGCTATGAAAAGGTTGCGGCAAATGTAATTGGGAAAGATTCCGGGAACTGGTTTAACACCTTTATCATTGATAAAGGTTCTAAAGATGGGATTGAAAAAGACATGAATGTACTTGCCGGAAGCGGTCTGGTTGGAATTGTGACAGAAGTCGCTCCGAATTATGCAAAGGTACGTTCCATTATTGATGATACAAGCAGTGTCAGCGGTATGGATCTTTCTACTTCTGATAATTGTATTGTTCATGGAAGCTTACAGAAGATGAACGAGAATCAGGAGATTGAATTCAGCGATTTAAAAGACAGTGATAATCAGGTGCAGGCAGGAGATCAGGTTGTAACTTCCTATATCAGTGATAAATATTTGCAGGGAATCTTAATCGGATATATCAAAGATATCCAGACGGATTCCAACAATCTGACGAAATCCGGGACCATCACACCGGTTGTTGATTTTGAACACATTCAGGAAGTTTTAGTCATTCTTGATAAAAAAGCAGATGTGTCGGCAGAAAATGCCGGAGAACAACAGTAATAAGGGGTATTTTATGAAACGCAAAGTAACCGTTTCCATTATTATTATAATATGTTTTTTATTGCAGACGACAGTGTTTCAGGCACTTAGCTTTGCATCAATAGGTCCGAATCTTTTAATTGTCGTAGTTTCTGCATTTGGTTTTATGCGAGGCAAAAAAGAAGGAATGTTTATTGGCTTCTTTTCCGGGCTTTTAGTTGATTTGTTTTTTGGAAATATTTTGGGTTTTCATGCCTTGCTTTATATGTACATCGGATATGGTAACGGATTCTTTTCTTCCGTTTTTTTCCCGGATGATATCAAGCTTCCAATGCTTCTTATTTCGGCGAGCGACCTTTTCTATAATCTCTGCATTTACTTTTTTTTGTTTTTATTTCGGAAAAGATTTGCATTCTTTTACTATTTTTTACATGTTATGATACCGGAACTGGTCTATACTTTACTGATTACAATTCTGTTATATTATATTATTTTAAAACTGAATCAATGGTTGGAAAAATCCGAAAAAAGGAGTGAAACGAAGTTTGTTTGAGCGAATCAGGGAATTTTTAAAAAATTTCTTTCAATCACGTCTGGTCGTGCTTTTCGCAGTAATGCTTCTTTTGTGTGTCATTCTGCTGGAACGCTTATTTTCTTTACAGATTGTACACGGAGAAGAATACCAGGAGAATTATACTTTAAAAATTAAAAAAGAAAAAGTGTTACCAAGCACAAGGGGAAATATCTACGACAGAAACGGTGAATTGCTTGCCTATAACGAGCTTGCTTATTCGGTAACCATTGAAGATAACGGGACTTATGATTCATTAAAAGAAAAAAATAAGGCGATCAATGATGAGCTTGCAACCATTCTTTCTGTTTTAGATAAGAACGGAGATAAAATCGAAAACAATTTTAATATTGCTTTAAATGAAGATGGAAGCTATTCTTTTACGGTAGAAGGAAAATCCTTGCTTCGTTTTCTGGCAGATGTGTATGGACGAACCAGGACAGATGATTTAAAATATAACAAAAAGCTTGGCTATAATGAAGCAGAGGCAAGTGCAGATCAGGTAATTGCGTATCTCTGTCGCGAGAAGGGATTTGACTTATCGGAAGATGTCTATGCAAGAACTGATTTATACCGGATTTTAGTGATTCGTTATGCCATGTCGCAAAACAGTTTTCAGAAATATATTTCGACGACCATAGCGACGGATGTCAGTGAAAAAACGGTTGCTTATGTCAGTGAAAATGCAGCTTCTTTACAGGGAATGGAAATTTCCGAAGACACGATACGAAGATATGTGGACAGTGAATATTTTGCACATATTATCGGTTATACCGGGAAGATTTCCGATGAAGAATACGAAAATCTTTCCAAAGAAAGTGATAATTACACTCTGACAGATGTTGTCGGAAAATCCGGTATCGAACAGGTTATGGATTTACAACTGCAGGGACAAAAAGGTTATGAGACCGTTTATGTCGATAATCTTGGAAAGGTTGTGGAGACAACGGAGCGTGTTGAGCCACTGGCGGGCAACGATGTATATCTTTCCATTAATAAAGACTGGCAGGAAGCCATTTATGATTTGTTAGAGCAGGAGATTGCCGGAATTGTGTATTCTAAAATCATCAACGCAAAGGAATATCTTGCTTCTAATAATAGTACGGCAGCTGATATTAAAATCCCAATCTACGATGTGTATTTTGCGTTAATTAATAATAATGTTATAAATACCGAGCACTTTACAAAAGCAGATGCTTCCGAAACAGAACAGGCAGTCTATTCCAGATTTCTTACCAGACAGGAACAGGTACTTGAAAAAGTGAAAACAGAGCTTACTGCTCAAAAACCTGTTGCGTTTGAAAATCTTGATGAAGAAACGCAGGCTTATATCAGCTATATTGTTACGATGCTTTCTTCCAATGGAATTTTAATGTCTGATAAAATTGATACCGGGGATGAGATTTATACCGCGTGGAAGAATGACACCATTAGCTTAAAAGAATATCTTTCTCATGCCATTGACAGTAACTGGATTGATATTACAGGATTTTCGGTTGATGAGAAGTATTCGGATTCTTCTGAAATATATGATTTTCTGGTTCAATATATTCTGGAAGAGTTAAAAACAGATCAGGGATTTTCGAAAAAGATATATAAATCCATGATTCAGTCGGATCTTATTAGTGGTACACAGCTGTGCTTAATTTTATACGATCAGGGAGTATTGCCTTATGATGAAGCAAAGGTTACTGCTTTATCCAAGGGGCAGATAAATTCGTTTGATTTTCTTCGCGAAAAGATTCATAATTTAGAGATTACGCCGGCACAGCTTGCATTAGACCCTTGTACTGGGTCCTGCGTTATTACGGATGTAAATACCGGAGAACTTCTTGCCTGTGTGACGTATCCGGGATTTGATAATAACCGTCTGGCGAATACGGTGGATGCAGAATATTATGCAAAATTACAGGCAGATTTGTCATTGCCGCTTTATGATTATGCGACACAACAGCGTACAGCACCGGGGTCTACTTTTAAAATGGTAACGGCAACAGCGGGACTTACCGAAGGAGTGTTATCCTCTCCGTCTGAACAGATTTTAGATGAGGGACAGTTCATGAAAGTCTCTCCAAGTCCAAAATGTTGGATATACCCAAGTACCCATGGGCTTATCAATGTTTCGGAAGCAATCAGGGATTCCTGTAACTATTTCTTTTATGAAGTCGGGTATCGCTTAAGCTGTAATGGAGAAACTTATAATGCGGATAAGGGAATTTCTGCCATTACAAAGTATGCAACAATGTATGGACTCGGTGATACAACAGGAATTGAAATCCCGGAAAATGAGCCGCAAATTGCAACGGAATATCCGATTACTGCAGCAATCGGACAGAGTAACCACAACTATACCACGACAGAATTAGCACGATATGTCACTGCGGTTGCGAATTCCGGAACAGTATATAATTATACTTTGTTGAATAAGGTCACGGATTCTAACGGAAATCTGCTTACCGAATATCAGCCAACCGTAAAAAATAACGTTGACGTTGCTTCTTCCACCTGGGATGCAATTCATTCCGGTATGCGTATGGTTGTGGAGTCCCATTCCGAATTTGATGGATTTCCGATTGCAGTAGCGGGAAAGACCGGTACGGCACAGCAGGTTGCAACCAGACCGAATCATGCACTTTTTGTCGGGTATGCACCTTATGAAGCACCCCAGATATCAATTGCAACAAGAATTGCGTATGGCTACACTTCAAGTAATGCCGTAGATGTGTCACGAAAAGTATTGTCGTACTGTTTTGGAGTAGAAGATGAAGCAGCATTATTAAATGGTCAGGCAACCAATGTAGCGGATAACGCGAATGGATTTGCTGACTAGGAAATGGAGGTCTTTGGTAAATGTCACAACCGGTTATTTTAAAAAGTAATCGTTACGGAATTAATTTAATTTTAGATAACAACATATCGTTTGCGGAACTAAAAAAAGCAGTTCTCGACAAATTTAAAGAATCCGAAAAATTCTTTAAAAATGCAAGTATTGCTATTTCATTTGAAGGAAGGATACTTTCCGGTGAGGAAGAACTGGAATTATTAGACTTAATTGCAGAAAACACTTCCATCCATGTTGTCTGTGTGGTAGACCATGATGAATTAAGAGAACAGCTTTACAAAGAGAAAATAGACAGTTATTATAATAATGTGGCAGATAACACGGGCGAGTTTTACAAAGGTACCCTGCGTTCCGGTCAGGTTCTTAAATGTGATAGCAGTATTGTCATTATCGGGGATGTGAATCCGGGTGCTAAAATCATTGCCCGGGGGAATATTGTCATTATCGGTGCATTAAAAGGGAATGCTTATGCCGGTGCAGCGGGAGATGAAAGCTGTTTTGTAACAGCTCTTACCATGGAGCCGGTTCAGATAAAAATCGGAAATGTCATCGGACGGAGTGCAGATAAAGGTCCGTGGGAAGCAATCCGAAACCGGAAACGTACGATGGAACCGCAAATGGCAATGGTTTCCGATGGAAACATTTTAATAGAGCCAATTACCAGAGAGTTATTAAATAGTATATAAGAAGAGTTTAATGAATCAGGAGGATATTTCAATGAGTGAAGTAATTGTTATTACATCAGGAAAAGGTGGAGTTGGAAAAACAACAACGACTGCAAATGTGGGAACTGGTCTTGCACAGCTTAATAAAAAAGTAGTTTTGATTGATACAGATATTGGACTTCGTAATCTTGATGTGGTTATGGGATTAGAGAACCGTATCGTTTATAACTTAGTAGATGTTGTGGAAGGAAATTGCCGAATCAAACAGGCTTTGATTAAGGATAAAAAATATCCAAATCTTTTCCTTTTACCATCTGCACAGACCAGAGACAAGACTTCCGTAAATCCGGAACAGATGAAGAAACTGGTGGATGAATTAAGAGAAGAGTTTGATTACATACTCTTAGACTGTCCGGCAGGAATTGAACAGGGATTCCAGAATGCAATTGCAGGTGCAGACAGAGCACTTATTGTTACCACACCGGAAGTATCTGCGATTCGTGATGCTGACCGTATTATCGGTCTGCTTGAAGCACATGAATTAAAAGACATTAAACTTATTGTAAACCGCCTTCGTATGGATATGGTAAAACGTGGTGACATGATGTCAATCGAGGATGTAAAAGAAATTCTTGCCATTGATTTGATTGGTGCGGTACCGGATGATGAACAGATTGTTATCTCAACAAATCAGGGTGAACCATTAGTTGGTTCTAACAGTCTTGCCGGACAGGCTTATACCAATATCTGCCATAGAATTCTCGGAGAAGAGGTACCTCTTTTGGATTTAGAAGAAAAGAATGGTGTCTGGACAAAATTTGTAGGCTTATTCAAGAAAAATTAGGAGGATACAAACGATGGGATTTATGGATTTTTTTAAAAAGAAAAATTCCGGTGACGTTGCGAAAGACCGCTTGAAATTGTTGCTGATTTCAGACAGAGCGGATTGTTCTCCGGATGTCATGGAAATGATTAAAAACGACATTATCAAGGTGATTTCAAAGTATATGGAAATTGATGCGGAAGGTTTGGATATTCAGATTACCCAGACGGAATCGGACGGAAATAATGGAAGTGTACCTGCATTGTTTGCAAATATTCCAATCAAAGACCTGAAACATTCAAAAAATAACTGATTTTAAGATTAGGAAATAAAAATGCTGAAACAATATCATTTAAAAGATTATCATTTTCGGTTAGTAATTTATGTACTTGCACTGACCATTCTTGGAATTATGGTGATAGGAAGTGCAAAGTCTTCGGTACAGAAAACGCAGATACTGGGCATGCTTCTTGGTTTGACAATTATGACAATTGTTTCTCTCATGGATTATTCTTTTATCCTGCGTTTCAGCTGGCTGTTTTATTTTCTCAATATTGCACTGTTGGTTCTGGTAAAAGTAATGGGCGATGATGCCAATGGTGCAACGAGATGGGTGACGATTGCCGGCATCCGTTTTCAGCCATCTGAATTATCAAAGATTATTATTATCCTGTTTTTTGCTTACTTTTTTATGAAAAATCAGGAAAATTTAAACACGATAGGCATATTAATCTCTGCCATTGTTCTGATTGCGATTCCGTTGCTTTTGATTTTAAAACAACCGGATTTGTCCACAACAATTGTTACAGCATTAATTTTTGTCTCCCTCTTGTTTATTGCCGGATTAAGTTATAAAATAGTATTAGGTGTGTTGGCAGTTTCCGTTCCGGCTGTGATTATTTTCTTAAGTCTTATTTTACAGCCGAACCAGAAGATTTTAGATGATTACCAGTATCGGCGTATTATGGCATGGCTGAATCCTAAGAAATATGCAGACGATGCTTACCAGCAGCAGAATTCCATTATGGCAATCGGTTCCGGCAAGCTTTGGGGAAAAGGTTTGAATAATGACAATATTGCTTCTGTAAAGAATGGTAATTTTATTTCGGAACCACAGACGGATTTTATTTTTGCAGTGGCAGGCGAGGAGCTTGGATTTGTCGGTGCAGCTGCGATTATTATTCTTTTATTTTTAATCGTTTTCGAATGTATTTTAATCGCAAGAAAAGCAAAAGATTTATCCGGTCGTCTGATTGCATGCGGAGTTGCATCTCTAATTGGTTTTCAGGGATTTGTAAATATCTGTGTTGTTACCGGACTCATGCCGAATACCGGTCTTCCGTTACCATTTGTAAGTTATGGTCTGACTTCGTTAATCACTCTTTATATTGGTATCGGACTTGTATTAAATGTCGGACTCCAACCGAAAAAATATTGAATGGAGGAATCATATCATGAATATTGGCTTGATTGCACATGATTCAAAGAAAAAATTAATGCAGAATTTCTGTATTGCCTATAGAGGCATTTTATGTAAAAATGAACTTTTTGCGACAGGTACCACAGGACGATTGATTGAAGAAGTGACCAATCTTAATATCCACAAGTATCTTGCCGGTCATTTGGGTGGCGCACAGCAGCTTGGTGCACAGATTGAGCATAATGAGATTGATCTTGTTATTTTCCTGCGTGATCCGCTTACGCCAAAATCACATGAACCTGATGTAAATAGCGTGGTTCGTTTATGTGATACCCATAATATTCCGCTTGCAACCAATCTGGCTACTGCAGAATTATTAGTCAAGTCTTTAGACAGAGGAGATTTAGAGTGGCGTGAAATGTATAAGTAAATATCTGGTTAGCGGATTACTTTTTGTATCCTTACTATTTTCTACAACAGGATGTGGAAAAGAAGCAGAGCCTTTTTCCAATCCTTATCCGGTCTACAGTACCAGTGCAACAGATTTCTCACTTCAGGGAGAGGAAAAAGATGCATTACCGGAATATTTTGCATCTTCTCTTTGTGTGGGTGGTCTTACGGATGTCGGACTGGAAACGACGGATGCCCAGGTGTGTGAAGGTGCCGGTTTATTTAATACGGCGACAAATCAGATTCTTTATGCAAAAAATATTTATGGAAAGCTCTATCCGGCAAGTACCACAAAGATTCTGACCTGCTATATTGCTTTGCAGTATGGAAATCTTGATGATATTGTGACTGTCAGTGAAAAGGCAGCCGACATGGCAAGTGATTCTTCCGTTTGTGGAGTAAAAGCCGGTGATAAGATTACACTGAGAGATTTATTATATGGTCTTATGATGGAGAGTGGCAATGATGCTGCAATTGCGATTGCGGAACATATTTCCGGAGATACGGATACTTTTGCCGGACTTATGAATAATACCGCTGCATCACTGGGAGCTACCACTTCTCACTTTGTAAACCCAAATGGTCTTCCGGATGACAATCATTATACAAGTGTGTATGACTTATACCTGATTACGAATGCGGCAATGCAAAATCAGACTTTTTTGGATATTATCAATACCAATGCCTATACGGCAAATTATACGGATGCATCCGGGGCACCGGTCAGCCAGGAATGGACTTCCACGAATAAATATATTGCCGGGACAGAAACTGCACCGGATGGAATTACCGTCATTGGTGGAAAAACCGGAACAACCGGAGAAGCAGGGTATTGTCTGGTTCTTCTTAGTAAAAACAGTAGTGGTCAAAATCTGATTTCTATTGTTTTAAAAGCAGATTGTAAGAGCAATCTTTATCTGTTAATGAACGAAATTTTACAACAATATGGGAATTCCTAGTTGTATTTGTGAGTAACATATACTATAATGTTTGGAAAATACTACTAATTTTTGATATAAGAGTGTATGCAGATTCGTACATGAGGAGGAGATTGCCATGATTGAAATTATCGCAGGTGAAAAGGGAAAAGGAAAAACAAAACATTTATTGGACAAAGTGAATGCTTCGATACAAAAAGCAACAGGAAGTATCGTATATCTTGACAAGAGTCCAAAACATATGTATGAACTGAATAAGCAGATTCGTTTAATTGATGTCGCAGAATATCCGATTAATAATTGCGATGAATTTATGGGATTTTTGTGTGGAATCATTTCACAGGATCATGATATGGAAGAAATGTATCTGGATAGTTTCCTTACCATTTCTAATATCAAAGATGAGGAGATGACGCATGCAATTGAAAAGCTTGATATTATCAGTGAGAAATTCTCTGTAAAAATAGTGTTAAGTATCGCAAAAAATGAAGCAAATCTTCCGGAATGTGTAAAAGCAAAATTAATTCTTTCTTTATAAACGACAGAACAAAAGAGGTGCCTTAAGTAAAGTCTTAAGACACCTTTTCTGTTTTAGGGGAAATTTCGTAAAATCTTCTGTAAAACAAATTATTTTCCATATCTGAGATTAATTTTCATTTACTGCACGGATTCTTCCATATGCACTTAAAAGGTAAATGCCGCTGATGCCTATGATTCCGTAGATAATACGGGAAATCCATGACATGTTTCCAAATAGCAGAGCTACCAGATCAAGACGGAAAAATCCTACCAGGCCCCAGTTGATGGCACCGAGTAACACAAAAGTAAGCAACGTATAATCTAATCCTTTTGAACTCATAATATGTCCTCCTTTTGGAATAGTATGCCACATTTTCTTTTCATTATACTTTGGAAAAGCATTGTATTTCTAAAAGGAAAATGCTAAAATGGACAAGAGTTCTTTAGATAAAGGCGGTTGTAGTTTTGGCAAAAAATAAAAAAATTGTAAATTATAGAAAGCCCTTTCATATCAATATTGGTGTTGTCGTCTTTGTGATTATTTTTATTTACATTATATTTAATGTTTTTAGTTATTTTACACAGACACATATCTCTGTATATCAGGTAGAGCAGGGAACAATTGCAGAGAATCATACCTATCATGGTCTTGCGATTCGAAGTGAGGTAGTTGTGAATGCAGATGTTTCCGGATATGTTAACTATTATTTAAAAGATAATAAAAAAGCCAGTTATAATTCTCTTATTTATTCCATTGACGAGACCGGAAGTGTGGCAAAACAGATTGCAGCTGCTTCCTCGGAATATACCGATCTGCCAAAAGAAAATCTTTCGGAGATTGGAGAAATTGTAGACGAGTATACAAAGTCGTATGATCCGGTTTCTTTTTATAATGTTTATTCGTTTAAAGAAAATATTGATGCCGGGATTATGGAAGTCTGTAACTTAAACGCGTTAGGAACGATTGGAGATTATACCGCTTATGCCCAGGCAAATAATACATTTCATCTGGGCTATGCTACAATGCCTGGTATTGTTGCCTATTATACGGATGGGTATGAGGGTGTGACCGTGGACAATTTTGACCCATCTATGATGAATGAACTGGATTATCATAAAAATAATTTAAAAATGAATGATACCGTAAACGCCGGAGAACCGATTTATAAATTACTGACGGATGAGACATGGCATATTGCAGTCCCGGTATCATTAGAAACTTATGAGCGTCTGATTGATGAATCAGCCGTGAAAATCAAATTTGTAGAAGATGGCAGAACTCTTTGGGCAAATTTTGAAGAGCGCCAGGTAGGTAATCAGTATTTTCTGATTCTCAAATTAAATAATTCCATGATTCGTTACGCAAAGGAACGTTTTATTGAAATAGAGTTACTTTTAGATACCAAAAGCGGACTTAAAATTCCAAACACTTCTATTATTGAGAAGAGTTTTTACACGGTACCAAAAGAATATTTTACGAAAGCTGCGGATTCTTCCAATTATGGGGTTATGGTGAAAAATCAGATGGATAATACCGTTCAGTTTGTAAATACTTCGCTTTATTATGAGACCGATGACCGGTATTACATTGATGAAGATGAAATCACTGCCGGAACCATATTACAGCGACCGGATTCCAGTGAAACATTTACGGTTGGAGAGACAGCCTCCTTACAGGGCGTTTACAATATCAATAAAGGGTATGCGGTATTTAAACAGATTAATATTCTTTATCAGAATAAAGAATATACCATTGTGGAGACAGGAACCAATTATGGTCTCTCTCTCTATGACCATATTGCCTTAGATGGCACAAAAATAAATGAAAATGATTTAATCCATTAGAAAAGCAGGTGTAAAAATGTTAAAAGATAACTTAAAACAGGTAGAAGAAAATATTGAAAAAGCTTGTGAAAGAGCTGGCAGAAAGCGGGAAGAAGTAACACTAATCGCTGTCAGCAAAACGAAGCCGGTTCCGATGTTAGAAGAAATCTATGAAGAAGGAATCCGGACTTTTGGAGAAAATAAGGTACAGGAACTGGTAGAAAAATATGATGAGATGCCAAAAGATATCAAGTGGCATATGATTGGGCATTTGCAGCGCAATAAGGTAAAATATATTGTGGACAAGGTTGCTTTGATCCATTCCGTTGATTCTTACCGCCTGGCAGAAGAAATCAATGTTCAGGCAAAAAAGCATGGTGTCGTTGTTCCAATTTTAATCGAGGTTAATGTTGCGGAAGAAGACAGTAAATTCGGTGTGAAATTAAATGAGGCTATGCAGCTCGCAGAAGAGATTTCGCTCCTTGAAAATGTCCGGATTGAAGGTCTTATGACGATTGCTCCTTTCGTAGAAAATGCAGAGGATAACCGGATGTATTTCCGACAATTAAAACAATTATCTGTTGACATTGATGCCAAAAACATTGATAATGTACATATGAAAATTTTATCTATGGGCATGACAGGTGATTATACTGTTGCAATAGAAGAAGGGGCTACCATGGTTCGGGTAGGAACCGGAATTTTTGGTGCAAGAAATTATAATAATATTTGAAATGATAGGAGATATCAGGAATGGGATTGTTTGATAAATTTTTAAATGTAATGCGTTTAAATCCGGATGATGAAGATGATTTTTACGATGATGATTATTATGAGGATGAGGAGGACATGCCTAAGAAAAAAATGTCCCGGAAATCTGAAGATAACTATTCGGATGATATGGATTATCGCGAGAAACCGGCAAAAACTTCGCAGAAGATTACCCCGATGCGTCCGTCTAAAAAGCAGATGTCTGCAGCCGGCATGGAAGTATGTGTCATCAAACCTACATCAGTGGAAGATGCGAGAGAGATTACAGAGACGTTACTTATGAACCGTACCGTTGTTTTGAATGTGGAAGGACTGGACGTAGAAATAGCACAGCGTATTATCGACTTTACTTCGGGTTCCTGTTTTGCAATCAGTGGCAATTTACAGAAGATTTCCAATTACATTTTTATCATTACCCCTGCAACTGTTGACATTTCCGGAGATTTCCAGAATATCATGGATTCTTTTGATATTTCCGGTATTCAGACCGATTATTAAGATTTAGTATGGAAGACGAACAATTATTAAAAAAACGATTTTTGGATTTATCGAAGCAGGCAGACCGAAAGGGAATTGTTACTTTTTCCGATTTTCTAAACAGCAATGAACAAAATATTTTCCACCAGGTAGAACAAACTTTGTTTTGCAGGTATGAAATGAATGGTGGATATGAAAATGCAGAGCGTCAGATGGTAGCTTTTTTGCCTGACGCTCTTTACTATGAGTGGAGTTTCCCGTATTCCTGTATTAAAATTGAACCGGCTTATCCCAAATTTGCTGACAAATTAAGTCACAGAGATATTTTAGGGGCGGTCATGAACCTTGGAATTGAGCGCGATAAGACAGGTGATATTTTATTAAAGGATTCTGTAGCGTATTTATTTTGTGCTGATTCTGTCAAAGATTATATTTTACAGGAATTAGACCGGATCAAACATACTGTGGTGAAAGTATCGGAAACGCAATTGGAAAACTTTTCGATTGAGCCCGATTTTGCCTGTTTAAGTGGAATTATTACCTCGAACCGGCTGGATGCTGTCGTTGCCTGTATCTGTAAAGTATCGCGTTCCATGGCGAGCAGTATGATTGCAAACGGTAAGGTTTTTATCGGCGGGAGAGAAGTATTGCACAATACTTATGTATGTAAAGAAAAGGATGTCATTTCTGTCCGTTCTTATGGAAAATACATTTTTGATACCGTTTCCGGTGAGACAAAAAAAGGACGAATAAAAATAAATTATCGACAATATAAATAACAGGAGGTTTCCATGAAAGAAACATCAAACATAAAATACTATGTCAGGGCAATTCTTTTTGCGGCAATTTTACTGATTTTGGATCAGGTTACCAAATATCTGGCGGTGATTCATTTAAAGAATCAAAATCCTGCGGTTTTAATTCAAAATGTATTTGAGTTTCAATATCTGGAGAACCGGGGAGCTGCATTCAGTATATTAGAGGGGAAAAAGTGGTTTTTCATTCCTTTAACAATTGCATTTTTATTTGTGATTGTATTTTTATATCTGCGTATTCCGAAAACAAAAAAATATTTCTGGTTTCGTGCGATTGCAATTTTATTTTGTGCCGGAGCACTTGGAAACTTTATTGATCGTGTCCGCCAGGGATATGTTGTAGATTTCTTTTATTTTTCACTGATTAATTTTCCGATTTTTAATGTTGCGGATATTTATATTGTGGTTGGAACGATTTTACTGATTCTTCTTATCTTTTTCTATTACAAGGAAGAAGATTTGAATGTTATTTTTAAGAAAAAGCAATAAGAGGTTTTGTATGGAACATTGGACCTTTGAAGTAGATGTAAGTCATGATGAGGAACGTCTCGATAAATTTTTGGCAGCTATTTATCCTGAGCAATCCCGTACTTTTTTTCAAAAATTGATTAAAGAGCATCATGTTACCGTAAATGAAAGAGAAGAGAAGAGTAATTTTAAATTGCATGCGGATGACGTGGTATCGGTCGAGATTCCGCCTGCTGTATCTACCGAGATTCTGCCTGAAAATATTCCTCTTGATATTTTATATGAAGATGATGATTTATTGATTGTAAATAAACCAAAAGGAATGGTCGTTCATCCATCTGTTGGACATTTTTCGGGAACCCTTGTCAATGCGGTGATGTATCACTGTAAGAATTGTCTGTCCGGAATCAATGGGGAAATACGTCCGGGCATCGTACATCGCATCGATAAAGATACAACCGGCTCTTTGATCGTTTGTAAAAATGATAAAAGTCATATGAATATTGCAGAACAGATTAAGGAACATTCGGTGACAAGACGTTACAGAGGGATTGTAAATGGCATCGTAAAAGAGGATTTTGGTACGATTGAAGGAGCAATTGGCAGACATCCGACTGACCGTAAAAAAATGGCAATCAATGAGAAGAACGGAAAGCCTGCAATTACACATTATAAAGTGTTAGAACGGTTAAAAAAGCATACCTATATGGAATTTGAATTAGAGACCGGTCGTACACATCAGATTCGTGTCCATATGGCAAGCATCAATCATCCGTTGCTTGGTGATACCGTCTATGGTGGAGAAAAAAATGCATTTGGTCTGCAGGGGCAGACGTTGCATGCAATGACGATTGGTTTTATTCATCCGACAACCGGCAAATACATGGAAGTCAGTGCTCCGTTACCGGAATATTTTGAAAAACTTTTAGTTCGCCTCAAATAATGAGATACCACCGGAGATTTTAACTTTTTCGTGTACTTTTTTAGGGAAATAGATTATAATATAAATAAGGAGTAATATATTTTTTGCTCCTTAAATTACACGAGACAGCTAGAAGGGGTGGTTACATGGACGATTATATTTATACGATTGGTCGTGAATTTGGCAGCGATGGTAAAAATGTAGGAATCGCATTAGCAAAAAAACTGAATATCAAATGTTATGATAAGGAATTGTTGGCAGAAGCAGCAAAGCAGAGTGGACTTTGTGAAGAGATTTTTGAGAATCATGATGAAAAGCCAACCAATAGCTTTTTATATTCTTTGGTTATGGATACATATTCAATGAACGGTTACGCATCGGCACCATTTCTTGACATGCCATTAAATCACAAAGTCTTTTTGGCACAGTTTGAGGCAATTAAGAAAATTGCGGCTGAAGGACCTTGTGTTATTGTCGGAAGATGTGCAGATTATGCGTTGGCAGAAAATCCCAATTGTATCAATGTGTTTATTCATGCTGACTGGGATTATCGTATCGAAAATATGAAAAAAAGATTTCAGTTCAATGAAAAACAGGCAAAAGATACCCTTACCAAGAAGGATAAACAGCGTGCCAGCTATTATAATTATTACACCAGCAAAAAATGGGGTGATTCTAAGAGCTATGATTTAACCTTAGATATCAGTAAGCTTGGAATTGATGGTTGTGTCGATATGATTTTAAAATATCGCGACATTTATGATGCCATAAGACAATAGGAGGAATTATGACAGAGTTCGCATCAAAAGAGGAATTTGAGACATTTTTTAAAAATAACTATAAACCGCTTGTCTACGAAGATGTGAAAGAGGAATTTGAAACATTTTATAAGGAACAGGAAGGAAAAATCTTTCATGAAGATTATGAAATCAATGGTTCTGTTTCCAAAGATGATTTCCTTAACAATTTATCAAAGGCAGCAATGTTCACTTTTCAGGATACATTGACGGAAGCATTTTACGAAAAGAATCCGGATGTTTATGAAACTGCATTTATGATTTTCGAAGAAAATGGCGGAAAACACTCTGCAATTACATCAATTTTTGATGAGACTTATCGAAATTTGTATCAGGAATTTTTAAATCAATTTTTTGATGAAATGATTGCATAAGAACCTATTAATGAATGCCTGCCCTTTACAATATCTAAAAATGGATAAAGAAGGTAGAGGGCAGGTGTATTAAGTGAAATCCATCTATCGGATAAATATCAGTTTATCTGATAGATAGTAGGAGAAAACATGGGAAAAGATTCAGAATACTACAAAGACAAGAAAAAACAACAAACTTTGAAATTCCGGGAACTGCTTGCGGAATTGCCGGGATTTGCCGTAGATTATCTCTATGACAAAGAAGTTTCTTCTGAGGTAAGCACGTTGATTTCCTATGCGTATGATTTATTGACGTTTTTTCGCTATCTGAAAGATATGAATCCACGCTTTAAGGACACTAAGATTACAGATTTTAAATTGAATGACATGCAGAATCTGGTCTCAGAGGACATTGTGGAATATCAACGATACTTAGAATTGAATGAAAAAGGCGAAAAACATGAAAATGGGAAAAAAGCGATTGCCAGAAAAATGTCACCGCTTCGTGGTATGTTCCAGTATCATTTTGAACATGGCTACTTAGAAAGCAATCCAATGGCACTTGTAAAGCTCCCACGCCTTAAAAAGGATAAAAATATCATTCGTATGAATGAGACTGAAATTGACGCTTTATTAGACGCAATTGAGCATGGTAATGAACAAATGAGTGAACGCCAACGCAATTATTGCAAAAAGACCATGCAACGCGATCTTGCCATCTTAACGTTAATGCTTGGAACCGGCATACGTGTTTCTGAATGTGCCGGCTTAGATTTAAATGATATTAACTTTTCAGATAATTCCATGACGATTGTGCGAAAAGGCGGTGGTCAGGATGTTCTGTATTTTGGTGATGAAATTGCTGACGTATTAGAAACTTACATTAATGGGGAACGAAGTCGCATTATTCCGGTAAAAGATCAGGAAGGTGCTCTCTTCTATTCACTTCAGAATAAAAGAATCAGTGTGGATGCTATTGAAAATCTGGTCAAGAAATATGCTAAAATTGCTGTTCCTACCAAGAAAATTACACCGCATAAGCTCCGCAGTACTTATGGCACTGCTCTTTATCGTGAAACCGGTGATATCCGCCTGGTCGCCGATGTATTAGGTCACGAAAACGTGAATACTACCATTGATTATTATGCTGCCATTGAAGATGAACACAAAAGACAGGCTGCAAATGCTGTTTCAGTGAGGAAAAAACATTAATTTTTTATAAAGTAAAATTACATAAAATGAAATGATGTTGGGGTCAAAAGATTGCAACCTTTTGACCCCAACATCATGAAATGCAAATATCATATTATTTTCTTCTTTCGTTATCTAAATATTTTATTATTCCAAATTCTGCATTAGCAATCTTTCTGCTTCCACTATTTCTTCATCTTTTACTTTTAAATATTTTTTCATATCTTCTTTTGGCATCTTATTTTGAAGAGCTGACATTATAATTTCTTGTCGTTCCTCCTCTCTGGCAATTTTTTCATATTTTTGCATAATATCACACACAGCAGATACACCTCCTTCACTTTCCTTTAGCCTATGTACTTCTGACGATAGTACTGGAAACTTTGGATTTTTAACTTCTTTTTTTGTAAAACAGGACATTAATTCTGAAATATCGGTTCCATCATCAATGACTGTATTTACAAATATCTCATGTAAACCATCATTAACAATAGCCCCTGTTTCGCGGAGTATCTTATCTATATGATAAATAGTCTTGTTTCCATTTAAAAGATCAAACTTTGATATATATACTATATACAGTTCAAGTACTTCTTCAAATTTTGTACCTGTTTTAGATTCTTTTGCCGTAATCATAGATGCATTATATCTTACTCTCTTCAAATGATCATCATTATCAGAACGCTGCACCTCGATATTACATTTTGTGCCGTTACCCAACGTACATAACGCATCCAGCCTTACAGATCGCCCATATATGTTTTGTTCACTTGCTTGTACGATTACATCTGAAACGACAAGTAAATTATCTTCCATAATTACTCGCAATATTTCCTGACATACTGCCGGGTTTGCTGCAAGTACTTCAAAAAACACATCATCAATCGGTCGTAAATCTCTTACTTTCTCTAGTTTTTCTTTTGCTGTCAAATTCATATTTTTTCCTCTCTTTCCTTGCTTTTATATATCTGAACAGGGAAAGACCTTGTTGGGTTTCCTGACTATTTTGCAGGGAAACCACTTATTGGAAAAAAGCTAATTCATATATAATGAACTAGCTATCATTAATGACCTTTTTATTTTATTATAGTTGAATTTTCCGAACATGTAAAGGCGGTTTTCCCAATTTAAAAGTTGTTTCATAATACTATTATAAAAAATAGACTTTATTATTTAATTACAATATGCCAGCATAAAAGTACATTATTTTTTAGTTATATGTTCAGTAAACTGGTTCATAATATGGTACTAATAAATATTCTCCGGCATGGATTGCATCATTACTTAAGTGATTCAGTTCTTTGATTTCATCAATATAAGCGGAAACTTCTCCGCATTCTGCCGTCATATATGATGATGCAATCGACCAGAGAGAATCCCCCTGCTTTACCTGGACACTGGTGTAATACTTGTATGGTTCCTCCACGGAAGAAGCCTTAACCTGACTGATATTTGTTTTTTCACTTAAAACCCATGCAAATACGAACATAAGGAGCAAAGTTGCAAGTAATAATAACAGATGCTTTTCATAGAAATAATTTCTACGCGGGCTCTTTCTGCTGGTCATATTACTATTTAAAACTCTCACTGCGCTATGGCTTGTACAATAGGTATTGCAGTTATCTGGTCGGTTATTTCTCATTGCATTTCTTACTGTCATATTCATTCTTCCTCCATTTCTAAAACAAAAAGAGTAAAGTAGTTTTGATTCTTTCTCCATTTTCTTAAAAAGCGTAACAGTTCAGCTCACGACATTCGCAATCTCACGTTTCGTGCTTCAAAGCTTGCTTCACAAGCGGATTGCTCATAATCGGTCGTTTATCCTATAACTTTTTCTTAAAATTATATCTTTTGCTTTCGAACATCTGTTACGAACATTTGTTTTAATTGCATTATAATTCCAGAACAGATGTTTGTCAAGAAGAAAATCGAACAAATTTTCGGAATATGTGTTTGCTTTTTGGCTCTTAATATGTTAGACTATAATTATAGTTATATGCTCTATTCCATTTGGAGAACAGCATCTACATATAAATTAGGAGGAATGTTACATGGCAACTGGAAAAATCAGTGACAAACAAAGAGAAATTTTAGAATATATTAAACAGGAAATTTTGAAAAAAGGCTATCCGCCTGCAGTGCGTGAAATTTGCGAAGCAGTTCATCTTCGCTCTACGTCATCGGTGCACTCTCATCTTGAAACGTTAGAGAAGAATGGTTATATCAGGCGAGATCCGACCAAACCGCGCGCGATTGAGATTATGGATGACAATTTTAATCTTACCAGACGTGAAATGGTGAATGTACCAATCGTTGGGAATGTTGCAGCCGGACAACCGATTCTTGCCGTTGAGAATATTGAAAATTATTTTCCGATTCCGGCAGAATATATGCCGAATGCAGAATCTTTCATGCTAAAAGTAAAGGGAGAAAGCATGATAAATGCGGGGATTTTTGATGGAGACCATATTTTGGTCGAGAAGTGTTCGACTGCCGCAAATGGTGATATGGTAGTCGCTCTGGTCGATGATTCCGCCACGGTAAAGACTTATTATAAAGAAGATGGTCATTTCCGTTTACAGCCGGAAAATGATACCATGGATCCGATTATTGTAGACGATTGCTCCATTCTTGGAAAAGTATTTGGTGTTTTTCGTTTCTTTCAATAGCATGTTTTATTTTTTATATATCAAAAATGCATTTCGGTCTTTATGATAATACATAAAAGCTCCGAAATGCATTTATTATTATTTTATAATTCATCTATCGAAATTTCTTTTCCATCTTTCCAGATACGCTCTAAATCATAAAATAAGCGGTCTTCTTTTGAAAATACATGTACGATAATATCCGTGTAATCCATTAAAATCCAGCTGGAATTTGAATTTCCTTCCACCTGCTTTACCGGATAACCTGCTTTATAAAGATCCTCTTCTACAGCATCACGCATTGCCTGTAACTGGTTCTGGTTGTTTCCGTTTGCAATAATAAAATAATCTGCAATGGTGGAAACACCTCCGATATCAATAATTTTTACATCTTCTGCTTTTTTATCTTCTAATGCTTTTACTGCAATTTTTACCATTTCTTTTGCCTGTTCCATCTTATGCCTCCTTAAGTTTTTTATAATATTCATATGTTTCTACAGATAGAGGATCAATTTCCTTATCATTTTCCTTTAAGTAGGTTAAGGTATCCCTTAAAACCATTCTTAATGCTTCATCCAAGTCCTTAAAACAAAGGGGACGGACTTCATCCAAATCCGATGCCTTGTCCCGGTTTGGCTCCATATAATCTGCTAAATAAATAATTTTATCCAGTAAGCCCATACCCGGTTCTCCGGTTGTATGAACCAAAATTGCATGCAAAACAGCTTCATCTCTTACACCATACTTCTTTTTAGCAAGAAAAGCCCCCAGTTTGGCATGAATCAAAGAAGGGTTTTTTTGTTCCATTTCTGTCAGAGTAATTTGGTGTTTTTTACACAGGGCAAACTTCTCTTCTGTCGGAATACATTTTGCGCAATCGTGTAGAAGCCCGGCAAGCATTGCCTGATCCAGATTAGCGCCATGCGCCATAGCAAGCGCTGCTGCTGTATACATAACACCTAAGGTATGCTCAAAACGTTCCTTATCCAATTCTTTTTTCAATGCTTTTTTAATGTCTGTCAGATTCTGTTTCATGATTTCTCTCCTGATATAGGTTGTGCTCTCTGATGTATGAAATTACTACATCCGGTAAAAGGTAACGGATTGATGCACCATTTTCTACCCTGTTTCTGATATTATGAGAAGATACCGAAAAATTTGGTGTATTCAATTCAAAAATATTCGCATCATATTTTTGCTTTAAATAATTTATCTGTTCGTTTAATTCCTGTCTGTCAACATCATCCCTTACTGCAGCAAGAATTGAAGCCTTCTTACAGATAATATCCGGGTTCTTCCACATTTCAAAATCAAACAGGGAATCAGCCCCCATAATGAAAAAATAGTCCTGGTCCGGAAATTTTTCCTTTAATTCGCTTAAGGTCTGGGCGGTATAACAGAACTCACTTTTTTGGGCTTCATATAAAGACAATTCAAACTTTGGATTTTCCCTGATTGCAAGCGAAACCATTTCCACACGGTCTTTTACATCCAAAACATCCGAAGCTTTTTTGTGCGGTGGATTTCCGGTCGGCATAAACCAGATTTTATCAAGTCCATATTGCGTTGCTGCGTTTTCAGCAAGAATCAAATGACCATAATGAATTGGATTAAAGGTTCCACCCATAATTCCGATTTTTTTTGCCGGCATATAGTTCCCTTCTTTCCGAAATTATTTCGGCAGTTCAATCTTTGGCTTCTTCGCCGGACGATAAAATACCATCTTTTTACCGATGACCTGAACTACTTCAGAATGTGTTCTCTCTCCGATTACTTCTGCAATAGCGTTAGGATCATCCATGCAGTTCTTTAATACATTAATTTTAATCAGTTCACGTTTTTCCAAAGCCTCATCAATTGCAATAATAACTTCCGGTGTAAGGCTTGCTTTTCCAATCTGAAAAAGAGGATTCATGGTACTTGCCATGCTCTTTAAATAAGAACGCTGTTTACTTGTCATCTATTTTCTCCTTTTCTATGATTTATAATAATCAAACTCTAATCCATACATGCGAACCGTGTCGCCCTCTTCGATCCCAAGCTTTTCTAATTCTTTTAAAATACCCTGTTCCTTTAAGAAACGCTGGAAGAACAAAAAGCCTTTTTCCGAATCAATATTGGTATAACCAAGCATTTTTTCAATCTTCGGTCCCTCTACCACAAATGCATCATCTTCTTTTACAACGGTATAGGATTCATTATTTAAGAAGTGAAGTTCCGGGAAGAATTCCTGTTCATAAATAATTGGCTTATCATCTAGTTGAGAAAGCATATGTTCCACATGATTCAAAAGCTCTTTTAATCCCTTGCCGCTAACTGCTGAAATCGGGAATACCTCAATCCCCTTTGGTTCAAATTCTGCACGAAGCTTTGTTAAGATTTCACTTTCTTCTTCCACAATTGCATCAATCTTATTTGCAGCAATAACCTGAGGTTTTTTTAGAAGCTCCGGATTAAATGCTTCCAGTTCTTTATTAATTGCATAAATATCTGCAATCGGATCACGTCCTTCCGTACCGGCTGCATCTACAACATGAATCATAACCTTGGTCCGTTCAATATGTTTTAAAAATTCATGCCCTAGACCGATTCCTTCAGAAGCTCCTTCAATCAGTCCGGGAATATCAGCCATGACAAATCCTCTGCCCTCTCCTAAATCCACTACGCCTAAAATTGGATTTAATGTGGTAAAGTGATAGTTGGCAATCTTAGGAGTTGCATTGGTCACACGGGAAATCAGCGTCGATTTTCCTACATTCGGGAATCCGACTAAGCCTACATCCGCAATGACTTTTAATTCCAGACGGACCTCCATCTCAATCGCTTCCTGACCCGGTTGTGCATATTTCGGTGCCTGCATGGCAGATGTGGCAAAATGCTGGTTTCCAAGCCCACCATTCCCACCTTTTAAAATAACCTGGCGTGTATTATCCCCTGACATATCTGCAATGACCTGATCCGTCTCTGCATCTCTTATAATTGTTCCGGCAGGAACTTTAATAATGATATCATCACCTTTTTTTCCGTGACAATTTTTCTTTTTGCCTTCTTCTCCGTTTTGTGCGGCATATTTTCTCTTGTGACGAAAGTCATTTAATGTATTCATTCCTTCATCGACAACAAAAATAACATCGCCGCCTTTTCCACCGTCGCCACCGTCAGGTCCGCCATTCGGTACATATTTTTCTCTGCGGAAACTGACATGTCCGTCTCCGCCTTTTCCTGATTTTATAATAATTTTTGCGCTATCGGCAAACATTGTTTTCTACCTCAATTCTGAATCTAAAGACAGTATTCCCGAAAATGACCGGAAAATGTCTGTCTGCTATTAAAAGTTCTTTTTGCGAAAATGAGGCTGTTAAGTAAAAATAACAGCCTCATTTCCACAACGTCTTACATAATCGTAAGCAATTGTTCTTATTCGTTTGTAGATACTGGATAAACGGAAGCAACTTTTCTGTCTCTTCCTTTTCTTTCAAATCTCAAAATACCATCTGTTAATGCGAATAAAGTATCATCTCCACCGATACCAACATTAGTACCCGGATGAATTTTTGTTCCACGCTGTCTGTATAAAATATTTCCAGCTTTTACAAATTGTCCGTCTGCTCTTTTTGCTCCAAGTCTCTTGGATTCAGAATCTCTACCGTTCTTAGTAGAACCCATTCCTTTTTTATGAGCAAAAAACTGAAGGTTCATATTGAACATGTCCTACACCTCCTTGATGTTTAAAAGCATATATCTGCTTCCATAATTGTCTTGTATTCCCTCTAAGCCTAAAACCAGTGCATCCATAAGAAGCTTTCCTGCCTCATTCGGAGCTGTAAGAAAACGAAAAATAATCTCGCCCGTCTCCTCATTTGATTCTGCATCCACGGCATTATCCGTAAGGTTCTCGATGGCATTAATGGTATTAATCACCAGTGCCGAAACACCTGCACAAACGATGTCCTGACCGGAATCTGCATAAGCTGCATGTCCATTGCAGTCAAATCCCTTATAAATATCCTGATTTTTCAAAATCGTTACAGTAATCATAACAATTCCTTATCGATTAGCCATTAATTTTTTCAATCTTAACTCGAGTGAACGCCTGTCTGTGACCGTTTTTCTTATGATAACCGGTTTTTCTCTTGTACTTGTAAACGATAACTTTCTTTCCTCTTCCTTCTTTAACGACAGAAGCAGTTACGGTTGCATTAGGTACAGTTGGAGCTCCAACTACTAATTTACCGTCGTTTACAGCTAATACCTGATCAAATGTAACAGTCTCTCCAGCTTCTACACCAAGTTTTTCAATGGTAATGATATCGCCTTCGGATACTTTGTACTGTTTACCACCTGTTGCTATAATTGCGTACATATGGCACCTCCTATTTATCATTACTCGCCAGTTATGGTGCTGCAAATGCAGACTTTATACCTCACTGTGCGGCATACTGTATTAAATTAACATAAAATGTATTATTCGTCAATACTTTTTCCAAAAGAAAATTGTTCTTTTAACGATTTTTTTATTTTCTTTCTGGTCAGTTCGACAAGTCCCAATTTTGTAATGTCTACTAACTGCACGCCGACCGGGTCTTTTTTTAGCTCCATCCGGAATTCATGCATTAATGTTTCATTGGATTCTTTTGATTCCATACTGATAAAATCAACAATGCAGACACCGGAAATATTACGGATTCTAAGCTGTCTTGCAATTTCTTTTGCAGCTTCTAAGTTAATCTTAAGAAAACTTTCTTCACTCTTCTTTTTCGTGACATTTTTTCCACTGTTAACATCAATTACCGTTAAAGCCTCGGTCGGTTCTATAATAAGATAAGCTCCGGATTTTAACCAGACTTTTTTCCTTAAGGCATTTCTAATCTCACTTTCAATGCTATAAAGCTTATAAAGTGGTAAAAGAGCATCTTCATAATAGCGTATTTTTCCCGTGAAGTTCTCATTTTTGTCAAATTCAGAAGAAATAATTTCATAAAATGAATGATCGTCTGTTACAATTTCTTCTAAGGTATTAAGACGAAGATCCTGTAAAATCTTTGAGATTCCTTTTGGCGGTTGATACAAAAGGCTGTAGCACGTCTTATGGATTGCCGTTTCTTTTAAATGAAAGAAATCTTTCTCGAGTCCTTCTAATTCCTGCAATATTTCAGAATCTGATGCAGAATTCGCGTTTGTTCTTACAATTACACCATATTCATCCTTTTTATGAAGTTCCAGTAGTTCCTTTAACCGTTTTCTCGTTTCTTTATCTAACTTTGCAGATACCCCAACCTTTTTATCTCCACCGGTAAGCACCAGATATTCTCCACTAAAGTTTAAGTTTGTGGAAAGATAGGGATCTTTTGTCTTAATTGCCTCACGTTCTACCTGAACTAATAGTTCATCTCCGATACAGAGCGGTTTTTTTCCAATTTTCTTTGTGAAAATCGGTGTTTTAAAATTTTCCAGAGAATAATATCCCTTTTCTTTTTCTGAAAACCGGATGAAAGCGGCGTTTAAGTTTTTTACGATGTTCTCGACTCTTCCAATATAAATATTTCCGAGGATTGACTCTTCGTTCATCGAATAACAGTTAAGGTCAGAGAGTTTATCCTGTTCATAAGTTGCAACAACCAGAAATTCACTGTTTTCTTCCTCCGGCACAGGAAAAAACAACTCTTTTTTTAATTTTGTAATTACGATTTTTTTCTTTTCTATACTATTCAATGTCTTCTCCCAGACTTCCAAGCGTTACATAACCATCTTCTGTTTTTGCATAAACATCAAGGCGGTGAATTTGAAATGCAAATGCATCATAACTTAAATTAAGATATTCATAAAAAGCCTCTAAAACAAGTTCAGGTTTTACATTATCAGTACTTCCGGTACAGACATTTAAATAAAATACCGGACGATTTTCTTCTTCTAAGATCTTAAAGTCATACACTAACTGCTTTAAGTCCATCACTTTTTCGCTTTTTTTCGTTTTTTTCGTAATGAGTACTTCTGGACGGTCTGTAAAAAATTCCTTTAACTTTTCCTGCCATTCTGTGACAGAATAAGGACTTTCATAATTTTCTTTATAAAAAACTTTATAATCTGCAGCCGCTACAATCGACATGGATTTTTTGGCGGTATCCGGAAGTCTTTTATATTCCAGTATTTCAATGCCGTCAACCATGGTGTTGTTTAGGTTTACAATCGACTCTTTGGAAGATTTTGAACTTTTTACTTCAATATCAAGGTATTCTCCATCACTGGTAAGTCCGACACCAAGCGGTGCTGCAAAAGACATAATCTGGTGTGGGGAAAATCCCTCGGAATACGCAATATCAATATCGGCTCTTCGCATTGCCTTTTGGAAATAACGCATAATATCCAGATGTCCGATAAACTTCATTACGCCATATTTTTTAAACTTAATTCTTATCTTCATAACAGACACCTCCTTTATAACGCATTGCTCCACAGCCGGCACATTTCATACGGCAGTTTGGAGTCACCGTTTCTTCATGTGCAATATCCCACTGACGCAGTAAAAATTCTTTCGTCACACCGGCATCAATGAAATCCCACGGAAATACTTCCTCTCTGTCTCTTTCGCGCATCGTATAAAAATCCGTGTCGATTCCAAGCTCCTCGAATGTTTCTAACCACTTACTGTTGTCAAAAAATTCGCTCCATGCATCAAAAATACAGCCTTTTTCATAAGCTTTTACCAGTGCCTGTCCGATTCTTCGGTCTCCTCTTGCAAAAATTCCCTCTAAAACTGTAACATCCGCTTCATGCCAGTTATATTTAATACTCTTCCGGTTCAACTGTTCTTTGACTGCATCATTCACCGTCTTTGCCCTTCCAAGGTAATTATCCTTGTCATACATTCTCGCCCACTGGAATGGGGTAAATGGCTTCGGCACAAAGAAAGAGGTGCTGATGGTAATCTGACATTTGCCATTTCGCTGTTCTTTCGGAATCTCATAATAACGGACTGCAATTTTATTGGCAAGCTCTGCAATTGCACGCATATCCTCGGTTGTTTCTGTTGGAAGTCCTAACATAAAATAGAGCTTTACCTTCTGCCAGCCGCCCTCAAACGCCATACCGGCACCATTTAAAATAACCTCTTCCGTTAATCCTTTATTGATCACATCCCTTAAGCGTTGGGAGCCGGCTTCCGGTGCAAAGGTTAAACTGCTTTTTCTGATATCCTGAACCTTTCCCATAACATCTAAAGAAAATGCATCAATACGTAGAGAAGGAAGTGAAATGTTAACCCCTTTTTCTTTGAAGTTATCAATTAAAAAACTGACTAATTCTTCTAATTCACTATAATCACTGGAACTTAAGGAACTAAGGGAAATCTCTTCATGTCCGGTGTTTTTTAACATTTCGTAGGCATGCTTTTTTAATACCTCAATATTTTTTTCACGATTCGGGCGGTAAATCATTCCTGCCTGACAAAAACGACATCCTCTGATACAGCCTCGCTGGATTTCGAGTACCACGCGGTCCTGTGTTGCCTTAATGAATGGCACAATTGGTTTTTCCGGATATGGTGCATCCGTAAGGTCCATGACGACCTGTTTTTCAACCTTTATGGGAACATCTTCATATTTTGGCTTCATTTCAAGAATGGTACCATCTTCTTTATAGGTTACTTCATATAGAGAAGGCACATAAATTCCCGGAATCTGGGCAGCTTTTCTTAAAAATTCTTCCCTGGTCCATTTCTTTTTCTTTGCTTCTTTATAAAGGGCAAACAACTTGTCATACTGGGTTTCTCCCTCACCAATATAAAATAAGTCAAAGAAATCCGCCAAGGGTTCCGGATTATAGGTACAAGGACCACCACCTATGATAATCGGATCTTCTTTTGTCCTGTCTTTGGCAAAAAGCGGAATCTGGGCTAAATCAAGAATTTGCAGAATATTGGTGTAACACATCTCATACTGGATCGTAATTCCGATAAAATCGAATTTTTTTAAAGGTTCCTGACTTTCTAAAGCAAAAAGCGGAATCTTTTGCTCTTTCATGATTTTATGCAGATCCGGCCAGGGAGAAAATACGCGTTCACAATAAATATCATCTCTTTTATTGAACATATCATATAAAATCTGCATGCCAAGATGTGACATACCGATTTCGTAAACATCCGGAAAACACATGGCAAAACGAATCTCTACATCCTTCGGATCCTTTTTTACCATATTTAATTCATTCCCGATATAGCGCGCAGGCTTATCGATTGTTAATAATATTTCATCGGATAAGGCTAATTTTGTGCTCATTTTGTACCTCATTCATCTTTCTTTTCTTAGGGGATTGTGAAACTTTTTATCATTTCACGTCTGATATCATAACATATTTTTTTAGATTTGTATAATCATAGTTTTCCTCAATTGTTTCATACAGTTTTGTGCAGGTAACTCCGGCAATGGAAATTCCCGTCTGATTCATAAATAGATAGGCAAAAAATAACAGAACAGAAAAAAACAGCCGCATTTTAAAAAAACTTGTATTTCTCGTCACTGTATTCTCTGTTCCGTCTTCTTTTGAATAAAAATCAAAACTTTTTTCAGATACCGAAGGATCATCAAAGGAACGTCGCACTTCGGCAACATAATTTTTGCGATTTCTGGCGTAATCTTCCATTTCTCTCCATTTGGTTTACATAATATTTTTATGTAAACCCTTATCTATCTTCTTATGAAACAATATGAAAGAAAACACAAAAATATTCATGATGCTAATTACTTACGATCTTTTCTCGGTTGGTATTCCTGCTTCGTAACCAGACTCTTATATGCCGGACGAATAATCTTGTTTGCAGAAATCAATTCCTCAATACGATGTGCACTCCATCCTACAATTCTCGCAATTGCAAATAATGGAGTATAAAGTTCAACCGGAATACCGAGCATATCATAAACAAATCCACTGTAGAAATCGACATTCGGACTAACCCCTTTAAAGATTTTACGTTCTTTTCCAATCAGCTTTGGCGCAATTTTTTCGATATTATTATATAAAGCCATATCATCATCTCTGCCCTTTGCCACAGCAAGGCGTTCCACAAAGTCTTTAAAAATAACCTCTCTTGGGTCAGAAAGAGAATATACGGCATGCCCCATTCCATAAATCAGACCTTTTTTATCGAATGCCTCTTTATTTAAAATACGGTCCAGATAATAACTGATAGATTCTTCATCATGTGGGTCAGTAATGTGCTCTTTAATATCATCGATCATCTTCATGACCATGATATTGGCACCACCATGCTTTTTCCCTTTTAAAGAAGATAATGCAGCTGCAATCGCAGAATACGTATCAGAACCTGAGGACGTTACGACACGGGTTGTAAAAGTCGAGTTATTTCCACCACCATGCTCCATATGAAGTAACAATGCAACGTCTAATACCGTTGCTTCTAACTCTGTATACTGCATATCCGGACGCAACATACGAAGAAAATTCTCTGCAAGAGATAAATTAGGATCCGGCCTGTGAATATACATACTGCCATCCTTCTCATAATGATTGTAAGCATGATAAGCGTATACGGCAAGCATTGGGAAAATACTGATTAACTGAATGCTTTGTCTTAATACATTATCAATATCAAGATTCGTTGTCATATCATCATAAGAAGCAAGTGTAAGGACACTTCTTGTCATGGAATTCATGATATCAAAACTTGGAGCTTTCATAATGACGTCTCTGGTAAAGTTCGTCGGCATCTCCATACTGTCTGCGATAATTCGCTGAAACTCATGCAATTCTTCCGTATTTGGCAATTCTCCGAATAATAGCAGATAGGCACCTTCCTCAAACACGAAGCGTTGATTCATACTGCCTTTTACCAGATCCTTTACATCATAACCACGATACAAAAGCTGACCATCGCAAGGTATCTTTTTGCCATTTTCTTCCCGGAATGCGGTAATTTCCGAAATATTGGTAAGACCGGTTAAAACACCGCGTCCCTCTTCATCTCGAAGTCCGCGCTTTACGCCGTATTCCTGATATAAATCCGGTTGTACAACATCATGCTTTTGACATAACGATTCTTTTCTTTTTGCATATAAAATTGCGCTGTCTCTGTTTCCCATCTGTTCACCTCATTTTGTGCTGCATAAATTATGCGTTATCAAGTTACTTTTTTTGTGTAGAAGTCATTTCACATCGGATGTTTTCCTGCATCTTTTTACAAATGTTAGAAATCTGTTCCATTTCTTCTTTGGTAAGCATAGAAAATACGATTCGTCTGCATTCTTCATGAATTGCCATAAACTCGGCTACGACAACGTTTGCTTTTGCGGAAAGCGTAATATGAAGATAACGATGGTCTTTCGAATCTTCATTTAAGGTAATCAGTCCACGTTGTTTTAAATTATCAATGGACTTTGAAACATGTGCCTTCGAAATATGCTTTTTCTCCATGATTTCTTTTGCCGTATCCCCACAGGCTTCACTGGACAAATATGCCAGAATATCCAATTCAATTTTTCGCAAATCGTATTTTTTCATTAATGGTTCCGATTTTTGTTCTAAGAGCTTCTTTAGTTCTGTTCCTAATGTTAATATTTCGTATTCCTGATACATGATTTCTTTCTCTCAATATATGGTTCATTTGTGAACTATATTAATTGTAACATAATACATAAATTTTGCATAGAAATAATTTCTTATTTTTTTCTAAATTTCTATAAAACAAAAAGATTCAGGTGTAAAAAGACAACTTTTTACACCTGAATCTTTCTATGCGGCACATTACCGTTGTGCCAGTTCTGCAGTAATTTCTTCCCATGTCACGCCTTTTTCAACCATAAGAACCATGATATGATATAAGAGATCCGAGATTTCATATTTAATTTCTTCCGCATCCGGATTTTTGGCGGCAATTACAATTTCGGTACATTCTTCGCCGCATTTCTTTAAAATCTTATCAATTCCTTTGTCAAACAGATAATTCGTATAAGACCCTTCCTTTGGATGTGCCTTTCTGTCTGCAATGACATTATAAACTGTTTCAAAAACCGTAAGCGGATTCTTTTCAAGGTACTCTTTTTCTATAATCTGATTAAAGAAGCAGCTTCTTTTTCCGGTATGACAGGCAGCACCAACTTGTGACACCCGCGCAAGAATCGTATCAAAGTCACAATCTGCCGTAAGTGATTTCACATACTGAAAATGACCGGAAGTTTCACCCTTTAACCAGAGTTCCTGCCTGCTTCTGCTAAAATAGGTCATCTTTCCGCGAATAATTGTTGCATTAAAAGCATCTTCATTCATGTAGGCCAACATTAAGACCTCATTGGTACGATAATCCTGCACAATAACCGGAACCATGCCATCGGAATTTAACTTTAAGTCCGACCATTTGATTGCCGGTTCAAAATTATCCATCTTAATGCCTTCCTTTTTACATTTGGCTTTTAATTCCATCACATCAATCTCAGATTCATTGACAAAGGAACCCATAATTCCTCTGACATTTACTTTTTTAAGAATCTTTAAGATTTCTTCCTCATCATAATGCTCAAGTTGTAAAATATACGGAATTGGTGTAATATTTTCAACTGCTTCAACAATAGAAGCGTCCATAACAACAAGTTCATGGAACATTAACGGAATTTCAGAATTATGTTTAAAAATATAGTCGACGTTTTGAATGGAAAGTAACATTTTTTCCTTTCCAAAACGTTTACTTCCTTCATCTGCAAGCTGTGCCGTTTCCGGCTTTGATGCATTTAACACGACCTGCTTACAGCCGGCATAAAGGAATTTCTTAATATCCTCCAGACGCTTAATGTTTCCGCCTGCACAAATCGGAGTTTCAATATTTTGCACCATACTTTTAATCGTATGGATATTTTTTTCATGTTCCCTGTCACTATCAGACAAATCATATACAATGATTTTATCTACACCACTGTCGTTATACATTTTTGCCATCGTAAATAAATCTCCGGCAGAAGAAAAATCATCCGGTCCTTTTACCGCTTTTCCTTCTTTTAAATATAGTGTAGATACAATTGTCTTCTTATCCATAAAACTTCACCTATAAACTGCCTTTCGTCGATAATACATCCGTAATTCGCGGATCAATAAGCGTTGCTTCATCTAAAGCACGCGCAAATGCCTTGAACATTGCTTCTATCATATGATGATTATTTCCACCGGATAATACCTTAAGATGCAAATTCATCCCTGCCGCATAAGAAATGGCATAGAAAAATTCTTTTACCATCTCGGTGTCCATATATCCGACTCTGTCGGTGGTAAATTCCCCGTCAAAAGAAAGATATGGTCTTCCTGAAATATCGATTGCACACAAGACTAAGGTTTCATCCATCGGCAAAATACAGCTTCCAAAGCGCTTCATTCCTTTTTTATCTCCGACGGCTTTTTTGATTGCTTCCCCTAACACGATTCCGGTATCCTCAATGGAGTGGTGACAATCTACAATCAAATCTCCCTTTACCTCTACTTTAAGATCAAAAAGTCCGTGTCTTGCAAATCCGTCTAACATATGATCAAAAAAACCGATTCCGGTATCAATTTCCGATGTTCCGTTTCCGTCCAGATTCAAGGAAAGAGAAATATCGGTTTCTTTTGTTGTCCTTTTTACTTCTGCAACCCGATTCAATCTAATCCCTCCTAATCCTCAAAACGAACACGAATAGAATTTGCATGTGCGGTTAACTGTTCACATTCTGCAAATTGAACGATATCTTTGTATACCGGCTCTAACGCCTCTCTCGAATAAGAAATAATGCTTGATTTTTTCACAAATGCATCTACGCCAAGTGCAGAGAAAAATTTTGCGGTTCCGTTTGTCGGAAGCACATGGTTCGGTCCTGCAAAATAATCTCCGAGTGGTTCGCTGCTATATTCTCCCAAGAAAATTGCTCCGGCATTTTTAATCTTTGTCATGGTTTCAAATGGATTTTCCGTAATGATTTCCAAGTGCTCCGGTGCTATTTCATTTGCAGTTGCAATGGCTTCGTCCATCGTTTCTGCCACTAAGATATAACCAAAATTGTCTAAGGATTTCTGAATAATCTCTTTTCTGGATAATTCTTCTGTAAACTTATCTACTTCCTTGGAAACTTCTTCTGCAAGTTTTTTGCTGGTCGTAACTAAAATTGCAGAAGCCATCTCATCATGCTCTGCCTGTGACAATAAATCGGCTGCTACATAGCGAGGTGTTGCAGTATCATCAGCCAATACTAAAATCTCACTTGGTCCTGCGATGGAGTCAATACTGACATGACCAAACACAGCTTTTTTTGCAAGCGCAACGTAAATATTTCCAGGGCCCACGATTTTATCAACCTTCGGCACACTTTCCGTACCAAATGCAAGAGCTGCAACAGCCTGTGCACCGCCGACTTTGTAAATCTTATCGACGCCGGCCTCTTTTGCGGCTACTAAAGTAGAAGGATTTACTTTTCCGTCTTTTCCAGGTGGTGTTGTCATAATAATCTCATCTACGCCTGCAACCTTTGCCGGAACTACATTCATAAGAACGGAAGACGGGTAAACTGCTTTTCCACCCGGTACATATACGCCGACTTTCTCGATTGGAGTTACTTTCTGACCTAAAATGGCACCATTTTCCTCACTCTGAAACCAGCTGTTCTGCTTTTGTTTTTCATGATAAGCACGGATATTGACCAAAGATTTTCGCATTACTTCCAAAAGCTTTGCATCTACTTTTTCATAAGCTTCTTTGATTTCTTCTTCCGAAACTAAAATATTTTCGGCATTAATGTCAGCATGATCAAATTTTTTCGAATATTCAAAAATTGCAGAATCTTTATTTTTTCTGACATTTTCAATAATTTCTGCAACCTGTCCTTCGTATTCCCCATAACTGTTCGGGCTTCTCTTTAAAAGATTCTCTAAAATATTGTCTTTTGTTTCATTTGTCAACGTTACAATTCTCATGATTGTCACACTCCTTATTTGTCTTCTTCTATCACACGTTTTAAATCCGTAATCAACTTTGTGATTCTCTCATTCTCCATCTTCATGCTGACCTGGTTTACAACCATACGTGCAGAAAGTGGGCATACTTCTTCTAATACGACCAGACCATTTTCGCGAAGCGTAGAACCGGTTTCTACAATATCACAGATGACTTCGGATAACCCAACAATCGGTGCAAGTTCAATGGAACCGTTTAATTTAATAATTTCAACCGTCTGATGTTTTTTATTGTAAAAATAATCTTTTGCAATTCTCGGATACTTGGTTGCAACGCGAATCTGCTCATGGTGCTGTAAGAGTTCCTTTGCTTCTGCCGGTCCGCAAATGCACATTTTGCATTTTCCAAATCCTAAATCCAATACTTCGTAAATATTTCTGGCTTCTTCTAAAATCGTGTCTTTTCCGACAATTCCGATATCTGCCGCACCATATTCTACATACGTCGGTACATCCGGTCCTTTTGCAAGGAAAAAGCGAAGTTTATATTCTTCATTCACAAAAATCAGTTTTCTGGTATTTTTGTCTTTCATTTCCTCACAGGTAATGCCGATTTTTTCAAAAGTTTCAAGTGTCTTATTTGCTAATCGTCCTTTTCCTAAGGCAAACGTTAAATATCTCATATCTTCCATTGTTATTCCCCAATCATATATGTAATCTTATCTCTTCGGTTTCTTTTGGCGTAATCTTCATAATCCTGTTTTGTTTTTTCTTCCTCATGTAAAAGAAGTTCTACAAAGTTTCCGGCTTTGCGTTCTTTTATTGCCATTTCAATTGCCTGTTTTTTATTTCTTTCATCATAAACGAGAAGCAACGTATCATTTTTTAATTCTACCGTCAGTTTCTGTCTTGACAAAGCTGCAAGAAGCTGGTCTACCACAACGACAAATCCAATAGCCGCTGACTGTTTTCCGAACTGAGTCAGTAAATTGTCATAACGACCACCTTTTACGATTGGTTCGCCGCTTCCAAAGGTATAGCCGGAAAAAATAATTCCGGTATAATAATGGTAAGGGCTGATCACACTTAATTCATAAGAAACATATTTGTCGATTCCATATAATTTTAGTACTTTATCAAGCTGCTCTAAACGTTCGACGGAAGTTCGTATTTTATCATAGGAAGCCGCAAGTTCTTTTACTTTTGCCAAATCCTCAAAAGAATTGAAAAATGTTCCAAGCATAGAAAACAATTCTTTTAAATTCTCTTCCATAGAAAGTCTGGAAATCAATTCTTCCACACCAAAGAAATTTTTATTGGAAATCAAATCCTTAAGTTCCTGTTCTGTCTCTTCATCCAGACCGGCGGTCTCCATAAGTCCCTGTAAAAATGCTGCATGTCCGATTCCAAGCTGAAATTCCTTTAAGCCTGAAGTTAAAAGACAGTCTACTGTCATTGCAATAATTTCCGCATCCGCATCCACGGAATCCGCACCGATCAGTTCTGCTCCAAGTTGCGTATTTTCCTTAAGACGTCCCTGATAACTGTTGTTATTGATAAACGTATTCCCCATATAGCAAAGACGGATTGGCATGTTCTCATCTCCGAAATATTTTACCGCGCAGCGTGCAATGGATGGGGTAATATCCGGACGAAGCACCAGTGTATTTCCCTCTCTGTCAAAAAACTTATACAATTCTTTGGATGGAATCGTACCAATCTCTTTTCCGAAAATATCAAAAAATTCAAAAGTCGGTGTCTCAATCGAATGATATCCGTATTTTTTCAATGTATTGTATAGATTCTCCTGTAACACTAACTTTCTTTCACATTCTCCATTATAAATATCCCTGACACCTTCCGGTGTGTGCAGTAACTGCTGTTTCATAATTTCCTCCAAATTCATTTATCGTCTAATCCGCGTATTTTCGGCAAACACTTTAGCGTGCTACCATGCTACCACATGAAATTACTTTTCATAATTATATCGGGTAAGCCATAAAATGTCAATGCTAATTCGTTTCGTTTCCGCGTAAATCCAAATCTTTTTGCAATGCATCAAGATAGGGAATCATATACCCACGCTCTAAACTTAAGAAAAATCCGGGGTCTAACTCTTCGTACCGGAAACTTTTTCTGCCGCCACTGTTTGCGCGTTCCCAATAAATAAGTAATTCTTTTAATCTTAAATAGTAAAACTCATTTCTTGCAGTAAACGAAAGTAAGAAGAACGAAATTCCTCCCTGTTTTTCGAAATCTATCATAAATTGTACCTGATGTGCGTGAATATTCTGAAGTGGAAATGTATCCGTATTGCACTCTTTCGCGTCAAAACAGACCGGGATTCCCTGCACAGCACCTATGTAATCTACCGTACTTTTCTGGTCGAAATATGCCAATGTGATATGTCTTGTCTTTTTATCAATGCTAATTGGTGTAATCGGTGTCGGTACTTTCTGTATCAGCGCAAGTTCATTCTGTAAATATTTTTCGTTGGTATGATTAATAAATTCTTCTAATGTAGAACCTCGAAGTCCTCTGGAATTCCATGTTGCCATATTTTCCTCCTAAAAATACGAAAACTCTTCCGGTAATGGTGCCGTCACAATAAATCCATCCGGAAATTCCAACCGGTAAGCGTGAAGCAGCTGTCCTTTGATGGAAAAACGTTTTGCCAATTCCTGATTGAGCGCATGATTTCCATATTTTTCATCACCTAAAATCGGGTTCCCAATAGAAGCCAGATGAGCACGAATCTGATGGGAACGTCCGGTAATCAGGTGTACTTCCAGTAATGTATACTTCCCCTGATACTGCATGATAGGCTGATATTCCGTCTCAATGTATTTTGCCTTGTCAGAATTTTCTTTTAAGACCGTCACCTGATTCGTTTTTTCGTCTTTTAACAGATAACCGCTTATTTTTTGTGGTTTTGTGACTGTCCCTTTTACGATACAGCGGTAATATTTTTTCATACTGCGGCTTTTTAGTTGTTCTGCCATATTCTGCAAACCTTTTAAACTTTTTCCGGCAATTAAAAGCCCCGAAGTATTCCGGTCTAAACGGTTGCAGATAGACGGGCGGAAAGTTTTTAATTCTTCTGCCGTTACCTGGTTTGTCCGAAGCAGATAATCAAGAATATATTCGTTGGCAGAAAAATCAGACGGACTGCTTTTTTGTGATAACATTCCTTTGGGTTTATTGATGATAAGAATGTCATCATCTTCATAAAGAATGGAAAGTTCAAATTCCCTTTTTGCTTCCGGAATCAAAAATTCAGTGGCAAGAATTGTTTCACCGGAGAATTTTTGAAAAGTTTCATCCGATAAAAACAATTTTACCACATCACCTTCTTTTAATTTTTCTGTCCCATCTGCTTTCTTTCCGTTTAATGTAATATTTTTCTTACGAAGCATTTTGTATAAAAAACCGCTTCCGGCTTCTTTTAACAATTTGTGCAGATATTTATCAAATCTCTGATTTGCTTCATTTTTTCCGATTTTATATTCTTTCATGACTTCTCCAACAATTCTGGCGTTAACGTGTTTTCTTTTTATGCACATTTCGAAGCGTTTTTTTCTGTTTCTTATTTGCTTCTCTTATTCTTTCTTTTTTTGCTCCGCTATCATTTTTTCGTCTGGTTTTTCCTATGGAATCTTTCATTTCCTTTGGCTTTCTCGGACGAATCAGACATTTTTCATCAAAGCCGATTAAATCCTCTCTGCCGGCTTTTAATAATGCTTCTTTTACAAAATCATAATTATCCGGATTCCGATATTGAATCAATGCACGTTGCATGGCTTTCTCATGCGGATTCGTGGCAACATAAACCGGCTTCATGGTTCTTGGGTCCAATCCGGTGTAATACATACAGGTGGAAATGGTAGAAGGCGTCGGGTAAAAATCCTGTACCTGTTCCGGCATATAGCCCAAATCCCTCAAATATTCGGCAAGCTCTACCGCTTCTTTTAACGTAGAACCCGGATGGGAACTCATAAGATAAGGAACCAGATATTGCTTTTTCCCTAATTTTTCATTCATTTTGTTATATTCTGTTACGAATTTTTTGTACACCGATACGTTTGGTTTTCCCATTTTTTCTAAAACGGCATCCGAAATATGCTCGGGTGCAACCTTTAGCTGACCACTTACATGGTACTCACAGAGCTCCCGCAAAAACGTTCTGTCTGAATCTGCTAAAAGATAATCAAAGCGGATTCCCGAACGGATAAATACTTTTTTTACTTTCGGTAAATTACGAAGCTTTCTTAATAAAGACAGATAATCTTTGTGATCTGCGACAAGATTTTTGCAAGGCTCCGGGAACAGACACTGCTTGTTCGGACAGGCTCCGCTTTTTAACTGCTTTTTACAGGCAGGTGCCCTGAAATTTGCCGTAGGTCCGCCAACGTCATGAATATAACCTTTGAAATCTTTATCTTCCGTAATCCGCTTTGCCTCTTCTATAATCGATTCATGACTTCTGGTCTGAATGATTCTTCCCTGATGAAATGTCAGCGCACAGAAGCTGCAGCCACCAAAACAGCCGCGATTACTGATTAAACTGAATTTCACTTCTTCGATTGCCGGGACGCCGCCAAGCTTTTCGTAACTCGGATGATACGTTCTTTGATATGGTAAGGCATAGACCTCATCCATCTCTAATTCCGATAAGGGCTTTTGCGGTGGATTCTGCACAACAAAGATTCCATCCGGATATGGCTCATACAAACGTTTCGCAACAAACGGATCGGTATTACAATACTGCGTGTAAAAGCTTTTCGCATAAGTTCTCTTGTCGCTTTTTATTTCCTCAAAAGACGGTAACTCAATTGCATCATAAATATCTTCTTTTTTCTGAGTTTTGTAAACAGTTCCATCAATAAATGTAATATCTTTTACATCAATTCCGCTGTCTAAGGCTTCAGCGATTTCTATCACGCTGCGCTCTCCCATTCCATACATAAGAAGATCCGCACCGGAATCCAAAAGCAGGGAACGTTTTACCTTATTTGACCAGTAATCATAATGTCCGAGTCGTCTTAAACTCGCTTCGATTCCACCAACTAAAATTGGTGTTTTTTTATAGGTCTGTCGAATCAGGTTACAATAAACGATTGCCGCATAATCCGGACGTTTTCCCATCACACCGCCCGGAGTGAAGGCATCCGTTTTTCTTTTATGCCTGGAAACCGTATAATGATTGACCATGGAATCCATATTTCCTGCTGTCACAAGGAAACCAAGCCGCGGTTCTCCAAGAATGGTAATACTTTCTTTCTTTTTCCAGTCCGGCTGTGAAATAATTCCGACACTGTACCCGTGAAGTTCTAATATCCGGCTTATAATGGCATGTCCAAACGAGGGATGGTCCACATAGGCATCCCCAATCACATAGACAAAATCAAATTGTTTGATATGACGTTCCCTCATATCCTCTCTTGAAATCGGTAAAAATCCATTACTCATTTCTTATGTCCTCATAAGTGTGGTTTAACACTTCGTTATAATCATTAATATAATAATCTGCCAGTTTCCTTTTCTTTGAAATCAAATCCATGGAATACCTGTCCTCCACAGCACATACTTCCATTCCGGCATGTTTTCCGGCTAAAATACCATTGGGAATATCTTCAAATACCAGGCAGTCTTTTGGCAGGACGTTAAGCTTCTCTGCCACTTTTAAAAATACATCCGGTGCCGGTTTTCCTTTTTTTACTTCGTCTGAAGTAAGAAAAACATCAATATAGGAAAATAAATCGTGTGCTTTTGAAACAGATTCTAATAAATCTCTTGAATTGCTGGTTGCAATCCCTGTTTTAATTTTCTGTTCTTTTAAATAAATTAAAAATTCCTTTGCTCCCGGTTTTAATGGCACCTTTTTTTCATAATTTTCTCTTGCCATATCATTCCAAATCACTTTTAATTCGTCCGGTGTTTCTTTGATTGGAAAAGTCTTCGCAAAATATTCTGCTGTTTCGTCAAAGCTCATTCCCTCAATTTCACTCTCTAAATTGGAAGGATAAGAAATGCCTCTTTCCGACAAAAAATCAATATCTATTTGTTTCCACATCCACATGGAATCGACAAGCGTTCCATCTAAATCAAAAATAACTGCTTTTTTATTTTCTAACATTCTAATTCCCTTTCAAACCTCTGATTTCCTGTTCCGTCAACGGACGATACTCCCCGAGTGCAAGCTCTTCATCTAAAATAAGGCTTCCCATGGAAAGGCGTTTTAAAAAGAGGACTTTTTTATCAACTGCTTCAAACATGCGCTTGATCTGATGAAATTTTCCTTCTACAATGGTAACTTTTATTTCAGAAATTGCATCTGATTTTAAAATCAAAAGCTCTGCCGGAAGTGTCAGCTTTTCTTCTCCAATCGCAAGCCCTTCTTTAAATTTTAACACATCTTCTTTGGTTACATATCCTTCAATTTTGGCAAAATAGGTTTTTTTCACATGCTTTTTCGGTGATAAGAGCTGATGGGACAATGCTCCATCATTCGTAATCAGTAAAAGCCCTTCCGTGTCAATGTCAAGTCTTCCTACCGGAAATAAATCCTTTCGCTTTTTATCTGAAATCAAATCCAGTACTGTGGGATATTTTGAATCAGTAGTTGCAGAAACATAACCGGAAGGCTTATTCAACATATAATATTCATAGGTTACATAACCGACTGTTTTCCCCTGAACACTGATTTTATCTGTAAAAGGCTCTACCTTGGTCTCCGGTTTTTTTATGATTTCTTCATTGACCCTTATCTGCCCTTTTTTTATCTTCTCTTTGATTTCACTTCTCGTACCCATCCCCATATCCGCAAGATACTTATCCAGTCTCATCATTTTTTCATCCTATCCTTTAACCCGAATTATTCAGGTTTAATAATCATATACTAACTTTTTATCATCCAGATACCTTAAAATCCAATACGGATTGACACTGATTTCATTTCCATCTTTATCATTAAAATAGATTCCTACATGCAAATGTACCGGAAAATTTCCAACGGTTCCGGGTGTCTCTCCGTATCCACTGTCTCCCATAAATCCAAGTAAAGTTCCTGCTTTTATCGCTTCTCCCTCTTCAAATTCCTTGGCATAATCAAAAAGGTGCGCATAATAGAAATAACCACCGCTTGGACTTCTTATTCCAATCCGATATCCACCGTCGGGAAGCCATCCAACTTTTTCAACGACACCATCCGTCATACTAATCACAGGATAAACTCCTCTGGTACCAATGGCTGCCATCACATCACAGCCTTCGTGCCCCCGTTTTCCTCCGAAGGTACGCTCCTGCATCCAGGAATTGGAATAACTTACCGTAGCTTTTTCATTCCTCTTTGAAATCGGAACCGGGAAATAGGTAATATCATTCCAGATTGCCTCAAGATACAAAGAATACTCGTTAAGGATCGCACTGTTTTTTCTCTGCAACCGTATCATCAGTTGCTTTTCGGTATCCGGATCCGTTTCCTTTGTAATAAGATAAGAAAGCAAACGTTTACTAAACGCACCACTCTCTTTTGTTTCTTCTTTGAGTTGTTTTGAAACAGTAAGCGGGATTTCTTCATCACGAAGTGCCTGAAAAACTCTTTCTTTATTGATCCTGTAAGCAAACTGTGCCTCTTTCTTAAGGTGTTTTAATAAACAGCTGTCAAAACATAACACCAAAAGAAAAGCCAGCGAAAAATAGAAAAAACGATAGTTTTTTTGTTTCTTTTTCATTCTTCACACTTGTCATATCTGAAACTTCTTTTCAATATATTAAAGTATGAAAAAAACTATTTCTATCCTTTTTTTATTTTGTTTTCTTTTTTTAATGTTACGATTTCCAACGACAACCGTAAAAGCCTCCGCAAGTGGTCTGATGCTCTGGTATCAGACACTTTTACCAACCTTACTGCCTTTTACAATCCTTGCCAATATTTTGATTTCCTCCGGCTACTTTCTTTATCTTGGCGGCTTTTTTTATCGTTTCTTACATTTTGTTTATCCGATTAATCAGACAACGGTATTTCCGCTTGTTGCCGGTCTGTTATTCGGCTTTCCGCTCGGAAGCAAGATTACAGCGGATTTAATAAAACAGCAGGAGCTTTCCGTAGAAGAGGGAAATATTTTAATCTGTATCAGTAATTCCTTTAGTCCTGCTTTTATCAGCAGTTACTTTATAAAAAATTCCCTTGAGGCACCCAAGCTTACCTTTCTTTGCTTTTTTATTTTATATCTGCCGCCGCTTGTATTTGGATATTTTAAATTACATACCTGTAAAAACGGCAGTTTGCTTTCCTCTCAGACAAAAAAAACGGCATCAAGATTTCAACTTAATTTTAAAATCATTGATACCGGTATCTTAAATGGATTTGAAACCCTGACCAAACTCGGTGGTTATATTATGTTATTTTCTATTTTAGCAGCATTTATTATGAAATTCCCTATCAAAAATCCTGTGCTAAAGGTTCTTAGTATCGGTGTTTTAGAAGCAACTACCGGAATCCATGCAGCAACTTTTCTGCCATCCTTCCCGGTCAAATTCTGCATCATGATTTTATTTACAGCATTCGGCGGACTAAGCGGAGTGGCACAGACTGCCTCTATGATTAAGGAAACAAAACTCTCGCTCCGCTATTACGTTACGCATAAACTCCTGTTTGCCGGTATCAGCACCTTACTCGCAGGACTTATAACATATCTGTATTGATTTCCTGTTTTGATGCTGCCTCTGCTTCTTCTGCATCAGAAATGTTTGTCTCATCTGTTTCATCTTCTGGTTCATCCGGAGGAAGCAGTTCTGCACGGTTTGTATTTACGATATTCATACATTCCTGCAAAGAATTAATAAGATTCTCATACCGTGCTTTGGAAGAATCGATTGCATGAGAAACAATCTCGCCGGTATTTTTTAATAATTCATCGGTATAGGTAATGGCACCCATCCGGATATCATTGGCATCTTTCGTGGCATTATCTAAAATCTCCTGCGCCTGCTTGGTTGCAATCATGACCACTTCATTTGCCTGTGCATATGCCTGCTGCATAATCTGATGTTCACTGACTAATTCACTGGTCTGTACCTGCGCCTGTGCAATGATGGCATCTGCTTTTGCCTGTGCATCCGCCAAAATGGCTTCTTTATTACTGATAATCTTCTGGTAACGTTTGATTTCTTCCGGTGTACGCATACGAAGCTCTGTTAAAAGCTCCTCCAACTCATCCTTATTCACCAAAATCTTAGTGCTGGATAAAGGTTGAAATTTACAGCTGTCTATGTATTCTTCGATTTCTTCGATAATCTGTTCCATTTTGCTGCTCATATAACCGCTCCTTTACTTTTTGATATTATACTTCTCATAAATCTTGTCCACAAGTTGTTCCGGAACAAACTCCGAAATATTTCCGCCATAAGAAGCGAACTCCCGCACCATCGTGGAACTAAGATAGGAATATTCCAGACTGGATGTCAGAAAAATAGTATCTACCTTCGGATTCGCGATATGGTTCGACTGTGCAATCTGAAGCTCATACTCATAATCTGTAACGGCGCGCAGTCCACGTACAATAATCGTTGCCCCAATTTGTTCCATATAATCGACTAACAAACCATCAAAAGAGCCAACTGTGACATTTGGCATGTCCTTTGTCATCTCTTCTAACATACTAACACGTTCCTCTACAGAAAACAATGGATTTTTTGCGCTGTTATTTAAAACGCCTACCACAAGTTCGTCCACAATTTTAGAGGATCTTACAATCATGTCCCAATGGCCTTTTGTTACCGGGTCAAAGCTTCCCGGATAAATTGCTTTTTTCATTTTTCACATTCCTCATTCACACATAAAAGAATCTATCTTTTTATGCTTTGTTTTTCTTTAAAAACACATGTTTATTTGTTTTATAAATTTTTTCTTTGGTAATTTCATATCCAAGCGGTATTGCATACGAAAAATCCGTATCTTTTGCCGCTTCCACAATAATTTTCGCAGATGGTTTTACTAAAGAAGACTGGCTTAAAAATGTTAAAACCTGTTTTTCTGAGCCATCCTTATAAGGTGGATCCATAAAAATAAGATCAAAGGTATATTTTCCTTCTAATGTCCGAAGTCCGCTCAAAACATCCATCTGTAACAGTTTACATTGTTTGTCAAATTTTGTAAATGCAATATTATCTGCGATACAGGAAGCCGCATTCTTTGCATTTTCAATAAAAAATGCATACGCTGCCCCACGGCTCACAGCTTCCAAACCAATCTGACCACTTCCGGCAAACAAATCCAGAAAATAGGAATCCGGTACGTCCTGTTGAATGATATTAAATAATGTCTCTTTGATCCGATCCGTAGTCGGTCTTGTTTCTTTCCCTTCAATCGTCTTAAGTGGAAGGCTTCTTGCTGTTCCGGCAATTATTCTCATAGTTTAATCCTCATCTAAAATCATTTCTTTTATAAAAAGTAACGCCTCTTTTACGGCCAATTTTCGCACCAGTTGTCTGTCTCCGTCAAAGACAAACCGTCTTGTCCTGACATGTCCTTTACAAAAGCAGCCAAGATATACGAGACCGACCGGCTGCTCTTTAGAACCGCCATCCGGTCCTGCAATTCCGGTTGCAGATATGCAAATATCAGTATTCGCAGCATTTGCTCCGCCAACTGCCATTGCTTCTGCCGTTTCGGCACTCACTACCGTAAATTCATCAATAATCTCTTTTTTTACTCCAAGCAGCTTTTCTTTTGCTTCATCCGAATAAGTAATATAAGCTTCTTTTAGAAAAGAAGATACTCCTGGAACATTAATAAGTGTCCCTGCAATCAGTCCCCCGGTACAGGATTCTGCCGTGGTAATCGTATATTGATATTTTTTTAACAGGGAAACAACTTCCTCTTCCAATGTCATTATTTCTGCTCCTTTAATACATCTTTGTTACGAATCAGATAATCAAACAAAGAGATGATGGTTAATGCCAGTGCAACATAAGTAAGAATCAGTCCGAGCATATCAAAAAACGGTGTACCGATATCTAAAATTAGCACAATAACCATAAGCATCTGAAACGTAGTTTTAAACTTGCCCCAGTAACCGGCAGCAATGACAATTCCATTGTCGGAAGCAATCAGGCGGAACCCGCTGATAATAAACTCACGACTTATGATAATAATCACAATCCATGCAGGAAGCTTTCCAGTTGAGACAAGGCAAATTAAAGCAGAGCATACTAAAAGCTTGTCTGCCAGAGGATCCATGAACTTCCCAAAGTTTGTGACTAAGTTATATTTTCTTGCTATTTTTCCATCCAGTAAGTCCGTAAGGCTTGCTATGATAAAGATAGCAACTGCAATATACTTTCCATATTCCGGAAAATAAGGTGTCAGTACAAAAAATACAAAAAACGGAATTAAAATTACACGAAATATCGTTAATTTGTTTGGTAAATTCATTCTACTATCTCTCCTATCAAATCATATTCATAAGCACCTGTCACTTTGACTTTTACGAATGCGCCGGACATTAATTCTTCTTCCGTATTGATAAAAATATAGCCGTCTACGCCAGGTGCATCCCGATACGTTCTTCCGACATAGGCATTTTCATCTGCTACTTTTCCTTCGACAAACGCCCACACTTCTTTTCCTGTCATCGTTTCATTCTGCTCAAAGATGATTTCCTGCTCTAACTCCATTACATCATCTTTCCAGTCAAGCTTTCTTTCTTCCAAAACCTGATCCGGGAAATTAGCAGCCGGTGTTCCTTCTTCCGGTGAATAAGTAAAAGCACCGAGACGCTCAAATTCCATGTCATTTACGAACTGCATCAATTCCTCATGCTGTTCTTCGGTCTCTCCCGGAAATCCGCAGATTAAAGTGGTACGAAGTGCAATGTCAGGAATCTCTTTTCTTAATTTCCCGATAATCCGTATCAGGTCTTCTTTATTGGTTCTTCTTCCCATTCGCTTTAAAATGGTATCATTCGCATGCTGAATCGGCATATCTAAATAGTGACACACCTTCTCATTGCGTTTGATTGACGCAATCAGTTCATCATAAATTTCTTCCGGATAACAATATAAAATACGAATCCAGTAAATGCCGGAAATCTTATTTAATTCATCCAAAAGTTTATGCAATGATTTTTCGCCATAAAGATCCACACCATAAAGTGTTGTCTCCTGTGCAACCAGAATAAGCTCTTTTACGCCACTTTCTGCCAGTTCCTTTGCCTGGGCAATCAGTTCCTCCATCGGAACACTTCTGTAATTTCCGCGAATCGACGGAATAATACAATACGTACAGTGCTTGTCACAACCCTCGGCGATTTTAAGGTACGCATAATGACCACCTGTCGTAAGGACACGCTTTGTATCGACCTTCGGAAGTCCGCTTAAAGCCTTGAAATTCTCATAATGCTTTCCGGCAAGTGCCTGATTGATTGCATTTAAAATATCATCATAGGAATTTGTGCCAAGTACCGCATCCACCTCAGGAATCTCTTCTTCGATTTCCTTCTGGTAACGCTGTGCCAGACATCCGGTCACTAAAAGTGCCTTGCATTTTGCAGTTGTTTTTAAATTTGCCATCTCAAGGATGGTGTTGACGCTTTCTTCTTTCGCATCATTAATAAAGCAGCAGGTATTGACCACAATAATATCTGCTTCATTCTCATCATCGGTTATTTCAATTTTTGCCGCCTCAAGCATACCCAGCATAACTTCTGTGTCTACCAGATTCTTGTCGCAGCCAAGTGAAACGAAAAGCAGTTTCATGAAAACCTCCATATTTTGAAAAGGGTGCCTGGGAAAGTCTGGCACCCCTTGTTATTACACTTCTTCTTTATTTTCTTCATCCTCACTAAGAATTTTTACTTTGCCGGTATATAATTCTTCTACGGCAACAGATAAAGGTTTTCTTCCTTCTGCGTGAGGAACCAAAGGCTCATCTCCTGCAATGAGCTGTCTCGCACGCTTTGCCGTTGCGATTACAATGGAATAACGGCTGTTTACCACCGGTTCTTCCCCGATTGTAACGTCATGGTTTACTACTTTCATAAGTTCTACATAAGATGGATGTATCATAATTTATTCTCCTTTCGAAAAACCTTTGAGTTCTTCTCTGATATGGTTGATGTAATTTATATTACGTGATGCACGTGACTTCTCATTCTGAATTAAAGAATGAACCTCCTTTACACAGGTGGCAAGGTCATCATTGATCACAAAATAATCATAATTTTCTACACCGAGGGATTCTTCAAATGCTCTGGAAAGACGTTTGTTTATCGTATCCATGTCCTCTGTGCCCCGTCCGATGAGACGTTCTTTTAAAACTTCTGCAGATGGCGGTGAAATAAATAAAAGCAAAGTGTCCGGAAATTTTTCTTTTACTTTTAATGCTCCCTGAATCTCAATCTCTAAGATAACGTCTTTTCCTTTTTCTAACATTTCTTCCACATAAGCTCTCGGGGTACCGTAATAATTGCCAACATAGCAGGCATATTCGATTAACTGGTTATTCTCAATCATGGACTCGAATTCTTCCGGTGTTTTAAAGAAATATTCTCTGCCTTCCACCTCCCCGACGCGCGGTTTTCTCGTTGTCGCGGAAATCGACAGGGCATACTGATCTTTATAATTTTTCAGTAATTCCTTCATAATGGTTCCTTTGCCGGAACCGGAAAAACCGGAAACAACGCTTAAAATTCCTTTTTTCTTCATCTTTTATTCCTCTGTTTCCATTTCTCTGCCGTTAAAACGACCGGCTAAGGTATCCGGTTGTAACGCAGATAAAATCACTTTATTTCCATCCGTTAAGATTATTCCTCTGGTTCGTCTGCCCTGTGTGGCATCTACTAAACGTCCCTCTTCTTTTGCATTTTGAACCAGACGTTTTGCCGGTGCGGAATCAGAAGAAATGATGGATACAATCTTATCCGAATTGACTACATTCCCAAATCCAACATTGATAAGTTTTGCCATAGCTTTCCTCTATTCTATATTCTGAATCTGTTCCCTGATTTTTTCAATGTCTGTCTTAAGTTCAATGCCAACATCCGAAATTGCAAGATCGTTTGCTTTTGATAAAATCGTATTTGCTTCGCGGTTTAACTCCTGCGCAATAAAATCAAGCTTGCGTCCGACGCAGCCTCCGTCCGTGAGCACGTCTCTTGTACTCTTGATATGGCTTCTAAGCCTTACGACCTCTTCATCCACACAGATCTTATCCGAAAATATTGTGACTTCTGTTGCAATCCGGCTCTCATCAATCTGATTGTCCCCTAAAAGTTCTGCAATCTTTGCTTCCAATTTTTCTTTATAGTCATGCATGATAAGAGGAGAACGTTCCTCAATAAATTGCACATAAGTAAGCATCACATCTAATTTTTCCAATAAATCATTCTTAAGATGCTCTCCTTCTTTGATACGGGATTCTGTAAACTGCTCCATGGCAGGCTCCATTGCCCTCATTAAAAGTGCACCGATTTCTTTCTCGTCTACTTTCTGTTCTTCCAGGGTAAAAACCTCAGGATAGCGGGAAAGCGTGCTGACTTTAATGTCATTCTCAAGACCGAATTTGTCTGCCATATGATTCAGATGGGAAAGATATTCAGCTGCCACTGCTTCATTGTACTGTATGGCAAAATTATTTTCCGTATAATCCTCATAAGTAATGTATACATCTACCTTGCCACGCTCCATATGCTCCTTTAGGAAATTACGAATGGCACTCTCAAAGACATTTAATTTTTTCGGCATCTTAATATTTATATCCAAATAACGATGATTTACGGATTTTATCTCTACGGTAAATTTCCTGTTGTTCTCTAAAATCTCGCTTCTGCCAAATCCCGTCATGCTCTTTATCATCGTATTCACCTCGAATTCTTTCGGTTTTATGCTTCCACGCATAATTGTTTTTATTATAGATGATAAAATCGTATTCGTCAATTTTTTATTCACTTTTTTTGTGACAATTCTTCACTTATTCTGGATTATCCTTTTCTTTTCGTGTATAATAAAGTCCGCAACATCACAAGATGATTGGAGGAATTTTTATGGCTTTTGACGGAATTGTCATTGCAAATCTCGTAAAAGAATTAAAGGAACAGATTTTAAATACAAGAATCAGTAAAATCGCTCAGCCGGAAAATGATGAGCTTTTATTCACCTTAAAAGGAACAAATGGACAGAAACGCCTGCTTTTATCAGCAAGTGCCTCTCTTCCGCTTATTTATTTAACCGAAAATAATAAACCAAGTCCGATGACGGCTCCAAATTTCTGCATGCTGCTCAGAAAGCACATTGCCAACGGGCGTATCACTAAAATTTACCAGCCGGAATTAGAGCGTATCATCCATTTTGAGATTGAACATTTAAACGAGCTTGGTGATTTATGTAAAAAGACACTGACGGTTGAAATCATGGGTAAACACAGTAATATTATTTTCTGTGACGACAAAGGTATGATTATTGACAGTATCAAGCATATTTCCGCGCAGGTAAGTTCTGTGCGTGAAGTATTGCCGGGCCGGACCTATTTCATCCCTAAGACCCAGGAAAAATTCGACCCGCTTTCTACCACGAAGGAATTCTTTCTTTCTCATGTATTATGTAAACCTCTTCCAGTTTTTAAGGCAATCTATACGACATATACCGGAATCAGTCCTGTCATTGCCAACGAAATCTGTCACCGTGCTTCAATTGATGGAGATGCTTCCTGTGACGCTTTATCCGAAGAAGAAAAGTTACATCTTTGCAACAATTTTCTCTGGCTCATGGATGATGTGAAAGAAGGAAAGTTTACGCCAAATATTGTCACGAAGGGAAAAGAACCGGTTGAATTTTCTTCCTTTCATTTATCTGAATACAGTGATGCGACTACTACCGACTATGATTCGATTTCTACGGTACTGGAAGAATATTATGCGAAAAAGAACGATTATACCAGAATCCGCCAGAAATCATTTGACTTGCGAAGAATCGTAAATACTGCATTGGAACGGGAACGCAAGAAATATGATCTTCAGGTAAAGCAGTTAAAAGATACGGAAAAAAGAGAAAAATACAAAGTTTACGGGGAACTAATCACAACCTATGGATATCAGGTAAAAGAAGGCAGCAAGAGCTTTGAAGCGTTAAATTATTATACGAATGAAATGATGACGGTTCCGCTTGATCCTACGCTTGCGCCAATTGACAATGCAAAAAAATATTTTGACAAATACAGTAAATTAAAACGTACTTATCTCGCATTAACCGAGCTTACCAAAGAAACCGAAAAAGAAATTTCACATCTGGAATCCATTGCCACTGCCCTTGATATTGCGGTTGCAGAGGATGATTTATTGGAAATCAAAGAAGAATTGATTGCTTTTGGATACATCAAAAAGAAAGGTAATGAGAAAAAGAAAAAAAGTAAAAGTAAGCCATTTCATTACATTTCTTCCGATGGATATCATATTTATGTCGGGAAAAACAATTATCAGAATGATGAACTGACCTTTAAATTTGCCGTTGGGAATGACTGGTGGTTCCATGCCAAAAAAATGCCGGGTTCCCATGTTATCGTAAAAACGAATGGGGATGAATTACCGGATCGCACATTTGAAGAAGCAGGAAGACTTGCCGCTTTTTATTCGAAAGGCCGTGAGACACCAAAGGTCGAGATTGATTATCTGGAGAAGAAAAATGTAAAAAAACCAAATGGTGCCGCACCGGGATTTGTGATTTATCACACGAATTATTCTATGGTTTCCATTCCGGATATTTCAGATATCACTTTCATTGAATAATTTTTGACATATTTTTCGTGAATCGTTTCCTCTTTGCGAAAATACTCCCAGTTTATTCTGCGGATTTTGTCACATACTAGTCTTGTAACAAACAAGTGTTACAATCCATTCAAACAACAAGGAGGAAATTTGATATGACATCATCTAACAAAGCTGCTGTACCGGAAGCAAAGAGTGCGCTGAATCGTTTTAAGTATGAAGTTGCCAGTGAATTAGGAGTTCCACTTTCTGATGGTTATAACGGTGATTTAACCTCCCGTCAGAATGGTTCCGTCGGAGGCTATATGGTCAAAAAAATGATCGAAGCCCAGGAAAAACAGATGGCAGGCAAAGAGGCTTAGTAAAAGCTTAGCTTAATTTTCGCCTTCCTCGCAAACAAAAAACGCTGTAGCAAGAACTTGGAGAAAGTTTTCGCCGCAGCGTTTTTTGAAATGTACGAAACCCGAATTATTCACCACCCGCCAAGTGAATAATTCGGGCTAAAGATTCAATTTTTGAAACTGTTCTTTCTGATAGCTTTCCAGTCTTTTCTTTAAACCGGCATTTTTTTCTGAAGAAAACGCGGCATCTTCTTCTAATAATTCATCACAAAGTTCAGAGGCTTTCTGTAACAAGTCTGCATCCTGATAAATATCACCGAGTTTAAACTGCATATCCCCACTTTGCCTGATTCCGAAAAAATCTCCCGGACCACGAAGCTTCAAATCTTCACTTGCAATAAAAAATCCGTCATTGGAATGATTTAAAATCGAAAGCCTTTTTTCAGCCTGCTTACTATTTGAACCATTGATCATAATACAATAAGACTGTGCATCTCCACGTCCTACCCGTCCTCTCAACTGATGAAGCTGTGCAAGACCGAAACGCTCTGCATTCTCAATCATCATCACCGTTGCATTTGGCACGTTCACTCCGACTTCAATGACCGTTGTGGAAACTAAAACCTGGATTTCATTATTTAAAAACTGTTCCATCAGCTTATTCTTCTCTTCTGCTTTCATTTTTCCATGCAGGCAGGCAACCTGAATCCGCTCATCCAGTTCATTTTTTAGCTTCTCCGTATAATCTACTACATTTTCACAGTCCAGATTCTCACTGGATTCCACAAGCGGGCAGATAATGTATGCCTGATGGTTCTTTGCAACCTCATTTTGAATGAAATTGTAAGCTTTCGGACGATATGCGGTACTTACGACACAGTTTTTAATCGGAAGACGTTTTGCCGGAACTTCATTCATCACAGAAATATCCAGATCTCCATATAAAATAAGCGCAAGCGTTCTTGGAATCGGTGTTGCACTCATCACCAGAATATGCGGATGGATTCCTTTTTCCGAAAAGGCTTCCCTCTGCTTTACCCCAAAGCGATGTTGCTCATCCGTAATCACAAGGGCAAGATTCTGATAAATTACTTTTTCCTGAATCAAGGCATTCGTTCCGATAATCATTGCATTTTTGTAAAGTGCAATCTTTTCATATGCCTCTCTTTTCTGCTTTGCCGTCAAAGAACCGGTCAAAAGAATTATTGGAATGCTAAGACCAAACCTCTCGCAATTTTCCTTGAATGTCTCATAATGCTGTCTTGCAAGTACTTCGGTCGGTGCCATGATTGCCGACTGATAACCGCTGTGTGAAACTTCTGCCATCGCAAGAAAAGCAACAATGGTCTTACCGGAGCCGACATCTCCCTGAATCAGTCGCTGCATCACATACGGCGAAAATAAATCCGTCTGGATTTCCTCTAATGTATTTTTTTGCGCATTTGTCAAGGGATAAGGCAATTTTTTTGTTAAATCTTTCACAAAAGAATCATCCAAAAAGGTAAACGGATTCTTCTCTTTTTGTGTAATTTCTTTTTGCATTCGCATATTTAACAAAAAGAAAAAGAATTCATCAAAAACCAGACGTCTTCGTGCTGTAATTAAATTTTCCATACTGTCAGGAAAGTGAATCTGTCTTAATGCTTCCTCATAAGGAATGAAATCATATTTTTTCCTTATTTCAGCAGGAAGATATTCCGAAAACAGCTGCTTTTCCTCTAATGCCTGTGTGACTGCTTTTTTCACTGCATGATTCGTAAGCCCAAAGGACAACGAATAGATGGGTAACAACTGATTTTCCAGGGAACGATACTGTTCCAATGTATAAATTTTCGGCTGTTCCATGGTAAGAATATTGTTCTTTGTAATGACTTTTCCATATAATACAAAGACACTTCCGGGTGTCAGCATGTTTTTTATGTAAGGCATCCGGAACCAGACAAACTGCATTCTGACAACGCCTGCCTCTGCAAATGCAGTTGTAACCATCATACGTCTGGTTTTTTTTACAAGCGGTGCCCGTTTTAAGCGTACAAATACAGCGGCAGTCTCACCGAGTGTTACCTCATTTACGTCCTTCGCTGCCGGAAATTTCACATAATCTCTGGGATAATAAAGGAGTATATCACGAATCGTGTATACTCCTATCTTGTGAAACAATTGTTCCGTCTTTTCGCCGATACCTTTTAATGCCCGAATGGGTGAATTTAACTCCATAAATTGCTCCTATCACAAATCTTATCCGGATGCATAGTCCCGTTCTGTTTATCTATTTCGAGCTTTTGGTTCATTCTTATTCTACGGAAATGACATAGTAATAAATCGGCTGTCCACCAAAGTGAACTTCCACCTCAACATCAGGATAATCTTCTTCAATATCTTCTGCCAGTTTATTTGCATCTTCTTCGGAGGCTTCTTCTCCATAATAAATGCAGACGATAGCAGATTCTTCATCAATCATCTCTGAAACCATTTCTCTGGTAACCGTTTCCATGTCTTTTCCGACAGAAAGAATTGTTTTGTCACCGATTCCCATGTAGTCGCCCTGATGAATCTCCTTATCATCAATCATGGTATCTCTTACCGCATAAGTGACCTGACCGGTTTTTACCGTATCAAGTTCTTCTGTCATTCGCTCTGCATTTTCTTCGGCAGAAGATTCCGGAATATAATTAATAAGTGCCGTAATTCCCTGCGGAACGGTCTTTGTCGGTATGACAAAAATATTTTTATCCTCTACCAGAGAAACTGCCTGATTTGCAGCAAGAATAATATTCTTATTATTTGGTAAAATAAAGATATTTTTCGCATTCACCTTATCAATGGCATTTAACATATCCTCTGTACTCGGATTCATTGTCTGACCGCCTTCGATAATATAATCCACGCCAAGTCCCTTAAAAATTTCTCCGATTCCCTCTCCAATGGATACAGAAATAAAACCGGTTTCCTTTGGTTCTTCTTTCATCTCTTCCTGCTTTTCTTCCGTAGCAGAAACAGACTGCATCTCTTTTTCCTTCATTGCAGAGACCTTTTCGTCGCGTTCTAACTTCATATTTTCAATGATAATCGTCGTCAGACTTCCGTAAGTAAGTCCCTTTTGCATTGCCATACCTGGATCATTCGTATGTACATGCACCTTTACGATTTCATCATCGGCAACGACTACGATAGAATCTCCGATTGTCTCAAGATAAGACTTGAACTCATTCTCTTTCTTGCTGTTAAACGGTTTATCTAACATGATTAAAAACTGTGTACAGTAAGCAAACTTGATCTCCTGATTTGCCTGCGCATCAATATAAGAATTCGATGTAGATGCAGCCGAAGTTTTCCCGGAATCCGTAACACCTTCGATGGTATAATCAATCTCTTTTCCAAGTAGAGAGTCAAAAGCACCCTTTAATACCTGAACCAGTCCCTGTCCGCCGGAATCGACAACACCTGCCTGCTTTAATACAGGAAGCATATCCGGTGTTTTTTCCAAGACACGCTCTGCCTCTTTAATCACTTCATCCATAAAATATACTAAATCATCCGTCGTATCTACCAGTTCCAATGCTTTATCCGAAGCACCTTTGGCAACGGTAAGTATCGTTCCTTCTTTCGGCTTCATAACTGCCTTATATGCTGTCTCTACAGCCTTTTGGATGGCATCACATAAAACAACGACATCAATTGTATCATATTCTACAATTACCTTCGTAAATCCTCGGAACAACTGGGATAAAATAACACCGGAATTTCCTCTGGCTCCGCGAAGAGAACCGGAAGAGATTGCCTTTGCAAGAGATTTCATGTCCGGATTTTCCAACGCACTTACCTCTTTTGCTGCAGACATGATCGTCATGGACATATTCGTTCCGGTATCACCATCCGGTACCGGGAATACATTTAATTCATTAATCCATTCTTTTTTTGCATCCAGATTCTTTGCTCCGGCCAAAAACATTTTAGCAAAAACCGAAGCATCTATCGTATTGATTTCCAATTTCTAATCCTCCTTAATCAATTACTCTGACGCCTTCCACGAAAATATTGATCTTCTCAATCTCCATTCCCGTAAATTCTTCTACTTTATATTTTACTGTCTCAATTAAGTTGTCAGATACTGTACTGATACTTACACCATAAGAAATGATTACATGAAAATCAATTGTAATTTTATTATCTGCATTTACAGTGACATTGATACCATGTGTAAGATAATCTTTCTTTAATAACTTTACAAGACCGTCTTTCATATTTACAGCAGCCATGCCGACAATTCCAAAGCACTCTACTGCAACGGAGCCTGCATAGGTAGCGATTACTTCAGGATCTATTATAATTTTTCCATATTGAGTTTCCATTTGTCCTCTCATATCTTGCCCTCCATATCTCTTTACTGATTTCGATCTCTATGCACACGAAATCTAGCATAAAATATATTATACCCCGTTTCTGCCAAAAATGAAACTATAATTTGATTATTTATAAAAATTTCAAATTTTTCCTTGCAATCCAAATTGGTTTCTGTTATTATAAATACGTTGTGAGCCTAAGTGATATAGGCTAAGTAAATTCCAAGGAGGTGCTATCGATGGCAAAATGTGCAATTTGCGGAAAAGGCGCTCATTTTGGTAACAATGTGAGCCATTCTCATAGAAGATCTAATAGAATGTGGAAATCAAACATCAAATCTGTAAAATGTAAAGTAAACGGAACTCCAAAAACACTTTATGTATGTACTTCCTGTTTGAGATCCGGAAAAGTAGAAAGAGCTTAGTAATTTTAAAAGAACTGTCATTTGACAGTTCTTTTTTGTTGTATAGGAAATTTCGAGGAATTTCTCTCTATGCTGTTTCCGGCTCTCTTTTTACCAACGCAATCGCAAGAAAAATATCTATTCCATTACACAGAAGTGTCATTAAAAGATCATTTCCTGTAAACGTCTGTGAAAGCACATTTAAGAGGCAGTGATAACATACACACAGCCACAGACTTTGGCTTTTTTTGTAAATCGCACCCAAAATAAAGCAGCTCCCTAACAATCCGATGAGAAACGTATCATGACTGATTAAGGAAATCGTATCTGTTATGTAGAAATACATATAGTGCCATGTTCCCCAGCACAAAAAGGTGACAAGAGATGCAACTTCATACGGAATACTTTCTTCTAATAATGGCTGAAAGGTGTATCGCCACCCGATTTCTTCAATTCCGCCAAATACGATTGCCTGCACAAAAAGAATGGGAAATGTGTACCACATGACTCCATCTACAGTTTTCCCGGTGAATATTTGTATTCCAAATACAATCAGTAAAAACATCACTACAAGCCCATATAACTTTAATGGCTGTTTTACACTGAAATAATCCTTTAAAATGTCAGAATATCTCTCTACTTTTCCTGATTTTTTTGCTATTATTATTCCCCATATTGCAGAAGACGTACCGCCAAAAGCCAAAAACAGAAGGCTGCACATTTCCGGATATGAAATATTTCTTTTCTCCAAAAGAATTTTTATGCCGCATACCAAACCCATTTGCAATATCGTCCCGGTCAGATAAATCATACTCAATTTTATGTTTTTCTTCATTTTCATAGCATAAACTCTCCTTGTACTTTTCCATTCTTTGTTTATCAGCAAATCGTAAAACCTATTTCACACCCCTTCTCCTTCTGGCTTTTGCAGTAAATCGTCCCTCCGTGATTTTCCACAATATACTTACAAATAGACAATCCAAGACCGCTTCCAGGTATACTGGAGCTGCGGGATTTCTCTGCCCGGTAAAACTTATCAAACACATATGGGATATCATCACTGTTTATTCCGATTCCGTTATCCAGCACGCGAATCAACACTTCATCCCCTTCGCGACTTGCAATAATCTTAATTATCCCATTCTCTTTCCGGTATTTCAAGCTGTTTTCAACCAGATTATATAACACTTCAAGTATTCTTTTCTCATCGATAGAAACAATCCGCTCTTCCATATCCAAAGAAAAGGAAAAATCCATCTTTTGCTGCCTTACATAGCCTTCAATTTCTTTCATTGCCCTCTTAAAAAAACCGGTAAAGTAAATTTCCTTCCGGCAAATTTCTAACTGGTTTAACTGGGCATTGGAAAACTGAAGCAGTTCTTCAATCATGTCAATCAATAAATCCGTTTTTTCTATGATAATCCGGGTATAAGCCACTCTTGCGGCTTCATCCTTTGCAATTCCATCCCGCATGCCTTCCGCATAGGCTTTGATCGTGGATATCGGTGTTTTCAAATCATGTGAAATACAGGAGATCAATTCCTGCTGTGCCTTTTTTAGTTCTTCTTCTTTCATTTGCTTTGCTTTTAGTTCATCCCGCATCAATTCAAAGGAATAAGTCAGTTCTCCAACTTCATCGGCATTCACGCTACGATTAAAGATTCTCCGGAATTCATATTCATAATTTCCTCGTAGTATCTGCTGCGCCGAAGTCGCAATTTCTCCAATCGGTGCAAGTACACGCTTATTGCAGTAAAGCAGTCTTCCACAAAGCAACAAAACACCTGCGATTACACCTGCACAGGCAGGAATCGCACACCAGATTAATTTTTGATTATAGTCTGCTCCCGTAATTGCCTCTTTAGGAATAAGATAGATTGCAAAGCCATTTACACTTCCATTACTTTTTAGTACAAAACTTTTTTTTACCATACCGTCATTACTTATCGCAAAGCTTTTATCCATACCAAGTTCTTCTTGTACATTCACTATGTCACCGCATTTTACAGCAAATGCTGTATCTGCATAAAGAACGCGCCCCGTTAAATCACATACCAGATAGGGATACTTCCACGCTTCATAGTTTCCTTTCTCCACTTCGGCATTATGCTCTGCCACAAGCACTCGTACCTCATTCTCATAGGTCCTTATGTCTATCTTTTGAAAACGGGTCACACTAATGCAAGCCGACAGCAAAATAACGACTGTCGCAAAAACAGCCGTTATCTGATTCCATTGTCTGATTTTTTTCTTTCTTTTTTCTATACTCATGCCTCTTTCTTTTTGCCCCCTGCTTACGCCTCAACTGCCAGTTTATATCCGGCTCCCCATATGGTTTTTATGTAATTGCAGCCTCTGTTCTTTAACTTTTCACGGATACGGTTAATATAAACCGTGACGCTATTATCATCGCAGACTCCCTGATATCCCCAGACCTGTTCGTAAATCTGACTCTTTGAGAACACCTGCCCCGGATTTTTTGCAAACAAAAGGAGAATTTCGAATTCTTTGGTTGTCAAATTAAGACTGTTCTCCTCGATATATGCTTCGTAGCTGTCCGGAACCAGAGATAATACGCCGACACAGATGCGATCCATTGAAGTATCTTTCTCCTTTTTCGCTGTTCCCTGATATCTTCGAAGCTGGGCTTTTACTCTGGCAACCAGTTCCAACGGACTGAAGGGCTTTGTTACATAGTCATCTGCACCAATGCCAAGTGACACTACTTTATCCATCTCACCGCTTTTTGCAGAAACCATAATAACCGGCACATCGGAAACACTGCGAATTTCACGGCAAACTGTAATTCCATCCATGAGTGGAAGCATAATATCAAGCAATACCAGACTCGTCTGCTCTTTTTTAAAATACTCTAATCCGGTCTTACCGTCATTGCAGATTTTTACTTCAAATCCCTCTACCTTAAGATATTCTCCCAAAATATCTGCCAGTTCCTTTTCATCTTCAATAATCAGTATCTTTTGTGACATTTCCATCACTCCATTGGTTTTTTCTTAGTATAAATTATTTTCTGCTTTTTTTCAATTCTCTACCAGCCTCGTTCCTGTAAAAAATGATATAACTGTTCTTCTCTTTCTTTTTCTTCTTCCTTATGATATTCCCCAAGTTGTAACTCTCCGTCAATTCTTCCATCCTGCAAAAATAAAATACGGGTGCCTCTGCAGGCTGCCTTTAAGTCATGTGTTACCATAACCACAGACTGGCCATCCTTATGAATTTCAGAAAAAACATCCAGTACATGTTGTCCCTGGGAAGAATTTAATGCACCGGTCGGTTCATCTGCGAACAAAATCTTCGGATGATTAATTAATGCTCTACAGATTGCAATTCTCTGACGCTGTCCGCCCGAAAGCTGTGTCGGAAATTTCTTTTTCTGATTTGACATATCAAATCTCTCCAACATGCTTTCTATCTCTTGTTCAATCTCTTTTTTATTTCTTCCGGTTTTATAGGTCGGACTTAAAATGTTTTCGTACACATTCAGGTTTGGAATCAGGTTAATTCCCTGAAAAACAAACCCGATCTTTTCTTTTCGGAAACCTGCCATTTTCCGTTCGCTCATTTTTGTAATATCCTCGCCATCTAATATGACTTTTCCGGTTGTAACCTGATCCATTCCGCTTAAAGAATACAAAAGCGTAGATTTTCCGGAACCGGAGCTTCCCATAATAACCGTAAAATCACCTTCATAAATTTCTAAATCAAGATTTTTAATAATGTTATTTACTTCTCCGTCACCTAAAAAGCTTTTGCACAGAACTTCGGTACGAATGATACTGTTTTTTTCTCTATTTTTCATGGTATTCTCCTTTATTTTTCTACTCAATGACCAGATCTCTTACATTTATTTTACGTATTCCTCCGCAGGAAAGGAATGTACTGATAAGAAATATGCCAAATATGATTACATTTTCGATAAAGATATGCATCAGATGATACTCAACCCTGTATTCCAGAAGTCCAAACATGGCTCCGAGTGTGAGTTTCATAATGCCCGGATAGAAATACAGCAAAAGCGGAACTGCTACGATAATACTGAAAAATGCCAGTAAGCTCACAAAGCAGACATTTGCAGCCATTAAATGAGCTGACGTATATCCTAAGCATTTATAGATACTGTTTATCTTCTTCTCTTTTTGATTCTTTAACATAATGATACAAAAAATATTGATACTTCCGATAATCAGCACCATTACGACAACCGCCGGTATGGCACTTTCCTGTGGCTTTGAAATCATTTCCATAATGGATGCAAATTGTTCTGTCCTTGGAAGGACTTTCCCACTTCCTCCGACAATTTTTTCAATTCGCGCTACTTCACCCGGAATGTCTCCGTTGTCCTTTAGATATACTGACACCGTGTCATAGGCAAACGGCAGATTTCCATATGCATCTTTGGTTAATCGACAGGATTCTCCCATATTGTAATAGGTCTGGTATAATCCGGTAATTAAAAAGCTTTTACTACTATCTCCAAATTTCAGACGGATATAATCTCCTACTTCTTTGTGTAAGGTTTCTGCCATTTTCCCTGCCAGTGCAATCTCTTCCCCGTTTTCAGGATTACGTCCTTTTACGATCGGCATATCTACGTCGTTATAATCTTCATAAACAAACGGATATACAACGGCATTTTTCCCGTTCTTTTCTCTTTCCACGATTAAAACTCCACTCATACAGCAGCTAACTGTCTTTAGAATGTTTGCATCATTTTCCAGTTTTTCTTCAATCTCTTCTGCTGTTGCTCCATCCGATACAGTAATCACAATGTCGCTTTTATCAATGCCAAGCCAGTAATCATTGTTTTCTTTCATATTAAGTGCAACATCCAAAGAAACAAGACCGAAGTTAATCCCAATGACGGAAATAATCGCAATAATAAATATTCCCAATGCTCCTTTTTTATCACGCATCATCATCCTTAATGCGATTCCAAACGGAGAAAATGCTCCTTTATAATCCCCCTTATAGTTCTTCTTTTTTGCAGTATCTGTCGGACTCATGCCACCCAATGCATAAACCGGCTTCATTTTTCGCATGCGTGAAGTTACAAGATATATCGTAACAAGCACCAGAAACAGAATGATTCCATAAATTATAATCCCTATTTTCCAGACATGGACATTCGCCTTTAATCCGATGTTTGCAAACATATCATCTAAAAGCTGATTCGATACAATAGAAGAAGTAAAAACTCCGGCAAAGACGCCTACAGTTGTAATAAGAAAATAAAACTTTATATAAAAACTTCGGATGGTATGATTATCATAACCAATCGTTTTATAAACTGCGATTGTCTTTGCATCTGAAGTCATAATACTGCGAAGTACAAAGTTAATAATTAAGCAGCAGGTAAACAACATGATTACTCCGATTGCCAGAAGAACTCCTCCAAGAATTCGAACTGCTAAGAGCGATCTTTCTATCGCATTACTTTTCGTATTCATCTGCCCCTCTAAATCATTTCCATACGCTGTCTCATAAGAATCAAGTATCTGTTCTTCCGTAACTTCTTCTTTCGTATACAAACATATTTCCATTTCCGTTGACATCTGTTTTGGAATTTGGTTTACCAGAACATAATTCGAAAACGCATTTGAAGTAGAATAAATATCTGCATAAATTCCTTTTATGGTATAAGTGATATTTCCATCCGGCATATGTACCGTAAAGTCATCTCCTATTTTTAAATTATGTTCCACGCTGATACATGCAGGTACCACACATTCTCCTTCTTTTAGATTTTTAAAATCCTGTTTGTTTCCCTCCACGCAACGAATATCTTCAAATATTTCCGGATCATATTCTGTCAGATAAGTAAACGTCTCTATCTCTTTATTACCGCTTGTCAATTTCTCCGAAACATAATGTAATCGTACACACACAGCGCTTTTTACTTCCTCTAATGCTTCTAAACGCTCTGCAAACGTTGTCACCGCCTGCTCATTCTCCTTTGCATAGGGATAAACCACGGCAAATGCGGAATGACATTCCTCTACCAACTGCTCTAATGGTTCATTCAATGATACTAAAATATTAAATGAAGTCCCAAGTAACAGGGAACAGAGCGATATCATAAGCCCGATTAAAAGTGTTTGTAGCTTTTTGTTTCTAAAGTTCTTTAACCACATTTCTTTTCTCTCCTTCCTTCTCTCTTGTTCTAATTGTAAAGGGGATATCTTAAATAAAAATAGGAAAATTATTAATAATTCTTAATAGGAAATATTATCCCGAATTATTTTCCAAAATGCAAAAAGGTACTGAAAAAAGCACTTATGCCTTTTTCAGTACCGAGCATTTTCTAAGATATCCGATTATTTTTATCTCATCCATTAAAAACGTTGTACTAGCATCTTATATATCTTTGATTCTTACTATTATTTCTTCTAAGATATGGTTTTGTTTCAAGATTATTGGTTGCCAATTCTTACTAATCTTTTCGGAAATAGAAGACACATATGCTAAAATCTCATTTGTTATTTGAAATGGTGGTGTATATTCGCTCATGTTTTTGCCTCTCAACTTGCTTATTATCTTGCTTACTATCTTACTCTATTATAGAAATAATATGAGCAAAATGCAACAAAGTTATATAAGCGTTACTGTCCGATTTCGCATTGTGAAAATCATTTTCAGTTCATACAAAGGATGACACATTTTGTCATCCCGGTCATTTACAATCAAACTAATTTGAAACACACATTTGACTATTTAATGACTTAAGCACGAAAGGAATTACAAAGATATGGGAACTACAACAATAAACGGAACATACACTTCCGCTACGATTTTCACTACAAACAACCATTCTATAGAAAACTATGCCAAAGCACAGCTTCAGATGCTTTGTGACAATGAAACAGCAAAAGGAGCACGTATCCGTGTTATGCCTGATGTACATCCGGGAAAAGTATGCACAATCGGACTTACCATGACAGTCGGAAATAAAATTATGCCAAATGTGGTTGGAATTGACATTGGATGCGGCATGACGCTTGCACAGATAAAAGGTAAAACAAAAGAATTTCAAAAACTGGATACTCTCATCCGGGAACGTGTACCATCCGGCTTTTCCATCAGAAATAACGTGCACCCGTATATTGCTGATTTTGACTTTGGCAGGCTGTATTGCGGTGCGCATATCAATGTGAATAAAGCCCAGCTGTCTGCCGGAACGCTCGGAGCCGGAAATCATTTTATTGAGGTGGATCAGGATACGGACAACAACACCTATCTTGTTATTCACTCCGGCAGCCGTCATCTGGGAAAAGAGGTAACCGAATATTATTTAAAGGAAGGACAAAAACTTTTAAAATCACAAAATATCAGTATTCCTTACGAATTGACCTACCTGGAAGGAACGCTAAAGGATTTTTATATTCACGATTTAACGATTGTTCAAGAATACGCCCGTATTAGCCGTGACATTATGATTGCAGAAATCTGTAAAGGAATGAAATGGAAAATCATGGACACTTATTCCTGTATTCACAATTATATCGATACTTCAGAAGCAGTAATCAAACAGTTTGGCGCACCTCTGCTTCGAAAAGGAGCGATTTCAGCACAGTCCGGCGAAAAGGTGATTATTCCAATCAACATGCGTGATGGAATTCTTCTTGGCACAGGACTAGGAAACACCGAATGGAACTACTCTGCGCCGCACGGTTCCGGAAGAATCATGAAACGAGAAGATATAAAGAATCACTATACACTTTCCTCATTCAAAGCGTCCATGAAAGGAATCTACTCTTCCTGCATCAGCCGGGAAACACTGGATGAGGCACCATTTGCCTATCGGGACATTGCGGATATGAAAGATGCGATAGGAGATACGGTAAATATAGATAAGGTCATCCATCCAATCTATAACTATAAAGCCAGCAAATAATTATCAAAGAAAGAATCTTCATAATGAGTAAATTTAGGGAAACAGTATAACGAAAAAAGGAAAGGAATCATATGAATTTACCAATTACAGTCACCCAGAGTGACCTTTTAGAAATATTATTAAATGTTTCACCTATAAGACCGGTATTTATCTGGGGTGCTCCCGGAATCGGAAAATCTGCTCTCGTGGAACAATTTGCCGCAGAAGTCGGACTCCCGTGTGTCTCCCTTCTCGGAAGCCAGCTCGCACCGGAAGATATCATAGGAATCCCACAGATCAAAGGAGAAACTTCCGAATTTCTCCCGCCAAAAATGATTGCAAGGAAAGAGCCTTATGTTCTTTTCCTGGATGAGTTAAATGCCTGTTCGCAGGAAGTGCAGAAAGCGTTCTACTCTCTCATCCATGAAAGACGAATTGGAGAATATCATCTCCCGGAAGGCAGCATTGTGGTGGGTGCCGGAAACCGGGCACAGGATAGTGCCATTGTAAAGACCATGTCCTCAGCTCTCATAAACCGCATGTTCCATGTACAATTAAAAGCTGATGCCGGACAGTGGATCAAATGGGCCAAAAGTGCCGGACTCCATCCATGGGTCATTGATTATATTATCCAGAGACCGGATGATCTCTTCTCAGAGCCGCCAAAGACGGAGGAGCCATTTTCCACACCACGTTCCTGGCATATGTTAAGCGATGCCCTGACCGAATATGGTGCCGGAAAAAAAGAAATCCCGGCAAATACTTTAAAAATGCTTGCCTATGGATGCCTTTCCCCCTCCCATGCCGGAATGTTCTTAGCTTATACCAAAAACCTGAAAAACAAGCACATGCTGGATGAAATTATTGCACAAAAAGCCAAGTGGCCGGCAAAACCGGAGGACCGGGATGTACTCTACTTCCTGGCACAGTCATTCCGTGCAAAGCTTCTCGCAGAACTGCCGAAAAACAAGCAGGATATTTCCGGAAATATGCTTTCTTTCGTGTATCGTGCCAAGGGAATGATTAAAGAACTTTCCGTCATAAATTTTGAAATTGCACAGATGACAGTTGCCGCAGATGATGAGCACGCACTTCCGGACTGGTTCATGGTGGAAGTAATCCGTGATCTTCCACGGCTGGTAAGAAAATAAATGATGCAGAATCAGGCGAAGCACTTGCTGTTTCTGCAATAAGAACATCATTTCATGGGGGAATGTACATGATTACTTTTCATAGAAAATATTATTACAGGGATGAACACGTCCCAGCCGGATATGCCGTTCTTGAACAGGGTGTCAACATCCTGCTTGACCATCCACTGTTTTGTCAGTTGAAAGGCGATATTTATCCCAAATCATCACACTTAAATGAACGAGGAAGCGTCGCCTGCGTCACTGCAAACGGACAGATTTATACCAACTACAATACAAAACTAACTGCGGAAGAATGGGCATATGCACTGGCACATTGCCTGCTTCATCCGGCATTCGGCCATTTTGATTCCGATAAAATTCCACAGACGATGGAATATTTCCCGGCTGTCTGGAACAAAGCCTGTGATATTTATATAACGAGATTTCTTATGGATATCGGTTTTGGAAGCCCTCTTGTTTCCGAACCGGCTTTAAGCTATCCAAAAATCCGGATGAATGATGAAACAAAGATTTATGAATATCTGTTGACAGAAGAAGGAACCGAGCCGAGGCAAAATTATGGGCTTAACACCGACAAGGATTACGATATGATTGGACTGAATCATCCCATTGTATACAAAAACCATGAATCCAATCCATTTGCCGCCAGATTTTCCTATGCCATTACCCATTCGGTTAAGGATGCGGTAAGCAATGCCGGTGGACACATGTGGAACGAAAAAAAAGATACAAATGTTACAAGAGCTGCCGATTGGTTTCTGTCCCACTTTCCTCTGCTTGGTGGACTGGCTGCTTCCTTTCAAATTATTGAAGATGTAGACAAGTGCCATCACTATCATATCCAGATTGCAGCTGTGGATGCTACCTGTGGGGAAATCTATGCAAACCCTTCCTGTGGATTCTCTGAGGAAGAATGGAAATTTGTTCTGGCACACGAATATCTCCATGCCGGTCTCTGCCATCACAAACGCTGTCAGGGCCGCGACACCTACCTTTGGAATGTGGCATGCGATTATGTCATCAATGACTGGCTTAACGAAATGCAGATTGGAGTCATGCCAAGTGAAGGACTGGATTTTCAAATCATCAAAGGCAGGGGATTCATTCCCGCAGGGCTTATTGAAGAAATCCGTGCCCTGTCCATGCCACCAATTCCATGGGAAGTAGAACTTGCCGAATGGTTTGACGCACAGTTCCCACCACTGGAAAAACACCGCACCTACGCAAGGCCAAGCCGCCGCCAGGAAGCCACACCGGATATTCCAAGACCAAGCTACACATTGCAGAAAAGAGATCTGACAAGCAGAACTTTTGGCGTTGTCATTGATACATCAGGTTCCATGTCAACGAAACAGATTGGACTTGCTCTTGGAGCAATTGCAAGCTACGCCGTTTCGAAAGATGTGCCCTATGTCCGGCTTATTTTCTGCGATGCTAAAGCCACAGATGCAGGCTATCTTCCACCGGAAGAAATTGCAGGCAGAGTGGAAGTTACCGGACGTGGCGGAACCGTTTTACAGCCAGGGGTAGACGCACTGGAAAAAGCAAAAGACTTTCCTGTAAATGGACCAATCCTTGTTATTACAGACGGTTACATTGAACCGGATTTGAAAATAAAACGAGAACATGCATTTTTAATTCCGAAAGGAAATCGGCTGCCGTTTACGCCAAAGGGGAAAGTGTTTTATATGAAATAGAACAGATACCTAACGTAGGTGCCTGTTCTACATTTTCGTAAAAAACAAAGGAGCATGTATCTCTATACGATTCCATCTATGTACTTTTATGTCCAACTTTTTGTTTCTTTATTCCATGTCTGTTCAAATGACTTTTCATTCTGAATGGCATTCACGATTGGAAGTAACAGTTCTTGTAGCAATTGCATTGTTTCTTCGAACTCAACCTTAATCAAGACTTTCTTCTTCTTGATGAATGCTCTCCATCTTCCCTGTCTTGTTGCATCTTCCCCAGCAGAACCGGAAATTCCATTTTCACTCTTTCAGGGTATATCACATCACCAAAACCAATATCAATTGATACTGGGACTTTTGTCCTATCTAAATATCCCATAATAAAAACATTAACTCCATGATATTCTTTAACCTCTGTGATATAAAGCATATAAAAATATACCACCCTTTAGCGTAAATCTTTCAGCGTATGGAGAAACAGATAGTCTGTATATCGTTCTCTCAATACCGAATGTTAGCAGCTTATCCTGCATCGTCTTTCCATCTTCTATCGCTTGTTTCTTCAATCTATCCTTTACGGATATCGCATTTGTCATACAAGCACCTCCAGATATTTTTTCATTACATCCCCGCCTTTAAGCATCTCTGCGTATCTGAGCAATCGGTTCAGATTACGGTCACTCCTACGCAGATAGGTTGTAAGAACTTCCTTTGTTTCCTCAATTCCAATTTTTTCTCGATAGGAAACAATATCCGCAACTGTTTTCTCAATATCATAAATTCGGAACCTGTTATTTCCATTCTCTACAGTTTTAATACCAACATCAAATCGATCATCCGTAAAGTAACATACATTCAGTTCCGGCCAATCCGGAAGTGTTGATACCTTCGCTTTCCTTGGAATAGCGACATCAATAGCCGCTGGACGATAAGTGGAAAGATTATAATACACAGCTGCACTCAGTAGACACACAACTCCGTCTGGTACAAATGCATATGCATAATAAAAATCTGATTCCTCGCCATCAAAATTTGCATTTTCATAATATTTCTTATTCAGTTTTATCAAGGTTCCCTGAGCAACCATCTGATTAATTTTATAATATGAAAAACCTTTATCTTTCAGTTCCTGTATTGAAATAATCATTTGCTCATTAGAAATCTGCGCATTCTTTGCCATTTTCACTCACCTCAATTCCAGTATATCCAAATTTATGATAATTATTTAAATAAATTTCGGCATATTATTATTTTGCCGAATTTCATTTAAATCATAATAATGATTTTACGATTTGTCAATGGATTTTCTTCATTTTTCCAACATCCGGCTTCCAGATCCTTCTCCTCCCTGACATCCGGTGTCATGCAACAAAGGTATGATATTTACAGAAGTTGATAAACACAAAATATTTTTTTCAAAGATCGAAAGGAGATTTTGCCTATGAAACAAAACAGCAAAGTGGAACTGGTGTTAAACAACACAAAAATCCATACCATGAAAGAACTGAAGGAGCACTTCAATGCAGAAGAAGTAATGAGCTATCATTTAAAAGGTGACCTTTTACGATGGCTTGAGCAGCACTACTATGAAAACGAAGCTGCCGCCGTTAAAGCAATTGCTCCCGATCAACCCGGATGTATTCAGAAAATTTGTTCTGCTCTCGGAATACCTGCCCCTTCCACTGCCGGCTTCTCCGAAAAAGATACCAAAACTGCAACAGTTTCCAATGGATATGACGATTTTCAGGAAAACCACACACCACTTGCCACAGCCTTCCATAAACAGCTGAAATCCAGAAAGATAATTAACAATTACCATCTTACCTACAATTCTTCTGCTTTCGGAAAATTTTATACTTCGAAATCAGAATGTAAAAAGGCAAGAAATCATTACATCCGAAAAGCCTACGACGAAGCCGAAAAATACCTTACCACCGGAAATTCCAAATCGTTATCAAAAGAAGCGGCTACATTTTACAGCAACCAGATCTGTTCTGTCTTTGAAGACACAAGAAAATCATTAGAAACTTTGTGTTCCATAATAGGCACAAGTGACCAGTATCAGAAATTAATGGAAAAAATCGGGTAGGAGGTAGATAATTATTTTATCTACCGACCTCCCACACCACCGTACGTACCGTTCGGTATACGG